>CAVXPR010000019.1:0-7492 GCA_963763585.1 uncultured Acidobacteriaceae bacterium | reverse complement strand
GGAAGAGATTTCAAGGGCGACAAAGGCGACGAGAAGCTCGACCGCGCCGGTGAGCAGGCACATGCCGACTGCGCCGAAGACAATGAGGGCGTAGAACTCGCCCTGATGATGGGTGTGCTCGGGGAGCGTGTCGAGCGAGAGCAGAAGCGACACGAGAACGATGCCGCAGATGAGGACGTGGAAGAAGACAGTGAAGGCGCTGGTTTCAACGGTGGAGTAGAAGCCGGTTCCTTCAGGCAGCCCGAGCTGCCACAGGCTTGCCCAGATGGCGATGGTGGTTCCCATGGCGGCGACCCAGCCGAGCATGCGGCGCGGCAATGCGGGCGGAAGCGAGGCGTCGATGAGCATGACGGCGACGCCGGTCAGCGTGAGGATGACCTCGGGGAGGATGCGGTAGATGTCGGGAACTGGATTCACCGCGGGGCCTCCGAGCCCGGCAGGGGCAGATGGTTATTAGCGCCGGCGTTGGAAAAAGCAACAGCAGGTCCTTCGACTCCCTCCGCTATGCTCCGGTCGCTCAGGATGACAGCTTTTGTAGCAGGTCCTTCGACTCCCTGCGCTACGCTCCGGTCGCTCAGGATGACAGCTTTTGTAGCAGGTCCTTCGACTGCGGCCGCTGCGCGGCCTCCGCTCAGGATGACAGAGGTTTGGGAAGTGGGATGATTGCGAGGCCTGCTTGGCGAAGCTTGCTGTTGCGAAGCCTCTTGCGGCGGATGGACGCCGATGCGGATGGTGCTGAGCCAGAGATTCGGTGCTACTCCCATTACGAGCATGAGGACAACGAGCGGAGTGAGGATGGCAAGCTCGCCGAAGCGGAGATCGGCGGACGGTTTGGAGGCGGTGAGCGTGGTTTCGGGTCCGTAGAAGATTTTTTGCACGAGCGACAGCATGTAGGCCGCGCCGAGGATGACGGCGACCGTTGCGGCGATGGCCCAGGGGCGGCTGACTCCGGCGAAGGTGCTGGAGAGGATGATGAATTCGCCGATGAAGCCCGAGAGCATGGGCAGGCCGATCATGGCCAGCGAGGCGATGACGAAGTAGGTGGCTGCGCGGGGAAGTTTTGCGGCGAGGCCGCCGTAGGAGTCGATGAGGCTGGTGGCGAAGCGAACTTCGAGCGCGCCAAGGAGCAGGAAAAGCGCGCCGTCGACCACGCCGTGGGAGAGGATTTGAAAGACGCCGCCGGCCCAGCCGAGGAATGTGAGGCCGTAGATGGCGAGGACGATGAGCGATAGATGGCTGAGGGCGGCGAAGGCCATCAGTCGCCAGAAATCGCGCTGGACCAGGGCGAGACAGGCGCCGTAGAGAATTCCGATGACGGCGAGGGCGATGAGCAGCGGCGCGATGGCGCGGGACTGCAGCGGGGAAGAGCCCGACGTGGAAGCGAAACATGGAGTAGAGGCCGAGCTTGCCGGCGACGACCATGGCGAGCGCGACGGGCGCTTCGCTGTAGGTGTCGGCGATCCAGCCATGAAGCGGGAAGACGGGGACTTTGACGGCGAACGCGAAGAGAAATGCGAGCGCGACCCAGAAGAGCGCGCCGGCGGGAAGAACGCCGCTGGCGATTTGAAGTTGCAGGTCAGCGAAATTGAAGGTTCCGGTTTTCGCGTAGAGCCAGAGAATCGCGACGAGCAGTGGCGCGGACGGGATGAAGGTGAAGAGGAAAAATTTAATCGCGGCGGCCGGGCCGTCCTTGCGGCCGTACATGGCGATGAGAATGGCCATGGGGACCAGCGAGAGCTCCCAGAAGCCGTAATAGAGCATGAGGTCGAGCGAGATGAAGACGCCGAACATGGCGGTCTGCTGGACGAGAAAGAGCGCGTAGTAGACTTTGCGGCGAGTTTGGATGGCGCTCCAACTGGTGACGACGCCGATGGGCGCGAGCAGGCCGACGAGAACGACGAGCCAGAGCGAGAGGCCGTCTACGCCGACGTGGTAGAAGATGGCGGGATTCTCGATCCAGGGAATGTTGCGCTCGAATTGGAAGCCGGACTGGCCGGTGACGAAGTGCGCAGGAAGATGGAGCGTTAGAAGAAAGGTGACGAGTGTTGTGGCGAGGGCAATCCAGTTGGGGAGTTTGGCGCGATCGGGCAGGAGCGCGATGAGGATTGCGCCTGCGAGCGGAACCAGCAGGATGAGGGTGAGAATGATGGGATCGATATTCGTCATTCTCAGTGCCCTGCCTGCCCGTTTTGAATCACGGTGATGTGACTTACTTTGTAGATGGTTTCGGAATGAAAGAAGGGAAGGCTCCACGCGTGGGGCGAGCCAGTGAGCAGCAGAAATAGAAGCACGGCAGCCGCGCCAGCGGCCAGCCACGCGGCGTAGGAACGCAGATTGCCGGACTGCCAGCGTTGGAGGATCATTCCAGTGATGTTGGCGATGCCGGCGAGAAGCCAGGCAATGCCACCGAGGATTGCGGTGTCGACGACCCAGCCGAGAACGTATTTCGAGAAGGCAAACAGCGGTTTGATGATGACCGCGCCGTAGATTTCGTCGACGTAGTATTTGTTCGAGAGCAGCTTGTAGGCGGTTGGAAGCGCGGCGGCGAGTTGCGCGGGACGCTCCGTCTTGCGTCGGTAGTATTTGTCGGCGATCAGCCAGCCTTCAAGCGCGACGAGAACGGCGGCGATGGTGAGAAGTAGCTTCGAGAGCAGGATTGCCGGTGGGCATGGGGCGATGCGCACGGGCAGCGGGTGCGAGGTAGGCGCTGAAGCGATCGATCCCGACCCAGCCGCCGCAGACGGAGAGGATGGCGAGAATGACGAGCGGGATGAGCATCGAGCGGGGGCTTTCGTGCGGGTGCGCCGTTTCGCTGCGAGGCTCGCCCATGAATGCGAGATACCAGAGGCGAAACATGTAGAACGATGTGAGGAGAGCTGTGACGAGGCCGACGAACCAGAGGAGCTTGCCCGCGGTTCCATTAAGAAATACGGCGTAGAGGATCGCGTCTTTCGAGAAGAAGCCGGCGAAGGGCGGGAATCCGGCGATGGCGAAGACGGCCACGGTCATGGTGACGAAGGTGACGGGAAGTTTCTGGCGCAGGCCGCCCATTTTGCGCAGGTCCTGCTCGCCGCCCATGGCGTGAATGACGGAGCCGGCGGCGAGGAAGAGCAGCGCCTTGAAGAAGGCATGCATGACGAGATGGAAGATGGCCGCAGAGTAGGCCGCAACTCCGCAGGCCATGAACATGTAGCCGAGCTGCGAGATGGTGGAGTAGGCGAGCACGCGCTTGATGTCGGTCTGGACGAGGGCGATGGTGGCGGCGAAGAGAGCGGTGGCTGCGCCGACGATGGCGACGGTCCAGAGCGCAATGGGGGCGCGATCGAAGAGGAGATGTGTGCGCGCGATCATGTAGACGCCGGCGGTGACCATGGTGGCGGCGTGGATGAGCGCGGAGACGGGCGTGGGGCCTTCCATGGCGTCGGGCAGCCAGATGTAGAGCGGCAGCTGCGCGCTTTTGCCGGCCGCGCCGACGAGAAGGCAGAGACAGATGACGGTGAGCGACAGTGCCGGTCCATGCGGGCTGGAGCGATAGAGCGACAGCTATTCCGCTGAAGTTGAGCGTGCCGAAGGTAGAGAGCACGAGGAAGATTCCAATGAGAAAACCGAAATCGCCGATGCGGTTGACGATGAAGGCTTTTTTGCCGGCCGCGGCCGCGGAACTGCGCTCAAAGTAAAAGCCGATGAGCAGGTAAGAGGCGAGACCGACGCCCTCCCAACCGACGAACATGAGGAGGAAGTTGCCGGCGAGGACCAGGACGGTCATGAAAAAGAGGAATAGATTGAGGAAGCTGAAGTAGCGCGCGTAACCGGGCTCGCCGCGCATGTAGCCGAGGGAGTAGATGTGGATGAGGAAGCCGACGCCGGTGACGACAAGAAGCATGACGGCGGAAAGCTGATCGAGGACGAGAGTGAAATCGATCTGGAGCGCGCCGATGGCGATCCAGTGAAATGGAAGAGCTTCAGCAGCCGGGAGTGCGAGGGCCGTGACCTGACCGCAGGTTGGGCAACTTACAGCGGCGGAGATGATGGTTGCGCCAAAGTCGTTGAGAACGATCGCGAAGGAAACGAGAGGCGCGAGGACGCCGATGAACGAGACGAGACGCCGAGGCAGGCGGGAGCCGAGGATTCCGTTGAGCAGGAAGCCCAGGAACGGAAACAGCGGAATCAGCCAGAGATGTGCGGACTCGTTCATAGTTTCATCAGGTCGATGCGGTCGACGGCTAACGTGGAGCGGACGCGGAAGACGGCAATGATGATGGCGAGGCCGACTGCGGCCTCAGCGGCGGCGACCATCATGACGAAAAAGACGAAGATCTGACCTCGCACTTCGTGCCATTGGTAAGCGAAGGTGACGAATGAGAGATTGACGGCGTTGAGCATGAGCTCAATGGACATGAAGACGGTAATGAGATTGCGCTTGATGAGAAAGCCGACGACGCCGAGTGAAAACAAAATGGCGCTCAGGAGCAGATACCAGGAAAGCGGGACGTCGTGCTGAAGAAGGCTCATTTGTGGGCCGCCGTTTCAGAGTTGGGCAACTTTGAACCTTCAACGTGGGCGAGCGCGACCGCGCCAAGGATTGCTATGAGGATGAGCACCGACGTGACTTCAAAAGGAAGAAGCAGCTCGTGGAAGAGCACCTGGCTGAGCAGGACGAGATTGGATTGGCCGGGCGCGTTTGAGAGACCGTCGCCGAGATGCGCCGCGTTGAGGCCATGAATGTGAAGAATGATGGTGGCGAGGACAGCGAAGAGAGCGACGACGGCAGGAAAGCCGACGCGCGATGCGGCGAGGCTGCCGAGGGTGCGTTCTTCGCGGCCGGCGTTGAGTAGCATGACGACGAAGACGAACAGCACCATTACCGCGCCGGAGTAGACGATGATCTGGGCGATGGCGAGGAACTCCGCGCCGAGGAGCAGGTAGAGGACGGCAAGCGAGGTCATGACGACGATGAGCGAGAGCGCGCTGTTAATGGGATGGGTCTGCACCAGGAGATTGATAGCTCCCGCGAGGCAGAATCCGGCAAAAAGGAAGAACAGAATCAGATGCATCGAGGCTGAAGGCAAATCCTTCCCGATTGTAAATGAGCTTGTGTCATCCCACCCTTTCACGAGGCGCAGGAGCGGATGCGCCTCGCGAAAAGGATGGGGCAACCCAACCCCGGCTGCTAGCGATAAGCAAGCCAGAGGCTTGTTCCAACAATGTTGAGGATGGCGAGCGGCAGCAGATAGCGCCATCCGAAGTTCATGAGCTGGTCATAGCGGAAACGCGGCAAAGTGCCGCGCACCCAGATGTAGACGCAGAGAAAGAAGACGACTTTGGATACGAACCAGAAGAGCGGCAGAAACGCGTTGAGGAAATTGCTCTGGAATGGGCCGATGAGATCGCCGAGCGGGCTGGTCCAGCCGCCGAGAAAGAGCAGAGTTGCCACGCAGCCGACGTTGATCATGTTGCCGTATTCGGCCATGAAGAACATGGCGAATTTCATGGAGCTGTATTCGGTGTGATAGCCGCCGGTGAGTTCGCTTTCCGCTTCAGGCAGATCGAAGGGCGAGCGATTGGTCTCAGCGAAGGCGGCAATGAGGTAGATGAAGAAGGCCAGAATCTGTCCTCCGCCGAGGATGTTCCAGGTTGCGACGCCGAGAGTGGATTGCTGCTCGACGATGGTGCGGAGGTTGAGCGATCCGGCGCGGAGAACGACGCCGACTAGCGAGAGACCGAGGGCGAGCTCGTAGCTGATGAGTTGGGCTGAGGAGCGAAGCGCACCCAGCAGGGAGTATTTGTTGTTGGAGGACCAGCCGGCCAGGGCGATGCCGTAGACGCCGATGGAGGTGACGCCGAGAATGACGAGCAGGCCAACGTTGATGTTGGAGATCTCAAAAAGATCGAATCCGTGCGGGCCTATGCCGGGCGCGCCGAACGGAATGACGGCAATGGCGATGAGCGCGCAGCCCAGCGAGATGATGGGCGCGAGCAGATAGAGCGGGCGATAGACGGCGGCAGGGATCAGGTCTTCTTTGAGGAAGTTCTTGGCGCCATCAACGAGCGGTTGCAAAAGGCCGAATGGGCCGACGCGGCTGGGTCCCCAACGATTTTGGATGCGGCCGACGAGCTTGCGCTCAAGGAGCACGGTATAGGCGATGCCCATGAGCATCATCACCGTGATGACGGCGACTTTGGCGAGGCTCCAGAGAAAGAATGCGAGGATCGTCACGTGCGTTTGGCCTACTGTCTTAATACCTGAGATTCTCGGGGGCTAAAGCCCCAATTCACTTTTGGTCATCTACGGCACGACTAAAGTCGTGCCCTGACGCTTCGTGCCCTTGAGATGCGTCTTTGTTAGTCGTGCCCTGACGCTTCGTGCCCTTGAGATGCGACTTTGTTAGTCGTGCCCTGACGCTTCGTGCCCTTGAGATGCGACTTTGTTAGTCGTGCCCTGATACTTCGTGCCCTTGAGATGCGTCTTTGTTAGTCGTGCCCTGACGCTTCGTGCCCTTGAGATGCGACTTTGTTAGTCGTGCCCTGATACTTCGTGCCCTTGAGATGCGACTTTGTTAGTCGTGCCCTGATACTTCGTGCCCTTGATGGCGATTTCGTTGTCAGCGGCGGCTGCATGTTTCAGTCGGCTGCGGTTTGTGCGAGTTGCGATTTTGTGGATTCATTTGCCTGATGTTGCTCGAGTTGCCGGAGCGCCGTGCTGTAGCGGCCCAGCGTGCCAGAGGTGAAGAGAGTATCGTGCGCGGGAACGACGAGTTCTGGCGCGGCGAGTGCGGAGACGGGAACGAAGCTGGGCACGAGAGTGGACGCGAGTGCGGGCGAGGCCGGCTCGGTGTGGACGTCGTTGCCCGCGAAGAGATTGACGCGGTCGAGGGTGTAGCCGGGAACAAGACGCTCGATTTCGTCGAGCACGGCGAGCGGATCGAAAGGACTGAGTTTGGGCTCGAGGCCGTTGGCCTCAAGCCAGACAGAGTGCCGGTCGGCCTCGCCGGATTGCGCGCCGCGCGACTGGCCGAGGTCGCCGGTGGTGCCACGCGAATTTCGATTTTGGCCGAAGGGGACGAGTGTGCTGACATCGACGCCCATGCCGCCGGCAAGTCGGACGAGAATTTCGAAGTCGGGTTTGACGCAGGCGCGGTCGGCGGCCTTGCGAACAATTTGGATGTCGCCGAAGGTGTTGGTGACGGTGCCGGATTTTTCGTAGAGGCTTGCGGCGGGAAGGACGACATCGGCAAGCGCGGCCGTCTCGGTGAGGAATAGATCCTGCACGATGAGGAAGGTGTGCTGGAAAACTGCGGGATCGAGTTTGGCGTGCGAAACAGGATTGGCGCCGACGACGAGAAGCGCGCCGAGATCGCCCGCGGCGGCGGAATCGAGCATTTGCGGCAGCGAATGGCCGGGGGTTGCCGGGAGGTTGGAGTACTCGGCGAATGCGCCAGGCGCGGTGACCGGAACGTAGCCGGGAAGCAGGTCGGGGAAGAGACCCATGTCG
>CAVXPR010000018.1:0-36367 GCA_963763585.1 uncultured Acidobacteriaceae bacterium | reverse complement strand
GGGACGGCGGGGTCGCCGAACTCGTGTCGGGAAATTGATTGATACCGGTGGAACGCTCTTTGCGATTGCCGGTCGCTGGCTGTTGAGTGCTTGGCCACCCCCGTTGCCCGGACTTATGAGTCCGTCTGAGTGTCTGCCAGGCTCTTTGATTTCAACGCCTGGATTTTTTCCAGAATGGCCTCTAACGAGTTGCTGGTGATTTTCTGTTCCGCTAACTTGGCTAATGTCTGTCGCATGATCGCTGGGGCTTTGATTGCATCGTCCTTTTGGGTGCACCGAGAATTCTTTCATTGCTTCGGAAAGCGCGCCCTCGAATTCTTTAACGCCCAGCTCCTCTTCCAAGGTCTTTCCGATTTCCATTCAAAACACGCAAAGTTATCAGTCAATTGGGTTCCAGCTGAGCCGCATCACAGTCTTTCACGCCAAGCAGTCTCTGAAGGGCGCGATTTGCTGCTTCGCCCTCGATCTTTTCTGCTCATTTATCAATCCCATATCACGTACACCGGAATCTCAAGTGACATCAAAATGGCTCCGGACGTCTAAATTGTTTTTTCCGTTCACACCGAGCACCGCTATTCCCATCGCCTCAAAATATACTTTTCTAACGGCGGCAATCACCTTGAGTGCGGCGCGATCACTCTCGCCTTCGACGAGCGCGACCACGTCGGCAAGATCCTTCCGCCACTTCGGGCGTAATTATGTGCAGACGCGATTTCAGGCCGGTTTCTGTATAGGCCCCCGCAGGCTTCCCGTGAGCGTTCTCTAGCAGGTCGCAAACCTTGCGAAGCGATGACTCTCGCAGCGTGCATTCCTGATGTTTCACTTTTGGAACAGCTCGTCGCCTAGCTAGGCGAACTTCATCGAATCGATCGACACAAACAAAGTACGGCGAATGCGATGCAAATGCAATTTGCATTTTCGCCGCAACCCCCGGAAGTATCCCGTCGCTGAGAAGGCCTAACACCCGCGCGAAATGCCGTTGCTTAGTTGGGTGCTGGTAGAGTTCTGGCTCTTCAATGGCCAGTATTAGGCCCGGCAGAAGGACGGGGGCTTCCGGCACGCCCTTCAAGTCAGGGATTACTCCGGTTTGGTTCTCAAGTTCGATCTGAGCTTGATCGTCGGGCGGATTCTGTGTGTTTAGGACGACGGCGCGCGCTAAATGCTGGAGAAGGGTTAGGATAAATGCCCTCTGAAGGCCGTTGCCCTGCTTCTCTACGCTCGACGGGAATCCGCCATCTTCCAGAGAAACTTCTGCGGAGGGGAGCGGGATGGAGAAATCTGCTGCGGACTGCCATTCGAGAGAAACAGATGTTTCTTCGTATAACATCCGAAGACTCTTTGTGAGTTCGTCCGCTAACCCCTTGAGTTCCGTCAGATTATCCGGGCTAACGAGTTGTTTGTATTCGTTGGATGTCTTCTCCTGCCATTCCTGAAAGTCCTTGCGCCTCTGAACCGCGCTTTTCACGACAAGTTCCATGAGGCGAGCAATCGCACTTCCGCGCCCGTCGACGGCGTCCGCCGCAGCATCCCTGACTGCGGGGATGAAAACGAAACTTGTGGACTTGCTCAGGGAGCCCTTGGCGACGTTTGTGAAGCCTAGGAACTGACCGTCGTCACGGACAATTTGACATTTGTCACCATGTTTCTCCTCCCAAGCCAACAGTTGCGGATCAATATCCTCGGCCTTTGTGATGTCTGGTAGGTCACCGTATAGCGTGGGATCGCTCTCTCGAAGCAGCTTATAGGCCGTTCGCTTTGCGAGCGCCTTTTCCGAGCCCCGTATCTCGTCAAATGGTTCGTGGCCCTTAATGAAGCCGTAGTATCTGCCCGAGGCTTTTCCGCTCTTCGCATCGAAGATGCGTACAACGTTTAGTTCATTATTTGCGATTCTGGATTCAAAATCTCGCGTTCCGCGTCGTTGAAATCGGTGAACGTCAATCCGATTTCTATGGGCGCATCGACATCGTTTCCAAAGAAGTCGTCCAATGCGACGCTTGTTGACGATCCATAGAATCGGTCCAGCGCTTTCAGTATGGTTGATTTGCCGGCGCCATTGCCGCCCAATATGGCGGTCTGGTTTTGAAAGGAGACAGAAACATCCTTCAGCGAACGGAAGTTCTTTATATGCGCGTGCTTGAGGATCATCGGATTCCTTGGTCACCATGTTACTCCGCATCTTGGAAAATATTCATTGGATACTAGCTTTGGTCGGGAAGTTCCTTCAATTCGAGCCTGGGGCCTACTCGAGGTGATTTCAACGACCCCGTTTCCTCCCGGTAATGCCCGTGGGCAGCCCCAGCAACGGAGGGGGCCCTGCCAACTCTTGGATGTCGAGGTTCTTGACGTCGAGGGCGTTGCCTTCGATTTCTTCGCGGACGGGAAGTAGGAAGACAACCGCAGGTCCTTCGGCTCCGCTGCGCTGCGCTCAGGATGACAGATTTGTGGGTGGATGACAGTTCTGTGGTGGAGCGGGGGTCTTGACTCTGCGAAGAACATGGGCAGCTGCGGGTCCCCGTTTGACTTCGATCGCTGACCCGGCGAAGGGTAAGAGCAACCGCAGGTCCTTCGGCTCCGCTGCGCTGCGCTCAGGATGACAGATTTGTGGGTGGATGACAGATCTGTCGGGGAATGGTCGCCTGCGGCGGGAAACGGTCGTCCTGATCCGGTGAAGAAAGAGGCAGCCGCAGGTCCCCGTTCGACTCGCCCGCTAGGCGGGCTCGCTCAGGGCAGGCTTTCGACTCCGTTCCGCTTCGCTCAGGATGACAGATTTGTGGATGAGCAGTCGTCTGTGGGAGAGCGGTCGTCTGAAAATGGGGCGAGCGATGAGAGCTACGATGGTGCACTCTTTGCGACTGCCGGCAATCTGCTATACATTCTCGCCATGGCCGAGAGAGCCTATTTCACCTACATTGCCGCTAGCCGGAGCCACACACTTTACATTGGGGTGACGGGCAATTTGTCGAAGCGGATATTCGATCATAAGCAGAAAACTCATGAAGGATTCTCGACGACATACAATTGCAACCGGCTCGTATGGTTCGAGCGCTTCGGGAGCCCCAAAAGCGCAATTGCGCGGGAGAAGCAGTTAAAGGGCTGGATTCGCGCAAAGAAGATTGCATTGATCGAAAAAAGCAACCCTACGTGGAACGACCTGAGCGAAGGCTGGTATGCGGTTGATCCGTCGGTTGAGGGGCGGAGATGAACCGAGGCGGGGAAGGAAAATGCAACCGCAGGTCCCCGTTCGACTCGTCCGCTGAGTGGGCTCGCTCAGGGCAGGCTTTCGACTCCGCTCCGCCGCGCTCAGGATGACAGTTCTGTGGGGGTGCGGGCGTTTGAGGTGCGCTGAGAAAATACCAACGTTTCTTGCGAATCCCAACCGCAGGTAGATCGATTGTCGGCTCGATTTTGTCGCGGCAATCCAGATTCTCCGTTGAGAAACCGACGGACGGGATCGTAATGATTGGGCCGACCGCGGGACCCATTAAGATTTGAGCGCGACATTTGAAGTGTCGCGACTTCCCCCCACGTTTCTACAATTCGAAAAGAGTTGCTGAAATTCAAGAAGAGGAGATTGCGGATGAAGCCTGACCGCTTTTTCTACGCTGCCGCCGGGGCCATCTTTCTGGTTCTTATCGTCCTCGGCTTCCAGCAATACATTTTTCATGGCAAACATGTTGACGGTTCGCCGATTGCCCCGGTGATGCTGGCCATTGTGGTGGCGCACTCGGGCGCCATCTTTGCCTGGTTCGTGATGTTCTTTGTGCAAGCGTTGCTGATCTCCACGCACAATCGCCGGTTGCATATGACACTGGGCTGGGGCGTGGTGGCGATTGCCGCGCTGATCGTGGTGACCGGACCGCTGGTGGCTACGCGCTCCATCCAGGTCGATCCGAGCCAAGTGGTTTTCGACTGGCCGGGCCCACAGTTTCTGCTGTTCATGTTTGCGGAGATTGCGCTGTTCGCGGTGTTCGTGACGATCGGCGTGCTGAACCGCAAGCGGCCGCGCATTCATCGTCCGATGATGCTACTGGCTTCGCTAGCGATCGTGAGCGGAGCGACCGGCCGCATTGCGCAGGTTGGGTCGATCTTCGGGGGTCACCATTGGGTGGGGATCTCAGGGCCGGTGGTGACGCTGGGGGCGCTGCTGCTATTGGTGCGCGCGGCAATGACGCGGAGCTTCGATCGACCGTTTGCCGTGGGGCTGGCTGTCTACGCGGTGGTGACTTTGGTAGCGGGAAGGCTGGCGGTGACGAGCGTGTGGGTCGATTGGGCAGGAATGATTCTGAAGCGGTGAGGGGATTTTGGGGTGGGCACGGGCGCCGGAGTTCCCGGCGAGCGACGTCGGTCTAGGTTTGTAGTATCCCCGGTCTCAAAGTCGAGACCGGGGGCACCCAACATGTTCGGGAAGGCCGATCGTCAGATGTCGAGGTTTTTGACGTCGAGGGCGTTGTCTTCGATGAATTTGCGGCGGGCTTCGACGTCTTCGCCCATCAGCGTGGTGAAGATGGCCTCGGTCTCGGCGATGTCCTCAAGCTTGACGACGAGAAGCGTGCGGCGCTCGGGATCCATCGTGGTTTCCCAGAGCTGCGAGGCCGTCATCTCTCCGAGGCCTTTGTAGCGCTGGACTTGATAGTCTTTCTTGCCCTGCTCGACGATGTAGGAGAAGAGATCGCGGGCAGTTTGCTTTTCTACCGGCTCGCGAAGCGCGCGCGCGGCGCGGCCTTTTGATTTGGCGTCCGTTTTGGATTCGGCTTTGGTCTCGGCGCTGCCCGGCGAGGCGGCGGCTTCGGCAGCTTCGTCTTCTTCTTCCTCGGCAATAGCGGCTGCGCCCTTGGGCGCGAACTCGACAAGGAACGGCGGCTCCAAAAATTCTTTGATGAGCGAATACTTGGCCATCATCTGGCGGAACTCGGGACTGGAGGCCAACTCCCAGTTGATGTTGCGTTCGAGGCCCTGGGAGTCGACGACCTTGATCGACCAGGTGTGGTGCTCCTCGTCTTCGAGGGGCTTGTCAACCCGCTTGAACTGGAACTCGTCAGAGAGTTCGACGAGTCGCTTGTGCAGGGCCGTGATTTTTTCCGGAGCTCCCTTGCCGTCTTTCGTGGCAAAGTCGGCGCGTTGAGTGAGCTCCGCGCGAGCCAGCATCTCGGTGAGCTTTTCGTTGCGGATGCGCTTGTCAACCTTTTCTACAAATCCCAGATACTCATTAAGGGTCGACATGAAGCGCGTGAGGTCGGCGCCCTCGATTTTTCCGGCAGTCTCGCCGTGGCGGACGATCATGCCCTCGGCGGCGCGGTTGACCATCACCTTCACAAATTCGCGGTCGTCTTTGATGTACTGCTCGAAGCGGCCCTTCTTGATTTTGTAGAGCGGCGGCTGCGCGATGTAGACATGATCGCGCTTGATGAGTTCCGTCATGTGGCGGAAGAAGAAGGTGAGCAACAGCGTGCGAATGTGCGAGCCGTCGACATCGGCGTCGGTCATGAGAATGATTTTGCCGTAGCGAACCTTGGCGGCGTCGAAGTCGTCTTTGCCGATGCCGCAGCCGAGCGCGGTAATCATGGCGCGGATTTCCTCGTGGCCGAGCATCTTGTCGTAGCGCGCCTTTTCGACATTGAGGATTTTGCCCTTGAGCGGCAGGATGGCCTGGAACTTGCGATCGCGGCCCTGCTTGGCGGTGCCGCCGGCGCTCTCGCCCTCGACCAGGTAAAGCTCGCAGCGCTCGGGGTTGCGCTCGCTGCAATCGGCCAGCTTGCCGGGAAGGCCGCCGCCATCCATAGCTCCCTTGCGGCGCGTAAGGTCGCGGGCCTTGCGGGCTGCTTCGCGCGCACGAGCCGCTTCAATTGCTTTGTTGATGATCTTGCGGGCTACGGGAGGATTCTGCTCGAGAAACATGCCGAGGCGCTCATTGACGAAGGCCTGCACGGTGCCGGCAATGTCCGAGTTGAGCTTGCCCTTGGTCTGCCCTTCAAATTGCGGCTGCGACAACTTGACGCTGACGACGGCCACCAGGCCTTCGCGCACGTCGTCGCCCGAGAGCGACTCTTTCATGTCTTTGAACAGCCCCATTTGCTGGCCGACGAAGTTGATGGTGCGCGTGAGCGCGGCGCGGAAGCCGGAGAGATGCGAGCCGCCGTCAACGGTGTTGATGTTGTTGGCGAAGCTGAAGACGGTTTCTGAATACGCGTCGTTGTACTGGAGAGCGATGTCGATCTCGACGGCGTCGCGCAGTGCCTCCATGACGATGGGCTTGTCATGCAGGACGGACTTGCCGCGGTTGAGGTGCTTGACGAATTCGGAGATGCCGCCGGCGTAGCGGAACTCAGCGCGGCGCGCCTCGCCAGTCTTTGCATCGGCGGTGCGCTCATCGGTGAGGGTAATTTCAAGGCCCTTGTTGAGGAAGGCCATTTCGCGCAACCGCTGCGCAAGGGTGTCGTAGTTGAATTCAGTGGCGGTGAAGATTGATTTGTCAGGCAGGAAATGAACACGCGTGCCGCGCCGCTTGCTGATGCCTGCCTGGCGCAGCTCACTGGTGGGAATGCCGGCGCTGAAATCCATTTCCCAGGTGTGACCGTCGCGCCAGATTTCGACGTTGAACTCCTGCGAAAGCGCATTGACGCAACTGACGCCGACGCCGTGAAGACCGCCAGAAACTTTGTAGGTAGAGGCGTCGAATTTGCCGCCCGCATGCAGCTTGGTGAGCACAACCTGCACTGCCGGCATGTGCTGGCCGCCGGGAAGGTCCATCATGTCCACGGGAATCCCGCGACCATCGTCGACGACGGTGATGGAGTTATCGACGTGGATGACGACATCGATTTTCTTGCAGTAACCGGCTAGAGCTTCGTCGACGGAATTGTCCACGACTTCGTAGACGAGGTGATGCAAACCCATCTCGCCGGTGGAGCCGATGTACATTGCGGGACGGAGGCGGACTGCCTCAAGGCCCTCGAGGACCTTGATGTTGTCGCCAGTGTAACTGTCGTTGTCGCCGGGAGGAGTCTTGCCGGGAGGTACTTCAGTCGCCATAAACTTCCGTTCGCAATGGGTTTCGTGAGGCTGCGGGTCGCCGAGGATGAATTCCGATGCTGAAGCGAGAGTAACCGCTTGAAAAGAAGGGCTATCAAGCGACTTTATCTAGGGTTATTTTACCATGCGCGGAGGTGTGCTGGAGTGACGTGGAAAACGGGTGAAAAGGGTTACGAATGGAAGGAGGCCGAAGCGGTGAAGTTACGTCGGTAATCTCGCGCCGTATATGTTTAGTATCTAGCTGATAATAATGCACTTGGTAGCAAATTTCAGGATACGATTCTATTCATGAAGGAGAGAAATTTCTTTCAAAATCCTCCTGTGAAAGGTTACCAAAGATGAACAACTTGATCCGCTTCTTCGCCTTGTTCGTTGCCGTCGCCGGCCTTGCTTGCGCAACGTTTGCGCCAGCCAACCCTAATTCCCGTAATTTGCACAATTCGATTGGCGTGACCGATCCTGGTCCGCTGATCAACCTTCCCGGTCCAATCTCCTGCCAAGAGCACAACGCATGCGTCGCTCCAATGGCGCCGGCTCGCTAACAACCCGCACGAATTCTCAGCCCTTGAAAACCCAAAGAGTACTGCATAGCACGAAAGTGCCAGCGGAGCGTTACCCTTTTGTGTTTGGGCCATTAGGCATATAGGCGCTATCCTGAGGGCGTTGGAGCGGTTGCAAACCAGCCTCTATGTCATTGAACATTGCAATGTCGGCGATGAGCGCGGCTGAAATTGTCCTCTGGGCGGCGCTCGCCATTCTTTTCTTCAGCAAGGGGCTTCATCGCCGCTTTCCGGCGATGGGCTACTACCTCGCGTTGCGCGCAATTTCGACACCGCTGCTGATGCTCGTTCTTTACTTCGAGACCAAGCCGTGGGCAAGAGACATCCACGCCGGCCAAATCTACTATTTCGGATTTTTCGCGACCTACCTCGCGAGTACACTCCTGCTGTTTTTCATTTGCATTGAGGTCTTCCGCGCGGCGCTGGCGGCGTTTCCTGGAATCGCGAAGTTGGCGATTGTCATCTTCCGCTGGGCGGCCGTGGTTTCGGTGATTGTGAGTTTGACTTCAATTTCCTACGCGCACAAAGGGCTCGATCTCGTCGCTGACATTTGTTATGGACTGATGCACTCAGTGAGCGTTCTTGAGCTGTGCTTGCTCGCCTTTCTCTGCCTGAGCATGAATGCGTTGCGGCTAACCGTGCGCGATTTATCGTTTGGCATCGCATTGGGCTTCGGCATGATGTCCTCGGCAGACTTTGTTCTTTCGTCGTTGATGTCGCGCGCTATTTCGCTTACCAATCCGCTGCAAATCGTTTACGAAGCGCTCATTCTCGCGACGCTGGCTATCTGGATGGTTTACAGCATCATTCCGGAGCCGGCACGCAGGCCGGTGTTGATGCCGGCAAGCTCGACCATCCATCGCTGGAACGAAATTGCTTCGGCACTGGGCCATACGGGCACGCAGGTAGCGGCGCAGCAGCCCGCCACCAGCTTCTTCCTTTCGGATGTGGAGCGTGTGGTGGAGAAGGTGCTCGCGCGGAATATGAAGGGCCGGGAATCGGAGATATAGAAGCAGGGAACAAGGGACCAAGGGAACGAGGGAACAAGAAGGCCAGGGACTAAGGGACTAAGGGACTTGAAAAACAAAAGCCACGGCGAGTGCCGTGGCTTTTTGATTTTGGAGTTGGTTGCGCGTATTCGATGCCGCGGCGCGAAATTAGGACGACGCGAAGATCTGGAGATCGCGGCGGTTACTCCGTAACAGGTTCGACGGAAGCGAAGCGGCCGCGGTTTCCGCGATCAGTGAACTTGACGCGACCTGAAATCTTGGCGAAGAGCGTGTCGTCCGATCCGATGCCGACATTGGGGCCGGGCTTGATACGAGTGCCGCGCTGGCGGCTGATGATGGTTCCGCCGGTGACCAACTGACCGCCGAAGGCCTTTACGCCGAGGCGCTGCGCGTTCGAGTCGCGTCCGTTTGTGGAACTGCCTCCACCTTTTTTATGTGCCATGGTTCAATCCCCTTTTATGAACAGCCAACAGCTTTCAGCCGTCAGCTTTCAGCTAATTCATCTCAAAATCCACTGCTTCGGCGCCCACGAGAAAACTGAAGGCTGAGAACTACTTCTTCGCGGCGTCATAAGTGACGCCGTCAGCCACGATGGCCTTGATGCGAACCTCAGTGAAGTTCTGGCGGTGGCCCTGGAGCTTCTTGTACTGCTTCTTCCGCTTGAAGTGGAAGACGAGAATTTTTTCGCCACGACCCTGGCCGACAACTTCTGCGGTGACCTTGGCGGAGGCCGGCTTGGCTAGCGATCCGGTCTCACCGGAAACGGCCAGCACATCGCTGAACTCGACGGTTGGGCTGCCTGAATCAACGCTTTCAATCTTCAGGACGTCGCCGGGCGAGACGCGATACTGCTTGCCGCCGGTACGAATGACTGCGTACATAACAAATCCTCCAGCGCCATGGATCCCAGGACGCAAACGCGAATCGTGTGCTCAATGGGGCGGATACAGAACTGAAAACTGCACCGGGAGGCAGGACGCACACACGCTGATTTCAGCGGAGAGCCCGACATCATCCCGCGCACCCAGCAACTGGGTGCATCGCCAAACTCTTTGATTTTATCGTTAAGCGAAGATCAGGTCAACGCGGGGTGAGCGGAGCTAGCGGCGTTAGCGGGGCTGGTGGAGCTAGTTGAGCTAGAACATGAGCCTGCTCTTGAAAGGCAGACCGGCCGACGGAGATTTGAGAGGGCGCGACCTGAGCTCGATTTTCGGGCCCCAAAGGGCCATTCTTGTTGATTTTGGGCCGTTCATTGATCATTTTTTGATCGCGATATTCGGGAATTTTGTTGATGACAAAAGAGTTAACGCTACTTTGCACCGATCACAGTGCAGGTTTCTAAATTCCGCCGAGGGAATGAGGGGGCCTCTACTTGGTCGCGGCAACGTGGAGCGGGACCTCGAAGGTTCCGAAGTGGCCGGAGGTTGGATCGTAGATTCCCACGCGGAGAAAGACTTCGCCTGCAGGCAAATCCAAAACTTGATGGATCTGAAGACCGGAGCGGGATGCTTGGTCCGTTGAGGCTTGATCGAGGTTGAGGGGCAGATCATTAACCGCCCAATTGAGGCGATTGCCGTCGCGGTCGTAAGCGATGGCGAGGGCGGCGACGTGACCCTGCCATACGCCAGATGCGTTCTGCGTGTGGCCGATGGTGCCGAGAACGGCAGCATAGTCGATGGCATAACGCGCGGCGCGATTTTTCATTTCGGACTTGGCCCCCACAATGGGTCCACTGGGAGGGTTTTGATCGGGAGCTGCAACACGCACATCGAAGATGATCTGGCTAGCCGCGGGCATACCGCGCTGCATGGATTCGAGGAAGATGGCGCGGCCGTCTCGCTTCGCGCTGTTCCCAGAGAGCATGGTTGCGTCGGCGTAGTAGCCGCGCCGGTAAAAGAGATCGGCCTTTTCATGCGAGAGATGAACCTGGATATTGCGCTGTGCGCCGTTGTAGTTGGTGTTGGTGGGTACGTAGGCCAGCGTGTAGAAATTTGACCCGTCGTCAATCGCGTCGGCCATCGCCTCCTGCAAGCCGTTGGAATCGTAGACAGCGCGGCCACCGGTTTGCTGCGCAAGCTCGTCCATCGTGGCGTGCTCGGCTGTTCTTTGAAGCGACGCAAGCCGTGTAGCGGCTGGGGTAGGGCTTCCGCCGGGGCCAGTGGCCCCGAAAGCCGGAGTCATCGACGCAGTCGCGCCCATCGGCATCAGGAGCACCCCGCGCGCATCCACTGGATAAAGCGCCACGCGAGCGGCGATGAGCAGGTCCGCGGTTTCTTTCTCCTCTTCCTCAAAGGTTGAAATGGCCTGAGTGTCGGAGTTTCCAAGAGGATCGATATGGGCCGCGAAAAACTGCAGAGGAAACGAGCCCGAGAACCATACAAGATTCTTGCGTCCGGGAACGCCGCTCAAATATCGGGCAATCTGCTGCATTGCCTCGAGGGTCATGCTGACACGCATATTCGCCTGGTTGGCGTCGGCTTCGGCGTCGAAGTTAGCCGTGTTCGCAATATCCTGCGCGGAGGTTCCGGGACCACCAGACAGGCCCGCTACCTCGTTGTTGAACACATCGTCGAGAAGCAGCGATGCGGGCGAAGTGGCTTTGGTCTTTTCGAGGGCGGCCAGGAGCAAGCTCGAGTCCGTTGTGAAGCCCTGCAGGAGCCGCAGCTGGTGTCCGAGCGCAAACACCGCGATACGCCGGCCCGGAGGCATTTTCTTCAGGTAAGAGATCATCTCGCGGCGGACATACTGCACGTCGGTAGGCTGTGTGTTGAGACCGTCGAGGAGCAGCACGGTGACGGAATCGGTGACGTTGGCGGCGGGCAGATTTGTAAACGTATTTGGCGGCAGGACGGCCGGTGGGGTGGCGGCTACATTGGCCGCGGCTTGCTGGTCAGCGAAGTGTGGGGTGAAATAACGGATAGTCTGCGGCGCGCCATCTTCATAGAGCGCGAAGTCGCTTTGCTGGAGGCCGGGGACTGGATGATTGCTCTTTCTAACCACAACATCGACGACGACAAGCCGCGAGCTGACTTTTATGTCGGGTTCAGGGTCTTTGGGTTTTTGGGCGGATGAGGGACCGGCGGTGCTCTGAGACAGGGATGAAGCAGAGGCAGCGAGAAAGATCGCGGCTGACAGCAGGATTGAAAAAATTCCACGCATAACCAAGGCCTCAATGATAACTCGGACGGGATCGAATCGAGGCAGCCTTAGAAACTGATCCGCGCGGTGGCGGTAACCGATTGCAAGAAGATCTGGACCCGGCTATTGCTGTATTCGCCTGCCAGGATACTGCTCTTGCCCACAGACTCCGAACTGGGCAGCTGTGCCTGGTAGGCCGCATCGAGACGCAGACGCCCGTGGCTCCAACCGGCTCCGGTCGCGATTGAGTTCCGCATAATCGCCGCGGTAAGGGGAAGCAGCGTCGAACTTGGCACAGGATTCGACATGAAGCCGTATCCCGCGCGCAGAACCCAGTTCTCACCCAATGGCGAATCGACGCCTACGTGGACCCCGGCCTGATTGTTCCAGTGCAGCGGAACCGCATCCTGCAGAGTGCTGCTTCCCGCCACGCTGTTGATGACTGCGTTCGTGCCTCCTGTGAGAGAAACGGGCAACTGCTGGAACGCCTGGGCCCAGGCGGTGAAATCTCCCTGTGCTTGCCAGATCATGTGATGGTTGGCCCTGAGGGATAAGCCCGCATCGAATGCCTGCGGGAGATGGTTCTCTACCTGAGCCTGGTAGTGGAATGTGGGGTCCTGGGTAATGCTTAGCGCCGCGAACAACGCAGAGGCCGATCCATCCGCGGTGCCGCTGGTGTGGATCGTTGTTCCGCTCTTCCAAGCCACGCCGATGCGAACCCGGCTGTTGGGTTGGAACTGGACACCGGCGTTGCCATTCCAGCCGTAGCCCTGAGTCTTCAGGTCCAGGAGTACTTTGAGCCCCGCCAACTGGGGCTGCTGCTGAAAGATGTATGGAGCGTTTAGATTGTTCGTGTTGTAGACCAGCCCAAGGACAGCTCCGACAGACAACTTCGGCCCAAAGGTTCGCGCCAAGCCGACTGAAGAACGCACCGCGACAATCTGCGTCTCGTTGGTTTGCAAGCCATAGGTGACGCCAGCGGTTCCGGGCGCATCGACATAGCGCCAGTTGGCCCGCATCAGGATTTCCGGAGTAAAGGCCGCTGACATGGACCAGTGGCTTGCGCCAAGCGGAGTGGCGAACGCGCCATAGGGGATGGCGCCGACAATGCCGCCCATGCGTCCGTTGCTGTTTGCAGAGTTCTGGAACGATCCTGAACCGAAGACGCCGACGCCAGTAGCTTCAAGAACACGGATCTTGACGCCGGCGAGGCCTGCGGGGTTGCCCTCGACCGCGTCAATGGGATCGCCCTGCTGAGCAGCGAGTGCGCCCCCGCGCGATTCACCGGCGGCGCTGTAGCCGTTGCCGAACGAGGTCGCCTGAGCGCCGATTGTCGTGGCTGCGCACACCAGCCCACAAAGGATAGCGGCGGCTAGAACGTTTGGACGAAGGTAGCGGAACATGGGGATTGTCTCGATCAGCATCGTGGATTTCCCGTATGCGCTGTCGGTCGTTTGTCCTGCGTCGGATCGGCGCGTACCTTCAGACCGAAAGAGGGCAGTTGGACAGCACGATAAGTTGGATTTTGGCGTACGGATCGAGCAAATGGTGCAACGCTTCCGAATAATTGTGGGTGAGGAGGCCCGAAACGAGCCATTCCCGGTTTGTGGGAACGCGCAATAACCTTGGTGGAATGCGGGAGATGCGGCGAGTTGGAGATTCCGTGGCGGTTGTTCAGTTCGGCCCCGAACAGCGCGGCTCACCCCCGGGAAACGCCTGGTTCAAAGAGGGTTGCGTGCGCGATATGCTCCGCGCGAATGAGCGCCTTCGCGCTGGGATCGCTGTCGCCAGTCGTCAGGGTGTTACCACCTTACTACTAACGAGGGATACAGAAATTACTTGCCGAACCCGATCCTATCTATAGCAAGTACCGACGACATGTACCGGCGAACTGGCTCGCGTGCCGGCACCGCAGGTGCAGCGTCATGAACTTGATTCTGCTGTGACTGGCAACTCTCAGCTTGCCCTTCGAAAGGATGGTCATTCAAGTGACCTCCGCAACGTACGAAGAAGTTGAATGTAGCGATCCGACGCTCCAGGAGATCCTCGTCGCGCTCTCATTCGCGCTGGACCTGACGGAAGGCGCGGTTCCTGGACATACGATTCGTTCGTGCCTGCTCGCGGTGCGTATTGCCCTTGAGGCAGGCCTCGATTCCAGAGTCATATCGGACCTGTACTACGCTTGCCTGTTGAAGGATGCCGGCTGCAGCAGCAACTCGGCGCGCATGTGCCAGATTGTTGGCGGAGACGACCGCGTGGTCAAGGCAGGCGCAAAGTTTGCGGATTGGACGCGGCCTCTGAGGCCGAAGCTCGCGACCGTGAAACTCCTTTGGGAGCAAGTGCTGCCTGACGCATCGATTTTTGAGAAGAGCGCCCGTCTCGCGAAGATCACGATCGATCAGCACAAGAACAATCGCGAGCTGATCGAACTCCGCTGCGACCGCGGAGCGATGATCGTTCAGAAGCTGGGGCTTGGGGCGAGAGCTTCCATCGGCGTGCGGCACCTGGACGAGCATTGGGACGGAAGCGGCTATCCGGCCGGGCTCAAGTCCTCGAATATCCCCATCATCTCCAGGCTCATGGGCATCGCCCAACATCTTGACGTGTTCTGCCTGGAGCAAGGCCCGCAGGCGGCGATTGATACGCTGATCGAACGCTCGGGACGCTGGTTCGACCCCGATCTCACAGCGGCAGCCGTCTCGCTGGACAAGTCACGAAGACTCTTTGAGTTTTGCCTTCCGCATGATCCAATCGAAAAAACCCGGGCTGCGATACTTCGCCTCAACCCCGAGAGCCAGGTGCGCCTATCCGCATTGGACGTCGACGCAATCTGCGAGACCTTCGCCGACGTCGTGGACGCGAAGTCACCGTTTACCTTTCGCCACTCGATGGGAGTGATGGACGCGGCAGTTGCAATCGGCACGGTTCTGGGCCTGCCCCCGAACCGCATGCAAACACTTCGCCGGGCGGCACTGCTTCACGACCTGGGCAAGCTCGGCATCTCAAACACGATTCTCGACAAGCCGACAAAGCTCACCGACGCCGAGCTCGAAATCGTGAAGACCCACCCGGGGCTGAGTTCCGAAATTCTCAGCCATATCGGAGCGTTTCGAGAGATTGCCATTCTGGCAGGCGAGCACCACGAAAAACTTGACGGTTCCGGCTATCCCTATGGGCTTTCCGGCAAACAGCTCTCGCTCGAATCGAGACTGCTGGCCGTTGCCGACATCTACGGCGCTCTCTCAGAAAAACGCCCCTACCGCGAAGCACTGCCACCGTCGCAGATCAAAGCGATTATGGACCGTGAAGTGCCCGCAAAACTCGACGGCGAATGCTACGAAGCTCTCCGCTCGGTGATGGCAGATTCAACATTGCTTGTGCCGAGGCATGAGGAGACTTACGTCGACCGCTGGATCGTTCCCAACTTCGAAGTTACTGAAGCGTACATCTGAGTCGGTGGAGTGAAGTTGCAGGGAACGGCGATTTCGGCAGGAGTGTAATTGCGCCCTGAACCGAAACAAAAACAAAAGCAGATGCTTCGGCTTCGATCAGCACGACACGCGAGAGAGGATCGCGCGCCGGCGAGAGACTGCTGCGAGCGTGCGAACCCACCCAGCGTGCTTCAGCCTTTTTTCGACTTCAGAGGGGGAGCGAGCGCGACCGCGGCCTCGGTGGTGAGGAGCAGGAAGGTAAACGTCTCCTGCAGGTAAAGAGTGACAGCTTCATCGGTGTGGCGCAAATAGCCGATGGAGACGTCTTGACCGATGTGGAGATCGAAATCGCCGCCGCGGGTGGTGACGACAAATGCGCCCTCGATGGCCGGCGCCCAGATGATCTTGTCGTCAACGAGCCGCTTAACGTGCTCGAGGACCGGGTAGCCTTGATCGCTGGTCTCAGATAGCGCAGTGTATGCGGCGGCGCCGAGCAGGACGGCGTAGGGACCATTGACGCCGACGAGACGCAACTGGCTGAGCGCCTGCGCGATGGCATCGGGGTATTTGCGCACATCGCCTGGCAACGTCAATCGCGGGTTGCTGGTTCCCTGCCTGACGCCGACGATTCCGGCGTCGGAGTAGCCCTCGAAGATTGCGCCGTCTTCAGCGTAGGCGATTTGGCGCGCGGCGTCCTTGGCCGGTTGCCAGTCAGCGTCGTTTGCGCCACGCTCGACGTCGTCGATGGCCTGGCGATCGAGATCGAAGGGAACACGCAGCTCAACCAGCGCCTTGACCTCGCGCTGCCGGGCGAGGATGCCCTTGGATGGGATGAGGATCTTGCGCAGGTGGCCGGTGCCGACGGCGGACAGGTCAACGCCTGCTGGTCCCTGCACGTCGACTACGCGGCGGCCGGCGAGATGGCGTTTAAGCGTGCGCGTTGCTTCCTCTTCGATTTGCGCCCAGGCGGCGTCGGAGATGGGGGCGAGCTCACGATGAAGATTATTCATGTTGGATTTCTCCTTTGAGGGAACCAATACCGAGCGATCCGTCTTTCTGCGGAGGGACGGATGGAACGGGTTTGACTGGTGTTGACGGAGTAGAAGGCGCTGCAGGGGCAGGCGCGGCGGCGACTTCGTTTTCGGGCGCCACGTTATCGAGAAATGTTGCGGACGGAACGAAGAACAGGTTTCCGGTGACGGCGCGGCTGAAGTCGAGGATGCGGTCGTAGTTGCCGGGCGGGCGGCCGATGAACATGTTCTCAAGCATTTGTTCAATTCTGCGAGGCGCGCGGCTGTAGCCAATAAAGTACGTGCCGAATTCGGCTGATCCGGCGCGGCCGAAAGGCATGTTGTCGCGCAGAATTTTGACCTCTACTCCATTTTCTTCGATGGTGTTGAGCGCGCTGTGAGCGGAGGTCGGCTTGACGGCATCGTCCAACTCAACGTCAGCGAGCTTAGTGCGGCCGATGATGCGTTCCTGCATCTCGGTGGATAGCGCATTCCAGGCGTCGAGGTTGTGGAGATACTTCTGCACGATGACGTAGCTGCCCTGAGCGAAGGCCGGATCTTCAGCGCCGATGATCGCGGCCTCAGTGGCCGCCTGGGCGCGTGGATTTTCCGTACCATCGACAAAGCCGAGCAGATCGCGATCGTCAAAGTAGCGGAATCCGTGCACCTCGTCGACCGGTGTAACGACACTGCCGATACGGGCCATGATGAGCGTCGCCAGCTCGAAGCAAAGATCCATGCGTTTGGCGCGAATGTGAAAGATCAAATCCCCGGGCGTGGAGACCGCGTGGCGCGCGCCGGAGCGAATCTCACGGAAGGGATGCAGGTTTGCGGGACGGGGATCGCCGAAGAGCTGTTGCCAGGCGTCGGAACCTATGCCCATGACGCAGGAAAGGCCGCCTTCAATGTCGCGAAATTCGACAGCGCGCACCAGCGCGGAGAGATCGGGGCAGAACGAGCGAATGGTCGCGCGGCTGGCAGGATCAGAGTTGATGGTGACGACCAGAAAGATGGCAGCGCGTGTGAGCGGCGTGACGATCGCCTGCGCGACAGCGTTTAGGCTGCTTGACTCGTCGAGCGCTGGATTCGGATCGGGTGCCATCGGATGTGATCCTCTCAGGGCTGACAGAATCTTATTTCTTGAGATGATTGTCGCGCCCCGAAATGCGAATGATCAGACCGCAAGATTACCATTGCCCGCCGGGATACGCACAAGCGGATCACTTAGGACCGCGTTAAGCGTCCATGAGAGATGCGACATTTAATGGTGCGGATGCGGTCGCTTCAACTCCCCGGTCTGATCTAATATCGGCAAGCGGCACGGCGCCGAGTGGTACGACGGCTAGCGAGAGATGCTCGCGACAATATGCGTTTCCTGGATGTCTTTTCTGGAGGATACCTTGCGAAGAAGAAAATTCGAAGTGATTGCGTTCGTCGTTCTGTTTCAGGTTGCGCTGCCGCATGCAACGCGGCCGGCGCAGGCGCAGGCGGGAAAGGCAGAGTATGCGGCCATGGCTCCTCTGGATGCGTATTTGATTGCCGACGCGAATTCTGAGATCACGCTGGCTCGCAGTGGTGCGCCGGCGTCTATTTCAGATGGGGCCGAGGTGATGGTGCTGGGGCGGAACGGATACACGACCGCTGCGAAAGGCACGAATGGCTTTATGTGTATCGTCGAGCGATCGTGGGGCTCGGAGACTGATGATGCGGAGTTCTGGAATCCTAAAATTCGGGCGCCAATATGCTTTAATCCGGCGGGGGCAAGGAGCGTTGCGGACATCTATCTGTTGAAAACCAAACTGGTGCTCGCCGGAAAATCGAAAGCGGAGATTGTTCAGGGGCTCTCAACGGCGCTGGACAAGAAGGACCTGCCCGAGCTGGAGCAGGGAGCGATGTGCTACATGATGTCAAAGCAGCAATATCTGAACGACGTCGGCATGAACTGGCATCCGCATCTGATGTTTTTTGTTGGGGGCGATGCGACGAAGAGCTGGGGAGCTAATCTGCCGGGATCGCCGATGATGGCGGCGGTTGCCCCGGAGGAGCGGGTAACAACTTTCATGGCCTGGGTTGGAGAATGGTCTGATGGGACGGCGGGGCCTGCGATGATGCAGTGAGTCGAATTCGCGGGCGATTCGCGGATGATGATTGCAGCAGGGATGCGAATTCCGCTTTCAACAAAAGGGAGCTGAGGCAACAGATTGGCGATCCATCGTGACGTAAGGCGCAGTTTGCATCTGGCGGTGTTGTTGATTTTTCTGCTTGTGCTCGCGGGCGGGATCAACGCGCAGCAGCTCGTAGGTCTGCGGTTAACAGACTATGTTGGCACATACGCGGATGCGCCTGGTCATACGGTTGAAATTGTGGATGGAGACGGTCTCTTCGCAGTCTTAGACGAGGCCAAGTATTCACTGCGTTCTTCGGGTGTAGATCAGTTCTCGCCCATGGCGGGTCCGGTGGTGATATTTCAACGCGACGCAAACGGCGAGGTGACAGGATACGAGCAGGACGGGAAGTTTCATCCACGCGTGTCTACTTCAGTGACACCGGAGGCTTCCGCACTGGCGTGGCCACGGCCCTTGGGGCAGAATTCTCCCGCTGACTATCAATACCAAGCTCCCGCAGACATGCATGACGGAATTGCGGTGGGAGATATTGCGCACTCGGATTTAGGTGTGGGCGTAGCCAACGACCTGGTGCGCTCGATTCTCGACGGCACGTATAAGGATGTGCACAGCGTGCTGCTCTATCAGCACGGAAAGCTGGTGCTGGAGGAATACTTTTATGGCTACAGTGCGGGGCGCACGCAACAGCTCCGTTCTGCAACCAAGACTGTCGTCAGCACACTGGCGGGCATCGCCATTGATCGTGGCGCCATTCCGGGGGTCGACGAGCGCGTGCTGCCACAGATGATCTACGTGAACTATGGCCACCCTGACCCGCGTAAGGCGGCGATGACGCTGGGCGACTTTCTCTCGATGAGCTCCGGGCTGGACTGTAACGACCATAGTTCCACTTCGCCGGGGCGCGAGACGGTGCTGGATGATTCGCCCGATTGGGTGAAGGCTACCTTGGATTTGCCGATGATTAACGACCCGGGAACTGCGGGCTACTACTGCTCCGGCGGCGTGGCCGTGGTGGGTCGGATGACGGAGAATGCGGTTCACATGAAGCTGCCGGAGTTCGCGCAGACTAATTTGTTTGGGCCGCTGGGAATTGCGCGTACGGACTGGACCTGGAACTACGACCTTTCCAATGACGATAAGGAGTACTCGCAGATCCACTTACGCCCGCGCGACATGCTCAAGCTTGGGATTCTTTTTGCGGACGGTGGCCGCTGGCATGGGCGCCAGGTGATTTCTGAATCATGGGCGCGAACAGCGACCGCCGAACACAGCCACGTGGACAATGTCAGCTATGGCTATTTCTGGTGGCGTCCCTGGCTGAACGTGGAAACGCCGACCGGCTCGCAACACGTTAATTTAGTGGCCGCACAGGGGAATGGCGGACAAAAGATCTATCTTGTTCCCCAGTACGACTTCGTCGCCGTTTTTACGGGCGGCGGCTTCAACGCAGACTCCACTCCGCCGAATACGATCATGGCAAAGATCATTTTGCCGAGGTTGATGGAAGTGGCGGGGCGTGGCAAGGCGGCGGCGGCGCCGAAGTGAGTGCGATCTGGGCATAGCGAACGCAGGAAGCTGGGCCAGCTTCCTGCGGATAATGACCTTTATTTCAATTACTTAGATTGATCGCTGGAGAAATTCGCGAGAGGCGGAAGAATTATCTTGACATCCGATACTCTATTTTATAGAGTACTCTTCACTGAGCAACAGGGAACAAGGGAACAAGAAAGCGGCTTTTGTGGCTGGCGAGCGGAGATGAAAGAGGAACGATGACGGCGAGTGAGCAAAAGATGGGGACGGCGCTTGAAGTTGACGGGCTGGTAAAGCGGTTCGGCGATTTGACGGCGGTGGATGGGGTGAGCCTGACGGTGCGCGCGGGCGAGTGCCTGGGTTTACTGGGGCCGAACGGCGCGGGAAAGAGCACGCTGATCCGGAGCATGGTGGGGCGGGTGCATCAAGATAGTGGGCGCGTGACGGTGATGGGGAAGGCGGCGGGATCGACTGAGGCGCGGATGGCGCTGGGATGGGTTCCGCAGGAGCTTTCGATTTATCCGCGAATCTCGTGCCGGGAAAATCTGGGATCGTTTGGGCGGTACTACGGGCTGAAGGGGCAGGAATTGAAGAGCGCGATTGCGTGGTGCCTGAATTGGGCGGCGCTCGAAGAGAAGCAAAACGATGTGGCGAAGACTTTGTCGGGCGGGATGAAGCGGCGGCTGAACATGGCGGCGGGAATGATTCACAGGCCGCAGGTGGTGCTGTTCGACGAGCCGACGGTGGGGGTTGATCCGCAGTCACGCAATCGGATTTTTGAAATGATTGAGGCGCTGCGAGATGCGGGAACGGCGATTGTTTACACGACGCACTACATGGAAGAGGCGGAGCGGCTGTGCGACCGGATCGCGATCATCGATCACGGAAAGATTATTGCCGAGGGCACGAACGAAGAGTTGGTGGAGAGAACCTTTGGAAGACGCAGCCAGGTGCTGGCGAGGTTTGCGGGAGAGACCGCGGCGATTGAAGCGTGGGCGGCACGGCACGGCGGGCGAGTAAAGGCAGAGACGGCGGAGTTCACGATTGAGCAGGCCGGAGAGATCGCTCCGCTGCTGGATGATGCGACGAAGGCGGGTTTGGAGCTGGAGGATTTGACGCTGCGGCGGCCGAATCTTGAATCAGTATTTCTGCACCTGACAGGAAGGGAGTTACGAGATTGATTTTTCAAGTAGCAAGGACGGCATTGATTGCTTTGAGGCGAGATCGCGGGGCGCTGGTGTTGAGTTTCGTGTTGCCGCTGACATTTTTCTCGATCTTCGCGACGATTTTCGGCAGGACTGACGGCGGAACACCGACGGTGAAGCTGATTGTGGTGGATCAGGACCAGAGCCGGGCTTCGCAGGCTCTTGTGAGTGGGCTCAAGAGCGAGTCGTCGCTGGTGGTGATGACGAAGCCTGGCTCAGAGAAGAAGAATGCGCCGCCGCTCCCGGATTACACGGCGGCGACGGCGGAGACGGCGGTAAAGGCTGGCGATGCGCCGGTTGCGCTGATTATTCCGGCGGGATTTGGGCAGCATCCGATTGCGTTTGGGCCCGGCAGCGGCGGGAGCACGCTGGAGTTGCTGAACGACCAGAGTGACACGATCGCTCCGCAAATTGTGGTGGGGCTGTTGCAGAAGGTGGCGATGACTTCGATGCCGTCGGCGATGGCGGACGAGGGGATGAAGTACGCGGACCAGTATGTGGGCGGATTTACGCCGGCGCAGAAGGCGAAGGTAGATGAGGGGCTGGAGGCGCTGCGGAAGTTAGAGGCGGACGGAAAGACCGGCGGTGGGACTTCGGGGAGCGGGGCGAATTCCGCGGGCGCGGGGATTGTGGCAGTGAACGTGCGCGCAGTGGTGGGCGAGAACAAGAAGAGCCCGATGATTTCGTATTACGCGGCGGCGATTGGGGTGATGTTTTTGATGTTCACCGCGACCGGATCGGCGGGTGCGCTGCTGGACGAGGCGGAGAGCGGGACGCTGGAGCGGGTGCTGAGTACGCGCGTGACAATGACCAAGCTGCTGGCGGGAAAGCTGGTGTTCAATACTGGGCTGGCGTTTGTGCAGTTGGTAGCCATGTTCCTGTGGGGAAGTGCGGTATACAAGCTGGACCTCTTCAGCCATATACCGGGATTTGTGGTGATGGGATTGTGCACGGCGTTTGCGGTAGCAGCGCTTGGGATGCTGCTGGCAAGCGCGTGCCAGACGCGGGCGCAACTGGGCGCGCTGTCGACATTGCTGATTCTGGTTATGTCATCGATTGGCGGAAGCATGTTTCCCCGGTTCCTGATGCCGGAGAGCATGCAGAAGGCGGGGTTGCTGACGATCAACGCATGGGCAATCGACGGGTTCACAAAAGTGTTCTGGCGGGATTTACCGGTGACGGATTTGTGGCCGCAGGTAGCGGTGTTGGTGGGGATTGGCGTGGTGCTTTTTGCGGTTGCGCGGAGAGTGGCGAGACGGTGGGAGTACGCATAAGACAGGGAACAAGGGGCCGAGGGAACAAGGGAACAAGAAAGCAAGGGACTAAGGGACTAAGGGACTAAGGGACTAAGAAGACACGATAGCGACTAAACGCGGAGAGGAATGTTATGAGCGCTGAAAAAGTGGAGTTGACGGAGCGGCTGGAACTGATTGAGAGCATGATCGTCGAGGGACGGCGGAGCACGACGAGATGGGGATGGTCGATTGTGCTGTGGGGAGTGGCGTTTTACGTGGCGATCGCGTGGTCTTCAGGGATGTTTGGCGGAGCCATCTGGGGCCAGCACTACATGGCGTGGCCGGTGACGATGATCTCGACGTGGCTGCTGAGCTGGGGCCTGGCGGCGCGGATGCGCAAGAGCGCGAAGACGCCGATGACGACGATTGGGCGGGCAATCATCTCGATCTGGGCGGCGATGGGAATTTCGATGTTCGCGTTGCTGCTGCCGCTGGGGCTGAGCGGCAGGGCTGAGCAGCAGGTGATTTTGGCCGTGGTGATGACTCTGCTGGGCACAGCGAATGCCGCGAGCGGAATGCTGCTGAAGTGGAAGGCGCAGATTGGGAGCGCGGTGGTGTGGTGGCTGGCGTCGGCGGCATCTTTGTTTGGTACCGAAACCCAAAGCACGATCGCGTTTTTGGCGGCGATTTTCATCTGCCAGATTTTGTTCGGAATTTACGCGATGGTCCTGGAGTCGCGCGAGCAGCGGCGGCAGCAGGGGGCGGTAAATGCCTGAGCTGCCGGAGTTGAATCCTGTGATTCACGGGAAGCTGCGGCTGGCGGTGCTCTCGCTGCTGATGGGAGTGGACGAGGCGGAGTTTACGTGGCTGCGCGAGAAGACCGGCTCGACCGATGGGAACCTGGGCGCGCAGTTGATGAAGCTGGAAGAGGCCGGGTACGTGGCAATGAAGAAACAGTTTGTGCTGCGCAAGCCGCAGACGCTCTACCGGATGACAGAGGCCGGGCGCAAGGCGCTGGGCGAGTATGTGGATGCGTTGAAGCAGTTGCTGGGTGCGGCGATTTGAGGGGCGGGATCGGGACTGGAAGTGGTGGGTCAGTTTGAAAGAGCTTTCCCTCAGGGGCTGAAGCCCCGCATCTATTTCCAGGCTTATGTACGGGCTGATGCCCTACCCTTCAAGCCAGTCCCCTTGCCGGCGAAGTGTCGGATCGGAGCATCGGATGAGCGAGGCAGGCGGAATTCTTGGCCCCGGCGGACCGGATCTGCTGATTCGCATGCGAGGCAGAGCGGTTGGCGCGATTGTGTGTGCAGGGTTCGGCGCTTATGCGCTGTATTGGTGGACCCAAGCTGCGATACAGAGTGAACGAGGCCTATGGTTTGGCGGGATCGCGGTGGTTGCGGCTGGGCTTGTGGTTTGGGGAATCGCGAATCTTGTCGCGCTGCGTCACGAACCGAAAGTCGTTTTGGATAAGCGGCTGGCGAGATTTTACAGATTCGGATACGCGCTGATCGTCGCGACAGAGGGTGCTGCGATTTCTGTTGGAGGGCCAATTCTGGGCCACTTCCATCGGCCAGAGCTATTTGGGCAATGGATTGGCGCGATCGTGGGGATTCACTTCTTCCCTCTCGGCAAATTGTTCAAAATACCTCTTTACTATTGGACCGGCGCGGCGATTTCGTTGGCAGCGTTTGGTTCGCTCCTGATTTCTTCCGACTCCCTTCGCTCCGCCATCTGCGCTGGGGGAACGGGTGTGGCTTTGTGGGTGACGGCGGCGATTATTCTCATCAAGAATCTGGAGAGTCTATCGGCGAAGACAGCGGTTGCTGTGTCGCCGGGCGAATGACCGCTACCGTTTGACTACTTGACTACTTGTGCGTCGTCGGTCCGGTTCAGACGGCAGGAGCGGAGTGGGATTCGAGCGACGTGCGGACGCGCTGCATGATTGCAAAATAATAGGCGAGATTGTGGATGGAGTTGAGCGTGGCGGAGAGCGGTTCGCCGGCCTGCGTCAGGTGGCGTAAATACGCGCGCGAGTAGCGGCGGCAGACGGGACACTGGCAGGCGGGATCGGGCGGGGACTGGTCTTCTGCGAATTGCTTGTTCTTGATGTTGAGGCGGCCTTCGCTGGTGAAGAGCAGAGCGTGGCGGGCGGCGCGGGTGGGAAGAACGCAATCCATCATGTCGACGCCGAGGCGCGCGTACTGCTCGATTTCGTCGGGGTAGCCGACGCCCATGACGTAGCGCGGCTTGTCTTTGGGCAAGAGCGGTAAAACTTCAGAGATCATTTCGAGGGTGAGATCGCGCGGCTCGCCGACGCTGAGGCCACCGATCGCGTAGCCGTCAAAGTCCATTTCAACGAGGCGCTCGGCGCATTGGCGACGGAGATCGAGGTGCATTCCGCCCTGGACGATGCCGAAGATTGATTGGGTGTGGGCTTCTGGGTGCAAAAGATCGCTCCCCGGTCCCCAAATGCGAGGGACCGGGGGCACCCCTTGTCTGTGCTGAAATTCGTCGCGCCAGGGGACTTCGTGCTGGTGGGCGCGGAAGTGATCGAGCGAGCGCTGCGCCCAGGCCATGGTGAGGCGGAGACTTTCTTCGGCGCGGGCACGATCGGCGGGATATTCAGTGCACTCGTCGAAAGCCATGACGATGTCGGCGCCAAGAGCGATCTGGACATCGATGGAGTGCTCGGGTGTGAAGAAGTGTGAGCTGCCGTCGAGGTGAGAGCGGAATTGCACGCCATCGTCGGTGACCTTGCGCAACGAGCTGAGGGAGAAAACCTGAAAGCCGCCGGAGTCAGTGAGAAGGGCGCGCGGCCAACTCATGAATTTGTGAAGTCCGCCCATGCGGCGGATTGCTTCGTGGCCGGGACGGAGATAGAGGTGATAAGTGTTGCCGAGGATAATTTCTGCGCCGAGGGATTCGAGCGTGTCCTGCGGGACGGCTTTTACGGTGCCCTGCGTGCCAACGGGCATGAAGACGGGGGTTTCGACGGTTTGATGAGGAAGGATGAGTCGGCCGCGGCGGCCGCCGGTTGCGGATTCTGCGATGAATTGGAAGAGCGGGGGCACTATTGAATTCTATCGGGACGATTTCGGTGCGAATGAACGACTGGCGGGAATGAGCGTCCCGCAGGGGCTAAAGCCCAAGGATTTGTGGGCAACTTTTTGGCCCGGCTAAAGCCGTGCCCTTGTTACAAAACTTCGTCTGCCGAGTTTTGCGCAGACTATAAATCCCTCTCAATTAATCCAGCTATTCGTGGGGCTGAAGCCCCACGCTCCCTCCGTCGAATCGAGTCTTGAGTTGCGCAAGTCGAGATTCGGGTTGGTGTTCAATCTCCGCTTCCGCATTTGGAGAGAGGCGTCGCGCCGCGAATCGGCTATTTGCTATCGCGGCCGAGGTGAATGAGGAAGCCGGCGCGGGCGGTGCGCGGCTGGCCGAGCGTGGTCGTGGGGGTCTTCGAGACTTCGATGGAACGGTTGAAAAGATTTTCTCCGGCGGCGAAGATTTCTATTTGCGTGCCGAAGAGACGTCTGCCGAACGGGCTCCGCGTGAAGTTGTGCGAGGCGTAGGCGTCGATGCGGAAGTAGCCGTGGAGAAGATTGGCGTTGGCATCGTCGTCAAACTGGCGGCCGCTGAGACGGCTTTCAAGGCTGACGGTTCCGAGGCGCGGGCGCGATGCGCGGAGATTGAGAGTGGCCATGTTGCGGGCTACTTCCGGAATCCAATTGCCGAGATCCCCCGCGCCAGGTGAGGCGACGGGGTTAGCGGACTGGTAACCGCGCGAGACAACGGCATGCGCGTACTGGTAGCCGCCGTCGACTGCGAGCCAGGAGCGCGGGGTGAAGTTCGTAGTCGAGAGAGATGCCGCGGCTTTCGATCTGGCCAAGATTTTCGCGCATGAGCAGGATTGGCGACGAAGTGGGGTTGGTGGTGAGTGCGGCGATGGGGCGATTGACCTCGGTGAGGAAGTAGCTGGAACGGATGCTGCCCCAGGAGCGCTGGGCGGCGAGGCCTGCTTCCCATCCGGTGGCACGCTCGCTGAGGAGATTGCCGTTGGGAAGGGTGAGCTGGTTGCCAACTTGCGTGGAGCGATAAAGCTCGCTGGGCGTGGGAGAGCGGAAGGCGCGAAAGCCCGAGGCGGTGAGGGCCCAGTGGTCGGAGAGTTTGTAAGAAAGGCCGAGGCGCGGGTCATATATGCGCTCATCTCGCTGCGTCGGCTGAGCGGCGGTGGGAAGCCATGCTGAGCCGTTCCATTGGGTTTCGTGGCCATCGTAATTTTGAAACCAGTCCATGCGGGATGAGGCGACGAGCGTCCAGGCTTTGTGCGTCCACATGGCTTCAACGTAGGCGGCGGAGTCGCGCTGATGGTCGGCGAGGTTGGTGAGGGCGTGGGTGCCGGTGTAGCTTTGCTCGCGATCCCAGACGCGGACGTCGTGCGCGTCGGCTCCGGCAACGAGCAAGAGGCCAGCGCCGAAGGGCTGGCTCCAATGCGCGGATGCACCGAGCTCGTTGTCGGGGACGTAGGAGAATTTGCTCGGAGTCTCGCCGCAACGATAGGTGCAGGCCGCGTTGCCGAAGTTGGGGAGATTCGAAATGCTCGAGAAGGTTTGGCGATAGCGCTCGTCGGAGCCATAAAAACGGAGGGCGAGCGCGGTGCTGCGCGCATTTTGCCAGTCGGCGCCCGTCGAGTAGCGGATGAGGCGAGTGGCGTTTATTTGATACGGAGTTCCGTTGTGGCGGGATTCGTCGAAGCCGGTGCCTCGGACGAAGAACTTGAGATTTGCGAAATCGCGGCCGGCGAGGGCGAGTGCGTTCTGGCTGTGAACATTGCTGGCGACATCGACGGGGCCGCGCTGTGATGGGCTCTCCTGAATGTAGCCGTCGGTACCGATGAGGCCGCCAGAGACGAGAAGATTCAATGGACCTTGATGAGCTGCGGCTAGGAGGCTGTTGTCGTAGGTTCCTTCGCCGCCGAATGTGGAACTTAATTCGGCCTGGTTCGACGTGGGACGGACCGGAATAATGTTGACCACGCCGCCGATGGCGCTGGAACCGTAAAGATCGCTTGCACCGCCGCGAACGAGTTCGACGGATTGGATGGAGAGCTCGGGCTGCTCCTGCCAGTGAATCCAACCGCCGAGCGGATCGTTGAGCGGAACATCGTCTTCAGTGACAAGGGTACGGCTGGCGGAGGTGGAACCGAGGGCGCGAAGGCTGATTCCCTGCGAAGTGGGATTGGCGACGAGCGAGCTGGAGCGGCGAAACAGCTCGACGCCGGGAAGCTGGCGGAGCTGATCGTCGAAGGTGATGCCGGCGGTGGAGCGAAGAGTCTCCGTAGTGAGCAGGCGGGTGGTGACGGGACTTTCCAGAGCGCCGAGCGGTGCGCGATAGGCGGTGACGGTGATTTGCTCGGATTTTGCGAGCGGCTTGGTAAGTGGGGCGGGTTGGGTCGCGGTGGATGCGCATGGAGATTGCGGCGCGGATTGGGCGGCGAGGTGCGACGAGATCGACGCGGCAGAGATCGACGCTGCAATAAGCAGGACGAACGCGAGAGAGATCGACTTGAAACGGAACCGCTGCATGCGTCGCTCAGAATTGGAGAACAAGCTCTTCAACCATTGTGAGACAGAAGGACGGGTTGTGCGAGGGCGGTGAGGGAAGACGAGGGCACCGGGCACACTGAGGGCGTGGTTTCCAACCCTTCCGGTATGGTGAGCCGGAAGAATGGGGCAACCGCAAGTTGAATCGTGTTTGTGGATTCCCAGGTCTCAGAATCGAGACCTGGGGCACCCGGAAGAAGCGGGCAGGAGCAGACAAGAATGAGGCGCCGCTAGGCGAGTTGGCGGGCGGGGAGAAATTTGTTGAGGAACTCGGCTTTGGGGCCGGCGTTGCGCTGCTCGTCGATGAGCTGGCCGGAGCGAAGCTGAATGCGGACGCGACCTTTACCTGAGGTGTCAAAGTTGTAGCTCTCAATGTCGGCGAGCGGGATGATTTGCGCGGGTCCTGATGAGATGTCCTTGCTGGCGAAGAGGTAAAGGGTGCGGTTGGTGAGGACGGAGATGTCGTGAGCGGGATTGATGGTGACGTAGATGATGAAGTCGTCGGATGCAAATGGATTGCGTGAAGCGATGGACTGAATGAGGCGGCCGGTCTTCTTGATGTAGCCATCGACAAAAGCGTCTTCAGAGAGGCGATTGGCTTCAGCAGCTGCCGCAGCGGGGACGTTGCTGTTGACGCGCCAGTTGCGCCAGGTGGAGGACCAGATGGCGCGAGCTGCGGGATCGGCGAGGGCGGCGCGGTTTTCAGAGTCGACCGCGGATAGCCTGCGCGCTTTGATGAGGCCGTAGACGTCAAAGCCGTACCAGACCAAGCAGAGGAAGATGAAGACGCCCTGATCGAGGGGAGCGCCAAAGAAGGTGATCTGCTCGCCGCCGCTGTAGACGGAGAGGCCCCACAGGAGGATTCCGGTGGTGATGACGAAGCCCGAGATTGCGCCAGCCATTTTGTTGGCGCGCGCGATAAAGCTCTGAATGACGATGGCCACGATAATGAACGGATTGAACATAACTGCCCTCACTTTTCAGTTCAGATAAACGCCATGACACCTACAAACAATGAAGCCGACCTTAGGGCGCGCGGAGATGCAGCGACCCCGGCGGGATTCCGGCTCGGATTCGAGCCGAGAACTATTGAAAGCCGATCCAGAAGTAAAAGCCAATTAGAGTGCGAAGAGAGCCCACGGGAAGGGTGCGGCAACATGATTCGGCGCGCGAGGAGGTTCTGTCAAGGACGAAAATGCGAGAATTGCTGCGTGTGGGCGAGGAGGGATGCGAGGTGAGTTCGCGGAAGTATCCCGCAAAAGGCGCGCAGGCAAAGCGCAAGGCAGACGGCTTGGTGGGGCAGGTGTATGTGAGTAGCCCGACGACGGACCTGGTGGCGGTGCGCTGGCAGAAAAAAGATGAGACCGGCACGCTGCTCTATGACGTTGAGCAATTCTCGAGCGAATGGGAGTTGATGAGGACGAGCGGCGCGAAGTGGAAGACGCCGGCGGGGGCGATTGCGATTGTTGCTTTATGCGGGATTGGGATCTACGTGGGGCTACGAGCATGGGAGTCGACGCGGGCAAGCCGCGTGGCGGCCGCAGCGCGGCAACAGACGGGCACGCCGGGAGACGATGGCGGGCCAGCGGCGCGGAGTTGTTCGATGGGCGCGGACGAATATCTGCGAACCACTGTGGGCGACCGGTTCAGATGGTTATACGGAGCCACGCCGGATGGAAAGTTCGAAGATGAAGTAGACGCGCACGCAGCGCCGGGGATCACGACGAGCGTTTCAGACAAGTTGCTGATTGAAGACTCGAACGGCGTGTTCAGGCGGGTTGAACTTGTTTGCAGCTACGACAGCGCGGAGAATAAGGTTCTTCGCTACCGGATTGCGGACGGCGGCAAGTAGATCGCGAAGTTAGCGTGAGCTGCCGCGGTGTTCCAGATGTGCGTCGTATCATTCGAAATCTCAAAATGCAGGTCCTTCGACTCCGTTTGGCCGAGAATCCGGCCAAACTCCGCTCAGGATGACTAATTACTCAGAGTAGGGCTTTCTGGAGCAGGACGCCAGTGGATGTTCGAGAATCACGGTTGAGGCAGAGCTGCGTGCACGCTGGGCGAGCTGGTTGAGTGCGCAACCGCAGTTGGAGCCGCCGGGGTGTTGCCACCAAGCGCGGCGCGCACTTGCTTTGGCGCGGCTGTGGCAGGAGTGGCCGGAGCCTGCTGCGGCGCGATCGGAGCTGTAACGGAATTGGTGGAAGGCGACTGGGAATTTGCCTGGGGCGCCATCACGACAGGTTCCGTGGCTGCCGAGGGCATGGATGCTGAGCTATTGCGCCGGAGCGACTTAGAGGTTGGGGCGGTGGGTGAAGTTGTGACCGCCGAGTGCGCAGGCACGGAGTCTGCGGCGTGCTGCGGCCGGGTAGCGGGCGACGCAGTAATTGGGGAGGGCTTGGGAATGGTGACGGAGGCCTGCATGGGTTTTGGAGCGGGAGATGTTGCGGAGGCAGGATTGCCGGCGGATTGGTCTGAAGTTGACGGGCTCGGAACAGATTCAGTGGCGGCGGGTTCGTCGGTGTCAGTCGGCGGAGGAACGGACAACACGGTGGTCTGATCGAAGTCCGCGGTATGAGACGCCGGGGACAAAACTTCAGTGAGGCGGAGCACGCCCACGAAGCTCATTACAAGAATGACCGCGGCTGCCGGAACCCAGAGCATCACGGTGCCGGCAGTGGCCGGAAGCAGATGCAGGATGCGCAGCTTTGTCCGCTGCCAGAATTTGGGCTCGTCGGGCGGATCTGACGTTTGGTCAGAGGCTGCTGCGATGTGGTTGCTGGATTGTGGAGTCAACCGGAGGCCGAGATATTCATTGTGATTTCTGGGGCGCTGAGCGGGCTGGTCGACAACAGCTGCGATGGAATCGTCGGTTCGCGCAGTGACGGGGCGAGCCGCGATGGGCTCAATTGATTGCGGAGTTAGTTGAAGGCCGACGAAGTCCTTGCGCTTTCTCGATTGCTCAGGAGCTTGACTGGCGGCAGCGGTTGAGACGGAAGCGACGGAGGCGGAAACGGCTGTGGGAGACATGTAAGGCTCTCTCGACGGCGGAATCAGCTGCAGTGCGCTGATGACTTTGGCCACCATGGCAATGTCGACTTCTTTCGATTTGAGCTTGCAGCAGAGGGTGAGCGAGTTAAAGCAAAGGTTGTTGATGGTGCGAGGAGTTCCATTGCTGGCCTGCGCAATCAACCTCATCGCGCCCTCAGTAAACAGCGGCTGGCCAAGATAGCCGGCCATTTTGATCCTGTAGTTGATGTAGCCGATCGTTTCGTCCACTGTTAGCGATTTGATGTGGCAGACGGTGGAGATGCGCTGGCGAAGTTGCAGGAGAGAACTTTGCAGGAGTTTGTCAGAGAGCTGGGGCTGGCCGGAGAGAACGACTTGAACGAGCTTGCCCTTGGAGGATTCAAAGTTGGTTAGGAGGCGAACGCGCTCCAGCACGGCGTCGGAGAGATTCTGCGCTTCATCGATGACGATGACAAATTTGCGCCCTGCCAGATTTTCTTCAAGGAGAATTTCACTGAGCTGATCGTGCATCTCCGCGCTACCCTGCGCGGGAACAATACCGAGGTCGCGCAGGATGTAGGCGACAAACTCGCGCGGCTCGCACGTGGAATCCATGTCGAAGAGGAATACAACGCGAGCGGTGCTGCGGATTTCCTCGAGGAAGCGGAAAAGGAGCGTTGTTTTGCCCATTCCCGGAGGCGCAATCATAGCGGTGAACCCGCGGTTGCTGGAGAAGCCGGATTGAAGCCCTTCAAGCGCCTCGCGATGCGTTTGGCTGAGAAATAAGCGCCGCGGATCGGGGCTGACACCGAACGGTTCTTCTTTGAGACCGAAATATTGCAACAGCATGGTACTGACCTCCAACCTGCTTTGGTGCGCTGAGCACCTGCGCGCGAAACGAGCTGGCAAGCTCAAGCGGCACGCCGAACATTGGAGTTATCTTATCTGGAATGCGGCAACAACTAATGGGCATCGAACCAAGCCGGTTACCTGTAATAGGGCCTTTGGCGGAGTTGATGGTTGTTGGCGAGTGAAGAGGGGCATGATCGCAGGTCCTGGCAGACAGACTGCCGAATGTAACTTCGAGCTCATCCGGTCTTTTCCACCGAAAGTTCCGCCCTGGCCTTGCAATACCTTTCACGACACGGTTAGATTCGACGAGTCGATCTGGCGAGGCCAGGACAAAATCTGGCCCTCTCGACGCTCAAAAGGAGGAACACATGGGATTACTCGAAGAACTGGCCGGAGCTGCGGTCGCGGTTGAAGGCGCAAAGAAACTGGATCCAAATGCGGGAATCATCACCGACGGCATTGCAGCCGTGGTTGGCTTTGAAGGCACAAAAGACGTGACTGAACTCATCGAGAAGAAGGAAGGGGAGAACAACGAACAGCAGGGCTGAGTTAAAGCCGACGATGAACTCCTTTTTAGGGAGCGATGTGGAAAGGCACGTCAATTAAACACAAAACAGAAGGGGTACAGGCCGCGGCCCGTACCCCGATGTGCTTCAAATAGAAAAATCCACGCGGATCCAATCGAAACAACGAACCTGCTACTTGCCTGCCTTTGCCGGCTGGTTGGCGATGACCAGGCTGGCTATCTTGCTGTAGGTCGCAGCAGGAATGATGCTCTTGGTCTTCAACTGCGTCTTGTTGGCATAAGGGCGCCCGTTGATGATTTTCTGGGCGTAGGCGTCACCGATGCCGGGCAGAGCCTTTAGCTGACTTAGCGTAGCGGTGTTGATATCCACCAGGTGGGAGGCCGCCGCAGGAGCTGCCGACTTGGGTGCGGGCTTGGTTTGGGCCACAGCGGCCGGAAGAATCCCGAACAGGACGGCGGCGGCCAGAGTCACGAGGGCCGTAGTGAGACGATTTGCTTTCATACCTTTCTCCTTGTGCTTTCTCAATGCGAGTGGTGCCGGGTAAACCGGCACACTTGTTAGGGCGCAGCCGAATTCCCTTTTCTCGGGACTGGCCTCGACAGATTCGATCATCGCGGACGAACACGATGCATGCGAGCGATTGAGTTCCTAGCCGCCGAACAGCTTGGAGGCTTCGCCGAGCAAGCTACCGACGCCACCGGAACCGGCAGTTTGTGATGCGTCCGCGCCCGATCCCGTGCCGAGCACGGATCCCAGAACGCCTTGAAACTCGGCCGGGACTTTCGATGTGAGGTGTTCAACAACGACTTGTTCCGCTTGCTGGGCCTGGTCGGGGCTGAGTCCTACCTTCTGCTGCAATAAATCGGCAATCACACTCATAATTGTTTTTAAATCCTCCTTGCGATCATTCTGTTTGAGGCGCGGAGAGGGGCAATTCCTGCTCGCCCAACTCGCGCACAGTGGTGGTTTGTCCAGGTTCCAAAGATTGTCATGGACGCGCCGCGACACGGCTACGGTAATTCATCATCCGAGGGATCATCATTAGCTGACGTTTAAGAAATGGTCAACCGCCAGAAGATCACGACTGTCGCATAAGCAAAGAGGTTGAGCTGCCATCAGCCCAACCTAATCGCAAGTAGGTCACGCTCAGAGAATCACTTGCTGCAGGGCTTGCCCCCATTCGGGTGAGCGCCTTTTGCTTTCGCCTGATCCTCAGTCATGTATGCGCCGGCTTTCGTCTTGCCATAGTACGTGGAGCCAGGGCAGTGGTAAACCTTCGAAGCGGTGTTCAGCCAGACGAGTCCGGGTCCGCCGCCGGCAGCAGGCGCTGTGGTGGAAGATGCTGGTTTCGAAGCAGTCGCCGGTGGAGCAGGCTTGGTGGCTGGAGTTGGCGTGGAAGGGGCAGCGGGAGGCGGCGTGGTCTTTGCTGCCGGGGCCGGAGCGGATTTGGGCGGCGTAGTGGTTTTGGGAGTTGTGGTCTTAGCAGGGGTCTTGGATGCGCCCCACCAGGTCTTGAGCCCTTTATGTCCGGAGCAGGCTCCCAGCTTAACTGAACCCTTGAAGTAGGTTCCGTCATTGCAAAGCCCGGTTGAGCCAGCGGGTGCACCGGCAGGAGCCTGTGCAAAGCAGAGCTGGGAAGTTAAAAGCGCAGCGAACAGCGCGAAAAGGCTAACAAATTTTTTCATAGATCGTTCTCCGTTCGGCGCCTTTGAAAGCCAGCGAACCGACGGGTTGGATGGTTTCACAGCGCAATGGAGTATGTCCAGCGATTCGCTGAAAGCCGCGTTCTTCGCACTCCCGGCTCGAATTGTGCCGCGCGGCAGCAGGACAACAGAATCGACCCCTGACAGGCGGCAAGAGGCAAAGAGTATCAACGCCAAGGCCCGACCGTCTGCGCCGGATCCGCGGGCGCGACCGAGCACTTGGTCGCTGAAGCTGCTGCGAATACCTGGCTGGTAGCCCTATTCTGTGTGCCAGAAAGGGGATTGGACGGGGATGACGGCGGAGTCTGTAGGAGAGCTGGCAGGGGCTAGATTGGCAAGAAGTTGTGCAGCAGAGATGCCGGAACGCGGATCGCGGAGATCGGGAGCGATTTCGGCGAGAGGTACGAGAACGAATGCGCGTTGCGCGAAGCGTGGATGAGGAATTTCAAGTTCGGGTTCAGAGAGGATTAGATCGCCGTAAAGGAGAATGTCGAGGTCGAGGGTGCGGGGGCCGTTGGGGACGGCGGTTCGTGTTGTGACTGGCTACATCAACGCCATGTCGTACAACATCAAGGGGTTCGATTCGAACTCGATTCCGAAGGGCATGCTGCACCTGTCTGGCTCGTATGACGACCAGGATATCAAGGCGTTCCGGCGCTACTGGAATGCGATGGTGAAGGGCGTTCAAAACGCCTGGAACCTGCCGATCATGGTTTCTAAAGACCAGGAATCGAAGGCTACCTTCGAGAAGTTCGGCATCGAATTCAATGAAATGTACTTCTCGAAATGGATGACGTTCCTTACGTCGCTCATTTGCGCGATTTACGGCATGTCGCCGAGCGAGATCAATTTCGATTCGTTCTCTGGCGGCAACACTAGCCGCTGTCTGGCGGCGATACCGGCGAGAAGCTAGCCGCCTCGAAGGACTCTGGCCTGCGCCCGCTGCTCGCGGCCTACGAAAACACGCTCACTGACTTTCTCGTCGCTGAGTTCTCTCCGAACTTCTGCTTCCGCTGGACCGGCCTCGATCCTGAAGACCAGCAGGTGAAGAACGAGATGCGCAAGCTGGTTTCGACCGTGAACGAAATCCGCGCAGAGGAAGGGAAGCAGGCGCTACCCGGCCCGCTCGGCGACGCGCCGGTCAACCAGTCGCTTATCAACCCGTGGATGGTCATTAACGGAATCGGCCAGCAGCAGCCCGGCGAGGGCGGTGAGGGCGGCCAAGGCGAAGAGGGCGGCGAGGCTCGAACGGTCAAGGGAAAACCGATCCGACTCCGGAAGACGACGACGTGCCGGGCGACGACATGAATTTGGCGACGGCAGCGCGCCCGTCGATTTCGGTAAGGCATTCAACTTGCCGCCCGTGTTCAATTTTGAGGAGCTAATGGGATGACGACCCCCATCTTTATCAAGGCGCTGAAGAAGCCCGATCCGAAGAATAAGCCTGCACCGAAGGGCGAGCCGAAGAAAGGCCCGTTCAAGGATTTGCTCGCGCGCCTCGCCGAGCACAACCCGGGCGGCGCGAAGAACGAACAGACCGTGAAGAAAGGCCATCACATTACGTTCAAGGCTGGCGACTTCTGCGGCGAAGGGAAGGTTACCTCGACCGGCAAAGATGGCTGCACGTGCCAGGACTCGACCGGTCGCGATCACCGCGTCCACTGGCATGAAGTGACCGGCCACCAAACCGAAAAGCCGAAAAAGAATGCTGGAAAGTGACGGCGTGCCCCTCCAGAAGGGGCTCTACTTCAACCTCGCTGGCCTCTCGTGCGACTGCACCGAAGAGGTCATTGAGGTTATGGCGAAGGCGCTTTCCGGCGAGGACGGCGAGAAGCCTGACATTTGGGCGATGCACGAAAGCCCGTATGTGCAGGCGCTCGTTGAACTCTTCTCGTCGCGCGGGCTTTTGCGCCTAGAACGAATCAAGCAGGAGCTTGACGCGTGGATGGCGAACAAAAAATTCTCCGGTGCGAAGCTCGCTCGTAGCGCCTATCCGGAGCCGCCTAAGTTCGGGCCGAACCCGGATGAGCTTGCGCTAGTGCGCCTCTATCTCGAAAAAATCCCGGTCGATAACTGGTCGATTGACGACTGGGGATTGCTGGTTGACTACCTCGTAGGCGTGAACATGCCTCAAGCGGGCATGCAGAGCGAGGCTGAATGGCTCGCTGTGCGGTCTGTGTTCATGGGTAAGGTCCAGGCCAGCATCGCGGGCCTGAGCGCTCACAAGGCTGAAGCCGCGCTCGCGGCGATGCCTCTCACCATGAGGGCGGCGCAAGTGGCGTTCAAGCCGACCGACCTGGTGAACAACACCCTTGCGTATGAGCGCGCTCGCTGCGTTGATAACGTGCAGGCAATCGCCGAGTCCGCGCGCCATCGCCTGAAGACCGCAATTATGGCTCAAC
>CAVXPR010000017.1:0-164432 GCA_963763585.1 uncultured Acidobacteriaceae bacterium | reverse complement strand
GTCCTGGATCGCATCGTTGTAGCGTTTACGCGCCACGCTAATCCGGTTCTCGGTGCCTGAAAGCTCGTCCTGCAGGCGCATGAACTGATCGCTCGAGCGCAATGTTGGATAGTTTTCCGTCAAGACGAGAACCTTGGCGAGAGAACCATCGAGCTGATTGTTCGCGGCGATCTTTGCCTCCGGGGTTTGAGCGTTAATCAGCCCTTGGCGGGCTTGGGCGATGTCATCGAACACGCTGCTTTCCTCTTTGGTGAAGCCCTTTACGGTCGACACCAGGTTGGGAATCAGGTCAGCACGCCGCTCCAGTTGAACGTCTACTTCAGACCATGCGGCTTTTACCGTCTGATCCTTGGCCACCATTTGATTCTTAGCGCCGACATAGTTGCCAAAGATCATCAGCACCACGAGAACAAGGACGCCCACAACCGCCAGCGTAATTCCAAGTGCACGACTCATACAGTTTGATTCTCCTCCGGCTTCATTATGCGAGAAGCCACGCAAATCTTGTTGCTCTTACCAACTTCCTCCGGCTCCGCCGCCGCCAAAACCTCCGCCGCCGCCGCCGAATCCTCCAAAGCCTCCACCACCCCCACCACCAAATCCACTGCCGCCCATTCCAGAGCCGCCACCCCAACCGCCTCTACCCGCCCCGCCAAAGAACAGGCTAGCGCCAAAGAGGATGCGAAACAACGAGCCTCCGCCGAAAAGTAGCAACAAAATGATGAGCAGGATGAGTCTTCCAATTCCGCCGCTGCTTTGCTGAACGGGTTGTGGCGCGTCTATAGGCTGGTCCTGACTCAGCGTGATCTTGGCATCGTCGGCGATCACCTTGGCAACTTCGCCTACCGCGAGCGTTACAGCGCCGTCATAGTCGCTGGCCTTCAGGTCGGGAACCATGTCGCGGCCAATGTCGCCGGTTTTGCCATCCGGCAGGATTCCTTCAAGACCATAGCCGACTTCGATTCGATATTTGTGGTCGGCGACAGCCAGGAGCACCATGGCGTATTTGTTGTCGCCCTTGTTGCCCATCTTCCAGTGGTCTTCAAGCTGATTCGCGTAATCCGCCGCGTCGTCGCCGTTAAGGTCATGCACTGTGACAACGGCAATCTGCGAGTTAGCCGCGGAGTGGTCAAGCTGCTGGCAAATCGAATCGATGTGCGCGATTGCCTCAGGCGAGAGCACATGCGCAAAATCGCTTACGTAGTCAGTGGGTTGAGGCAGGCTTGCGACCGCCTGCGCACGCGTGTAGATGGGAAGGAATGCAAAAAGCGCCGCCAGCAATGGCGGAATCACAGTAAAGCGTGCGCGGCAAAGGCCTTTCATTCCTTCTCTATTGTACGTGGGCAGGGCGCTGAAGGTTCCCCGAGCCGTAACCTCAATGTAGTAAATGCGGCGCCGCAACTTCGATAAATTCGCGCGGCGTAATGATTTTCGTTCCCTTCCAAAACCGCGGAAAGTGTCTGCCGTTGCCGGTAATCAGGTAATCCGCGCGGGCGGTATCGGCACATTCGACAAATTTGTTGTCGTCAGGATCGTTTGTTACTTCCAGGCGCCGATAAGGAGAGACAAGTAGGCTGCGGTTTCTGATTAGTTGCAGAAATCGCAGACGGTTACTCCTCCGGATGCCAATTGCGTGGCGAGCAAGTACCTCGGAGTACTCCTCGATAATGGGCTGCGAAACATAAAGGCGGGCGGGTCTTGCGATGGCAATCAGAAGAGCCATTCGTGGAAGGCTCTCTTCCCGAAGAGCCGCTGAAACGACAACATTAGTATCCATCACGAGACGCAGCGCTAGCACGAACGCTTCTTCCGTTGCACCCGCGCCGCTTTAATCTCAAGATCGATTTGTCGAGAGGTCAAGAGGTTCGTTCCTTTTTGCTTAGCCTCTTCGCCGATGATCCTCAGAATGTCCGGCTCAGGAGCGGCGAGTTTTACATATTCGCGAAGACTCATCAGAACTGCCCTTGGCCTGCCCCGTTTTTCAATGACCAGCGACCGGCCTCGACTCTCCAGGTCATCGAGTATCTTGCCAAAGTTAGCTCGTGCCCGCAGCGCGGAGACGACGGTTCCGTTATTTGCAGCTCCTGGTGCCGTCATAAACTAATCACTCCAATATTATGAACTGTACAGTTCCCGCGAGCGGCCAGTCAAGACAATCGGATACACTGATATAGAAATGAGCCAAAATCCGCTTCCCTCGCCGCCGATAACCCGCAAAGAACACAAGGAAACCTCATTGCACGGCGTCGTGCTCGCTGACGACTACGCCTGGCTGCGCGATAAAGAGAATCCCGACGTCACGGCCTACCTCGATGCCGAAAATGCCTACGCTGACGCGGTAATGGCGCCGCTGGCCGGCCTGCGCGAGACGCTGTACGAGGAAATGCTGAGCCATATGAAGCAGACCGACGTCTCGGTTCCCTACCGCGACGGCGCCTGGTGGTACTACACGCGCACCGAGGAAGGATTGCAGTACGGAATCCATTGCCGCAAGCGCGGCGGGCCTGCGGGCCCCGAAGCCGGAGCGAAAGAAGAAGTGGTGCTCGACGGAAATCAGCTTGCGCAGGGGCACGCGTTTTTTTCGATCGGCGATACCGACATCACGGACGACGGCCGCTGGCTGGCTTACGCGACCGACACCACAGGCTTTCGCCAATACACGCTGCGCATCAAGAATCTTGAGACCGGCGAGACATTGCCTGGCGAGGTCGAGCGCGTAGGTTCGGTCGTCTGGGCAGCGGACAATCGGACGCTTTTTTACACGGTCGAAGACGAGCAGCAGAAGAGGCAGTTTCAGCTTTGGAGACACGTGGGTGGCGCGGCACATAGCGAAGACGTGCTGGTCTATCAAGAAGACGACGAGCGCTTCAACCTTGCCGCTGGGCGAACGCGCGATGGCAAGTACATCGTGGTGGAATCGGCCAGCCATATAACGAGCGAGGCGCGGGTGCTGCGCGCCGACGAGCCGGCCGGAAGCTTTTCGCTGATCGCAGCGCGTGAAGACGAGCACGAATACTCAGTCGACCACCGAAATGGGCTGTGGTTTATTCGGACCAACGATCGCGGGCGGAATTTTCGCCTGGTGACTGCGCCGGTAGCCACGCCTGGCCGCGAACACTGGACCGAGCGGATCGCGCACCGCGACTCCGTGATGCTTGAGGATGTGGATCTCTTTGCTGGGTTTTTCATTGCCTGCGAGCGCGAGGATGGGCTGCCTCGTCTGCGGCTATGGAGTTTTGCCGGCGATGGGCCCGATGCGGAGCGTGCCGGCGAGATCACCTTCCCCGAGCCGGCCTACAGCGCGCATCCGCACATCAATCGCATCTTTGACGCGACGACGTTTCGCTATGGATATCAATCGCTGGTCACGCCTAGCTCGGTGTACGAGTACGACGTGGCAACAGGCGCGTCAACGCTGCTGAAGCAGCTTGAGATTCCGGGCGGATTCGACCGCACGCTCTACGCGAGCGAGCGCGTTCGGGCCACTGCTTCAGACGGCGTCGAGGTTCCGGTTTCGATTGTGTATCGCCGTGACAAATTCGACAAACTCGCCAAGCGCGAGCCGGGAAAGAATCCTCTCTACGTATATGGCTACGGGTCGTATGGATATTCGCTGCCGCTCGGCTTCAGCTCGAATCGCCTCAGCCTGCTCGATCGTGGCGTAGTGCTGGCGTATGCGCACATTCGCGGCGGCGGCGACATGGGCGAGCCATGGCACGATGCCGGAAAAATGCTGGTGAAGCGCAACACGTTTACCGACTTCATTGCCTGCGTGGAATACCTTACAGCGCATAGTTACGGCGATCCCAGGCGAGTGGCGGCCGAGGGCGGGTCAGCAGGTGGCTTGCTGATGGGCGCGATCGCGAATATGCGGCCGGATCTCTTCCGCGCTATCGTCTCGCACGTTCCGTTTGTGGATGTGATGAATACCATGCTCGATGCTTCCCTGCCCCTGACGGTGCCCGAATATGAAGAGTGGGGCGACCCGAACGACGAGAAGTACTTCAAATACATGTTGAGCTATTCGCCCTACGATAATTTGCGCGCGGCGAATTATCCCGCGATGCTGGTCAAGACCAGCCTGCACGACAGCCAGGTGATGTATTGGGAGCCGGCGAAGTATGTAGCCAAAATGCGCACGCTGAAGACTGATTCGAATCCGTTGCTGCTGGTGACGAACATGCAGGCCGGGCACGGCGGCGCGAGCGGGCGCTACGACTACCTGAAGGAGATTGCGCTCGACTATGCGTTTCTGCTGAGGGAGCTGGGAGTAGTGTAACGGCCCGCGCTAATGTGCGGCTCCGGCGCCGGTCCTCAGCTCCGCCAGCGTCTTCTCCAGGCTCGCTGCGTCTTCAACGTTCAGGGTCTTCAATGCCGGATCGATCTGCTTGAGCAGGCCGCATAGCACTTTGCCGGAGCCGACCTCAATGAACACATCCGCTCCCGCAGCTTTTAACGATTGCACGCAATCGACCCAGCGAACCGCGCCGGTGACCTGGCGAATGAGCGCGTCGCGCGCGGCATCTGCCGTCGTCACCAGTCCGCCAGTCACGTTAGCAGCCACAGGAATTCGCGGATCGTGCATCGAGATGCTCGCAAGAACGCGTGCCACCTCCTCCTGAGCGGGCTGCATGAGCGCACAGTGGAATGGAGCGCTGACAGGAAGCATGACGGTGCGGCGCGCGCCTTTCGCCTTGCAAAGTGCGGCGGCTTTCTCGACTGCGGCGGTAGCGCCGGAGATAACGGTCTGGCTCGGCGAGTTGAGATTTGCGGCCTGGACGGCCAGGCCAGTTTCGCGGGCGGCCTCTTCGCAAGCCTCAGAGACCTGCGCGGCATCAAGCGCGAGAACGGCTGCCATCGCTCCCTGACCCGCCGGAACTGCCTGCTGCATGGCGCGCCCGCGAGCCTTTACGGCGCGCACTGCATCGGCGAAGGAAAACGTGCCGGCAATAACGTGCGCCGACCACTCGCCCAGCGAATGCCCGGCGGCGAGCGCCGGCACAACACCATTTTCGGCCAGGAGGCGCTCGGCAAGGACGCGCGCCACTGCCACGCTGACCGTCATAATGGCCGGCTGCGTGTTCTCAGTCAGGCGCAGATCGTCTTCTGGCCCTTCAAAGCAAAGGCGCGAAAGTGGGAAGCCGAGCGCTTCATCAGCTTCGGCAAAGGTTTGAGCAGCAACGGGAAATCGTTCGGCGAGCTCGCGGCCCATGCCTACGGCCTGCGAACCCTGCCCGGGAAATAGAAAGGCGATCTTGTTGGTCATTCCAGTGAGGATTGTATCGGATCGCGCTATTGAATCTCAGCGACGCGGGCGCGGGCCCGGACGCCTGCACGACAGTCGGCCAAAGGCCCGCACTCCACCGAACCCAGGTTCCCTGTTCCCTATTCCCTGTTCCCTGCTTTTCAGTTCCACCGCTTTTTGTCGTCGGCGTCCTCGTCGATCCGGTTGCCCTGGCCGTCGAACTTCACAGTGCGGCCTTGTGAGCGCATGTAGACCTCGAACTTGCGGGCCGCGCGCCGGCGCTTCCAGCGGTAGTAACGGTTGCGCATGCCGTACCAGCTTTCGCTCAGCATGAAAGAAAATCCGCGCCTTGGCGCCATGCGCACGAAAGCGAAGCCGGCAAGCGCTCCGCCCAGTTGCGCAAAAGCGTACATCCGTTCCTGGCCAAAAAGCATGGCGACTGCAACGAGCGCGTAGATGATCGCCATGTAGCGCGCCTTGATGCCTATGACGAAGAATAGAAGGAACTGCGTATCGCCATAAAGAACCCCGATGGCCACCAATAGCCCAAAGATGCCGCCGAAGCAGCCGTAAATTGGGTTCGCGTTCAAGAGCAGCGAGGGCGCGAGCGTCTTCGCGACCAGATAGAGCACCAGCGCGGCCGCAGCCGTTCCCAGCACAGAGGCCGCGTATAGGCTGGTGACCCAGTTCGCGTCATGAAAGGCCTCGAGAAACCCGACGAGAAACCATAACGAAAGCAGCTCGAATAGCGTGCCAACGATTCCGAAATGCAAAAAGCTGTAAGTAATGGGCTGCCAGAGGGCTCCATGCATGAATGAGGATGGATCGAAGACGAGCAAGCCAGCGATCCGTAACGCGGAGGACGACGCGAAAGTCGCCACCAACAGCACAAAGTATGCGGCCAGATTAATCAGAATCAGGCGACGCGTCGCGCCCTTGAATTCCGGAAAGGCCAACGGAATGGAGCCAAATCTTGCCATCGCAGTCAACAGGTTATACGTTCCAGCGCTCCAGTGTCATGGCGGCTCGGGAAGGCCTTAGTGAACTGCCGCGGAATGCGAAGACGCGCCGCAGTCCGCACCCTGGGTGGGGTGTGGCAACCTGTCGCCCCAAAATATGTATCGTCTAAGGGGTAAGCAGGGGGACTGCCCCGGCAAGGAGAACGGCGGATGAGATTGCAACGTTCGGGTCTTGACCTGAGGCCGGGTTCTCACTAAAACTAGCGATGGTCGTCGAATCGTGAAGACGACCTGATCCCGCAACGCGTTTTGGATTAGAAAGTGAGGAGGCTAACATGCCCAGCTGCCCTGAATGTGAAACCGTCCTGAGCATCGATGTCGAGGAAGTAGAAGAGGGCGACGTGATAGCCTGCGATGAGTGTGGAACGGAATATGAAGTGGTAGGCGTCGAGCCGCTGGAGTTGGCGCGCGTCGAAGAAGGCATCGAAGAGGAAGACGATCTCATCGTGAACGATGAGGAGGAGTAAGAATGAACCGGACCGGCGTGCTGGCGGCAACTGTTTTGAGCCTTCTCGCATTTGGAGCGTTGCCAGCCGGGCCGCGGAATGCGTTTCTTTCTCCCGCAGCGAGTGCCCAGAACATCGGCATACGCACAGTGTCGGGCACGGTCCTGGACGCGAATTCCCAGCCCGTTGCCCGCGCCACGGTTTTTCTGCAGAATGATAAGACCAAGACCATTCGCAGCTTTGATTCCATAGCGGACGGCCATTTTCACTTCGCGCAGGTCGATATGAGCACCGACTTTGATTTGTGGGCGGAGAAGGACGGCAAAAAGAGCGCGACGAAAACCGTAAGCTCCTGGGACGCACGCAAAGACTTCATCTCGGATTTGAAGCTGAAGTAACTTATGCCGGCGTGAGTTCGGCCGGGCATCAACGTCGTGACATATCAAACCGCGCCGTCCGCCTAAGGGTTAACCTTCCAGCTTCTTTTCGACCAATTCATTGAGCAGCGCAGGGTTTGCCTGCCCCTTCGACGCGCGCATTACCTGGCCTACAAAAAATCCTGCCATCGTCTTCTTGCCGCCGCGATATTGCTCCACCTGTTTGGGATTGGCGGCGATCACCTCGTCAATCAGCTTTTCAAGAGCAGCGGAGTCGGTGATCTGCTGCGGTTTTTCGCGCTCGTAAACGGCGCCGAAGTCCTCACTTTTTTCAAAACTCTCATCGAAAATCTGCTTCATCTGCTTCGAGCTGATCTTGCCCTCATCGAGCAGGTCAGCGGCCAACACAATGCCTGCCATGGTTACCGGAGACTGGTCGAGCTCGATTCCCAAGGCCTTCAGGCGTCCGCCCACCTCGCTCAGCAGCACATTGGCCACCCGCCGCGGGCTGCGCGCCGTCTTTGCCGCGGCCTCAAAGCGGTCGGCAAAGTCGCGTGAAGCGGTGAGCGTGTGCGCATCCTGCGCGCTCAATTCGTATTCGGCGATCATGCGCTTGCGGCGCGCCTCCGGCAGCTCGGGAAGTCTTTTCTCTGGTCTTCGGACAAGGAATTCGGCGGACACGATCAAGGGCGGTAGATCCGGCTCGGGAAAATAGCGATAGTCGTGCGCCTGCTCCTTGGAACGCATGGAGTAGGTGCGGCCCTCGTTCGCATCCCAGAGCCGCGTTTCCTGCTTAACCTGGCCGCCCGATTCGATCACTTCGACCTGGCGTTCAATCTCATACTCCAGCGCAGCGCGAACAAACTTGAAGCTGTTCACGTTCTTCACTTCGACTTTGGTGCCGAATTTCTCCTGGCCCCACGGGCGAACGCTCACGTTGGCGTCGCAGCGCAGAGAGCCCTCTTCCATGTTGCAGTCAGAGACGGCGGTGTAAAGCAGAATCTCCTTGAGCCGGGTGAGATATTCAAAAGCTTCATCGGGAGTGCGAATGTCGGGCTCGCTCACAATCTCGACCAGCGGCGTGCCGCAGCGATTCAGATCGAGATAAGTGCGCGTGGCGGAGTCGGAGAACCCGTCGTGGAGGCTCTTGCCCGCATCTTCTTCCATGTGCAGGCGCGTTATTCCAATCCGCTTGATGAAACCATCCGCTGCCGGCACGTCAATCCAGCCGTGCTCGGCCAGCGGCTTATCGAACTGCGAAATCTGGTAGCCCTTGGGCAGATCGGGATAGAAATAATTCTTGCGCGCGAAGATCGATCGCTCGCGCACCTGGCAGTTGATTGCCAACGCGGCCAGCGTGGCGAATTCGACGGCCTTGGCGTTCAGCACTGGCAGCGCACCGGGAAGCCCAAGGCAAACGGGGCAGATGTTCGTGTTTGGGGCCGATCCGAAATGGTTGGCGCAGCCGCAAAATGCCTTTGTGGCCGTGAGCAGCTGCACGTGCACTTCCAGGCCGATCACCGGCTCGAACTTGGTGAGAACAGCGGAATCGGCGGCCGTCGCGGGCATGTATAGATTTTAGCGTGACGAATCAGGGGATAATTTAATCGTTCGGCGGCTCAATTAGTCTTCGCAGGCAAGTTAGTCTCCTTGGGGGTGTCCGGTGCCGGATTGAGGAGACTCACGCTCCGAATGCCACTGTTCTTGGTCAGCAAGATGCCCGGACCTGGAATCTCTACGGAATTCCCATCCTTATCCACCCACGATGCTTGCGTGAGATACACAGAGTCGTCATCTGAGGCATCCGAGTAATACAGCAGAACACCCAGGACGTTTTTGCCGTCGGCCAACTCCACCTGGACGGGCTGATTATCGATCGCTTCGTGCTCGAGAATATCGTTCCAAATTGAATTGCGGGTGGTTCGTTCGGTTAATCCTATTGCGCGAAAAATGCGATTGCCATCAAAGCGGATATAGATCACGGCAAGCAATGTGAAGATAGCCGTGACAGCCGCGAGCCAAATTAATTGTGTGGGATGCCATGAAACGGTGTCCTCAGTCTTGCCTGACTGATCCTTGATGATCTCAAAGGGCAGATTTCCATGATTCAGAGGAATGTAGCTTACATAGATAATGAAGCTGAATACAACCGCTTCAATCACCCGTTCGAAATCTGACTGCGCGCGGCGTGTGGCCAAAGCCTGGACGACGTATGCGGCGGAGAATCCGGGCAAGAGGATCAGGATGATCTGCAATGCGAGAAGTGTAGCCGGCATTGACAGCGAATCCTTTCGCGGGGCTTATGGCTTTGGCGAATTGGACTGGTTGGGAGGGGGCGGGACTTTTACTGGAGACGGCAGCTTCACCGGCACCCTTGGCCCAGGCTTAACGCCATAATGGGCGTGGTTCGGAACCACAGACTTGGAACTGCCGATTTCGCCTACGTATCCCATAAGTGCTCCCTCAATAAATATGGTCTTGTTCACTGGCGAAGTCAACCGGAATACGGACCTTCTGCCTCTCGCTCGAGCACGAGTGGCTTGCATGGGGTGCGATTGCCTACAATCAGGAGCGCGACGAGGGAAGCTCGGTTAGCTAACTTCCCGCGGCGATCTGGAACCGATTGGAGCACTCTTGTGAGTCGAAGGAATCTTTGCAAAGCTGGTCTCTTAACCGTGCTCGTTGCCGCGGCCTTTGCCGTTGCGCCGCTGAAGGCGCAGACGCCCGCAACGTCAACGCAGGCCCCTGCGCCCGCGTCCGTTTCAGCGCCAGCGCCTGCCGCCCAGCCGGCGATTCAGACTTCGCCTTCAGGCCATCCCAACAATGCGTATTGGAACGACCATGACAAGCAGTTGCTGGTGGATTTTGGCTGGCTTGAGCACTTCAAGGAGGCTAACGCGATGCTGACCGCGCCCGCGCCAGGAGAAGACCGTGTAGTTTTCATGGGAGATTCAATCACGGCGGGATGGAAGCTTGATCAATCGTTTCCCGGCAAGCCCTACATCAACCGCGGCATCGGCGGGCAGACCACACCGCAGATGGTGGTGCGTTTCCGGCAGGATGTGATCGACTTGAAGCCCAAGGTCGTCGTGATCCTCGCCGGCATCAACGACATTGCGGGGAACACCGGGCCGATGACGCTGGAGCAGACGGAGGGAAATATTGCGTCGATGGCGGAACTGGCCAGCGCGAACGGGATTCGCGTTGTACTTTGCTCGGTGCTGCCCGCCTATGACTTTCCGTGGGCGCCGGGGCTGACGCCTGCACCTAAAGTCGTTGCAGTGAATGCGTGGATGAAGCAATACGCGGCCGAAAAACACCACGTCTACGTGGATTACTACTCGGCGATGGTCGATGATCGCGGCGGGCTGCCCGCGACGCTGAGCGCGGATGGAGTCCACCCGCTGCCAGCCGGGTACGCAATCATGACGCCGCTCGCTGAAGCCGCGATTGAAAAAGCGCTCAAAAGCAGGAAATAGGGATCAGACCGAAAATGACGTTCCGCAGCCGCAGGAGCGCGAGGAGTTGGGATTGATGAAGTTGAATCCCTGGCGGATCAGCGTCTCCTCGTAGTCGAGCGTCATGCCTTTCAGGTAGACATAGCTCTTGGGATCGATGAACACGCGGACGTCTTCAAAAGCGAAGATGTTGTCGCGATCGCGCGGCTGCGCGTCGAAGCCGATGGAGTAGGACATGCCGGAGCAGCCGCCGCCCTTTACGCCCAGGCGCAGGCCGCCCTCGTCCAGCGAGATGCCTTCCTTGGCCAGAATGACGCGAATGCGCTTGACTGCGCTGGGAGTCACCTGCAGGCCTTCAGAGACTGCCGGCTGTGCTGCCACGGCGTCCGTTGAAGGGGTAGATCCGATTGTGACGATGTTTTCCATAGTTTTGACTTCATTCCGCGTGCTTCCTGTTTGATTCGGCTGCGTTGTCTTTCGATTCTGGAGTGGCTGCCGATTCTACTGTTCGTTAGCTGAATGCAATCCTTCTTGCCGCGTCCCGCCCTGCCGCGTCCAGCTTGGGCCGATCTACAGCGTCAGCGAAACCAGCCTCTGCGGCTCTTGCGCCTTCACAGCCGCGTGCTCCTGCTCCGCCAGGTCCTGGATGCTGATGCTCTTCAGAACCCCGATAATCGTCTCGTTTACGCGGGCCAGCGGCTCTTTAATGGTGCAGCTTGGTGTCAGGTCGCAGGCCTTTACGCCTTTGAAGCAGGATGTGATGAACAATGGCCCATCAATGGCGTGGATCACCTCAAAGGCCGAGATTTGCCGCGCATCCCGGGACAGTGCGTATCCCCCATTCATGCCGGCATGAGACCGCAAAAGCCCCACCTTGGTCAGCCGCTGCAGAATCTTGGCCAAAAGCTGGGCGGGGATTCCGTAGGCGTCCGCAACGTCCTTGGCGCTGAGGGCAGGCGTCTCCGGATGCTCGGCGAGGTATTTCAGCGCCATCAGCCCGTAATCCGCTTTTTTGGTGAGTTTTAGCATGCAATATGCGACTTGTTAGGTCCGTATTTAGTATACGTCCGCTTGAAATCGCCTTCAAGTCGATGTTTGCCGACTGCCCACACGTCAGTACCGGCGGCCATCGCGACAGCCGCCTCCGGCGATTCATCAAAAAATCGGTTTGCATTTAGGCAAAAGACGGCTACAATCTGGCGGAAAGAGTACCTATAGCCATTCCCAGGCGAACCTACCCGAAAGCCAGCACTGCCCGGTGGAAAAATCCATCTGGGAGTGCCAGCCCTCAATTCATCCGGAGCGGGAATCGCAGTTTGGGAATTGCCCCAGGAGCGCCAGTTACGTAGAACGATGGCAACCGCCTGCAAACACCCCAAGGTCCGGATCGTTTCCCGGCACGACGACACCGAGTATGTCGAGTGCCTGGAGTGTGGCGATGTCTTCGACTCAGAAGAATTTCGCGATATGGAGATTGAAGAAACCGCCGCCACCGAAGATCAGCCGACCGACTCCTAAGCGCGATTCCTAAACGCCATTCCTGGCGACAGTGAACCTCGCTGGCGCGAGCAGGAATCATTCCCACGCGCCCTGACCCGCAGGAGGCCTGCAGCAGGCCCTCAATCAAGTTGATCTATTTGGTTCCGGCGCCGCTGGCAGTCTGAGTTCCGCTGCGCCGCGAAACCAGCCACGCATAATGCAGGCCAGACGCGATGGTGAGCCCGATGGTGGCGCCGAGTGCGACTGTGCGCGCGACCGCGACCCAATGCGCAGGCGTCAGCTGATGCAGCAGGACGGCCGCCACGGCGCTGATCTGGGCCAGCGTGTTTGCTTTGCCAAAGATACTGGGATAGAACTCGCGCCGCCCTACCGCCGCGTAAAGTATGGCAGAAACCAGCAGGATTCCCACGTCCCTGCCGAACACCAGCACGGTGACAGTTCCGGGTATCAATCCCTTATAGAAGAGCACCAGAAATAGCGTGCTGAGCAGCAGTTTGTCCGCCACGGGGTCAAGATAGTGGCCGAGCATCGAACGCTGCTTCAGCCACCGCGCCAGTAACCCGTCAAGAGCATCGGTGAGGCCGGCGGCAAGAAAGAGGATGAAGCTCACCAGGAAATGCCCCTCAAGAACGGCGGCCACCAGAAAAGGCGCCATGCACATGCGCATGAGCGTAAGCAGATTGGGAGCGCTGCTGAGAGGGTTCAAACGAAGTGGCTGATGATCTTGCATGGCGGTTGATGAGTAGATAGCGCCCAGCCATCGCGTGGCGGGTAGCCTTTGGCCCGTCAACGATGGTAATGCATCGAAGCTACGGGACGCAGTCCTTTTGCCGCTGGCCGGCGAAACTCATGTTGATATGTGCCGGCTCCTTAAGCTTCGACAGGCAACTCCGCTGCAAGAATATTCATGGGCGTAAGCCCGCGCTGGCGCAGGACGCGCAAGCTAAGCGCTTCATGGCGCTTGGCCAGCCTGCGGCCGTTGTGATCAACGACAAGCCGGCAATGGTACCAGGCAGGCGGTTCGATGCCGAGAGCGCGAAACAGCAGAATCTGACGCGCGGTCGACTTGAGCAGGTCTGCGCCGCGTACCACCTCCGTGATGCCCATGGCTGCATCGTCGGCGACGCAGGCAAACTGATAGCTGGGAATGTTGTCGCGCCGCCAGACGACAAAATCGCCGAAGTCCTCGCCGGCCACAAAGCGCTGCGGACCGAGGTTGAGGTCGACAAACTCGATTACTTCGCCGTCGGGAACGCGAAAGCGCCAGTTTGAGCCGGCCGGGTCTTCAAACTCGCTTGCAGTGGGGCCGGGAAGCTGCGGCGTGCCTCCCATGAAAAGCCGGCAAGTGCCGGGGTAAAGCGGTTCATCATCCGACTCATCATCGTCGGAGTCGGGCTTGCCGCCTCCACTCACATTTTGCGCGCGCTCATGCGGCGCGGCCAGAGCGGCGGCCAGGTCCTTGCGCGAGCAACGGCATGGAAACAGGCGGCCGGTGCGCAGCAGCTTGCGCCAGGCGTCGAGATAGATCGCGCGGCGCTTGCTCTGCACATACGGAGCAAATGGCCCGCCCATTTCCGGACCCTCCTGCCAGCGGATTCCCAGCCAGCGCAGTTCGTCGAGTGCGGCATCGGCGTAAACCGGGCGGCAGCGGTCGGGGTCCAGATCTTCCATACGCATGATCAGCGTGCCGTCAGCCTCTCGCGCGCGCTGGAACGCCGTCCAGAAGGTGCGCGCGTGACCCACATGCAGGTAGCCGGTGGGCGAGGGCGCAAGCCGTCCGCGATAGCCCGAAGTCGCGGTTGCGGGAGTGCTCGCCATTCTAAAAATGAGTGTAGGTGAGCGCGCGCCGCAGGGTATATGGCACCCTTGATACCTAAGAGTTGATACCTGAGACCCAGTACCTGGGAGTCGATGCCTGAGACTGATACCAGAAACTAATACTTGAGACCCGGCGAATAGAGGGAGTCGTCCAATGCCGTTGAAACTCGTGCTGGCCAGTGCTGACGACATTCCTAACTTGGTGGCAATGCGCGCGCGGGTGAGCCAGAACCTGGCGAAGGAATTCGGCGAGGGGTATTGGGCAGGACGGCCGACGGAAGGCGGTGAACGCTTCCTGATGAGGATTGGACAGGTGTACATCGCCCGGTATCGCGGCAAATTGATCGCAACACTGGCGCTTACAACGAGGAAACCGTGGTCAATTGACGTGAAGAATTTTCGCGCGTGCGCCAAGCCGCTTTATGTGCGGGCGATGGCGGTTGACCCGGCCCAGCAACGGAAAGGCATGGGCAGGCAGTGCATCGCCGAGGTGCGGCGGATCGCGGAAGAGATGGGCCGGGATGCGATCCGGCTGGATGCCTTCGATTGCCCGGCGGGCGCGGGAGAGTTTTATCGCAAGTGCGGGTTCACGGAAGTTGCGCGCGTGGTGTACAAAGGCGTGCCGCTCATTGATTTCGAGATGCTGCTATGAGCCCGGATTGGCGCCGAGTTATTTGCTCTCGGGCCGCCAGCGCAGAATCGGCTTGCGCGCCGCCTGCACTTCGTCGAGCCGCGAAACGCGCGTGGAGTGCGGCGCGGTCTTGACGAGTTCCGGATTCTCTTCGACTTCGCGCGCGATGGAACGCATGGCGGCGACGAACAGATCCAGCTCTTCGCGCGACTCGCTCTCCGTAGGCTCGATCATCAGCGCGCCGTGCACGATGAGCGGGAAGCTGACCGTGTAGGGATGGAAGCCGTAATCGATGAGCCGCTTGGCGATGTCGCCGGTTTTTACGCCGCGCGCCGCCTGCCGCTTGTCGCTGAAGACCACCTCGTGCATTGAGGCTGTTTTGTACGGCAGCTCGTAGACGTCTTCGAGTTTGTTGCGGATGTAGTTGGCGTTCAGCACCGCGTCTTCCGTGGTCTGGCGCAATCCGTCGGGACCGTTGGCCAGAATGTAGGCCAGCGCGCGGATGAACATGCCGGTGTTGCCGTAAAAGGCGCGCACGCGGCCGACCGATTGCGGGCGGTCGTAGTCCCAGTGCAGCGGGCCGCCGAACGGATGCAGCGAAAGCGGCTCGGTATCGCCGACGCGCTCGCCGTCCGGCTTGAGAATCGGAGCGCGAAACAGCGGCGGGCAGCCGTCGGCCGTCGGCTCGGCATTGGTGTCCTCCCAATCGCCCGCATCGGGGCAGGGCTGTGCGCCTTTGGCCGTCCTTGCGCTTCGGACGAGAACCGGGATAGGAAGAAACGGCTCAAGAAACGCCTTGCATGCCACGGGGCCCGAGCCGGGTCCGCCGCCGCCGTGCGGCGTGGAGAAAGTCTTGTGCAGGTTCAGGTGCATCACGTCCACGCCGAAGTCGCCGGGCCGCACCTTGCCCACCAGCGCGTTCATGTTTGCGCCGTCCATGTAGAGCAGCGCGCCCTTGGCGTGCAGAATGTCGGCGATCTTGTGGATCTGACTCTCAAAGACGCCGAGTGTCGAGGGGTTGGTGAGCATCAGCGCAGCGGTCTCGCCGTCCACCTGGCGCGCGAGAGCTTCGAGATCGATGCCGCCGTCGGCATTCGACTTGAGATTCTCGACCGCGTAGCCGACGATGGCCGCCGTAGCCGGATTGGTGCCGTGCGCGGAGTCGGGGATGAGAATCTTTCTTGCGAGCATTGCCCTGCGACTCGTGCCACGCGCGTGTGAGCAGGATGCCGGTGAACTCGCCATGCGCGCCGGCCGCCGGTTGCAGCGTGATCGCGTCCATGCCGGTAATGTCGAGCAGGCAGCGCTGGAGCAGGTCGAAGATTTCGAGGATTCCCTGCGACAAGCGATTCGGGCCGGTAGGGATGCGCCTCGGCCAATCCCTCGATGCGGGCGACGAATTCATTCACGCGCGGGTTGTATTTCATCGTGCAGGAGCCGAGCGGATACATGCCGAGGTCGATGGCGTAGTTCCAGGTGGAGAGGCGCGTGAAGTGGCGGATGATTTCGATTTCGGACAGCTCCGGAAGCAAGCCCCGGCGTCTTGCGATGCGCGGCGCCAAGCAGCTTTGCGGAGTCGACAGCGGGCACGTCGAGCGGCGGCAGCTTGTAAGCGCGCTTGCCCGGCGAGGACTTCTCGAAGAGCAGAGCCTCGTTCTGCGATGGGTGCGGGCGGACTTTGCCGAGGGTGTGGGGGCCGGAGATTGATGGTTTTTCTAAGCTCATTCGTGTCTTCTCGTCTACCGCCTGGTGAGCGATGTCGCGTTCGGTCGTTTCGTTGTCGATAGTGATGTCGTTGAGTGATCTTTGAGTTCGGGCCTCTTGCGAATCTCCGTCCAGTATTCCTCGCGCACGTCTTCATCGATTTCGACGGGCCAATCGCTTTTGTAGAGCCGGTCAGTTCCATCTCGCCTTGGCCCCGAAATCCAATATTGCTCGCCAGTTTCCGACGCAAAGTAATTCGCCTTAAATCCGCTACCCTTCAGGCTCTGAAATGACTTGCCGCCGTAGTGAAGTGTCGAACCTGTCCGACTGAAGGTCACCCTTCCAATTCGCGCTGAACCAGTGCAGGCCGTCGCCCTTGTATTCGATATACATAATTCGAGGCGGATAAGTCTGCTTGGTCATGGTCGTCCCTACGCCTCCACCGGCTGCGCCGCCAGCACCTTCGCCGCAGCGTCGATCTGCTCGCGCGTGACCACTTCTGTCGCGCACCAGAGCGTGCAGTTGTGCAACTCGGGATACCAGCGGCTCAGCTCGATGCCGCCGACGATCTTGTTTTCAAGCAGCCGCCCGCTCAACGCCGCGGGCGCTTCGTCGGTTTGCAAGACAAACTCGTGGAAGCGCGGCGCGCCCTTAAATCGCAGTTTCGCGCCCGGCTGCGCGGCCAGCGTCTTCGCCGCGTAATCGGCCTTGGCCAGGTTGTGCTCGGCCAGTTCGCGGATTCCCTCTTTGCCGTAGACGGCGAGAAAGATCGTCGCCATCAGCGCGACCAGCGCCTGGTTGGTGCAGATGTTCGATGTCGCCTTTTCGCGGCGGATATGCTGCTCGCGCGTGGCGAGCGTGAGCACGAATCCGCGATTCCCTGCCCCGTCGACGGTTTGACCCGCGAGCCGGCCCGGCATCTGCCGCAGGAATTGCTCCTTGGCCGCGATGACGCCGCAGAACGGGCCGCCATAGCTGAGCGCCACGCCGAACGACTGCGCTTCCATCGACACAATGTCCGCCTCGACCGGCGGGCGCACGATGCCGAGCGAAACAGCCTCGGCAATTGACACGATCAGCAGCGCGCCTTTGGCGTGAGCGATCTCGCGCAATGGCGCGGAATGTCTTCAATGACGCCGAAGAAGTTCGGGCTCTGGATCAGCACAGCTGCGGTCTCTTCGGAGACCGCAGCATCCAGCGCCGTCAAGATCGACGCGGCCAGTCTCCGCGTCGTAGCCAACCAAAGTCGTCGGCAGACCTTGATGCTTCGCATAAGTCGCGATCACTTCGCGATATTCCGGATGAACCGTCGCGGCAACCACGGCCTTACTGCGCCCCGTTACGCGCACAGCCATCATCACGGCCTCGGCAGCTCCGGTTGATCCGTCGTACATGCTGGCATTGGCTACGTCCATGCCGGTTAGCTCGGCAATCATGGTCTGGAACTCGAAGATCGCTTGCAGCGTGCCCTGCGTAATCTCGGCCTGGTACGGCGTATAGCTGGTCAGGAACTCGCCGCGCTGGACGAGCGCATCGATAATGACAGGCCGGTAATGGCGATAGGCGCCCGCGCCGAGAAAGCTGGCGTAATCCGTCGCGTTCTTTTGCCCAGCAGCGCGAAAGTAGTCGACAATCTCGCTCTCCGCCTGTTGGCGCGGAACTATAAGATCTCGCCCGAGGCGGTACTCGGCTGGAATGCTCGAGAAGAGATCGTCGATGGACGCTGCGCCGATCTCGGCGAGCATCTGGCGGCGTTCTTCGTCTGATTTGGGGAGGTAGCGCATTCTCAGCTTCTAGCTCCTAGCTTCTAGCTCTTAGCAAAAGGCCGGTGCAACAGGCCATCTTTGCCCGTTCGGAAGTCCAATTCGCTCGCCGCCGCTTCTGAGCCACCGGAACAGCTAGAGGCTAGAAGCTAGCGGCTACTTACTCGTCTCCTCGGCGATAAACGCCTGATATGCGGCCGCATCGAGCAGAGTGCCCACTTCTGCCGGGTTCGAAAGCTCAACCTTGATGATCCAGGTGGCGTGCGCATTTTCGTTGATCTTGTCGGGCGCCGTCTTCAGCTCCTCGTTCACCGCGGTTACCTTGCCGCTGACGGGCGAGAAGAGGTCGCTGACGGCCTTGACGCTTTCGACCGAGCCGAACGTGGCATTGGCCGTGACTGTGTCGCCCACTTTGGGCGCGTCAACATACACAATGTCGCCGAGCGAGTTCTGCGCGTAGTCTGTGATGCCGATCGAGCCAATGGAGCCGTCGACGGAGATCCATTCGTGCTCGCGGGTGTAGCGATAATCCGTGGGATAGGGCATGGTGAGTCTGCTCCTTGCAATACGACAGCGAAATTCCAGTTTAAAGCGAGAGGGCTAAGGGCTGTGAGGAAAAGGCGGATGGACGGTGAGCGGCTACCTCTTTGGGCTGCTCTCTCTTTTTATCCCATTACTACCACCGGCTGAAAAAGCGTTCCCGCGACCCTGCGCGCGATTCCGACCAACTCTCGTGGCCCGGCAAAGACTTTTACCAACGGCGCGGCCGAGAATTCCGGCAGATTGGCCTGTGCCCCGTTGCGCAGCCGGCCCAATGCGAGGCCGTCGCCGGTCACGGCGGGCATCTCCGGCAGCAAACTCCGCGGATGGATACACGCGCCCTCAATCGCTTCGGCGTTTCCTACCAACGCTTCCAGCTCCTCGAGTTTGTGAGCATCGGCCAGCGTGAATGCGCCGGCCCGCGTGCGTCGCAAGCGGCTCAAATGCGCACCACAACCCAGGTCGCGCCCGAGCTCGTGCGCTATGGAGCGCACATACCCACCGGCGCTGATGTCGATGGTGAAGCTTGCCTCGGGCCCCTCCAATGCATCGATCACAAACGTATCGATGCGAACACGCGCCGGCTTCAACTGCACTGGTTTACCTTCACGCGCCGACTTGTAAGCGGGCTGTCCGTCGACCTTCTTGGCTGAAAATTGAGGCGGCATCTGCTCCATCTCGCCATGGAAGCGCGCAGCGGCCGCTCTCACCCGCTCGAGCGTCAGTTGCGCAGCCGCTTCCGGCCAAAGGTCCGGGCCGCATGGCTCTCCCTCGGCGTCATAAGTGTCAGTTGCGAATCCGAAATGAATGCCTCCTGCATAGCTCTTCTCCGCGGCGGAAAAGTACTGTGCAAGGCGGGTGAATTTACCCAGAAGCAGCGGCAAAACGCCTGTGGCCATGGGGTCCAGCGTGCCTAAATGGCCGATGGATCGCTCTCCCGTGATGCGGCGCAGCCGATTCACCACATCGTGGCTGGTCATCCCGCCCGGCTTATCGATCACAAGAAGACCGTTCACATCATCACTCTAGTTGCCGCAGGTACCCTTGCCAACCCAGCCGGTAACGCCCCAATCTAGAAAGAGAGAGAGAAGCAGCGAGATGGCAGGCGAACTGGAACGCGCGCGCAAGGCGGTGCGGGAGCTCAATAAGACGCTCAAGCACCTGCCATCAGATTTGCCGCCGCCGCCCAATGAAGTTCACCAGCTGCGCACAGCCTCCCGCAGAGTTGAGGCAATTGCTGCCGCGCTGGCGCAAGTTGAGAGTAAGGAATCGCGGCGCGCGCTTAAAGCGATTGAGCCGATACGCAAGGCGGCCGGCGGCGTGCGCGAAATGGACGTGCTCCTCGCCAATGCGCGCAGGCTGGCACGCACCGCGGCGAGCGATTCCCTTACCCGCCTCATCGAACACTTGCAAATAGCGCGGCAGCAGAACGCCGACGTGCTGAGGCGCGCGCTAGCGCGCCGGCGCGATGCGGCTCGCGAAAATCTGAAACAGTACTCCAGGTTTATTCGATCCGCATTGGACCCTAAGAAAAGTGCCTCATCCGCTAACGGATTGGCTTCCCATTGGCACGAAGGGGTTCACGCCGCCGCAATGAACGTGGTCCGCGAACTCGGCGAATGGTCGCCACTCGATGCAGGGAACATCCATGCCTTCCGGCTTAAGGTCAAGGAGCTACGTTACATTCTGCAGCTTTCAGGCGATGCAAATTCCGGGCTGGAAGAGATGCTGGGAAACGTGCAGCGCCGCATTGGCGATTGGCACGATTGGCAGCAATTGGAGGAGATTGCGGGGCAATTGCTGAGTACGGAACGCGACGGCGCGCTGTTGACGCGCATTAGCGGCACAACAGCCCGAAAATATCACCAGGCGCTAAGAGCCGCGAACACCCTGCGGGGAAAATATCTGACGATGCCACTCGCGCAGGGGGCTTGAAGCGCGAAGCAAAGGTGAGGCTACTGGTCAGCAGTACTTAGGCCGTCAGCGAATTCCTCAGACGATCCCCGTGCCTGGTTGCCGCAGCAGCGAGAGGAACTCCGCGCGCGTCTCTTTCTGCCGGAAACAGCCCACCATCGCGCTTGTCACCGTCGACGAGAGCTGCTTCTCGACGCCGCGCATCATCATGCACAGGTGCCGCGCCTCAATCACCACGCCCACGCCTTGCGGCTCGATAGCTTCCTGAATGCAATCGGCAATTTGCTGCGTCAGCCGCTCCTGCACCTGCAGGCGGCGAGCAAAGATGTCAACCAGCCGGGGAATCTTGCTAAGACCGATGACCTTGCCTTTCGGAATATAGGCCACATGAACTTTGCCGAGGAAAGGCAGCATGTGGTGCTCGCAAAGCGAAAACATCTCGATGTCTTTGACGATGACCATCTCGTCGTAGTCCACATCGAACATTGCGCCGCGCAAAACCTTCGCAGGATCCTGGTCGTAGCCTTTAGTAAGGAAGGCCATCGCCTTCTCCACACGCTCCGGGGTCGCGCGCAGGCCGTCGCGGTCAGGATCCTCGCCCAGGCGGCTCAGAATCTCGCGATACATCTCCTGCGTGCTGACACCGCTCAGCCCTTCGTCCGCCACCATTGCCCCGCCAACTGGTTTATTAACCGCAATTGGATGCGCCATCGTCTTTTATCCTCTCGCTGAATACTCAAAGAAATTGTTTTCCGTCTCTTCCACGCGGACATGCTCCAACTCGCCCGCCGGCAATTCATCCTGCAACAAATCAAAAATCGACTTGCAAAAATTCTCCGTCGTCGGAACGCGATCGGCAAAAAGCGGATCGAGGTTCAGGTTGGCGTGATCGAACCGATCCAGCACTCGCGTCCGCACCGTTCATCGAGCGCCACCAGATTCAATCACCATTCCCGTTTCATCGGCAACCGCGCCGCCCACCAGCACCTCAACAAAATAATTATGCCCATGGCCGTGCGCGTTGTTGCACTTTCCGTACGCCGCCTGTTCTCCTCGGCGGTCAGCGCCGGCGCTATGCAGCCGGTGGCTGGCGCTGAGCATGTAACGCCGGCCAAAATACGCCTTCACGCCTCACCTCTGATATTCAGCAAAAATCTCCGGCGTCTCATAGATGCGAATACGGCTCAGACGCGCGCCGCCGGCCGCAGTCAACAGCCGGCTCCAGCCGCTTCCACGCTGCAATTGCGATGTTTTCCGTGGTCGGAATGGCATTCTTGAATTCCGGCACATCCAGATTCAGGTGCCTGTGGTCGTACGCAGCCAGCACCTCCCGCTCCATCACGTCCTTGAGCCACTTAGATCGACGACGAAGCCGGTCACAGGATCCGGCTCGCCTGCCACGGTCACCTCCAGCGTGTAATTGTGCCCGTGACCATTGCGATTCGCGCAGCGTCCAAAGACCCGCTCATTCTTCTCCGCGGGCCAGGATCGTTCCAGTAATAGTGCGAAGCGGAAAACGTCGCCCGCCGCGTCAGAAAAGATCATTCCTGCCCTCATCTAAGAGATTCCAGAGCCTGACAAAGGTTTCACTGAGCCGAGGCGAATTTCACGCACGATCAACAGGACTGGCCAACGATTCGCCACCAGCTCACAATCGCCTTTGCGCATGGTACCATGTCCCTACGCCGCGTAACTCCCGCCCCTTCCAGCTTACGCGCTTCAGGATGCGGTGCTGAAACCAGCTGCGATAGAGCAGCACGACAAACAGCGGCAGGCCCAGCGGCGCCAGCGCGCAATCCAGAAACGGAAAGTTCGACTTGGCCACCCGCGCATAGAACCGGAACAGCGTGCGCAGCCACAGCAGCGCCAGAACCCAGCCCGCGCCCAGCCACTCCAGGCCGAATGCGCGCCGAGCCGCGCGTTCCAAAGTTCGACAGGCCAGCACCGGCAGCCCGAAGAGCAGCACGAATATCCAGCGCGCGCCAAACCGCCAGCACCAGCGCGTTGTCAAACAGCAGCGCCAGATTCTTGGTCCAGCCCTCGATCATTGCCGCCGTGCTGCGGTACATGCGCGTCGAAACCGCGTCGTCGGCATAGCGGAAGCGCAGACCCACCTTGCGCCGCTTGGCCAGGAACGCCAGCTCCACATCCTCAAGCACCTTGCCGGCCACGCTGGCATGGCCGCCGAGCTCGCCGATAAGCCTCCCGCTCCACCAGCAGAAACTGGCCGTTGGCCGCGGCGATGCGCTGCGCGGGGTCGGAGACTTTGGCCGGCGGATAGGCCAGCGCCAGTTCGCAAAACACCAGCGGCATCAGCGACCGCTGCGCCAGCCCGCTGCACAATCTGCCGCGGCGAGTAGCTCAGCATTCCTACCTTGTGTCGTTCGGCCTCATGCATTGCCCGGCGCAGATCGCCCGGCTCGTGAATCGTGTCGGCATCGGTGAACAGCAGCCAACGCCCACGCGCGCGCCGCGCCGCCGTCCACACGGCGTTGGCCTTCCCTGTCCATCCCGGCTCCAATTGCCAGCCTGCATCAGCGTGACGCCCGGAAAATCCGCGGGCGATCTCGCTGTCCTGTCGGTCGAGTGATCGTCCACCACGATCAATTCCCAGTCGCTGGCCCAGCTCAAAAATCTCTTCCGATTGGCTCACCAGCGACTGCAGGCATTCGCCGAGGCAATCTTCCTCGTTCCGCGCCGGAACAATGACGGTCAGCTCGATCAGTTCCTCCGGCTCAGGCTGGTCGAAAACTGTTCCAGGCAGCCGACTTTGCCGGCCCAGTCGCGCCAGTCCGTCGCGGATGGCGAGTCCTCTGGATCGGCCAGGCCCAGCACCGGCATCCAGCCGCCACTTCCGCTCCGGTTTGGCTCATCCTTGCTCATTGCGATACATCGCTTTCTTCCGGCCTTATATTATATTGACGTGCGGATTCCCCGTTCCCTCCGATTGGCGCTGTTGTTTCCGTTAGCCGTTCTGCCCGCGTGCAACCGCGGCGCGCACCCCGCGCAAACCGGCACACCTGCCCCCGACTTCACCGTCTCCGACGGCACATCCACAGTTCATCTTGGCGGCTACCGCGGCCAGGTGGTGCTGCTCAATTTCTGGGCTTCGTGGTGCGCGCCCTGCGTTGAGGAGATGCCCTCGCTCCTCGCGCTCCACCACGGGCAGCCCGGTCTCACCATTCTCGCCGTCAGCATTGACGATGATCGCGCCGCCTATTCAACCTTCATCGTCGAGCATCATGTCGATCTGACCACCGTCATCGATCCTACGCAGTCCGCGGCGAAGCTCTATCACACCGATATGTGGCCGGAAACCTACGTCATCGACCGCCAGGGAATCATCCGCCGAAAATTTGTCGGCCCTCAGGATTGGACTAGCCCCGAGATTGTTACCTATCTCAACAGCCTTTGAACTTATCAACTTTTGAGCTTGGCAGTCTTCGTGCGCTGGGCGCAGGTCACTAGACTGCGGGTGAGCAAACTTCTAAGCGGCGGGATTCCGCTCACCGGCTTCTTGCTATCCTCTTGATATGACCACGGTGGAAATTCTTTACCACTACGCAACGCCGCCCACCGAGCAGGTGGCTATAGCGCTGGCTCACGCGCGCGACGTTTACGGCATTCGGCAACTGAAATTCGATCGCGCCGCGAGCACTCTGCGGATTGAATACGACGCCACGCGCCTCAACGCCGCAGCGGTCACCAAGCTCGTTCGCGAAGCGGGCCTGGACATCGCACTGGACATTACTGAGAGCGAGCCGCTTCTCCCCGCGCCCGCGCCGGCCGCCGCACTTCCGCCGACAACGTAGATGGGGTGCACTGCCGGGCTCAACCTTGCGCTGCCAGTCTGGCCTTGATAATCTGACTATGGTTCGTGTCGTGGGCTTCGCCCTGAAGCCCGAGCATGTGCGCCCGTAGCTCAGCTGGATAGAGCGACTGACTACGAATCAGTAGGTCGGGAGTTCGAATCTCTCCGGGCGCACCACTTAACTCACAATTTATCTGTTACTTGCAGCACTCGCACAGATCTCGCTTCTTACTGGCACTTGTGGAGTGTGCCCAATTTTGTGCCCACCTCAGAAATTTCCGAACGCTCTTTCGATGGCATCCCCTTGCGGATGGCAAAAAAGTTGCGCGATGGTGATGGAACTGCGCCCCGCGAACCAAACAAAGAAATGCCAGCCCTGTTGAATCTCATAATTCCCGCTCAAAAGGGACACGAACCGAATGCTCGGCGCAATGCGGCCCAAAATCGTGTTCAGATTATTCCGGTAAGTCGATCTGCCCGTCGATATGGAACTTTTCCGTCGCTACCGGCGCGCCTGTGTCCGGCTGGCCTCCGCCAATGCTGATCGAGTAATCCCCTTGCGCGACGATCGGATTTCCGTCCTCGGTCACCATTCCCAGATCGCGGCCCTTCAGTTCAAAGTGGACCTTCTGGCTCGCGCCCGGTTCCAGATGAATGCGCTTGAACCCACGAAGAGCAATGTCAGGAGCACCCTTTACCGGAGGAAATTTCAGATAGGCCTGCACGACCTCATCGCCCTCCACCTTGCCGGTGTTGGTGACAGTTACGTCGGCAACCAGAGGCTGTCCTGCGCCTACGGTTTGCGTTTGGAGACTTAGATCGCTGTATTGAAACGCCGTGTAGCTGAGCCCATATCCAAAGGCATAGAGCGGCTTGCCGCTGAAATAGCGGTAGGTCCGGTTGGCCATCCCATAATCCTCAAAGTTGGGCAACTGGTCGACGCCGGTGTAGAACGTAACCGGCAGCCTGCCTGCGGGATTATTTTTGCCGCTCAGCGTATCAGCCACGGCTGTTCCGCCCTCTTCGCCCGGGTACCACGCTTCAAGAATGGCATTGGCGTGGCTGTTGATCCAGTTCACGGCGAGGGCGCTGCCATTCACCAGAACTACCGCCAGCGGCTTTCCGGTAGCTGCAACTGCTTCCACCAGTTCCTCTTCCGGTTGCGGCATGTCGAGGCTGGTGCGATCTCCACCGAGGAATCCCGGTTCAGTCACCGGCATTTCTTCGCCTTCAAGCTGACTTGTGATGCCGACAACCGCGATGATGGCGTCGGCGTTTTTCGCCGCGGCAATGGCTTCAGGTGACGGCCCACTGTTCGCTTTTTCCCAGATCAGTTCAGCGTGCCGCTTCCCGTTCATGCTCCCGTAGTTGATGGTGAGCGCGACCTTGTGCCCCTTTTCCAGGTGGATGCGACCGACACCGGCGGCAAGTCCACTGCCACCAAAGGCCATGGCTACCTGCTTGCCATCGGCGGTTAGCCTTGCGAAACCAGTAGCGCGAATGCCGAGGATAAAGTCGCCTGAATCGGTTGGCGTCAAAAACCCTGACCACTCGACGCCGAAGGTCTTTCGGTCGGCGATCTCGGGCGGCAAGTTGCTGTCAGTAAGTTCGACGTTAGGCTCAATCCGGCTGGCGATCGGCGTGGTGCTCGCTCCAGGAGCCGGACGGCCCCTCATCATTCCCTCGTTGTATTCAGCTTTCAGTCCGGGCTTGCCGTCTGGAGTGGTGAGAAGGCTGTCGGGCACCGGGGTTCCATCGGTACGCAGAAACTGGGTTCCCGGCACATAGGTGATGACCGCGTTGGGGAACTCAGCGTGAAGGCCATCAAGGATAGAGACAATATGCGTGGGTTGACCGGCATAGTTGCCGAGCAGGGGCCTGGTCTGGTCAGCAAGCGGACCGACAACGGCGATTCTTTTGATTCCCGGACTAAGAGGAAGCAGGCCGTCGTTCTTCAGCAAGACCATGGACTCATCGGCCAGCTTGCGCGCTTGCGCGCGATGATCCGCGCTATCCAGTTCCTTTTCGTCGATCTTTGAATAAGGAACCATATCCGGGGGATCGAACATGCCGAGCTTCATCCGCGCGGTGAACAGGCGAATCAGCGACGTGTCCAATGTGCTTTCCGGCAGATACCCTTGCTGCACTGCGTCGATATAGGCCTTCTCGTCGGGATCGCCAAATCTTGAAGTGAAGGTCACGCACTCGTTGTCCATGCCGCGGATGACGGCGATGGCCACGCCCTGCGCCTGCGTAGGACGATAGCGATGATTGGCGGCGACGTCTCTCACAGCGTCGCAGTCGGAGACGACGTATCCGTTGAATCCCCATTTGCCGCGCAATTGGTCTTGCAGCAGGAACTGGTTGGCGCACGCCGGCTCTCCGTTGATGGCGTTGTACGCGCACATCACCGAACCGGCTTTTCCATCCACAACCGCCGCGCGAAAGGCCGGAGTATAGGTGTCTAGCTCATCGTGCCTGCTCACATCCACATCGGCGAAGTGGCGCGATGGCTCGGGCCCGCTGTGAACGGCAAAGTGCTTTGGTGTGGCAATGGCCAGGTAATACTTTGGATCGTCGCCCTGCAATCCGGTCACGTAGGCAACGCCCATGCGGCCAGTGAGGAAGGGGTCTTCGCCGTAAGTCTCCTGCCCGCGGCCCCAGCGCGGGTCGCGAAAGATATTCAAATTTGGAGACCAGAAATCGAGCCCCCCCATGATGCCAGTGTGTCCTTCGCGCACGTTTTGAACATGTTTGATGCGTCCCTCGACACCGATCTGCGATGCCATGGTGTGAATTCCCGGCGTATCGAATGTGGCAGCCAGACCGATTGGCTCCGGATATTCCGTCACGCCGTCGTTGATGACTCCGTGCAGGGCCTCGCTCCACCATTGATATGCGGGAATATTGAGCCGGGGCACCGCGGCAGAGTTGTTTTGCATCTCTGAGGCTTTCTCGGCAAGAGTCATTCGGTGCACCAGGTCGGCAGCCCTTTGTTCCGGCGTCAAATTGGTGTCCAAATACGGAGCGGTCGGGCTCTGGGCGGTCGCGCTCTGGGTCGCCGCACTTTGGGCGGTCGCGAATTGATTGGCTGAGACCAGGAAAAACAATCCTGCTATCAGAGCGAATCCTTGCATTATCCGGGTCATGCATTCCTTCATGTGTAAACCTCAGGCTGGAACTTAGGCTGGCCGCTTTGCGGACGGTGTTGCTCAAAAAATGCCCGCATGCCGATTAAAACACGCGGGGCAACAAGCATTAAATTGGCGTTTTTCGGCGTAGCTTTTATTGGCCGTCGCGGTTTATTTCCCTGCCCTGAACAAGCGCGGCGCAAAATCTTTCAGATCGCGGCGCCAAGTTTGCCATTCGTGATTGGTGCCCGGCGACTCGTAAAACACGTGCTCGATCTTTCCTTCGTCGAGCGACGCGTTCAGGTTCTCCAGTCCGGCCTTCATCTGTGGGGGCTCATTCGTTCCCACGCCGATCCAGAGCAGATGCACTCTCTTGGAAAAGGCCGCCGGGTCGGCGAGAGCGCCGTTGAAGGCAGTCTTCAAATCCGGCTTCTCGCTGCTGCGCATCATCGTCATTCCGCCCGCGCCGCTGAAGCCGCCGATGTAGGTGAAGAGATCAAGATGGTTGAACGTGACCTGGAAGGTCTGCATGCCGCCCATGGAAAGTCCTGCCATCGCCCGGTGCTCGCGATCCGGCAGAGTCCGGAACGACTTGTCGACATACGGAATCAAAGCTTGGGTCATGTCGTCTTCGAACGCGCCCATCCTCGCCTGCATCACCTTCATGAATTCCGGCGAGCCAAATGGCGTACCCGTCAGGTCGGGAACAACGTACCCGGCCCGGGTGGCATATCCATTCGCCATGACGATAATCATCGGCTTCGCGCTGCCACTTGCGATCAAGTTGTCGAGAATGAAATTCGCCCGCCCCTGCCTGATCCAGCCAGTCTCGTCCTCGCCGCCGCCGTGCTGCAGATACAGAACCGGATAGCGCGTCTTCGAATTGTCATAATCCGGAGGCAGATATACGAGCGCGTGCCGCCAAGTGCCGGTCACGCTCGAGTGGTACCAAATCTCGCGCACTTGTCCGTGCGGCACGTCCTCAGGCTGGTAGTAATCTGCTCCTGCCTCAGGCACCTCGACCGCGCTGGCCCATTTGCTGCCGCCGAAGTAGGCGGTGCTGCCCGGATCACTCACCTCGGCGCCATCCACGTTGATGGTGTAGTAGTGCAATCCGGGGGCCATCGGCTCCGTGGTAAACGTCCAGTTTCCGTCGGCATCCTTCTCCATATCCGCCTTCGGCCCGCTCCAGAAATTTAGCTTGACCTTGGTCGCGTCGGGCGCCTTGAACCTGATCTCAACCCGCGATTTGCTGTCGACCTTGGGGTACTGCGCGTCAAGCACGTTCGACGTCGCCGGTTTAAAGTCATCTGCGCCTTGCGCAAAACCGAATGGGGGCGCCAGAAGCGCCACAATTCCCGCCACTTTCATCAACTTCAACATCATCACTTTTAGCTCCATGCGCCGCCGGGACGCTTCAATGTGGACAGATTTTCTTGAGCGAAAGAATCTCTTGGGTTGCTCCGCCTTGGGCATCATAAAGGCGGCGATTCTGCGTTGGATAGTTGCATTCATGATCTTAATGTATCGATTTATTCGATGTATCCTTAGTCAATGAATACAACCCTGGATGCCTGGGAGATTCTTCAAACCGTCGTGCAGTTGGGCGGTTTCGCGCCCGCTGCCAAGAAGCTAAACCGGTCGCAATCGACGATCAGCTATGCCATCGGACGCCTTCAGGATCAGCTAGGCGTGCAGCTCTTCGATATCCGCGGCCGAAAAGCGCACCTTACTGAGGCGGGCCGGTTGCTTTTGGCGGATGTGGAACCTCATCTGGCTGGATTTCATGCGCTCGAGCAGCGCGCCTCGGCAATGGCAACCGGAGGCGCGCGTAACGTCCATATCTCAATTGACAGCATCTTCCCCAACGACCGTCTCTTTGAAACACTGGCGGAGTTCTCGCGCCAGTTTCCCCACGTCAGGCTGGTGCTCAGGCAGGGAACGTTTCTCTCTGCTGACTCGGAGATCTCCCTGCACAACGCGCAAATCTGCGTGACGGCACTCGTATCTCGCCAGATCCTCGTAAAGCCGATTCTCGTAATCGGAATGATCGCAGTCGCACGCCGCGATCATCCCCTCCTCGCCCTTCGGCGCAGGCTCTCGCTATCCGATCTGGTGCAGCACACCCTCGTTGCCGTCGAAAGTTCGGCGTCTGGAAGCCTGATACAGCAGCCTCGCCTTCCGGCTCAGCGTGTTCTTGCGGTCGGCACAATCGACTCCGCCATTGCAGCTGTCGGAAGCGGTCTTTGCTTCGGGTGGCTGCCGAAGTACCGCATCCAATCCGAGCTAAAGAGTGGTGATTATGTGGCGCTGCCGCTGCCCGCCGGAAAGAGGCGCGATGTTCTGTTGAATCTTGTCTGCAAAGACTTGAGTGTGAGCGATTCTGAAGCCAACGCGCTCGCCGAGCTTTTGGGAGTGAGCCGCGAGCCGGAAGTGATCTAAACGCCGCGGAAAATGTGCGCGCTCCGGGCAGGATTGCAGATGGGCGAAATACATCGAAACAATAGATATTAATAGTGCGATTTATTCGACTTGTGACAGCTTGTTCCAATCTGTAATGTCAAGAAGTTCCAAAAGTCGACTGGATGCTGGCCAATAGCCTCGCCCGGATGCCAGTAGCCTTTTCCAAATGATTGATGCGCTGCAAGGCCGTGATCTTCGCGGAGAAAGATAAAATGATTCCGATGTTCCCCGCATGGGCCTCAAGCGCCAGCCCTGCTCATCGCGCGCCATCAACCTTCTCGAAAGTCAATTTGAACTCGACGCCGTCAGTTCGACACTCGCACTTCCGCAGTTCGCTCCATAACCAAGCTCGGAGATAACGAAGAATGCATTTATTTGTATCCCCCTTGAAAACGCTTTCCCGTCGACTGGCGGCTTGTTTTTCACTTTTGCTTGCGCTACCCTGCATCGCCACATCTCAGTCTCGGGTTGTGAACGCCACTATCGACGCTTCAACTACCGGCGCGCCGATCTCGAAAAACATCTACGGCCAGTTTCTTGAGCATGGCGGCGACATCGTCAACACTGGCGTGTGGTCTGAAATGCTGGTTGATCGCAAGTTCTTCTATCCCGTCGCGACCAGCGCGCCCAAACCACCGCCTGTAATGGCCAACGCAGCGGGAAATCCGCGCTTTAACCGCGCTCCGACGCGCTGGTGGGCTCCTATCGGCGGCGACGACATGGTCACCATGGACACCAAGGCGCCCTACACGGGAGACCAGGCGCCGATGGTTGAGCTTAGTGCGAAAGTGCCGCACGGATTCCGGCAATCGGGAATTGCGGTTCGCAAAGGCAAGACCTACACGGGGCGCATTATTCTGGCTGGCTCTGCGGACACAGTCTTGAAAGTGACGCTAATCTGGGGCAAGGAGACTGCCGACCGCCAGACCATTACCATCAATAAGCTCGGCACTTCATACCGCAAATTCCCGCTGCGCTTTACCGCGGCGGCCGACACCGACGACGCCACTCTCGAGATCACCGGAACAGGGAAAGGCTCGTTCCATGTCGGCACGGTCTCACTCATGCCCGCCGACAACATTGAAGGCTTCCGGCCCGAGGTCATCGCCGCGCTCAAGCAGCTCCGTTTCGGCGTCCTCCGTTTTCCCGGCGGCAACTTCGTCTCTTCCTACGAGTGGCGTTACGGCGTCGGCGAAATTGACAAGCGCCCGCCCATCTTTGACCCCGTCTGGCACGCAGTGCAGCCCAACGACGTCGGCACCGATGAATTCCTCACGCTCTGCAGGCTGCTCGGCGTCGATCCTTACATCACCGTCAATGCGGGCTTTGGAGATGCCTGGTCAGCGCGCGAACTGGTCGAATACACCAACGGAGCTGCCGCCACGCCGATGGGCAAATGGCGCGCTGAAAATGGCCATCCTGCGCCATATGGGGTCAAACTCTGGGGCGTCGGCAACGAGCCCTGGGGCGACTATCAGATGGGCTCGATGTCGCTGCCGCAGTTCGAGCTGAAGCACAATCTGTTCGCCCGGGAAATGCGCAAGGTGGACCCCTCGATCAAGCTCATCGCCGGCGGTGCAATGCCCGACGTCATGGAAGGGGCCGATCAGGCCAGGCGCATCAACGGCCAATATGTTCCGGACTATCTTTCCGCAGCTGACTGGACCGGCCAAATGCTGCTGAACTGTCTCGACAACATCGATATGGTCAGCGAGCACTACTACGCATCCGGCACGCAGCATACCGACATGAAGCTCCAGAAGAAAGTGCCCATCGATCCTCCTCTATCGCTCATTGAGTGGGAGCGCGCGCCGGCCGTGCAGGTCCGCGCGAAATACGAGCACTACCAGGAATACCTGAAGCTCATACCTGCTCTGCGCGCCAAGCCTGTTCCCATCGCTATTGACGAGTGGGCTTACTTCGGCGGCAATCGCGATTCCTACAAAGTCGTCCCCGCCTACGCATGGGCCTTTCACGAAATGTTCCGCCACTCCGATGTATTTCAGCTGGGCGCAGTCACATTCGCGACAGCCATGATGAGTTCCAACCGCACTGAAGCTGTGCTCAATCCCTTGGGCATGCTCTTCAAGATGTATCGCGATCACTTCGGCACCATCCCCGTCAAAGTGTCTGGAGACTCGCCGCAGCCCAAGCCAACATTCCCTGCGGGCGGCGACCAGCCGGCGGTCAATCCTGGCAGCGACACCTACCCGCTCGACGTCAGCGCAGCCTTTAGCGAGGATCGCAAAACTCTCGACATCGCCGTGCTCAATCCATCCGATTCCGAACAGAGCATCAAGATAGCGATTAACGGCGTGAGTTTAACCAGCGCAGGCAAGTTGTGGCGAATGGCGCCCGATTCAATTGACGCCACAGTTCAAGTCGACAAGAAGCCCGAAGTTCAGGTCGAGGAGCAGACGCTCGGCGCTCTGCCCGACACCATCACCGTGCGCCCATTCAGCGTGAACATATATTCCTACCCCGTCCAGTAAACGAGTCTTGAAGTGAGGGTCGAGATGAAAACAACGAAGCTGTTCATTGGGTGCGCGATCACGCTGGCCGTCGCGTCAGGATCATGGCTCGCGGCACAGGTGCAAACGATTGTCCCTGAGGTCGTCGCGGGCGCGAAGCCCGACACGGTCGAGCACATCAAGATTCACGGCACGGCGCTTGAGGGCAATCTCGAAGGCGACGCTGTTGATCGCGATGTCATCGTCTTCCTGCCGCCCAGTTACCAGAAAAATAAGACTCGCCGTTATCCCGTGGTTTATGCGCTGCATGGTTTCTTCATTGGCGCCGATCAATGGAGCCACGAAATCCATGTTCCGCAAACCATTGAAGGCGCGTTTGCAAAGGGATCGCAGGAGATGATTGTCGTTCTTCCGGATTCCAAGACCATCTACAACGGCTCGATGTATTCGAGTTCAGAAACGACCGGCGATTTCGAAAGGTTTGTTTATCACGATGTCGTTGCGTACATAGATGCGCATTACCGCACGATTCCCGATCGGCGAAGCCGTGGACTCGCTGGACATTCGATGGGCGGCTATGGAGCGTCGCGCATCGGCATGAAACATCCCGACGTCTTCGGCGCTCTCTACATCATGAGCCCCTGCTGCATGTCTCCAATGGCTGGCGGCGGACCAGGGCCTGCCGATCAAGTCACGGCGCGGGCGATCGCCGGCGAGAAGAAGGCCGAAGCGGCGAAGTCCCCAGCCGACCTGGCGGCACAGTCGCCTGGTTTCGCATCCGCCCTATACGCATCCGCAGCAGCCTGGGCTCCCGACCCAAAGAATCCTCCGCTCTATTTTGACTTGCCCACTAAGGATGGTATTCCGCAGCCTGAGATCGTCGCGAAATTCGCAGCCAACTCGCCGCTGGCCTTTGTCGATCAATACATTGGCAATCTAAAACAATATCGCGCCATCGCTATGGATGTAGGCGATCAGGATGGACTGCGTTTTGATGCCACCAAGCTGCACAATATTCTCGACAGCTATGGCGTCGCGAACAGCTTCGAAATCTACTCCGGCACGCACACCAGCGCGGTCGCCGATCGTTTCCAGAACCATGTGATTCCATTTTTCAGCAAGAATCTCTGCTTTACCGAGGGCTGCCGTTAACACTCGGCAGCAAATCAGTACCCGGGCGGCGCGATAGCCAGCTTGCGTTGCAAGGGTCGAACGGAAGTTTGAAATTCAGCCACGCGCGTATGATTTCCAGGGCGCCCGTGCCAATTGCCCTGGAAGAGGAGACACATCCATGCCTGAATCTACGAACCGCATTGTTCTCACACGTCGAGAGGCGCTTTTACGTTCAGCGGCCGCAGGAATCGGTCTCGCTGCGGGCAGTGCCGCTTTCGCTTCCGATAGCATCAAGACGGCGGCACACCAGGAACCCGGCAACTGTTCAACGCCGCGCTCGGCCGTCGCCAAAACCCAGTACGGCAAAGTTCGCGGATTTCTCGATGGCGGCGTTCTCACTTTCAAGGGCGTCCCTTATGGTCAAACGACAGCGGGAGAGAATCGCTGGTTGCCGGCAAAACCGCCTGAGCCGTGGTCCGACGAATTTCCGGCGTTGGTGTACGGAGCCAACTGCCCGCAAAACCTGCATACGTGGACGAGCGCTGAGCAGACTTTCATCCAGGACTGGGATGACGGATGGCAAAGCGAGGACCTGCTGAAGCTGAACATCTGGACGCCGAGCCTGAGCGGCAAGCGCCCGGTGATGTTCTACATCCACGGCGGAGGATTCAGCTTTGGTTCATCGTACGAGTTGCCCTCGCATGAAGGCGCACAGATGGCGCGCCATCACGATGTAGTGCAAGTCTCGGTGAATCATCGCCTGAATATTCTCGGGTTCTTCGATGTCGCCGAGGTTGGCGGCTCTGCCTATGAAGACTCAGTAAACGTAGGAATGACTGACCTGGTCGCGGCGCTGAAATGGGTTCACGAGAACATCGAGAACTTCGGCGGCGATCCGGATCGCGTGATGATCTACGGGCAGTCAGGCGGCGGATCGAAGGTGACCACGCTGATGGGAATGCCCTCGGCAGTTGGCCTGATCCATCGGGCTGCGGCGCAGTCGGGCGGTGGTGGCAACATTCCCAGCAGAGATCAGCAGAAGGAGCTCACTCGGGTAGTGATGAAGGACCTGGGACTTGCGTCGAACGACATCGCGGCCTTGCAGAAGATGGATTGGGCAAAGCTTATTGCCGCCGGCAATGCAGCTGCCGCGAAGATAAACCCAACGGGGCCGCCGGTGATCGGGCCTGGTGCTCCGGGCACGCCGCGCGTCGGCTGGTCGCCATGCGTTGACGGTAAGGTGATCAACATGCGGTCGTTTTTCGATGCCGCGCCAGAGATTTCGAAGAATGTGCCAATCCTGGTGGGTTCGGTGACGGAAGAGGGTAATCGAATGTCTTCGCGGCCAACCGAAGAGGAGTGGCATGCAAGCCTTTCCAAAGCATACGGCGACGAAAAAGCAACGGCCATTGTTGCCACACTCAAGAAGGCCTATCCGCAAAAGCAAATTCGGACCTTGTCGTATATGTGCAGCGGCAGCTTCGGATTAAACGGCCTTGGAATGCGCAACAACGTGGTGAAGATGGCCAGGTTGAAGCACGAACTGAAGGCCGCTCCCGCCTATGCCTACTACTTCACCTGGCAGACCCCGATCCTCGATGGTGTTCCTGGCGCATGGCACACAGCCGACCTTCAATTCTGCTTCGATAACACGAAGCGATGCGAGCAAGGGACCGGCAATACTCCGGAGGCACAGTCTTTGGCAAGACGAATGGCGTCCTCCTGGGCGACATTCGCAGCGACTGGAAATCCGAGTTTGTCGGATCTCAAGTGGGCTCCAACCGATCCGGAGACGAACAAGACCATGGTCTGGGATAACGAATGCAGGATGGTCAACGACCCTGACGGAGACGCTCGCAAGATTATCCTGACTTGATAATCGTGACTTGATCGTCGCGACTTGATCGTCGTGACCAGTTCGGCGCGACTTGATTATCGCGCTTTGCCGTCATCTTCGATCCCGATTTTCTGTCACGGCGTCCGGCGAGGATCAACCAGCCAGACGCGCGCAGCTCCGGGGTCGGATATTGGGCCCGGCGCTCTGGTTTCTCCAGTGGCGTTGCCGAGCATATCGTTCTCAATGCCTTTGACCGCGGCCATCTGCGGAAATGACTGTTGGCTGTTCATCGTCAGTTGCAGGGTGTCGGCGTCGAAGTCAACTTGCATGTCGCCCAATGCTCCGTGCTTGTCCCAGCCGTACGTCTGTTGCCATGCCGCCAGGTCAAGCCACTGCTTTGAATCGTCTGAGAAGAACCCCAGAAATCCGTTCGGCATTGAGACGTAGAAGTTGCCGTCGGCCTCGTTGTTGCGGTTGAGAAATACGATCGCCGACTTGCCGCAACTGGTGAAAATGTTGTTCGAGATGCTGTTTCCGGTGGCAGTTCCGCTGCCGGCACGATCCGGCCGAGTGATGGCAAAAATGCCCGAGTTCTCGCACCGGCCGATTAGATTCTGAGCGATGATCAGACGATCGCTGGCATTAATGAAAACGCCCGACCCAGCGCATCCTCTCTGGCCGGGAGTGCCCGGCTCAGCATTGCGGACATTCCAGATGACATTGTTGTCGATCTGATTCTGCTGGAGGTTCATCTCCATGTGAATAGCGGCGCTGACGGTGAGGATATCGGCGAATACATTTCCTGCAATGCGGCAATTAGCGTTGCCACTGTCAAGCCAGATGCCATTGGCGTGACGGATGTGACGGATCACGTTGCGGCGGAAGAGCAGATTGCGGGCGCGGTGGAACTTCGCACCGGCTGCTTCCCAGGCGCGTTCGGCGTCGGCCCATCCACACCATTCAATGAGATTGCTCTCGATGAGCGCATCCCGTGTTCCCATGCCGCCGATGCCTTCGACGCCACAGTAGCGAATAGTGTTGCCACGAACAATCTGCGAGACACCCGCCTGCGGAGTGGGAACGTCATTCCAGTCGCCGTTGGCGATGTCGAGGCCGACGCCATTGGCCCATTCGATCGTGTTGCCTTCGATGATCCAGTGATTGCCTCCGCCCGTGGATACCACGCCGCGCTGCGGGACGGGGTATCCATTGCCTGCGTGCTGAAACGTGAGCCCCTTGACTCGGATGTAGGCAAGACCTTCTTGCGAAGGGACGAAGACCTGCTCGCGGGCGGTGATTTCGATCATGTGATCCGCGGGAGCGCCTTCGGCAGACGGATGTGAACGGCCTCGCCTGAGTTTTCTACCCAGAACCTGGCATCCGGCGAGCCGCCGATTTCCTGCATGATCGGACCGCCGCGCGTGCGAGGGGGCAAGCCGGTGCGAGGCGCGGCTGCACCTGCAGGCGGAGGACCGGGCAGTTGTGCGCTCGCCAATTCTCGAAGCTGCTCCATCGGCTCCAGTGGCTTGCCGTCCACAAACACCAATCCGCGCCGCCGAAAATACGGGCCCATGTCAAAGGTTTTTGTGTCGAGCCATGCGCGATCGCCCGGAGCGCTGTCCAGTGCAAACGGGTTGTAGGCATCGGGAAACATCGCGCCCGCAAGGTCGTGCTGCCACGCGATTTGACTTTCACCCTGAACAGCCGCGCCCGGGGCGAAACGGCGCACGGGGATCGACTCCTGGCGCCAGTTGTCTTTTAGAATTTCAGATCCTTTAATGAAGACTTTCGCATTCGGTGCAGCCTCGTAACTGATCATTTGAGCTGGCCCCGTGCCGCCGCGCAGGGGGCGCACGCATTCCCGGTAGGTTCCGGACGCAATGACCACGCGCTCGCCCGGCTGCAGAACCTGGGCAGCCTTGTTGATGGTGCGGAAGGGCCGCTTCGCTGTGCCCGGCCCGTTGTCATCGGCCCTGGCTGATTGATTGTCAACGTAATACGTCTTCGAAAACGTAAGCGGCTGCTCCCAGGAAACATACACGGTACCGTCAGGCAATCGCGAGTCCGCCGAGCCGATCTTGTCACTGGGTTGGCTTTCGCCTGTCGCGGCATCGCTCTGAGCGTGGCCTAATACGCTTCCACCTAGAGCAACCATCGCGCTCACGCCGGCTGCGTAATGGAGAAAGCTCCTGCGGTCAATGGGTTGGCTGGCGAAATCGTCACTTGACGCAATATGTTGCGCGGAAGAAAGCTTTTTCTCTGGTCTCATATCGGCGCGGGTCTCTTGTGCGAAATCGGATTCACTGCTCGTTTGCAACAAACGCTTTCTCGACCGAGAACTTTTGCAGATTTGCCTGCCGGTGTCAATGAGCGGGCGTGGATCGGGAACCCTGGTGCCTCTTCTTCGCAGGTGTCCATTATGAGCAACGGCCATCGGTTCCGAGCAATCCCCAAACAGCTTGCTCGACACTTTGCTGACTACGCAAACGGTTCGAGTTTAGCCAAGATGACCGGCAGATATTCTGAGACCGTGGGATGAATATGCATGGCGCGCTGGATGACTGTGTACGGCGCCTTTGCGTACATCACGTCAAGCAAAACGTGAATCACTTCATCGCCGCTAACTCCAAGAATCGCGGCGCCCATAATCTGTTTCGTCTCCGCGTCTACGCAAATTTTGATAAATCCTTGCATCTCGCCTTTTTCGTAGGCCCGGGTCACCTTGCTCATTGGATATTTCACGGCGAGAGCTTGGCGTCCGGACTTGCGTACCTGCGCATCCGTCATGCCGCACCGCCCCAGCGGCGGATCAATGTACAGTGCATAGGCCTGGATCCGGTCGGAAACCCGGCGATGATCGCCGTTGAAGAGATTGTCCGCAACGATCTCGTAGTCGTTATAGGAAGTATGCGTGAAAGCGCCGCGGCCGTTGCAATCCCCCAGCGCCCAAATGCCGGGCACATTCGTCTGCAATGTGTCGTCAACCGTGATGTAGCCGCGAGAATCGGTGGCAACTCCAGCCTGGTCCAGACCCAGGTCGCTCGTGTTGGGAGTGCGCCCAACAGCGAGAAGAACGTGCGTGCCCACCACTTCCGGCGGACCTTCGTCGCATGAGACACCGACGGCGACCCCGCCATCACGTTTGGCCAGCGAGATACATTTCGCATTTAGCTGGATTTGTATTCCCTCGGCCTCCAGAATTTCGCGCACGGCCTGGGAGATGTCCTCGTCCTCGCGCCCAATCAGGCGCGGTCCCATTTCCACAATCGTGACTTCGCTCCCCAGGCGGCGATAGATCTGAGCGAACTCCAACCCAACATAACTTCCGCCAATAATAATGAGCCGCTCGGGCAGGAAATCGATGTCCATGATTGTTGAGTTGTTGAGGAATGGGACGTCATGAACCCCCGGCATATCTGGAACCGAAGCGCGCGCGCCCACGTTGATGTAGATCTTGTCGGCCTGCAGAACTTCATCGTTCACCACGACAGTATTCGGCGACTGAAAACGGGCTTGGCCTTGAATCACCGTACATTTCGCCATTCCTCGAAGCCAATCCTCCACTCCCTTACTTGACCTTGCGGAGGCTGCATCCTTTCGCGCTTTGACTCTCGCCATATCGACGCGCAAATCGCCGATCGTAAAACCATATTCCGCGCCTCGGCGGGCAGTATGGATCGCATAAGCACTCGCCACGAGCGTTTTTGTCGGGGTGCATCCGGTATTCACGCATGTGCCGCCGAATTTATGGCGTTCAATAATCGCGACAGTTTTGCCGGCGTCCGTGAACCGCGCTGCCAAAGACGGGCCCGCCTGGCCCGTCCCGATGATGATTGCGTCGAAATGCTTCGCTGGAGAGACAGTCGCTGTTGTGTTCACAAGAACTCCGATCGGCCTGAACTTCATTAGGCCAGAGCCATCACGCCGAATCTATTCGACCATGACGTAGAGATGGGAGCTTGCCGGCCCATCGACTGTCACCTTGATCTTGTTCTGTTTTTGCAGTTGAACGGTTCGCGTGAGGTTTTCCACATTTTGGTTGACTTCGGTGGACTGGATGACGGTCACGCCATCGATTTCGATCTTCGCGCTCGTTACCCGATTGCTTCCGTCGCGATCTCCGTTCACGATCGTTAGCTGATAGCTGGGCGCCGGCGTCTCGTGCATGTCAATTTCGTCGATATTCCCGGCCCAAGGGCCCGCAGTTTTTTCGTCCCAATCTGCAGGCTGCGGTTCACATTCATCCAGGATCAAGAGAGTTTTGGCCCGTTCGTAGGTGGTACCGTTGTACCGGAAGAAGAGGCCACTTCCTGTTGCTGCGATTCCGTCATCTTTCGGAAATTTATCGAGATCTCCATTGTTCCCGAAAATCTGCATCGCGCCCCGATGATCGATATCTACGATGCGTGAGGTGTACATATCGCTGACCGGGGGTAAACCGTTCCTAGACATCGCACCTTCCGTCTGAAGAGCCGTGATGTTCCGGAGCTTTTTGCCATCCCACAGAAAATACCAGTCTTGCCCCTCAAAGGAAATCTCCACCGTTTTTGCCAACGGGGAATTGCTCTGCGCGGGATCAGCCAGGTTGACCGTCGAAGCATCACACGGCCCACCCACAAAATCGAATTGGTGAATACTGTTTGTATGATGCGGCCAGTTGTCTTGCACGGCGTCAACGATCTGCGCTGTGCCAACTTGGTAGGTGAGCATGGCTACCTCGACGCCATTTCCGCTGTACGCTGCGGCAATCAAATCTGGCGTGCCGTCTGTACTCCGGCTAAATACTGCGGCGCAGGTGTCATAGGGGTTCAAAGGTGCGCCTAACCCCGCCGGCGGAGCTCCCACATATCGAAGTCCCTGCGGGAACGCGGCTTCGACAACCTGCATCACCGCCGGATTAGGCGTCTGATCAGACTCTTGCGCCGTGAGTCCGACCGGCGCGGACAATGCTAAACCCGTCACAGCGATTGCAATAAGTTGTCGCGTCATTGCTGACCTCCTGTTGTGAAAATTGCGCCGGTTGGATCAGATTCATAACTCCGGGCAAATGACACCACGCCGCCTCCGGTGTAATCTAACCATCGCAGATGCCCTTAACGAAAGATTGGGGGCGCTGATCGCCCAACCAAAATATTTTACGAAAGGACGAAAACATGCCGGAAGCAACCTGGAAACCTCATGAAAAACACGGACAACTAACAACACAGAGCGACTTACCCGACAGCGTCTATGCGTTTCCCAAGCAGCGTAAAGAACCATTGACCGACGCCCAGCATGTGCGTAACGCGGTCGCGCGGTTCGACCAAGTCATCGACGTCTCCGATGCCGACCGTGCGTTGGCGTTTGAGAACATTGAAAAGGCCGCGAACCACTACGGCGTCAATCTTTCGGAAACGTCATGGCACGACCTTGGCGCTCATCCTCAAAAGACAAAATGAGAGCCCGCCGCTCGAGGCGCCGTACTTGAAGAAATCGCTGTGCCTGTCGTCTATCCCGGCCACGTCCAGTTTCGAATCTCTTCTTTGTCGATGCCTTCAGTGTGCGCGTAGCTGATGCTCTCGATGATCTGCCCCTTCAGCCATTCCTTCACATGGGCGCCGACGGTGCGCAGGCGCGGCACGCGATCGATAACGTCAATTGCCAAATTGAAGCGGTCGATCTGATTGAGAATCGCCAGCTCAAGCGGAGTGTTGATGCTTCCCTTCTCCTTGTAACCGCGCACATGCATATTGTCGTGATTCTTGCGCCGGTAACTCAGTTTGTGAATGAGCGCGGCATAGGCATGGAAGTTGAAGATCACCGGCTTGTCGGTGGTGAAGAGAGAATCGAAATCGCGGTCGGACAGCCCATGCGGATGTTCAGTCTCCGGCATGAGGCGGAAAAGATCCACAACATTGACGAATCGAATCTTCAAATCGGGGAAATGCTCCCTCAGGATTGAGACCGCGGCAAGGGACTCCATGGTCGGGATGTCGCCGGCACAAGCCATCACCACGTCGGGGTCTTCACCGTCGTCGCTCGATGCCCAGTCCCAGATGCCGATGCCCTTGGTGCAGTGGGTGACTGCATCTTCCATGGTGAGGTACTGCAAGATGCTCCTGCTTATCCGCGACGATGACGTTGATGTAGTCTCGCGACCGAAGGCAGTGATCGGTCACGCTCAGCAGGCAGTTTGCGTCCGGCGGTAAGTAGATTCGCACAACATCGGGGCTCTTGTTAGTGACGATGTCGAGAAATCCCGGATCCTGGTGCGTAAAGCCGTTGTGATCCTGCCGCCACACCAGGGACGTGATCAGGATGTTGATCGAAGGCACCGGTGCTCGCCAATCGAGCTCCTTCTTTGGACTTCTCCAGCCATTTTGCGTGCTGGTTAAACATCGAATCGATGATGTGGATGAAGGCTTCATAACTTGAGAAGAAACCGTGGCGGCCAGTCAGAACGTAACCTTCAAACCAGCCTTCAAGCGTGTGCTCGCTCAACATTTCCATCACGCGCCCGGCAACGTCCAGCTCGCCGCCGTCGGCGTCTTGCGGCAAGAATTCGGCCAGCCAGGTTTTCTTTGATGCGGCGTAAATAGCCTGGAGCCTGTTGGACGCTGTCTCGTCGGGCCCAAACACGCGGAAGGAATTCATGTTGCGCCGCATCACTTCGGCCAGAAAATGTGCGAGCACGTCGGTGGGCTGCTCGTACTCCGTGCCCGGCGCTTTGATCTCGACGGCATACTCACGAAAATCCGGCAGCTCGAGCTCTTTTCGCAGCAGTCCGCCGTTTGCGTGTGGATTGGCGGAGATGCGGCGTGACCCGGATGGCGCAAGTTCCTGGAGTTCCGCGATGAGCTTTCCTTCTGCGTCGAATAACTCCTCCGGCTTGTAGCTGCGCAACCAGTCTTCGACTTGTTTCAGATGTTCCGGATTTGTTTTTGGGTCGGAAATCGGAACCTGGTGCGCCCGCCACGACCCCTCCACTTTGTGCCCGTCGACGACCTTCGGCCCCGTCCATCCCTTGGGTGAACGCAGCACGATCATCGGCCAGCGAGGGCGCGTGGCATCGCCGGTAGAGCGAGCGTGCTGCTGGATCGAGCGAATTTCCAGCACGCATTGTTCCAGCGTCGAAGCCATTAGCTGATGCATCGCAGCTGGATCATCACCCTCGACGAAATAAGGTTTGTGGCCGTATCCGATCAGCAGCGCTTCCAGCTCTTCGCGCGGAATACGCGCCAGGACAGTAGGATTCGCGATCTTGTAACCATTCAGATGCAACACGGGAAGCACCGCCCCATCGCGAATGGGGTTGAGGAATTTATTCGAATGCCAGGAAGTGGCGAGCGGACCGCTTTCGGCCTCGCCGTCTCCAACAGCGACCGCAACGATGAGGTCAGGATTGTCAAAAGCCGCTCCATACGCATGAGAGATGGAATAGCCAAGCTCGCCCCCCTCGTGAATCGAGCCGGGTGTTTCCGGCGTGCAATGCGAGCCGATTCCGCCTGGAAATGAAAACTGCTGAAAGAATTTGAGCAGGCCGGCTTCATCACGGCTCTTGTCCGGATAAATCTCGGAGTAGTAGCCCTCCAGGTAGCAGTTGGCCAGCGTGGCCGGCGCGCCGTGACCGGGGCCCGCGATGTACATCACATTCAAGTCATATTTCTTGATGAGCCGGTTTAGATGAATCCAAATTAACGACTGTCCCGGATCCGAGCCCCAATGACCAAGAAGCCGGTTCTTGATGTGCTCCGGCTTCAAGGGCTCGCGCAGCAGAGGATTCGCGCGCAGATAAATCATTCCTGCCGCCAGATAATTGCAGGCATGCCAGTAATCATTCGTCTTTCGCAACTCGTCGGGGGTAAGCGGCGCAGCGGCGCCAGCCGAAACTTCAGTTGTGCCAGCCATTTTGTTCTCCGGCATCTCAAAGGTTCGTCATCCGCGAAGATGACTTATTTTGCAGAATACTCCTCTGATGCTTCGGGCTCACCAATTGACTTTGAATTTTCAAATTCCTCGCTGATTTGCGGCGCCTGCTGCGAAGTGCCGGCCGATACCACCATCCAATAAATTCCTCACCCCGCTTCCGGCTAAACGGCTGATAATAAAATCGTGGACACGGACCGTTGTGGTCACAGCCGTTGGTCGATGTTTTTTGTCCAACCTTTTGCCCGACTTGGAGATGAATCATGAAAGCAATTGTTGTGCGTGAATACGGTGGCCCTGAAGTATTGAAGTATGAGGATTATCCTGACCCGGTTCCGGGCGCGGGCGAGGTTCTGGTGCGCGTTGCCGCCGCGAGCGTAAACCCAATCGATTACAAACGCCGCGCCGGCTTAACCAAAGACTTCTATCCCATGACTTTTCCTGGATCGATCGGAGTCGATATGTCGGGGACCGTGGCACAGCTTGGGCCGGGAGTGGAAGGCTTTTCCGTCGGCGACCAGGTGTTCGCAATGGCGGACAACACCTACGCCGAGCTTTGCGTCGTGAAAGCGGACGCTTTGGCGAAAGTTCCCAAGGGGCTGGATTTGATCGAGGCGGCGGCGCTACCGCTTGTCACCGTGACCGGCAACCAGCTCTTGTCAGCCACGGAAATACAAGCGGGCCAGACGGTTATGGTCGTCGGCGCAGTCGGAAATGTCGGCCGTTCGGCGGCCTTTACCGCGAAGGATCGCGGGGCGACTGTGATCGCGGGCGTCTTGAAGAGGCAATTCGATGACGCGAAGACTGTCGGCGCGGATCAACTCGTCGCAACCGACGACAACACCGCGATTGCGAGTCTCGCGCCGCTCGATGCGGTTGCCGACACGGTCGGCGGAAAAACCGCCGAGAAGCTGATCGGCAAGGTCAAGGCGGCAGGAGTGTACGCATCGGTTGTCGAGCCGCCTCAGAGCGCCGCATATTACCCATCCGTAAAGGTGGCGCACGTCTTCTCGCATTTCGACAGGAAAACGCTGGAGTACATGGCAGCAGCCGTGCGAGATGGCAAGCTGGTAATTCCGATCGGCCCCAGATTTCCTCTCAGCCAGGCGGCCGAAGCGCATGCCACAGCCGAAAAGGGCGGCGTTGGAAAAATTCTGCTGGTGCCCTGATGTCATTCTTGGGTCTGCTTTGAAAACGGCAGACTAGAGCCGATTATCACCACTGCGAGAGGTGGTGCCGGGAGCCAATTTTTCTCAGCTCTAGGAGTGAGGAGCGACGCAGACCGGGTGTCTGCTAGCGACGAATGACAACGAAATGAGGAAAATTGGCCCCGGCACTAGGTTCGCCCGTAGCGCAGGTAAAGATACGCATCTTTCGCCTTGACGCTGAGCGTTTGAAACCGTGGCGCGGAATTCGGCAGAAACTCTACCCCCTGCACGATCGCCGGTCGAGCCGAGTCGACCTTGCGGCCCGCGATTTGCGGCGACAACGTCAGAAAGAGCTCATCCACGGCTCCTGCCGCAAGAAATTGCCCAAACAATGTAGGGCCGCCCTCGTGGAGAAGAGTTCTCACCCCAAACTGCGAATGCAGCAATTCGAGGATCGCCAGCGGATCGATGCTGCCGCTATCTGAATCCAACGCACGAACCTCAACGGAGCTTAGCGCAGCAGCGCCTCGCCGCGTAAGCTCATCGCTGCCGGCCGGGGTTGTAATGACCACGGTGCGCATCGCCGGAGTTCGGAAGACCGCTCTCTCCAACTCCAATCGGCCACTGCCGCTAACGATCGCCAGCAGCGGATACTCCGGTTTATGCTGCGCGTCGATTCGTAACTCCGCGTATAAACGCTTCGCATCAGGATAGACGTATTCAGGCGTCCAAAGGCTGTTTGCTCCTACGTCTTGCAGCGTTCCAGCGCCGACCATCACTGCATCTGCGGAGGCCCGTAGCAATCCCATGATGAATCGATCCGCGGGATTGGAACCGCTGATGGCCGAGCCGCCAGACTCACCTTTAATTTGGTAGCTGGCCACCCCATCAAGACTGGAAACAAAATTCGCAATCACATACGGGCGCCCGGCGGATGATGCGCGAAAGCGCAGATCGCCATCGTACATCTCTCTCAATTCCGGCGGCAGCGCAGACTCGGCGTTGTCCCTGTCGCGATCAACGAGAGTCTGTACAAGCTGCATTTACTGTCCTTCTTGAAGCCCGCGTTGAAAACACTAACCGTGGTCGTGCCCCAACCGTAGGCCCCAGCGTCAGCCGTATGCCGGCGTCAGCCGTAAACTTGGTCGGTGCTCTGTCCAACTTCAATAATGTAACCGTCAGGGTCGCGGATGTAGCAGCGAATCTCGCCGTACTTGGGAATCGGCGGCGTAATGAACTCCGCGCCTCGGCTCTTCCACAATTCATAGCACGCTTGAATATCCGCAACGCGGAAATTCATAAAGCTGTTGATGTGATCAGGGTCGGGGACGCTGAGCGTTACCGTCGGCTTGTCGGGCGTGGGGCCGCCGCCGACGTTGACGATCAGCCAGGTATTCGCGATTTGGATGTGCCCGGAAGCGCCCTTGCTGTCACCCAGGCTCAGAATGCGGGCGCCGAAGACTTTTTCGTAGTAGCGAGCCGATCGCTCAATGTCGGCGACGGTGATGAAATGCGTGACCGTCAGCCCTTCGCGCGGAGGCATCTCATAGCTCTTTTGCTCGGTTTGTTCGCGGCTCATTGACGACCCCTCTCAATCCAGCTCTTGCGCACTACTTCTTCTTCGCTTCGAGTGCCGGTAGAAGAAGTTTTATAAGCGCCTGGTCCGAGAACGGGTTCTGTCCTGAGATCAACTCGCGATCTTGAATGACTTTGCTCCCCCATGGGGCGACCACGCTTACGTCACCGCCCGCGGTTTGCAATGCGAAGTCCGGATAGAAAAGAACCTTACCGCCAATCTCAAGCGGCTCCCGCTGCTGCTCTTCCGCCGTCGAAAAGATGGTCATCTTATATCCGGCATAGATCCATCCCTGCGCCTTGGCCTGTGCGCCCGCGGCATCGCCCGCTGCCAGCGCCGCGACAAACTCCTTCGAGTTCGGAAGAGCCGAGAGTAGTGAAATCGGGCCGTGGCACAGCACCGCCGTGGGCTTGGATGTTTCATGGAAATGTCTCATCACGATGCCCGCGTTGGGATCGTCAAGAAGATCGATCATCGGGCCGTGACCGCCCGGGACAAAAACAGCGTCATATTGATCCAGGCCCGATGCGACGACATCCGAAATGCGAGCTGGATTTTTGAGCCCGGTCAGGTTATCGCGGAAATTGAAATAGTCGTGGAGCCTGGCCTCGTCCCCGCCGAAGAAATCGGGCACAGCCGAATGTAGATCCAACTGCGGCGTGTTTCCTTTGGGGTTGGCGAACGTGATTTCGTAGCCTTCCTCCATCAGGGCGCGAGTTGGAACCGTCAGCTCGTTCAGGTAATAGCCGGCGCCGCGATAACACCCGCCATCTTTCAACGGTAAGCCGTATCCGCTCGAAACCAGCACCAGGACTTTTCCTTTGGATGCCATCGTTGTTCTCCTTCTTGAAATCGAATTCTGTTCGCCTGAATATGAGCCAGCTCACCGTCCGCGGCTTCCTCCAAAGTCAGCAAGGCCTGTCCACCGCGACTGCGGGCTATGGCGACGGGAACCCGAACATCAACCACGACTGATTGGCTACCCAAGTCGGGTACAGCTCCGTCATCTGATCGAACAGCTCCTGGTCGGACGTCGCGGCTTTCTGCAGCCGATCGAAGTCCTGCAGATAACGCTTGGTCTCCTGGATCGCCGAGGGAGAGTCGGGCGCGCCGGGCTTCTTGTGGCCAGCGACAACCATCGTCGGGTTCAGCGCCGCTAACCGGTCCAGCGCCGCGATCCAATTCTTTCGGCTCTCGGGAGTGGTGTCGCCGACGTACATGTGGCATTGGTTGTACACAACGTCGCCAGCGACGATCAGGCCGATCGATGGAACGTATAGAGACGTCGAATCGGGACTATCGGTGCGGCCCTGCTCGATGATGCGCAATTCGTGGCCCTCGAGAGTGAACGTGTCGTGCTCATAAGGCTCGGGCGCAACCAACTTGGTGGCCACTTGCCCGGGAAACATACCGGCGCGCCAGCCGCTCCACCAGGGGAGTGAAAGACATCTGCATGGCGTTCAGCGCCTTGGGCGTTGTGATCGCCCGTGCCGCCGGGGAAACGGTCGAGCAGAATGCCTAGACCGTAGAAGTGGTCGAAGTGGCGCGTGCGTTATATAGATCGTCTCCAGGTTGCGGTTGTGCAGAGCAACCCAATTCGCGCAGAGCCTCGGCCTCAACAACCGTTGTCATTGCGTCTACCAGCACTGCGTCGTGCTCGCCAAAGATTAAAGTCGACGTCATCGGGTCAAAGCCGAGCGCTTCGCCAAAGGGCCTTGGCCGCTCGCCGACCATTGCCTTTCCCGGCGCGGTAAAAACGTTAAAACTCAGCTTGCTCGACGCGACAGGCGCGGTCTTCTTTTCTCCTTCAGTCCATCTATGCCATCCATTTGGTACTCCTTTCGATGCTAGAGCGAGCTGAGGTCGAAGCAGCACTTCAACTGGTTGTTGCTGTAAGAGACGCTCGTTGTCCGAATCCCATCCGGGCCGAGCGTTAACGCCTCAGCCGTAAACTTGATCGGTGCTCTGTCCGACTTCGATGATGTAACCGTCAGGATCGCGGATGTAGCACCGTATCTCGCCGTACTTGGGAATCGGCGGCGTGATGAACTCCGCGCCTCGGCTCTTCCACAATTCATAGCACGCTTGAATATCCGCGACGCGAAAATTCATAAAGCTGTTGATGTGATCTGGGTCCGGGACGCTGAGCGTTACCGTCGGCTTGTCGGGCGTCGGGCCGCCCCCCACGTTCAAAATCATCCAGATATTCGCCAGCTGAAGGTACGGAGGCGCGTTGCCGTCACCCATGGTCAGAATGCGAGCGCCGAATACCTTCTCGTAGTAGTTAGCTGATCGCACCACGTCGGTAACGGTGAGAAAATGCGCGACACTAATCCCCTCCTTCGGGGGCATTTCGTAGCTCTTTTGATCCACCTGTACGGCGCTCATTCAGGTCTCCAATCTGGGTGAAATGTCCGCCTGAAGCCAGGCCAGGCGGTTGCGGCGCTCACAACTGCTAACATCTGCGGCGCCTTCATGAAATCGGAAGCGGGACAAAGGTATATTGGACGAATGGATCGACGAACACCGCTATTGCGGATTGGAAGCATCGCCAAAAAGTGGTGCGTTTTCCCTGTTCCTCGCGCCGACAATTTCAAGGTATCACCAAAACCAGGGTGCAATTACAGAGTCGCGCTACCGGCTCAATGAATTTGAGCTGAATTTCTGCGGCACCAAGGCACATGCGGAGTTTAAAATCGACCGGCCAGAGAATTGAAAGACAGAAGACGTCCCGTCAGAAACGAGAATAAATCGAAATGAAAAAAAATCAACGCGGAATTAATCTCGATTCCAAACCCAGTGGCAACGGTTGCGTGGAGTGCCTGGCATCATCGAGTGGCTGGTGGCTTCACCTCCGCCGGTGTGCGGAGTGCGGGCACATCGGCTGCTGCGACAGTTCTCCGAGTCAGCATGCATCAAAGCACGCGGCGACGACAGGGCATTCAATCATTACCAGCTTCGAGCCGGGCGAGGATTGGTTCTACGACTACGAAACGCAAGGGATGACCGAAGGCGCGGCGTTGCCTCCGCCTCATTCGCATCCAAAAAATCAGCCCGCTCCCGGTCCGGCAGGCAGGGTGCCGTCCGACTGGGAATCGCTCCTGAACTAGAGCCTGCCGAAACTTCAAGGCCGGCATCGCTGGCCTTTCGCGGTCAGCTCGGCATTCGCGTCGGCTGGGCGCGGTTCAGCGCTTCTCGTACGGATGGAAGATGTAGTCCTTCGCTTTCACAACCGTGTGGCAAGCGTTTCCACAGTCCGAAAGGCTCGCGGCATCGGCAGAGAACTTGCCCGACGGGACGTCGTAGTTGAACACCGCGTATCCCCAGCCGCCGGTTGTCGGAAATCTCTTGCTGTCCTTTTCCATGACGAAAGCCTGGGTAAAGAAGTCTGGCACATCCACGTCGAATTGTGCCTCCGTGCTCTTCTTTTGCTTCCACTGGAGCTTCACGATCATGGAGCCATCCGGGAAAGTCTGGCCACCGCCAGGAACCCCGGCCTTGAATGCGTTGATCATGGTCGGATTGGCGACGATCACTTTTTGTATTGGGCTTTGCTCGGCCGAAGAGACGACTGCCCAGTCCTCGTATCCTCTGAAGTCTGAGAACGCAATTCCGCTCGGCGATTTCAGCGAGTATTTGTCCGGCGGATCAGCCGCAGCGACAACGAGCACAGTAAGCGATGCCACGGCCGCCGCAATCAATGTAAAGCCGGCGAGACGTTTCATTGCGGTGCGCGACTCTATCTTCGGTTCTGGTTGTTTTTGAATCGCAGATCTCGCTTGGGGCTCAGGCATCGTGTGTTCTCCTTCACAGAATGGTTTCGATCAACCTGCATCTCGAACGATCGCGATTAAGCCAGATGCGAGGAAACTAGCCGATTGGAGAAACGCTATCAGATTCCTATGAAAGGCTGGAAAGTTTATTTCCACAGACGTTTCGAAGATGCAGATTCCGATTGAAACTGCAGCGCGACGCTTTCATATCGCGGAGGTGGGCTTCGCGCAGTCAGATGATGGCTGCAAAAGAAAAGCGGAGCGACAATCGCTCCGCTCATCCCCAAAAATCTCCAGCGCAAAAGCCCCCAAGCCTCAATAGAGCCGGAAGTCGACCTCGATCGTAATCATCACCGGCACTGCCGTCTTGCCGTCTTTAAGGGCCGGCTTGAATTTGTATTGTTTGATCGCTTCGATGGCTTTCTCGTCCAGGCCCATGCCCAGCGCTCGCGCAACATGAATGTCCTGCGGATTGCCCTGCGCGTCGACGATCAGCGAGACCATGCAAACGCCCTGGTATTTGGCCCGCCGCGCCTCGTCGGAGAATTCGGCTTCAACGCTGTGAATCACCGTCGGCGCCGAAATCCCGCCCCCAACCTGGTACACCCCGCCGCCTGCGTTGCCGCCGCTTCCCGGCCCGTAGCCGTTGCCGTTTCCAGGGCCCATGCCGCCGCCGCCGTTCGAACCCATCCCACCGCCGTTGCCTGAACCCGACGAGGCCAGCGTTACGTTCGCCGACTCCTTCATCCCGATCATCGGCATATTCGGGTTGTCAGGCAGTTGAATATTCTTCTGCACATTGATGGTCGGCGGATCGGGCAGCAATGGCTTAATGACCGTCTGCGGCTGAGGAGGCGTTACGTCAAGCTTGGCCTTCTCGGGCAGCTTTCCCTTGTTGGCCTCGACGATGCTTTTATCTCCGCCGCCACCGCCACCGCCAGCCTGCTTGGCTGCTTTGGGCCCTTTGTAGTCGCTCAAATCAATGTTCGTCGCCTGCGTGGGCGTATTGACGTAGTTCCTGATCGCGCGAATGCCCAGCCAGATGAACAGCAGCAAAACGGCAATATTGAGGGTCGACGAGATTCCAACGGCCCACGGATTCGCCTTCACCGCCATCCGGTCCGGAACCGGAATCGGCGTTGAAGTCAGCACCAGAGGCGGCAGCTTGACGGGAAAAAACACGTCCTTGACGCTCGCCCAGAGGCCTACCCAAACGGGCTCCTCTTTGAAGGCTTTCCCAAGGAACGCGTCGAGTTCGTGGCCGGCCACTGAGGCTGCCTGGTCGCCCTGTGCTTCCGGTGTCACTTCCAATGCCATGTCCGATGCCATGTATTGACGGTTTGCCTTCTCTTGGGAGCCGTTCCCGGTCGTTCCCGCCTGCCCGTAGGCAAGCTCAACCGTCGACAGGCCCTTCGATCCATTATGCTTGACCGCGCCAGCGTTTGTCTCGGTTCCCGAGCCGCCTCCGGCCTCGGGCCCGGCCTCCGATTTCTCATACTCCGCCAGGTTAAGCACTCCCATACGCAATAGACGGTTGCGGGGTTCAGTTTGTTACCGCGAAAAATGTCACTGCTTTGTTTACACTGATAATTGAATAGCTTCGCAGCCAAGTTCGCATTCTCGATCGGAGTCCCCGTGTCCCCTGCGCCAGAGTTGAAGGCGACCCTTACCCTGCCCCAAACCGCCTTCGCCATGAAAGCCAATCTGCCGCAGAATGAGCCTCTTCGACTGGCCCGTTGGACCGAGCTCCGTCTCTATGAAGAGATGCGCAAAGCCGGCCATGGGCGGCCTGTCTACCTGCTGCATGACGGCCCTCCCTACGCCAACGGCCCCATCCACCTTGGCCATGCCCTGAACAAGGGCCTCAAAGACTTCGTGGTCAAGTCGAAGACAATGGCCGGGTTTGACGCTCCGTTTGTGCCCGGCTACGACTGCCACGGCCTGCCAATTGAGATCAAAGTCGACGAGAAGCTGGGCCACAAAAAGCTCTCCATGCCGGTGCCCGCCGTTCTTGAAGCCTGCCGCGCCTATGCGCAGAAATATGTCGATCTGCAGACCACGCAATTTGAGCGCATCGGCTGCTTTGGCCGCTGGCAAAAGCCCTATAAGACCATGGCTCGCGACTACGAGGCCCACACTCTTGAGGCCTTTTACGGCTTCCTTGAAAAGGGCTTCATCTACCGTGGCCTCAAGCCCGTTTACTGGTGCATCCATGACCGCACAGCGCTGGCCGAAGCCGAAGTCGAGTACGCCAACCACACCAGCCCATCAATCTATGTGCGCTACCGGCTGACCTCCGATCCCGCCGCCATAGCACCGGCGCTTGCGGGCCGGCAAGTTTCGACCATCATCTGGACCACCACACCGTGGACGCTGCCCGCGTCGCTGGCCGTGGCCTTTCATCCCGACTTCGACTACGTTGCGCTCGAAACCGAATCCGGCGAGGTCTACATCGTCGCCGCGTCGTTGGCCGAGCAAGTTGCTGCCGCCTGCAAGCTCGGACCAACAAAAGAGCTCGCGCGATTCAAGGGCGCAGCGCTCGACCGCGTCACCTTCCAGCATCCGTTCCTGGACCGGTCGATTCTCGGCGTCCTCGCGACATACGTCACCGCCGACACGGGCACTGGCGCAGTTCATACCGCACCAGCTCACGGCGTTGACGACTTCTACACCGGCCAGCGCTACGGGCTCGACCCCACCGCGCGCGTCGATGCCGGCGGCCACATTCATTTCGATCCGGATTCCTGGCATCAAGCCCAGCCGCCCGCCTACGACGGGCTGACCGTCTGGAAGGCGAATCCCGTCATCGTCGCCATGCTTGAAGAGAGCGGCGCGCTCATGGCCGGCTCGCAATTTGAGCACTCCTATCCGCATTGCTGGCGCTGCCACCACCCCATCATCTTTCGCGCCACCGAGCAGTGGTTCATCTCGCTTGAAACACCGATGAAGCGCGCCGACGGGAGCGAGACTACATTCCGACAGCTCGCGATCGAGGAGATCGACAAGGTCGTCTGGGATCCGGCCTGGGGCAAGGAGCGCATCACCAACATGATCGCCACGCGCCCCGACTGGTGCATCAGCCGCCAGCGAATCTGGGGCGTGCCCATCGCCGTCTTCATGTGCGAAGGCTGCAATCAGCCAATCATCAACGCTGAGTTGAACAAGATAATCATTGACCTCTTCGAGCGCGAGGGCGCCGAAGCATGGCACGCGACTTCGGCCAGCGCTCTGTTGTGGGACGAGTTGGCTGCGAAGCACGCGGCCGAGTGTCCCGCTGGCGGCACAAGCTTTCGCAAAGAAACCGACATTCTCGACGTCTGGTTCGACTCCGGAGTGAGCTGGCTGGCCGTCTGCGAATCAGATCCCGACCTGAGCACGGCCTACAAGGCATTCCAAAACCGGGACGGCAATCACGACGCTGCGAAGGGCGTCCCAGAGGTCTTCTACCTCGAAGGCGGCGACCAGCACCGCGGATGGTTCCACTCTTCGCTGCTGACGTCTGTCGCGCTGCGCGGCCGCGCGCCCTACTCGCGTGTTGCAACCGCCGGCTGGACGCTCGATGAGCAAGGCCGCGCCATGTCGAAATCGCTCGGCAACGGCGTCGATCCGGTAGACATTGCCAACCGTATGGGCGGCGAAATCGTTCGCCTGTGGGTCGCGTCGATCGACTTCAGAGAAGACATGGCCGCCAGCGAAAACCTGATGCAGCGCTGCGCCGAGCTCTACAAGAAACTGCGCAACACCTTCCGCTTCCTGCTCGGAAATCTCGCTGGCTTCGACCCGGCGCGCGATCAAGTCGCCGAGGCCGAGCTACTGCCGCTCGACCGCTACATGCTGGCCCGCACGCGCGATCTCACCGAAAAGATCCTCGCCTGGTACGAGGCCTTCGAGTTCCATCGCGTCTATCAGGCAGTCAACGAGTTCGCCATCGTCGACCTGAGCTCGTTTTATCTTGACGTCCTCAAAGACCGCATGTACACCTTCGCACCCACGAGCCAGGCAACGCCGCTCCGCGCAAACAGTTTTGTGGCGGATCACTGAAGCGCTTGTCCGGCTCGTCGCGCCCATCCTCACCTTCACCGCCGACGAAATCTGGGAACACCTGCCCGCCGTCAAAGGCCGTCCGTTCAGCGTGCACCTTGCGCTGTTTCCGAAGCCGGAAGAAATCTTTTCCGAAGGTCCGGCACCTGTTCTCGCCGAGTGGCAACAGCTCTTTGATATCCGCGACAATGGCCTTCGCATCCTCGAAGAAGAACGCCAGGCAAAGCGTATCGGGAAAGCTCTCGAAGCTAAACTGTTCATCACTATTGACGAGGACGGCGATGCCCTCGTGCAAAAATACCGCTCTAGCTTGAAGGAACTTTTCAATGTCTCCGAGGTCGAGATCGTCCCAAGAGCAGCCAGCGATTTGCAAGATGCAACAGCGGCGAATCCAAGCACTCATTGGGGATCAACAATGCTGCCCGGTAATGGCAGAAAATACCTCTTCAGGGTTGATGCTCTCCCCGCCTCCGGCCACAAATGCGCTCGCTGCTGGAATTTCATGCCAGCAGTCTCAAGCTACGGCATCTGGAACGACGTCTGCGACCGCTGCCAAGGCGCCTTGCGCGAGATGGGCATCAAACCACCTGAACCTGACTCGCCTCATTCCGGCGCATCTCAGCCCGAGGCCAACCAATGAGCTGGCTATCAAACTGGCCCAATCCGCGACCGCCTGCCCTGGCTTCTGCTCATCTCCGCGCTGGTTATAACCGCCGACCGCCTGACCAAGACCTGGATCGCCGCCCATATCCGCCTGGGCGGCGCGATTCCCATCATTCCGAACTTTCTGCGCCTCACCCACTGGACTAACCAAGGCGCGGCATTCTCGCTCTTCGCCGATTCTGCGTCGCCGAATGCCGTGCGCTGGGCGCTGGTCGCATTCACCGTCGCGGCAGCCCTCGCCATCTTCGTCCTGTTGATTCGTCTCGGCAGCCAGTTCACGCTCACCACGGTCGCTCTCGCGCTCATCCTCGGCGGCGCTATCGGCAACGTTCACGACCGCATCCTCTACGGCTCGGTCATCGACTTCATTGAGGTCCACATCCGCAGCTATTATTGGCCCGACTTCAACGTGGCAGACTCCTCCGTCGTCACCGGCGCCTGCATGCTGCTGCTTGATTCGCTGTTGCCCCACCGCAAGTCCGCGAGCTAGCGCCGCAGCCACAAGCCACCCTCCCAGCATGCCAGCTTTCAACCTTGAATGACGCGCGCGCCCAACGCTCCTTGTCGTCGGTATAATTGGTCGGACCACCGCGGGCCCAGAGGAGTGGTATCAGAGGAGCTGTACCAAATGACTGCGCAAGGTTCCGACACCATCGCTTCTCCCGGTAACCTGGCTCCCGCCGGAAAAATGTCGCACCTGCGATGGGTGATCTGCTCCCTCCTTTTCCTCGCCACCGTCATCGCCTACGTCGACCGCGGAGTGATCGCCTACCTTGAAAAGTTTCTTGAGGGAGTGATCCCGGGGCTCAACAGCATCAAGTATGGATACATCCTCGCCGCCTTCCAGGGGGCTTACGCCATCGGCATGGTCGTCGCCGGCGGGCTCACCGACAAACTTGGCACGCGAAAAGCTTTCGCCATCGCCATCTGCCTGTGGAGCGTCGCAGCCATGCTGCCGGGCCTGGCATTTTCCGTCATCACTTTCGCCGTAGCTATGTTTTTGCTCGGGCTTGGTGAGGCGGCAAATTTTCCTGCCTGCATCAAAACTGTGGCCGAGTGGTTTCCCAAGCGCGAACGCGCCCTGGCCACCGGCATCTTCAACTCCGGCGCGAATATCGGGAACATCGCAGTCCCATTAATCGTGCCTTTTCTCGTCGGCCTGTTCAGTTGGCGCGGAGCTTTCGTCGCCACCGGCGCAATGGGCCTGGTCTGGTTGGCGGCGTGGCTCCTCATCTACCGGCAGCCGGAACTGCACCCGGGCGTTTCCCCAGCCGAGCTGAATCTGATCCTCAGCGATCCGGTAGAGAAGATTCAATCTGTTCCTTGGAGCAGTGTCCTGCCTATCAAAGAAACGTGGGTCTTCGCCATTGGCAAGTTTCTTACCGACCCGATCTGGTGGTTCTATCTTTTCTGGTTGCCGCGCTACCTGCAGACTACATTCGGCCTAAGCCTTTCTGCCAACCGGCTGCCGCTGGTCGTCGTGTACAGCATTTCGACTGTCGGCAGTATTGGCGGCGGCTGGCTCTCTTCAACATTGCTGAAGCGCGGAGCGAAACTGAACACCGCGCGCAAGACCGCGATGCTCATCTGCGCGTTATGTGTGCTGCCGGTCTTCGCCGCGCCTTATCTCCATCACCTGTGGCTTGTGGTCGCTGTCGTGGGCCTCGCCACTGCCGCGCACCAGGGATGGTCAGCCAATCTGTTTACCCTGCCCTCCGATCTGTTTCCCAAGGCCGCTGTCGGCAGTGTGATCGGTCTCGGCGGCATGGCGGGCGCGATCGGCGGAGTGCTGTTTCAGTTGGCAACCGGCTACGTCGTCGCGCTAACTCATAGTTATGTGCCCCTATTTGTCGCAGCGTGCCTCGCCTACTTAATCGCCCTTGCCATTATCCAGTCGATCTCGCCCAAGCTGGCGCCGGCGCGGCTCAATTAGCCGCGACCCAATCGGCGCAACTCAACTAGCGCTGTGCAAAAATCAAAGGACGGGCAGCTCCGGCAACAAGTAATTTTGGCTGTGTTTTGAAAGGGCCCGACTTCAGTCGTGCCGCATATTGCGTCAAACGAATGGGGGCTTTAGCCCCTGAGGGAAGGTTTTTTTCAAACTGCCCCCTCCGCAAATCAATGAATCGCCGTGGAAAACCGTTTCGCATCACAATCCAAGAGGCCTTGATGAAAATCGATTCTTCAAGCACTTTTTCGCCGGCAGCTTTTGGTGCCGCCATCGCGCTTGCCATCCTCATCCTTTCCTTTCCCGGCGACGTTTTCGCCCAGCGCCTGCCCACTACCGTCATCCCCACGCACTACACTCTCAAGCTCGCGCCCGACCTCAAAGCCGCAACTTTTTCCGGCGATGAAGCGATCGATGTGAACCTCCAGCAGCCCACGCACTCGATCACCCTCAATGCCATTGAAATCACTTTCCAGTCGGTGACCATCCTTTCCAACGGCTCGCAGCAAACGGGCACGGTGAGCCTCGACGCCGCCAAACAGCAGGCCACGTTCACATTTCCCGACATGGTCCCCGCCGGCAGCGCCACCATCGAGATCCGCTACGCCGGCATCCTGAATGACGAGCTGCGCGGCTTCTATCTTTCAAAGACTGCTCGCCGCAACTACGCCGTTACGCAATTTGAAGCCACCGATGCGCGCCGCGCGTTTCCCTGCTTCGACGAGCCAGCCTTCAAGGCTGCATTCGACATCTCGCTGGTCATCGATGCCGCCGACACTGCAATCTCAAACACCCCCATCGCGGCTGACACGCCGGGCCCCAGCGCGGACAAACACACCCTGGTTTTCGAACCCACTCCGAAAATGTCCACCTACCTCGTCGCATTCCTCGTGGGCGATTTTCAGTGCACAAGCGGACGCGAGGACGACGTCGACATTCGCGTATGCGCTACGCCCGACAAAGTCGGCGAAACCACCTTCGCGCTCGACGTCGCCAAATTTGCGCTCCACTATTACGACAACTACTTCGGCATTCACTATCCGCTTAAAAAGCTTGACCTGATCGGCATTCCCGACTTCGAAGCCGGCGCAATGGAGAACTTTGGCGCCATCACCTATCGCGAAACCGACCTCCTGCTCGATCCAAAATCCGCTACGGTCACCGACAAACAAGAAGTGGGCCTGGTTGTCGCGCATGAAATGGCCCATCAGTGGTTCGGCGATCTCGTCACCATGCAGTGGTGGGACAATATCTGGCTCAACGAGGGCTTCGCCACCTGGATGGAGAACAAACCCGTTGCGGCAATGCATCCTGAGTGGAACATTCCCGAAGTGGTCGCCGGCAACGAACAGGGCACTCTCGACATCGATGCGCGGCCAACCACCCGAGCCATTCGCGCCAATGCCGACACGCCTGAGGAGATCAACCAGTTGTTCGACGGCATCGCCTACGGCAAGGCCAGCGACGTGCTGCTCACTGTCGAGAACTATCTCGGCGAAGAAACCTTCCGCCAGGGCGTTCACGCATATTTGTCCGCGCATGAATACGGCAACGCAACGGCGGAGGACTTCTGGAATGCGCAGACGGCTACCAGTCACAAACCTGTCGACAAGATCATGGAGTCGCTGGTCGTCCAGCCCGGTGAGCCAATCTTCAACTTCGGCACGCCGGCGGATGGCAGCGTCCCCGTCGCACAGAGGCGATTCTTTTTGAGCCCCGGCGTTAGCACCATCCCCGTGCAAAAGTGGACCATGCCGGTATGCTTCAAAACTGCCGATGTCCAGGATTGCAAACTTGTGACGCCGGAAACATCAAGCCTGACAACGCCCGCCGCCAGTCTGCTTTTCGCCAATGCAACGGGCAAAGGCTACTACCGCAGCGCATACGCGCCCGCGCAATACGCTGATCTCGTCAAGCATGCCGAATCGGACCTGACGCCCCCGGAGCGCATCAGCCTCCTTGGCGACGAGTGGGCGCAGGTGCGCGTCAAACAAGCCAAAGTTGGCGACTATCTTGATCTCGTCGCTGCTCTCAAGTCCGATCCAAGCTCAGACGTTTTGTCGATGGCTGCCGGCAGAATCGAAACGATCGCGGACAAAGTCGCCTCGAAAAAGAAAGAGCGCGATGAGTTGGCCGCGTGGGTTCAGCGCAACTTTGCTCCCGCATACGCAAAGCTCGGTCCTCCTGCGCCCGGCGATTCGCCCAACACTCTTGAGTTGCGCGCCCAGCTTCTCGTTCTACTCGTCGATCATGGCAACGACGCCGGTCTCAAAGGCGAAGCGCGAAAAATCGCCGATCAATTTCTCGACGATCCCGCAAGCGTCGACCCGACGCTGGGGCAGGCCGCCCTCGAAGCCGCGGCCGAGAACGGTGACGATGCTCTATTCGACCGGCTGCAAAGGGTCTATGAGACCTCCACCGATCCCGACTTGCAGGAGACCGCTCTGCGCTTGCTTGTCCAGTTTGACAATCCCGCGCTGCTCGAGCGCGGCCTCGAATACTCGGTCTCAAGCAAGGTGCGCAATCAGGACGCAGCTATTCAGTTCGCACTCGGTCTCGAAGATCCCGACACTCGCGATGCGACGTGGCGATTCATCAAGAAGCATTGGAATCAGGTGCACGCAGAACTGACGACCGACCTGGGCTCGTATCTGGTTGCGGGTGCCGGCAGTTTCTGCACCGCCGACGCGCGCGACGATGTAGAGAGTTTCTTCGCCGCGCACCAGGTTTCTGCCTCCGATGTGGCGCTGAAGCACGCTCTTGAGAATATTGACGGCTGCATTGAGCAGCGCCACCTGCTGGAGCCGAACCTGAAGAAATGGCTGGCTGCGCAGGGCGGATCGTAATCAGTCGGGGTTTTGTTTGAGCGCCTTTACAGCTTCCGCAGCCGTTCGCAGGCTTCGTCCAGTTCCGCATCCTGCTTGGCAAAGCAGAAGCGCAGCAGATTTTCGCCGCGCCCTTCGCGGAAGAACGCCGAACCGGCCACGGCGGCCACGCCGGTCGTGCGCAACAAGTGTCGAGCTTTTTCGGCAGCTGTTTTACCCGGCAGACGTTCAACGCCGGCCATGATGTAGTAGGCGCCCGGAGGAACTGAAGCTTCCATCCCAGCGTCTTTCAGCGCGCTCAGCAGCCGGCCCCGCTTCGATTGATGATCGGCCGCAAGCTGCTTGTAAAAACTCGGCGGCAACTGCTCCAGGCCTGCTGCGGCGCCCACCTGCAGCGGCGCGGGCGCGCACACGTAGGTCAAATCGTGAAAGTGCCCCATCGTCGGCATCCATCGCGCGTCGGCCGTGGCGTAGCCTATGCGCCAGCCGGTAATTGAAAACGTCTTGCTGAATCCTGAAAGCACAATCGTGCGTTTGCGCATGCCGGGCAGCGTCGCCGGACAAATGTGCCGCGCGCCATCGTAGACGAAGTACTCGTAAATTTCATCTGTAATCAAAAAGAGGTCGTGCTCGATGGTGAGTTGCGCAACGGCCTCGAGTTCAGCCAGCGTAAAGATCTTCCCCGTCGGGTTCGCGGGCGTGTTCAGCAGGATGGCGCGCGTCCGCGGCGTGACCGCTGCCCGCATGGCGTCCACGTCAAGCTGCCAGTCCGGCTCGGCCAGCGCCACCAGAACCGGATTTACGCGCAACGATTTCAGCGTGTGCACGTGGTACCCATAGAACGGCTCGAAGACGAGCACCTCGTCGCCGGGATTGAGCAGTGCCATGGCGGCCGCATGCAGGCCGGCTGTCGCACCGGAGGCCACCATCACCTCGTTCTCGGCGTCGTAGGTAAGGCCGTAGTCGCGCAGCTGCTTCGCCGCGATAGCCTCGCGCAGCCGCGCAATGCCGTCGCACCGCGTATAAATGTTCTGCCCCTCGCGGATGGCCTCGATCGCCGCAGTCTCAACGAAGTCTGGAACCGGCGTATCGCATACGCCCTGCGCCAGGTTAATGCCGCCCATGCGGTCGCACTCGGTGGTCATGGCGCGAATTTCAGACTGAAGTGTCTCCGGCGCCAGCGCGCTCAGGGCAAGGCGCGATGTGGGTGCGCTCATATGCGTAAATGTACCGGGCACAGTGAGATTCCTTAGCAGCCATTTTACATTTGCGGGCCTACAACATTGGGTGCAGATTTATTGCTTGTTCCCGCCGGCGCAACAACACTTCTGCCCACTCGCCGATCATCTTTTCAGTTGCCGCAGCGCCATCCGCGCCGCGTGATAGCCGCACATGCCGTGCACTCCGCCGCCCGGCGGGGTCGACGCTGAACACAAATACAGTTTCGGCGCGCCGGTCGCGTACTCGCTGGCAGTCGGCCTGAAAAACATCTGCCGCATGGTCATGGCCCCGCCGCTGATGTCGCCGCCCAAAAGATTTGCATCCATCGCTTCCAGCTGTGCCGGCGAAGAAACATGCCTCGCCAGCACGCAATCGCGGAATCCTGGCGCAAAGCGCTCGATCTGCGCTTCAATGCGCTCCGTCATATCAAAAGTCGATCCATTCGGCACGTGGCAATAGGCCCACAGAACATGTTTGCCATCCGGCGCGCGCGAGGTATCGTAGAGCGTTGGCTGCGCCACCAGCACAAAAGGCCGCTCGGGTTCGCGCCCATTGGCGACGGCATTTTCAGCTTCCGCAATCTCCTCAAACGATCCGCCCACATGAATGGTGATTGCCCGCCGGCAGTCAGCCGCGCGCCACGGAACCGGCTGCGAAAGTGCGTAGTCTATTTTGAAAGCGCCCGGAGCGGGTTGGAACTTGTTCCAAAGCGCTTTTATATTTCGGCGAGAGCCGATCGCCGGCAATCTCAACCAGCTGTCGTGGCGCGGTATCGAAAAGCACAAGCTCGCTGCTCGCTTCCAACTCGCGGAATCGAGCCGCATCAACGCGAGATGATGTCTGCACCGTGCCGCCCAGCGTCTTCAAGTAGCCGATCAGCGCCTCCGTAATTGCCTGTGCGCCGCCGCGCGGAATCGGCCAGCCCACCGCGTGAACCGTTATGCCGAACATCCATCCGATGGTCGCGCTCAGCGGCTGATCGAAGCCTAGAAACGAGTGGCCCGCCAACCCCGCGAAGATTGCGCGCGTCCGCGGGCTGACAAAGTGGCTCTTGGCAAAGCTTTGCGCGGATTGCAACGCCGTCAGTCCAAAGCGCGCCATGCGCAGCGGATGATGCGGGATGCGCAAGGCCGGTCCCAGAGTGTCTTCAGCAAACTCCTTCCAGTCGTCGGCCGCAGGCTGCATCAAGCTCCGCCATAGCTTTCCATCCGCGCCCAGCCGGCGCTCAGTAGGTTCCAGGTCCCGCTCCAAAACGACTGCCGACCCATCATCGAGCGGATGCGCAAGCGGCACCTCTCCATGTATCCATTCCAGTCCGTGATCGCCCAGCGGCAGCGAAGAAAAAAATGGCGACCCGGCAGCGAATGGATACACGGCTGAACCAAAGTCGTGCAAGAATCCCGGCAACGTCAGAGGCAGCGTCCGCACCGCGCCGCCCGGCTCAGCCTCGGCCTCAAAAACTTCCACGCGCATTCCCGCCTGCGCCAGCACAATGGCCGCTGCCAGCCCATTCGGTCCCGCTCCGATTACGCATGCGCGGCTCATCTCAGTATCTTCCTCCGTGTAATCGCAAATCAGTCGTGCGGCGGCAGCTCCGCAGGAAATTCCACCGCCACAACATGGCCATCCGCGTTCATCGTCAGCTCCGGCGCATACAGGCCGAGATACTCGCGGCGCCACCAGTCGCCGGTTTGCCGTTTTTCATCCAGTGTCGTAAACCAGTATTGCCAAATCACCGCGCGCACATAACGCGGCGGAAACCGCGGGAAAGGATCGCCCCGGAACAGCCCCAGCACAGCGCCGTCGCCCACGAGCAGGCGCTCCTCCGTCAGCGGCACAATCTCGTTCGCTCGCCAGCCTCCAAGCGAAGCAAACCACAAGTTCCAGTCGAAGCGCGGCTGATAGGGCGCATAGATGCCCGGCGCTTCGTTCAATGCCTGGGGCTTGTTTCGGAACTGGTACACAGTCCAGTTTGTGCCGTCACTGGAGCCTTGGAATTCGATCTCGTAGCGCCCGCGCGTCATCACCGCGAAGAGCCCATATTGGTTTGCAATGCGAAATGGTTCGAGTGCAATCAGCGGCTTCACCGGCAGCGGAATGCCGTGCAGCGGAATCGCAACCAACTCCGCAGTGGTGTTGTAGGCAATCCACGTCAGCATGAATGAAGCGAACGCCAGCCCGGCTGCCCACAACGAAAATCCGAGCCGCCTGGGAAGCGTGCGGCGCTCTATGGTCAGGTCGTTCCCCTCGATCTCCGCCGTCGTCACGCTGGCCGCGCCGACGCCCAAACTGGCCGCGCCCACGTCCAAAATCGACAGCGGCTGGTCCTCGTGCGGCTCCAGCGCCGGCGCTGAAATCCGCTCCGGCTCTCGTGGTCGGAACCCTGCGGGCACAAAGCGAAGCAGAAACTTGTCATCCAGCAGCAGAAAGCCCAGCGACAGCACCAGGTAATTCAGAAACGCATAATTTGCCGTCAGAATCACGCCGATCTCCCACGGCGTGACAATGAAAAAAAGAATCAGCCGCACTCTGCGCGGAAAGAACATCATGAACACCAGCGCCAGCTCGAGCGCCAGCGTGCCGCCAACCGTGGCCGCATGAAACCAATGCGGCAGATGCTCGACATACCACCCAATCCACGTTGGCAGCGGTCCGTTCTGATAGTACTCGTCCATGGCGGTGAAGTTGCGCCACTGCAGGTCGCCGCTCACCAGCTTCACCATTCCGGATTCAAAGTAAATCCGGAACCACTCCCATTGCAGCAGGAACCAGCTCATGCGTGACGGAGGACTATTCGCGCCCCAACCCGGCAACAGTCCGCGCGGCGTGAAGAAAAGCGCCAGAAATCCCGCCTCCAGCAACATGCCATCCGACTGATAGCCCGAGAACACGCTGCTCGCACCGACGAACGACAGGAAACATACGAAGCAGATAAAAAAGCTCAGGCGTGGCCATACATTCAAAAAAGCGATCACGGCCGCGATCAGCCCAATCCACGTCACCGCCATCATCATCGTGGAGCTTGACGAGATCCAGTAGAGCGACGGCGCGTACCAATAGCGCTCCAAACCAAAGAGCTGCGCCAGATCCAATTGCTGCGCGACGTCGGCAAGATAATCCCGAGCCGGCAGAATTCCTTCAGGGCCGATTAATCCCTTGACCTGAAACAGCAGCGAATAAAATGCAGAGAAATAAATCAGCGCCAACGCTCGCAGAAAAATCCATCGCGGAGCCATTTGTCCTCGCGGGCCGCGATGCCCATCGAAGAGCCACCTGAATACGCTAATTAATTTGCTCCGTCGCATCTCTCGAACAGGATATCGGCTGGCTGGTGATCATCCATAAGCGAAGTTGCCCTCCCTCTCCCGTCGCTTAGCCCGGATTGCAGCACGGAAATTGTTCACCACTTGCGCTGCATGAGCCTTTGACGCTGTCCTGTAACTATCACATTTAGCAAAGTTTACGTTATAATTTGAATCGGCGGAACGTCCTCGAAACCACCTAGCCTTTTGCCTAACCCTTTGTCCAAATTGTGTTGCGAAAATCCACTGCAGCGTCCTCGCTTTCTTCATGCGCCTTCGCTTCATGCAGCCCGAACCGTGAGAGTATCTCCTCAATGCGCCAATCCTTATTTGATCTAACCGGAAGAGTTGCCGTGGTCGCCGGAGGCACCTCGGGCCTCGGCCGCGCAATGGCGCTGGGTCTTGCAGCCGCGGGCGCAGATGTGGTCTCAAGTTCGCGCCGAGTGCATGAGGTTGAACGTGCCGCATCCGAAATCGAAGCGCTCGGTCGCCGCTCCCTGCGCGTCGTCAGCGACGTCCTTGATCGCGCCTCGATTCAGGCTCTGCACGACGCCGTAATCGCGGCCTTCGGCAAAGTCGACATCCTTGTAAATGCGGCCGGCATCACCAGCAAGTTTCCTGTCTTGCAGGCGCCGGAGGCGGATTGGTCGCGCATCATTGAAACCAATCTCACCGGCACACTTCGCGCTTGCCAGATCTTCGCGGCAACCATGTCGCGCGCCGGTTACGGACGCATCATCAACGTCGCATCTCTCGGCTCATTTGTCGCATTTCGCGGAGTGGCATCCTACTCGGCCAGCAAGGCGGGCGTAGTTTCGTTAACCAGGACTCTCGCCATAGAGCTTGCGCCCAACGGCGTCAACGTAAACGCCATCGCGCCCGGCGTCTTCGCTACGGAATTGAATCGCACCCTGGTTCAGGGAACCCAGCGCGGCCAGGAGCTTTTGATGCGCACTCCCATGCATCGCTTCGGTCAGGCGGATGAGCTGGCCGGCGCAGCTATTTTTCTAGCCTCGGAAGCTGCATCATTCGTAACCGGCGAAGTAGTCGCAGTCGACGGCGGATTCCTCGCCAGTGGCGTAAACCAGTAGCTCACGCGCGCCAGCTAAATCCCCTGCTAAAGGTCTAGTCTTTATCCCGCGCCGCAATAGCCGCCACGCAATCAATCCGGCCCCAACACTAAAACACAACCGGCGCGATCTGCACCTTGCGCCCTTCGGCGCACGATGTGTAGATGCTCTTGACCAACTGCAATGCGCGGTAGCCATCCACACCAGACGACGCCGGCGGCCGGCCCGTCTTGCATGCCTCGCCAAAATCAGCCAGTTGCCGCTCAAATGGCGTCAGAGAAATTGCCATCGGATCAGACGCGCCCGACTTGGCTTGTTGCGCAATCGGCGCAGGCTCGCCCGCATCGTCGCGCACGTCCCACGTCGTCAATTGATCGCCGGTTACGATCGCGCTCCCTTTGGTTCCGTGGATCTCGATCCGCTCCGGATAGCCCGGCCACAGCGCCGTCGCCGCCTGGATCACGCCTGTCGCGCCCGACGCATATCGGAGCACCGCGTTGACCAAATCCTCCGATTCAATCTTGTGCGTCGCGCCCAGATGCCAGTATCCAAAAACCTCCTCCACTGCGCCCATCAGATGCAACAGCACATCCACCTGGTGAATGGCCTGGCTGATCAATGCGCCGCCGCCCTCGCCTGCCCAGCTTCCCTTCACCGGCCGCCCATAATACTCATCCGTCCGGTGCCACTTCACGTACGCATCGGCCTCGAGAATCCTGCCCAGCCGTCCCGCCGCAATTGCGCGCTTCAGAAACAATGTTGAATCGTCAAAGCGATGCTGGCTGACCACGCCGAGTTGAATCCCGGCCTTGCGCGCCAATTCGACCATTTGCGCCGCAGTCTCGAGGTCCACGGCCATCGGCTTTTCTACGAGAACATGTTTATGCGCTTGCGCGGCCAGCTCTACCGCTGCCAGCCTGTAGCCGGGAAAAGTGCACACATCGATGAAATCCACATCCGCTCGCTGGCAAAGCTGCTCCGGCGAAGAAACAAACTCCGCGCCCCATGCTGCGGCGAACTTGCGCCCGCGCTCTTCTGTCCGATCTGTAACCGCCGCGATCTGGTAGCCGATGTTCCCGTAAGCCTGCGCGTGCTTCCCCGCGATTCCGCTTGCGCCGATGAATCCTACTCTCATGCCCACTGTCATGCCCGATCTTATAAACGATCAAACTCCCGCACCGCAGTCGCTTCTCGCGATGGGGGCCTCTCAAGACTTTATGCGAGTACTACGTCAGGTTTGGGACTGGTTCGTTCTCTTACCGGTTCATGGCGCGACGTATAGTCTGCCTGCCGGAAAAGCACCTTGTGCAGCACCAGTGCAGCGGCCCCGCGCAACCGGCCCGCATCGCCGTCCATGGCCGCCACGACGCGCGGAGTGTTCGGCGTGAACGATTTTGCAATCAACTGGCTTTCGAGCAAAGGGCAGACGCGCGGCCACAAAGCCGTACAATCGCCAACGATGATAATGACTTCCGGCGCCAGGCCGGCGGCGAGTATCGACAACCCGCGTGCCAGATAGGTCATCATCTTATCGATCGAGCGCAGGGCGCGAATGTCGCCCTTCAGTGCCAAATCGAGCAGGTCCTTAAATGAAGTAAGCGTGCTCTCCGGCGCCAGCTCGCGATAGTACCTTAGGCCGGCGCGATTCGACGCAAATGTCTCCCAGCAACCAACGCTGCCGCAGCCGCACATAGGGCCGGTTTCCTCGATGGGCATGTGGCCAAACTCGCCCGCCATGTCGTCTCTGCCGCGCGCAATCCGTCCGTCGACCAGCAATCCCGTGCCGATTCCCTCTGCAACCGCCACCACCAGCATGTTCGACGTGTCGTTAAAATTGCCGAACCAGCGTTCCGACAGCAGGCACGCATTAGCCGCATTCTCTATTTCTATCGGTGTGTCGAGAACCCTCTGCAGTTCCTCATAGAGGCAGCGATCGATCTGGCCCCACGGAGCATTTGGTGCAAAGAGCAGGCGGTGCGTTCTTTGGTCAACACGCCCGGAGACGCTCACCCCGAGGCCCTGAAACACGTGGTCGCCAAAGGTAGATCGCAGCGATCGCGCCGCTTCAGCCATATGCGCGATAGAGGTCCGTGCTTCATCCGGCGTGGAGCCAGCCTTGATTTCAAAAGCAACTGTTTGCCGGCCCAATATCTTGCCGTTGATGTCGACGACTGCCATGTTGGCTTTCCCTGGCCGCAGATCGATGGCCAGGGTCACGTGCCGGTCGTTGAGCGTCACAAAGGTTGGCCTGCGGCCCCGCGGCAGCCGTCCCATACTGCCCGGCACCACCCATCCCTCGTCCATCAGCTGGCTGATGATGACTGAAACCGTGCTGGGCTGCAGCCCCGTCAAACGTGCCAGGTCAGCCCGGCTTACCGGTTGATGAATGTGAATAGCATGCAGAAGGATGTCGCGGTTGATTTCGCGCGCGGTCTCGCTCGATGCGACAGCGCGGCGGGGTCGAGCGGGTTTGTCATTTGTATGCATGGTTGTATGCGTGGTTCGCGGCTCTTGTCGTCTCCTGACTCGGATCGATTGTTCTTCTATTCCAGGTTCCGCGCCGGATAATCAGCGTCCCTGCTCCCAAATCACTATATCTGAGGCTGCACGATCCTTAAGCGGCGTCCAGGTGGCGAACTTTGAAAGCAGTGATTGCGGCTTCGGAGCGGCCAATCCGATGGTCCTCACTCCCCGATCCGAAGGGGTCAACTTCCAATCGCCGTCAGAGGCTCGAAGTAGATTGCCCGAAGGAGTCCCATCGTAGCCCGACCCATGCCACTTGAACCTCCTGAGATTAGGTTTTAGGCCACAGATGAGTGCGTGTGTTTTTTAGCTTGAATACCATCGGGAGACACGACAAATCTCCGCCTCAGGACCTTCGTGGGTAATGCGCCCTTGAGATCTTCGCCACCGCCTTCGGACTCCCAGCGGAGTAGTAGCCCGTCGACTATGCTTCGCATGACGCACAAAAGCGATTTTCTTAACAACTTGGCAGTTCTTTCCAGAATCACGTTTCTCACTCCAATCGATTCAGCTGTTTGCGAGAAGCTGGGCCTCTCCAGGGCTCTTGACCCCAAATCGTTCTTTTTCTTGACAACTGTCACTTTTTCTCCATATACTTCGCGACGCCAAATAAATTGGCAATTGCATGTCGCTTAAGTTCTTCGCTGAGTGCATCGTCTTTGTCTTCGAGAGCAATCGCCATCACGGCGGGTTCTCAGCTGGGGCGGGCTAACTAGCAGGGAAGAGTGGACTTGTGGGTAATTCACAAATTTCGGAGGCAACAATATGAAAGGGTCCAAAATGACAGGATGGAAATCAATTCATGAGGCGGGAAAACGTTTTCGTCTCAAACCAAATAACCTTTCCAAATTGTTGATGATTCCATGTGTCGCGCTGTCGGCTCTCGCTCTGGTGCTCCTGGCGAGCCCCTTGGCCCGTGCCCAGGGCGGTGGCAATGTTGCCATTACCGGAACGATCTCTGATCCTTCCGGTGCGGTGGTCACCGGAGCACATGTAACTGTGACCCAGCTCAGTACCTCTCTCGTCAGCACTGATACGACGAACAGCTCTGGTCTATTTACGTTCCCTTCTCTTCCGGCATCCACCTATACAGTGACGGTTGAGGCCGCGGGATTCAAGAAGTGGTCACAGACTGTCGTAATGTTGGCTGACTCGGTCCGGAATATGGATGTCCGCCTGGAAGTCGGCGCGCAGACTCAGCAGGTCACGGTGGAGACATCCGCCGTGCAGGTTAACACCGTGAATCCTACGCTGGGCCAGGTGATTGAGCAATCACGACTGGTCGACATTCCGCTGAACGGAAGAAATGCTGCCGACCTTACGCTGATGGTGCCCGGCGCCATTTCGGCAAATGCGAATAACTCCGGTGCTTTGCAGGGCGATACAAAGCAGATTCCCGGTGCCGACGCGATTGCGGTAAACGGCGCGAGACCCGATCAGATTGCCTACAACCTCGACGGTGGCAACAACGAAGACCTGATGAGCAACGTCAACGATCCATTCCCCATGCCTGACGATCTCCAGGAATTCAGTGTTCAGACCAACAGCTTTGACGCGCAGTATGGCGCCAATGCCGGCGCGGTTGTAAACGTGATCACCAAGTCCGGCACCAACAAGTGGCATGGCACCGCGTTTGAGTTTGTCCGCAACCGGGCATTTAACGGCACCAACTATTTTGCCAGCGCTAAAGATCCGCTCAAGCGCAACCAGTTCGGCGTTGAGCTAAGCGGTCCCATTCACAGGGACACAACCTTCCTTGCCTTCGGATGGCAAAAAACGATCATCCGCAGCATTAACAACGCGACCAACGCGGTTATCCCAACCGCCCAGAACGTTACTGGCGACTTCTCCAATTATCTGACGGCCGGCTCAACCAATCCCCTCTCGGGCGGCAAGACCGTAACGCTACAGAACCCCTGGTACCGCCAGGCGCTTACCAATAACACCAACAACATCGCCAGCCTGCTTGACCCGGTGGCCGTCGCGATGACAAAACTAATGCCCATCTCCTCCGCCTCTGCCAGCGGCTTTGTTACGTATGGCACACCGCTCCAGGAGAACTTTGACGAATACCTTGCACGCGTGGATCAGGTTTTCCACGGTCAGAACCGCCTTTTCGGCCGCGCCTACTTCGACAAATACCACCACGCGCCCACCTATGATGGCAAAGACATCCTCACCGACGGCCCTGGCTCAACCATTAACTTTTTCAATATTGCCGTTGGTTACACATGGGTCATTTCGCCCTCAATCGTCAATAACACTGTCATTGATGCCGTCCGCTCGAACTCCGATCGTGGCCAGCAGGGTGGCCCCGGCGGCGTGGTTCCGGACATGAGGACCTTCGGATCGCAGATTTACCAGTTACCCACGGCGCAAAGCGGCATCCGCAACTTCGCCGTCTCCGGCGACTTCACGCTCGGCAACTTCACTGACGCGCATTTCATCCGCAATACCGGTGACCTTCGCGATGTTCTGAGCTGGACCAAAGGCAAGCATCAACTGAATTTCGGCGCCGATCTCGAAATGGATCAGTCGAACATTCGCAACACCGACCTCCTGAACGGAAGCTGGACGATCAACACCGACAACTCTGGCACCGCAGCCGGCGGCGCCAATGGCCCCGGCGTGGCCCTGGCGGACTTCATGATGGGATACCAGAGTGCGTTCAGCCAGACCTCGGGCAATTACTCTGACTCGCGAGAGAACCCTCTCGGGTTTTTCGCGCAGGACAACTGGAAGATGACGCATCGGCTCTCGTTGACTCTGGGCGTCCGCTATGAGCCTCAGCAGGTGATGCAGGAGATCCATGGCCGCATCCAGCAGTTCCGTCCCGATGCGCAGGTGGCTGGCGTTCATTCAGCAATCATTCCCAGCGCGCCGGCCGGCCTGTTCTTTATCGGCGACAGCTACAACAACATCGGCGTTCCCACGCGCGGCGAAACGGGCGACTTCAACAATATCGGACCCCGCGTTGGCATTGCCTGGGATCCAACCGGAACAGGAAAGATGTCGCTCCGCGCAGGCGGGGGGCTGTTCTACGAATCCCGTCTCCCAGGATTGTTCCTGAACGATGCCTCGATTTCCTCACCTTTCAGCCTGCGTATTGACCTTATCGACTGCACCTCCAACACTTCCTGTCCCTCCGGAACCCTGTCCTCGATGATCGGAGCCCCCAACACCGGCCTCGTCAATCCGCTTGCGAGCAATCCCAATTTCACCAATGGTTTCCCGCAGCGCTTCGTTCTTGCAACCGCCCCCAAGAATGCGACATTTGTCAACAATCCCGCGCTGTTCAGCTTGCAGCCCGGCGTATCGTGGCACACGCCGGAAGTCTACGACTATAACGTCACCTACGAATATCAGTTGCGCTCCGATACAGTGATACACGCCTCCTACGTCGGAACGCGTGGCACCCACCTCCGGCAGGACCAAAACCTGAATCCGGGCATCTACGGCAATGGCGCTACGGAACAGCTATCGCGGCCCTACCAGCCATTTACTTACATTTACGAAAATCGCAACACAGGCGGCAACCGCTACGACGGTCTGCAGGTCGACCTCGAAAAGAGGCCGGCGGGCGGCACCGGAGTTTTGAGCCATATCACGTTGCTCGCCAATTACACCTATTCGAAGGCGACGGATTACGGCTTGGCCGAGAACGGCGGCATTACCGACATCGGTTCTAGCGCCGGTTCCAACATGTCGTTCTACAACCCCGGTCAGCATGACTTCGAGACTGGCCCTGCCACCTTCGATCACGCCAACCGCTTCGTGATTTCTTATGTTTGGGATCTTCCCAAACTGGCGGGGGCTAACCCAGCGCTCCGCGCCGTTGCTGGCGGATGGCAATGGTCAGGCCTCTATTCCTACCAGACCGGCGATCCCATGACTATTCTCTCCGGATCTGACAATTCACAGACCAACAACGGCAATGATCGCGCCAACTTCACCGGCGCGGCTGGCCAACTGGGCCAGCTCGGCACGCCTACCCCCTGCCTTACCAGCGTCACCCATTGCGTGTCCTGGTTCAACACCGGCAACTTCGCCGCGCCCGCAACCGGTACCTATGGCAACGCGGGCAAAGGAACTTACCGCGGCCCGAGCCTCTGGGATATGGACAGCGGCGTCCTGAAGAATATCTACCCGATTCCGTCGCACGAAAACCTCAGCTTTCAGTTGCGCGGAGAGTTCTTCAACCTCTTCAACCATCCGCAGTGGGCCGATCCAAACGTGACGTTCAACAACGCCGCCTTTGGCACTATCCGCGCCACAATCGGTGGCAATGCTGATTACCGCATCATCCAGCTCAGCCTGAAGATGAACTTCTAGCGGAAGACGATCATCAACACAGGGCGCGCTGCAATTCTGGCGCGCCCTTTCTTTTTGCAATGGGCCCATGCCGGCTCCCATTCGCTCGAACAAGCCCTCATGCTTTTGGCGCCCTTGGCTCGTCGCCCATCTCGCGGCGATCAAGCGCATCTTGGCTGTTGCCAGTACACTTTTCTTCGGAGATGCATTATGAGCCTTCCCGCCAGACTGCGGCCAATTCTACTTAGCTTCTCTGCTGTTCTCTTGTGCGCCGGGCTGATCGCGCAATTATCTAACGCACAAGCACCCACCAGCGACGCCAAACTTCAGCTCGTCATCGTGCTTTCTCGACACGGCGTTCGCTCTCCCTTGACTGCGCAGGCGGATCTGGACAAATTCTCCGCCTCGCCCTGGCCCAAATGGGAAGTCGCGCCCGGCATTCTCACGGCCCATGGCTTTGAATTGATGAAAGATTTCGGCAGCTGGGACCGGACAAAATTCGCCGGCGAAGGCCTGCTCGCGCCCTCCGGTTGCGCCGACGCCGAGCACGTCACGATCGTGGCCGATACCGACGAGCGCACTCGTGAAACCGGCAGGGCGCTCTCCGAGGGGATGTTTCCGGGCTGCAACGTCAGCGTTCATTCGCAGCCCGATGGCGTAACCGATCCGCTCTTCAGTCCGCGGAAAGCGAACGTCGGAAATCCAGATCCGGCGCTTGCTGCGGCAGCGATTGCAGGGCGCATCGGCGGCGATCCCAACAATCTCACCGAAACTTATCGTCCGCAGTTGGCCGCGCTCGATCGCATCCTTTCCGGTTGCGGGCACTTGCCGCTCAATCCGCAGCGCACGTCGATATTCGAGATACCCACCTCCCTCAAACCAGGATCAGGCGAATCCCCCGTTGCAGCGCGCGGTCCTCTCGTCACGGCTTCAACGCTCGCTGAGAATCTCCTCCTCGAATACACGCAGGGTATGAGCGACGCCGACACCGGCTGGGGATGCGTCGACGGCCCGACCTTGCGCTTCGTGATGCAGGCCAACATTGCAGCGTGGAACTACGAAGATCGCACTCCGGCCATTGCGCGCATGAACGCTTCCAATCTTCTCGACCATATTCGCGCGACCCTGGAGGAACGGGTTATTGGCAGGCGCGCCACCGGCAAGCCGGTCCCCGGCGCCCTCGGCAAGCCCGGCGATCGCGTGGTGATTCTCGTCGGCCACGATTCCAACATCGTCGCTGTCGCCGGCGCTCTCGGTATCGATTGGATTGAAGATGGCCGCGTCGACGACTCGCCCCCCGGCGGCGCGCTGATCTTCGAGCTGTGGCGCTCGGCCACGGCCGGCCCATTTGTCCGCGTGGCGTTCACCGCGCAAACTCTCGAGCAGATGCGCAAATCGGAGCCGCTCACTCCCGTTAATCCACCGGCTGAAGCGCCCATTTTTGTGCCCGCCTGCAGCCGTGCGGATCTCTCCTGTACCTGGGACAGCTTTTCCGCCGCTATGCGCCAGGCCACCGACCCGGCCTACGTCAGCGTGCTGCGCTAGATCAGTTACGAGCCGACCCGCTCCCGCGAGAACGGCATGCGCAGCTCGCGTACCCGCTCGTGCTTGTTTTCCCGCTCGTGCGCTCTGGCGCGGCCATGCAATACATCCTCGGCGTTCAGCAGGCCAAGCAGCTTGCCGCTATCTCGATCTACAACGGGCAGAACAAACAGCCGGCGCGACGCCATCCGCTCCGCAACCGCGCGCAACGTCTCATCTGGATACGCCACCACCGGCGCCGCTGCCGCCGACGCCTCGAGATTTCGTCCCGAGCTGTTTGCCAGCGCCGAAAGGCCGCTGCGCGTGATCACGCCCGTGAGCCGGCCCTCCACATCCACCAGCGGATAGAGCCGCTGGCCGCAATGATCGCTCTTTGCCCGTCTGCCGTCCTGCGCGCGTCCACCCTCCAGCCACTTTTGCGCGTCGGCGCCAGTCAACTCTGCCGGTAGCACAACCGCTCGCGAGCGCACTGCTTCCGCCACCATGATCGTTTCCAGCGGATCTACGCCATATTCGCGGCTTAAGTGGTAGCCGCGCCGGCTGATCCTCTCCGTCAGAATCGATCGCTTCTGGAACAGCACAGTAAATGCATGCGCCGCCACCGAAGCCGCAAAAACCGGCAGCAGCAAACCGTAGTTGTGCGTGAGCTCCAGGCTCAGCACCGCAGCAGTAAGTGGACACCCAATTGATCCCGAGAGAACCGCCGTCATCCCCACCAGTGCCCATTCGCCGCTCGACATTCCGGGCAGCACGGGCGCAAACAGCGCGCCCAACGCGCCGCCAATCATCAGCAGCGGCGCTAGAATTCCGCCAGAGGTTCCCGACCCCAGCGAGAAAGACCAGATGATGCTTTTGATAACAAGAATGCCGGCGATCAGTTGCCATGTGTGGTCGCCCGCCAGCAGCGAATCGATCACGTCGTAGCCGGTGCCAAGCGCGCGCGGAAAAATCAGCCCACCCAGGCCAACCACAACTCCGCCAATCGCCGGCCACCACATCCAGTGAATCGGCAGATGATTTTCAAAGAAATCTTCGCTCGCATAAACCGCGCGGCTCAGCACCAGAGCCAGCACTCCAGCCGCAATGCCGACGACCAAAGCGCAAATCAAATTCAACGGCTCAACTTGATGCGTCGAAAGCTGCATCGGGAACAGTGGGTCCTGACTGATGAAAAAGTGCCGCAACACTCCTGCCGTTGCCGCCGCCACGGCCACGGGAACAAAAGAGCGCGGCCTCCACTCGAACAGCAGCAACTCCACAGCCAATAACGTCGCAGCCAGCGGAGTTGAAAACACCCCCGCCATACCTGCCGCGGCTCCCGCTACCAGCAGCGTCGATCGCTCCGCATCCGACAAGTGAAAGAATTGCGCAAACAGCGAGCCCACCGATCCAGCGGTCATAATGATCGGGCCTTCCGCGCCAAACGGGCCGCCGGTGCCGATCGCCACCGCTGATCCCAGCGGCTTGAAAAGCGCAACGCGCGGGCTGATCTTTGCGCCGTTGATAAGAATCGATTCAAGCGCCTCCGGAATGCCGTGCCCGCGAATCTTTTCTGATCCGTAGCGCGCCATTACGCCCACGATCAGTCCGCCAACCACGGGAATGAAAATTGCCATCCAGTGCAGATGATTTTGGGCAGGCGAAACAAATTGCCAGCTCAGTCGCTGGTAATAAAAAAGGTTGGTGCAGCCGTAGATCAAATGCAATAGAATCCACGCCAGCACAGCGCCCGCGCCGCCTAAGATCAGCCCCAGGCCGCTCAGCAAAATCATGCGCGGGTCCGCATTAAAGTCGCGCAACAACGAAGTTGGCTTTGGCTTGCCGCGGCTCATTGCGTTGCCGCCTTCCGGCGCTGTTTTGTCCGATCGCCGGTCGCAACGCCTCGCCCGCTCGCGTGCCCAGTTGCGTGCCCAGCTGCGCGCCTGGCCGCGTGTCTGGCTTCTTGTCTCGCCGCGTGCACAATCGCATCCAGTGCGCGCACCAACTCCGGACCCGATTGTTCCAGCTCTCGCGTGTGAAACTCCGCAAGCGTGGCCAGAATGCGCTCGCCCTGCGGCGTCACGCGCAGCAGAATGCGCCGGTGGTCCGCTTCATCGCCCATGCGGCGCAGCAAACCCTGCTCAATCGTGCGATCCACCAGCTCCACGGTGCTGTTGTGCTTCAGCAGCATGCGCTCGGCAACGTTGGCGATGGTGGGCAATATCCCCTCCGGCATGCCGCCTACGCATTGCAGCATCTGGTACTGCTGGTTGTGCAGCCCCAATCGCTCTGCGGCTTCCTGGCTCACGTGCAGAAATCGGCGCAGTTGAAATCGAAACTCAGCCAGCCGTTGCAGGTGCGTTACGTCGAGCTTATGGAATCCTCGGCCACGATCGCTCGGCACAATCTTTGGGCGCCCCGCGCTCGCAGCACTCGAGGACTGTAGAAGCTTGTTCATAAATATATCGTATCACGATATGTTTCCTCTTGTAGTCTCTTGGCCTTCGACTGTGCACCACCGTTCGAGCCTCTGGCGCTATCATTCTCACGCGGAGAAACTGAGCCTCATCGGTCGCCGCAAAAAGGATTGATGATGAAAACAACACTGAAGGCCGGAGTTTTCGCACTGCTGTTCACGGCTATCGCCGCCGCTACTTCCGCGCAACAGGACTATTTCAGCAACTGGCCGGCGGGGCGATCTCCGCAAGAGGTCGGCAAGGCGCTGGCCGAGCACTTCGTCACCAGCCCGCACCAACACAGCCCCGGCACCATCTTTTATGGCGAGGTCGGCACATGGTACGGCGCGCTCACGTTTGCCGAGCTTACGCACGACACGGATCTGCGCGATCGCCTGATCAAGAAATTTGATCCGCTCATGCCCGGCGGCACAGAGGCTGCTCTCGTCCCCATGCGCGATCACGTTGACGACTCGATCTTCGGCGCGGTCCCCCTCGAAATCTACATGCAGAAGCGAGACGCGCCAGTCGAGGCAAGGAAGTATCTCGACTACGGCCTCGGGTTCGCCGACCGGCAATGGGAGAACCCCCAGCCCGACGGCCTTTCGCACGAAACGCGCTATTGGATCGACGATATGTACATGCTCACCATCCTGCAGTTGCAGGCCTGGCGCGCTACAGGAGACAAGAAGTACCTCGACCGCGACGCCAACGAAATGGTCGCCTATCTCGACAAGCTGCAACAACCCAACGGTCTCTTCTATCACGCGCCCGACGTTCCGTTTTTCTGGGGCCGCGGCGATGGCTGGGTCGCCGCCGGCATGACGGAGATGCTCCGCGACCTGCCTGCAAATCATCCGCAGCGCGCGCGAATTCTGGCCGGTTACAAGCTCATGATGGCCGCGCTCCTCAAATATCAAGCCCCAGACGGCATGTGGCGTCAGCTCATCGATCACGATGAGGCGTGGGAGGAGTCTTCAAGCTCCGGCATGTTCACCTTCGCGCTTATCACCGGCGTCAAAAACGGCTGGCTCGACGCCGCAACTTACGGCCCCGCGGCGCGCAAAGGCTGGATCGCCGTCACCGGCTTCATCGATCAGAACAGCGACGTCACCAATATCTGCGAAGGCACCGGCAAATTCAACAGCCTCGATTATTATCTTGAGCGCAAGCGCAGAACCGGCGATTTTCACGGCCAGGAGCCGGTCTTGTGGGCTGCCTCAGCGCTGCTGCGGTAGCACTTCAGCGAGTCGGGGTCGCGGTTGCGCGGCCTTCGATGCTGACCTGCTGACTCGCCGACTTGCTGACTTGCTGCTTCTTCAATCCAGCCGCGTCAGGTACGCGTCGCCTTCCACCGGCTGCAGGTGGCGCGCAATTTGTTCGGCCTGCGCGCGGTCGTCGCCCAGCGGCCGAATGCGCACCCAGTAGCTCTTCTCGCCGGGAAACTCAATCACGTTTGAGCCGGGATAGGTCTCGAGCAACTGCGCCTTCAGCGCAATCGCGTCTTCCTCTTCATGGAACGCGCCGATCTGCACGCACCAGCGGCCGCCTGAATTCATCGGCTTGGGCGTCTCGTAGACATCCATGCGCACCATGGCCATTCCGGCTCGGTAAACGCCCACCGCTTTCGCCGACGCGATAGTCAGATCGAGCATTCGGCCTTCAACAAACGGACCGCGGTCGCTGATGCGCATTGCGCTCGATTCGCCGGTCTTCATGTTGGTCACCACCACCAGCGATCCCATGGGCAGCGTGCGATGCGCGGCCGTCATTGCATCGTCATCGAATACCTGGCCATTGGCGGCGTGGCGTCCCTTGTAGGGCGCGGTGTACCACGTCGCGTAGCCAACTTCGCTCAGGATCGGCTTGTGCGCGGCAACAAATGCGAGATCGTCGTCATTGATCCCTCCCGCCGGCAAAGGCGTCACCGGAATTCGTGCCGGCGCCGGTCTCGATTCCGATGCGGCTGGCTCTGCGGCAACCGCCTCGACCTCCGGCGGCAAAGCCTGCGGCCGAGCCACACGCGCCTGGTTCTCCTTGTGTTTGCACCCGCTCGCGCCCAGCAAAATCGCCAGCACGAAAAAGCTTCCCACTGCGCGCAAATTCCTCGCGCGCCAAATCACATTTCGCCAAATCGCAGCGCGGCTTATCGTCGCCCGCAAAATTGTCGCCCGCGAGTCCACACGAATCCGTGCCGCGTTTTCGACCCGCACTTCCCCGCTCAGCAGCGTGCCGATGCTCAAGAGCGCGGCTCCGTATTTTGCCCTGGTGCCTGTCCGCCCGCCTGCCCGCCCGTCTGGTTTGGCGCCTGGCCTTGCGGCTGATTCGCCGCCGGGCCGCCCCTCTTCTCAAAACGGTCAGCCAAATTGCGCAGCGTGTCAGAGGCGGTTCGCATCGCGGTGATCGACTCCCTGCGCACCTGCGGAATCACCGCGTCATTTACATAGGTAACGGCGTGGCGCAACTCCATCTCGATCAGCTCGATCGCTTCGTCAATCCGCTGGCCCAACGTGGGAGGACCGCCCGATACCGGGGTCCCCGGCGAGCCCGCTTTTGGCTCGTTGGGGTGGCGTCCCGGATGATTCGGTGTGCTCATAATTGAAACCCTTCCTTCGCATCCCTAAATAGATACATCGCCTATTCAAAGTCTGCGCGACATGACGGGTCACGTCAATGCCCCTGCGTCCGTGGCGCACCGCCGCAATTACTAGAGCGCGCTTTAATGCATCAGCTTTGCAACAAGGTTCACGGCTTTAGCCGGGCCAAAATTAGCCTGACTTAAGAGTGTTTCTCCCATCGGCTTTGTAACAAGGGCACGGCTTTAGCCGGGCCGAAAAGAGGCAACAAAATTAGGGGGCTTTAGCCCCTGCGGGATAATAACCGGATTCCAGGCCGCCATTTTAGAAACACTCTCCAGGCAAACCAGCCCGTGGCCTTGGCATAATCGGCACTCGGCGCGGCAGTTCCCCATTTGGGCCACTTCCTTATGTCTCGGTGCCGCCTTCTCGTGATAGATTCTCTTCACCCCCTCCAGATGTAAGTTTTGACGCGCAGGTTTCGTCAACGCAGGTTTTATCAGCGCAGGTTTCATCAACCGCAACGGAGGCTATTCGAGAAAATGAAAAGCACATGCAAGTCTTTTTTGGGTTCCCGCAAAATGAGTACACTTTGTCTGGCTTTCGCATGCGCGATGCTCGGCGTGATGAGTATCCAGACCGCCAGGGCACAAGCCGCGCCCCCGCCCATCGGCACCTGGGCCAACAAGACCGAAGGTCTGGTGGTTCAGCAGAGCGGAACCTGCGGCTTCCTGGTCAACGGCAGGGTCGCCTACTCCGGAAAATGCTATTGGGAGACCCCCGGGGCCCGAGGCGGCATTCTCGATCTCACATATCCCATGCCCCTCCAGCCCGGGCACATTCGTTGGAGCGTTGTCTACATTAACCAAAAGACCATTACGCTCAATGGAGATACGTTTACCAAGACTGGGAATTAAGGTCCCTGGCGCCAGGCGGAATCAATCTCGGAACGGTCTCGCTCTCTGGATCGATCTCACTTTACGGTCAGAGAAACAGTGGTAATCGTGGCCGATTGGGCACCCGAGGTTCCGGTTACGGTGACGGTGTAGGTCCCTGCGCTTGTGCCCGAGTTCCCGCCTCCGCCGCCGCTTTTGCCTCCGCAACCCACAAAGGTTCCGCAAACGGCGATCGCCAGCAAAACGAGCATTGCGAGCCAGCTGCGCCGCCGGCGCGGGACCGCGAGCATGAGAATAACCGCGAGGGCAGTTCCAGCCGCTGGACGCCATGCGGGCTGGATTAGATCGCTTGTCGCTGCGGTGGTTGTCACAGTTAGCGTCGATGTCTGCGCGGTCGTCCCGCTCAACGTAACGGACGACGGAGAAAGCGTGCACGTCGGCGGATCGATAGCCGCAACCGGAGTGATGGAGCAGGTTAGGTTCACCGTCCCTGAAAAGCCGTTGGTACCAACAACACTGATCGTCGCGGTATTCCCCGTTGAGGCTCCGGGTTGAATAGAAATTGATCCCGGCTGTGAACCGCTGGGGGCCGCAAAGCCCGGAAGGTTGATGGTGTATGCAGCCGAGGCGACCACGCTGTTGCTATACCCGGGGGCTGCCGCAATGGCCTCGATAGTCTCTGACGATGAAACCGCGATGGGGCTGGAACTGGAGAAGACCGTGGATCCGGTTGTCGGCGTGGTTCCATTCGTCGTGTAGTAGATCGTCGCGCCCGATGTTGCGTCCGAGATCGTTACTGATTGCGCCGACGTGTAGGTTCCGGCGACGGGCAGCAAGGTTGGCGTCGCTGCCTGCGGCGCAGCATTGACTACCTGGCTCAGCGTGCTCGAGGTGCTGCCGGTGAAGTTTGAGTCGCCGCTATAAACAGCCGTAATCGAGTCCGTGCCGACCGGCAGAGCCGCAGTAATCAACGTCGCCATATTGCTGCTCACGGCAGAGTTGCCCAGGCTTGAATTGCCGTTGCTGAAGGCCACCGTGCCTGTGGCCACGCCGCTGAACTGTCCCGATACGTTCGCTGTTAAAGTCACCGATTGCCCGGCGTTGGCCGGGTTCAGTGAAGAAGTCAGGGCTGTCGAGGAACTCGCCTTGTTGACGGTCTGGTTCACTGCCGTTGAAGTGCTCGAGGCAAGTGCGGAATCGCCGCCATACACCGCGGTGATTGAGTCCGTTCCGACGGGGAGGGCCATAGTCGTCAGGCTCGCTGTGCCGCTTGTCAATTGCGCCGTTCCCAGCGAGGTCGCGCCGCTCATGAATGTTACGTTCTCGCCATTCGCGGGCGTGCCGCCGCTTGAAGACACCAATGCAGTTAAAGTCACCGGCTCCTGGTAAACCGATGGGTTGGGGGAGGGAACCGGGGTTAGCGTCGTAGTTGTCGTGGTCAGTGACGGCGTGTAACTAAAGCCATGCAATACGGAATTGGCGTCGATGTAGCTTCCCGTGATTTCGATCCCGCTGGTCTGCGAATTGATGGCGACGCCAAAGGTTCCGTTCAAAGAGCCGCTGGTGTACGCGTTGGGATCGTCGAAGGAAGTAATGACCCCGGTGGCAGCGGGGCGCAGGTATCCGTGGATCGCTCCGTTGGCGTCAATGTAACTGCCTGTCAGATCGCCCGCCGCATCCGACAGGGCGAGAAACGTGCCGCAGATTTTCTCGCCGCTCCCGCCTCCCGTTGTACATGGACTTGAATCAGCACCAGGCGCATTGAACTCAGTAATGGTTCCAGCCGCGCTGCGCATGAAGCCGTGCTGTGCGCAGCTTGTGTCGAGATAAGTTCCCGCCACATCGCCCGCGGCGTCGATACCCGAGGCAGTAGTGCCACCGAAGTTCGTGCCGTTGCTTTGATTGACGCATGTGCCCACACCCGAGGGATCAATCGTGGTAAAGGTGCCGCTGGCCGAGCGCACAAAACCATGTTGCACGGTATTGGAATCGATGTAGTAGCCGGTAATCGCTCCGGAAGCATTCATGGCAACGGGCGTCGTGCCTTGTTTTTTGTTATTCACGCCCTCGCCGCCTCCCGCATTGGGGTCATTGATGGTAGTGAACGTAAGTCCATCGGTGGAACGCATGAAGCCGCCATAAACGGAGTTCGTCGAATAAGTCCCGGTGGAATAGGTTCCGATGATCACACCGGTGTCGTTGATGCTCAGAACCGTCGTCCCGCGGTTCTTGGTTTGGCTTGCGAGCGGAGCATCGAATTTCGTGATCGTGCCGTTAACGGCACGCACAAAGCCGTGGTTGATCTGGCTTGAGTCAACCCATGTTCCCGCCACCACGCCGGAGGAATTGATCGTTGTCGGAAAGGTTCCTTCTCCCACGCTGGTGCCTGCACCCGAGACGTCGCAGTTTGTAATCGAGCCTCCCGCAGGCTGCACAAAACAATGCAGCGCGTTGTTTGTGTCGATATAGACGCCAGTGATGTCACCCGCCGCGTCGACGGCAGTGACGGCGGTTCCCTGCTCCGCGCCCGTGCCCGCGCTGCTGTCATTGATCGTGTTGAATCCGCTCTGCGCGGAGGCGCACGCAGGGGCCAGGCTGATCCCGGTTGCCACAATGAGCCCAGCCACCAGTTTCAGCCGGAGATTGATTCCCTGTGTTTCCTTTCGCATGTTCTTGACCCTTTCGACTGAACTGTTCGATCCTCGACCTTTCGATCCTCGACCTTTGGATCCTCGACCTTGAAATTTCCGCTCGACCATCCTGCCCTCTCTTCTTCTCGCCGGAACGGCAACTCAGGCCAACTCTGGTTGAGCCCATTCTTGCCTTAAGCGCGCCGTTGACTCCACGGCGCGATATAACCGACAGATTTATAAAGAGTTAAACCCAGGCCGATGGTCCTTGGTCGATTGAAATCTTGGATACGAATCATAGCCGGTCGCGGACCGCTCCGGGCGGGACAAATCAGGGTGGAACCGAGGGCATCTCGGGGCAGCTCTCATTCGCTTCGGTTTTTTGAAAGGATTCCGCTGATCGTATAATGGCCTGCCTCCTCAATCAGGCCGTCGGTACCGCTCCAAATCAAACGCGAAAGCGGTTCGTCACATGGCAACTTTCACAACCAACACGGAGCCTGACCCGGAAAACCAGGGTGTGCTCGCGTCCTGGAAAAAGATAGCGGCCCATTTCGGCTGCAATGTGCGCACGGCAAAAAGGTGGGAACAGGAGCGCGGATTGCCAGTGCACCGTGTGCCGGGAAAGAAAGGCAGCACGGTCTTTGCCCGTACCTCCGAGCTCGACGCGTGGATGGAATTGGGAGAAGAAAAGGACAGGCCAAATCCCGCCTTGTTCAAGGGCGTCAATGCAGGTCACCAGGCTGATGCCGCCCAGAACCGTACAAACCTGAACAATACAAACCAGAGCACTACAAAATCGACCGTCTCAGACTCGCAATCGCCAAGCTCTCCCGGTGAGCATCAGACAAAGCTATGGCCTTTTCTCCGATGGCAGCCATGGGCTCTTGCGGCTTCCCTGCTCTTAGTTTTCGCCGCGACGCTGTTCTGGAGAGTCGGCAATCGTCGGTCGGCCGCAACAATCACGTCGTCCAAACCAGACGCCTTGAAGGCGACGTCGCATGTGCCGATGCCGGGCGCCGAGGATCTATATGAGCGTGGGCGCTACTTCTGGAATCTGCGCACCCGCGACAGTCTAACCAAGGCGATTGACGCATATACCCAGGCAATCCTGCGGGATCCATCGTATGCGGAGGCCTACGCCGGACTTGCCGATAGTTACGACCTGCTGCCCCAGTTTGCCAATGCAAACCTCGGAGAATCGCTTACGCGGGCTGAGAGTGCAGCCGACCGGGCAATTGCGCTCAATCCGAATCTCGCCGCCGCGCATCGCGCAAAAGCATTTGCGCTTTTCTATTGGGACTGGGACATTGCCGGATCGAAAACCGAATTCAAGCGCGCGCTGGAACTCGATCCGAACTCGGCGCAAACGCACCAATGGTACGCAGGCACTCTCCAATGCACGGCTGAAGGCGATGAAGCCATACGGCAGATCGACGAGGCGGTTCGACTCGATCCAACGTCACCGGCAATCGTTGCCGACGCGGCGTTCCTTCATGCCGATTTCGGCAACTTCAGATCAGGCGTCAAGGATTTAAGGGATCTTGAGCAGACGCAACCCACGCTTGCCTCTCCTGCCCAGTTTCTGAGTGTGTTGGATTTCGCCACTGCCGACTTTCCCGCTTATGTTGAAGACCTGCGTCGTCTTGCTGCGATCACGCAAGCCCCCGGCGACCTTGCCTTGGCCAGGGCGGTTGAGCGGGGCTGGGCCACCGGCGGCAAAACCGGCCTGCTTGAAGCCAGAGCCGAGGTTTTGAAAGCGGACTTCGATCATGGGACGGGAACAGGCTTTCTGCTTGGCCAATCCCTCTTGTTGCTCAGTCGCCGCCAGCAAGCGCTGTCCTACTTCAAAGCCTCTGTTGACCGGCATGCCGTCCAGATCGTCGGCATAGAACATTTCCCATGGGCGAAAAAGCTGTCGAGCGATCCTGGCTACGCGGCGCTCTTCGCTCAAATCCACCAGCGGGTGCACGAAGCGGTGCCAAACCCGCCAGAACAGTCTCAAATTGCATTCGAGCTGCCACAGTAACCGCCCCCGGTTAGTCGCGACTGGACCCCCTCCAGCGAGGAATGGTTTTACCTCCCTTGTCCTTGTCCCACAGCCGACCCCTCATCTAAGGCTCTTGGCATCTATCACTTGCCCAAGGCTCATCGCTCAGTTTTTGCCCCCCGCTCACTGCTTCAATATCCCCACCCAGCCCCCATATCCGCCATTCGCTGTTCCATGCTTGGGTTGACCGGCCATCCGAATTACCCTCGTAATGACCATTTAGCCTTCGGTTTACACCATCGAAACCTTAGGCTTCGAGCCGGGCAAACTATTGACATCCGGCGTCTTAAAACCCAGTCGAGGAGACAGCATTCATGTCCAAAGCCACTAAATACGCCGAGAAGGCCGCCGTCTACGCAGCCAAGGGAGCGTGGGTTGTTTTTGAGCGCTTGAACCGCATCAGCCCCAACGCAGGATTCACCCCCAAGTGGGCCGACAAGCCTCTCCTCAAGAGCTATCAAAAAGAGAAGCCGCCACTCGGCTGGCCGCGCACCACGGATTCGCTCTGTCCCAAATGCGTCCCCGAGATTCGCAAGCAGATCCTCGACGGCAAGCTGCCCCACGAAGTTCTCCTCAATGAAAAGGTCGGCGAAATCAAGGCTCAGATCATCGAGCGCGACGGCAAAATCCTCATGGTCAAGGACTGCCCCAAGCACGGCCACTTTGAAGACGTCATGGCAATGGATCCGGAGTTCTTCAAGCACCTTGAAGAGAGCTTCCCCGGCCGCGACATGCGCGCCCACAACGATGAGAAGCTGCACAACCACGGCACATCGACCGTTACCCACGGCCGCGGCTCAGTGCTCACCATCGATCTCACCAATCGCTGCAACATGATGTGCGATCCCTGCTTCATGGACGCCAATCAGGTCGGCTTCGTCCACGAGCTTACGTGGGACGAGATCAAGACCATGCTCGACAACGCCATCACCATTAAACCGAAACGCCAGATGAGCGTTCAGTTCAGTGGCGGCGAGCCTACGCTGTCGCCCTACTTCCTTGACGCTGTCGCCTACTCGCGCAAGGTTGGCTACAACTCGGTTCAGGCCGCATCAAACGGCATTGAATTTGCCAAGTCCAAGGAGCTTTGCCGCGCCGCTGCTGAAGCCGGCCTCCGTTACGTATATTTGCAATTTGACGGAATCGGCAACGCAGCCAACTCGCATCGCAAGGTCGGCAACCTGTTCGACGTAAAGCTTCAGGCCATCAACAATCTGCATGAAGCCGGCGTTGAAATCGTGCCCGTCACGACCATCATCAACGGCATCAACAATGAGCAAGTCGGCCGCATCATCGAGTTCGCGCTCGACAATCCAAAGAAGATCAGCTTCCTCTCGTTCCAGCCCGTCAGCTTCACCGGCCGCGATGAAGACATCACCGACGATCGCCGCGTCGCGCAGCGCTACACGCTCTCGCACATGGCGCACGACGTCAAAGCGCAGGTCGGCATGGGCGAGCCGGCGCGCGACTGGTTCCCGATTTCTTTCATGTCCACCTTCTCTGACTGGGCCGATCTTGTGCACGGGCCTACCGCCGAGTGGGGCCAGCTCTCCTGCGGATGCCATCCCAACTGCGGCATCGGCATGGCTGTCATGATCGACAAGGAAACCAAGGAGTGCGCTCCCGTCACCGCCTTCCTCGATATGGGTCAGGTGGCCAAGGATCTCGCCAAGGTCAACGATGCAGCGCGCGGCAAGTGGCTCTCGGTCATCGGCCTCGGCCTTTCGTTGATGCGCAACTACGATCCGTTCCAGGCGCCCACCCACTTCAAGATCACTGACATGCTCAAGAAGATGGACAAGACCTTCAACGCCACCGGCAAAAACTACGGCAGCGTCAAGGGCGACCGCACCATTGAAGACATCAAGGTTCGCCGCCAGGATCGCTGGAACTTCCTCTTCATCGCCGGCATGTGGTTCCAGGATCTGTTCAACTACGACTTCCGCCGCACCGAGCAATGCATCATTCCCTACGCCACGCAGGAAGGCGAGATCAGCTTCTGCGCGTACAACACCGGCGTGGGCTGGCGCAACATCATCGAGAAGATGCACATGACCGCCACCCTCACCAAGTGGTATGAGGAGCACGGCCGTCACGAGATCTTCGCCGGTGGTAAAAAGGTAGGCATGAACCAGGTTGGCCACGATCTCAACGTCAACATGGAGCACGTCAACGCCGAAGCCAACCACACGCTCGACAACCTCGGCATCGCCAAGAACTCCCGCGAAGAGAAGATCCGCGCGAGAGACGAAAAGATGAAGCAGGAAGCCGAGAACGCCCGCATGGCCAAGCTCTACCGCGAGCAGATCCTCGGCGAGAAGCCACCCGAGGGCGGCATGGTTTCAATCGGCGACATCCGTCCGGCCTCAAACAACGCAGCCTCACCCATCAACCGGCATCGGGAAGAAAAGCAGGAAGAAAAAACCGACCTCGTCGCCGGCGACTAATTCGGGCAACGAATCGCTTCACTGACAACCTTGGTTCTCTCAGCACAAAGGCCGTTCGCAATCGCGAACGGCCTTTGTACTTGCGCCCCCCGGGGCGCCCGGTGCGCCATTCCGCGTCACGGAGAAGGCCGCTCAGAGTCGACCACACGAGGAATCTATCCCAGGTTTAGAATTTGGGTATGGATTGAAGCGGAGAGCCGGATGATGTCGAAGGAGCGATTTAGCGACGACGAGGTAAGCGCTCTCGCAGATCCAACCCTCTGGCTTGAGCATCGTGTCCTAGAAGCTCTAAGGGCTCGTACGGGTACGGGGCGGCCGCTGGTCGAAGCCAGATTCGGCAAGCCCTATTTTGGACGCACAGCGCAAAAGTGGGGATATTCATTTTGCTTCGAGTACCATGCCCCACAATTCCACTACGCACAAAGATTCTTGATGCTTTCGCGGACGCATGTGGCCGATGACGAGCTCCTCGCTCGCGACAAGAAGCCAAGTATCGAGCAACTGGTACACGAGCTCGAAAACGAAGTGAAAGAGATTCCGATAGACAGATTTGGAAGATATCACAAAGAACTCGATTTCCCAGGCACTTACGCAACGATCGAATGCTTTGAACCGAAGAAGGGAAGATATTACTTCATGGTGTCCGAGTCTGGATTGATGGCGCCGCTCAACAGATTTAGAAGCTTGTTCGAGGGGCTTTAAATGCGGCACTAAAGTCGGGTGCCCCAGGTCCCTCGCATTTGCGGACCTGGGACCCCAAGATTCCCGTGCCGGTCACTACCCGTTCGATCCCACTCCGAGCTTCCTCAACAATTCCGCCGTCGTGTACCGCTCCACGCCGCATCTCTCGAAATCGTTGTCGTTCGACCAGAGCGAAACCTTGAAGTGCAACGCGAGCGCAAGCAGTTCCACATCGTCCGAATCGCGTTTCCCAACGCGCCTGCGGGCCAGCGCAACTGATCGCGCATATACTTCAGCCGCCACGATCGACACTGGCAGCGAAGCCACGGCAAGCATCACAGTTTCGGGAGGAATTCTCTTCTTTTGGCCGAGGATAGCCGCGTACTCCTCGATCTCCGCAAAGACGCTCGCGGTGGTAAGGACCTCTTCGACTGTGGGGCTGGAGAGAACGAGCCGCGCGCGGCCACCAATCACGGCAGAGAGCAGAACGTTAGCGTCCGCGGCCAGTTTCACTGCGCGGCTTTTTTCCTGACCTGCTTACCGGAGTTGACTCGCTTACCAGACGGGGCCGCCTTCGGCTTCGCCTGCCGCCACTTCGCAAAATCTGCGAGAATTTCTTCCTCGCTTGACCCGCGCCTGCGAATTTGACGCCCAACCTCGGCGCTCAAAATCCCGAACATCTCGCGTTTCAGCTCGACGGGCAGCGTGGTCTCGGGCCGCGGAAAGAAAATTCCCGCCAGACGGCCGCGGCGCGTAACCAGGATCGGATCCTTCGCGCGCAACAGTCCCGACGCGTTATCCCGGAACTCGCGCACCGTGCTGATTCTCATGTGGCCACTCCTGTGACCATCTTACCAAAAAACGAATGCTCCGCTGTCGCCAGCGCGAGCCATACATTCATGTCAGGGAAGCTCAATGAGCTCATAAGCCATTTCGTTCGTGATGTCGATGCGCCTTCCGGCGCGGCGAATCAGCGACTCGTCCAAGTTCAGACGCCGCTTCGGCCGCACCACTTTCGTCTCCTCGATGGGGTGCTTTCGACCAAGGAGGCTCATGACAGCGACACGAGCCGCCTCGCTTCTGGACTTTACCCCAAGGGCGCGCATTGCTTCGTCTGCGAGCTCTCGATCGACCCGCACACGTGTCGTTCTTCCCGCCATGGCATCCTCCATAAAGCATATCGGCAAATTCGCCGCATGACTTCCGTCATCACCCCAATGGACCATTCCGCCGCTTCGCTCCACCAGCGCTTTGGCTGTACAATCCCTACATGACGTTGCTGTCGGCCCGCGCTTCGAGCTGGACGCGCAACTCAAAACTATTCAGGTGGCCTCATGACCGTGACCCGCGATAAAAACGAACCGCGCAAGCTGCCCATGATGCCCATCCGCGACATGGTCATCTTCCCGTATATGATGACCCCCTTCGTCGTCGGCCGCGAATCCAGCGTCCGCGCTCTCGAAGAGGCACTCAGCGGCGATCGCAAAATTTTCCTCGCTACGCAGCACGACGCCTCCATTGACGAGCCCAAGGCCAAGGACATCTATCAGGTCGGCTCCATCTGCACCATCGTTCAAAGCGTCAAAATGCCCGACGGCAACATCAAAGTTCTCGTCGAGGGCGTTGAGCGCGCCAAATCCATCGAAGTCACTGACCGCGACGGCTTTTTCGTCGCCACCGTGCGCACCGGCAAGCGCGATTTTGAAATGACGCCGGCCGCTGAGCAGCTCATGCAGCGCGTCACCACCCTCTTTGAAAACTACGTCAAGCTGCAGCAGTCGCTCAACTACGAAACCATCATCGCCAGCGTCAAGATGGATGAAGCGGCCAAGCTCAGTGACACCATCGCCGCCAACCTCCAGGTCGGCATCGAGGAAAAGCAGGAACTCCTCGCCATCTTCGATCCGGCTGCGCGCCTGGCCCGCATCGCCGATGTCCTCGACGTTGAAATTGAAAAGCTCGACATCGACCGCAACATCCAGTCTCGCGTCAAGCGCCAGATGGAGCGCGCGCAAAAAGAGTACTACCTCAACGAGAAAATCAAGGCCATCCAGAAAGAACTGGGCCGCGGCGAAAAAAGCGAATTCGACGAGCTGCGCAAAAAAATCGACGCCGCCGGAATGCCCAAGGACGTGCTCGAAAAATGCGTTCAAGAGCTGAAGAAGCTTGAAGCCATGCCGCCCATGTCGGCCGAGTCCACCGTCAGCCGCAACTATATTGATTGGCTCCTCGCCGTGCCGTGGAAAAAGCGCTCCAAGGAAACTCGCTCCATCGACTACGCTGAGAAAGTTCTCAACACCGACCACTACGGCCTGGAAAAAATCAAAGAGCGCATCCTTGAATTCCTCGCCGTCCGCCAGCTGGTCAAAAATCCCAAGGGCTCCATCCTCTGCTTCGTCGGACCTCCCGGCGTCGGTAAAACTTCGCTCGGCATGTCCATCGCCAAAGCCACCGGCCGCAAATTCGTTCGCCTCTCGCTCGGCGGCGTGCGCGACGAGGCCGAGATTCGCGGCCATCGCCGCACCTACATCGGCGCCATGCCCGGCCAGATCATCCAGCACATGAAGCGCGCCGGCACCAAAAATCCAGTCTTCCTTCTCGACGAAGTCGACAAGATCTCCTCTGACTTCCGCGGCGATCCGGCCTCCGCGCTGCTTGAAGTTCTCGACCCCGAGCAGAACACCACCTTCCAGGACCACTACCTCGACGTCGACTACGACCTCTCGCAGGTTCTATTCGTGGCCACGGCCAACGTACTGCACACCATTCCGGCGGCGCTCCAAGACCGCATGGAAGTTCTCCGCCTGCAAGGCTACACCGAGCAGGAAAAGCTTGAGATCGCGCGCCAGTATCTCGTCAAGAAGCAGCGCACACAAACCGGCCTGAGCGATAAGAACATCGTCTTCAGCGACGACGCCATCCTCGAAATCATCCGTTACTACACGCGCGAAGCCGGCGTTCGCAATCTCGAGCGCGAACTCGGCAACGTCTGCCGCAAGGTCGCCCGCAAGGTGGTCAAAGCCGGCAACAAGCACAAGGAAGAAATCACCGCGCAGAACATCATTGACTTCCTCGGCGTGCCCAGGTTCCGCGACTCCGAAGTCCACGAAAAGAGCGAAATCGGTCTCGTCACCGGCCTTGCGTGGACTGAAGTCGGCGGCAGCATTCTTACCACTGAAGTTCAGGTCCTCGACGGCAAAGGCAAACTCACCATCACCGGCCAGCTCGGCGACGTCATGCAGGAATCTGCTCAGGCCGCGCTCGCCTACATCCGCAGCAAGGCGCCGGCGCTGGGTCTCTCGCGCGAGTTCTACCGCAACATCGACATCCACCTGCACGTGCCCGAAGGCGCAATTCCCAAGGACGGCCCTTCTGCCGGAATCACCATGGCCACTGCTCTCGCCAGCGCGCTCGCCAAAATTCCTGTCCGTCGCGACATCGCCATGACCGGCGAAATTACTCTCCGCGGAAAGGTGCTCGCTATCGGCGGCCTCAAGGAAAAACTTCTCGCCGCTCTCCGCGCCGGAATCTTCGAAACCATCCTGCCCCGCGCCAACGAAAAAGATCTCTCTGAGCTTCCCGACAATATCAAGAACGCCATGAAGCTCCGCTTCGTCGACACCATGGACGAAGTTCTCGCCATCGCGCTCGAGCGCCCGCTCCCCACTCCGCTGCCATCTGAAGCCGAGAGCCTCGCGGCAGTTCCCCCACCGGAAGTTTCTTCCAATCTCCCGGCTCCGCAGTAGTCAATCACAACAACTTTAGGAATTCTCGCCGGTAGCCTCAGCCGCGCATTCGCGCTTCCAGCTCTTCCAGCGCATCGCACGCCGGCTTCACGCCATTCTCCCGCGCTACTTCCTCGGCAACTGCGCGCGCCCGCGCTTCAAACTCCGGCTCCGCCAGCATTGCGCGCACCATTCGCGCTACGCGCCACGGCTTGTAGCTCGATCGCTGGATCACCTGCGCCACGCCCATCCTCTTCATGCGTCGCGCATTATCCGGCTGGTCGTGCGAGTAGGGCATGATCAGCATAGGCCGTCCCGCACGCAGGCACTGCGCCGTCGTCCCCACTCCGCCCTGGTGCACCACCAGCGACGCGCGTCCAAACAGCTTCGAGTACGGCGCGTACTCCGCCACGCAAATCGAATCCGGCAGTTCGCCTTTGGGCCGGTTCCTCGCGTCCGATCCGATCAACAGCACCGCGCGCACGCCCAGTTTCTTCGCCGCCTTCGCTGACTGCTCATAAAAATCTCCCGCAGCCAGCACCGCCGCCGACCCCAGCGTAAACACCACTGGCGCTTCGCCCGCGCTTAGAAACTTGTCCAGCTTCTCCGGCAGCGCTGCATTCCCCGCGTCCGCATCGTAAAAACAAAATCCAGTAATCAGCGTGTGCTCCGGCCAATCTTTTTGCTCAGTGCCCAGCACGCGCGAAAACATCGCCAACACCAGATTCGGCGAGTGTTTCGCATCGAAGATCGGATTCTTGCCCCTGGGCAATCCAAGCTCGCTCCGCAATTCGTAAACCGGCTCCGGCCATTTGCGCGTCACAAACCGCGCCAGCCGTTTCATCGCGCGCCCCATTCCCGGCGCTTTATCTGCCCGCGCAAGCTTGGGAAATGGCGGCAGCACCGGCGGATCGAACGCTGAGAAAAACGAAAACGGCGCAAGCACGTAACTCGCCCACGGGATTCCCGTCACCTCCGCCACAATCGGCCCCGCATAATTCAGCTCGCCCAGCAGCAGCAAGTCCGCGCGCGCAGGCTTGGTCGCCGCATCCAGCAAATCGTCATACGTTTGCCGTAACACCGGATACAGAAACTTCCGAAGGCCTGTCTCCGTGCCCTTGTTCACGTCGTAGATCATCTCCACGAGCATCGTGTTTGTCGGGTCGATGTCCGGTCGCAGCGCGTGAAACTCCAGGCCCAGCGGCTCAATTTTCGAGCGATAAACATTGGGCAGCGCCATCACCGGCACATGTCCGCGCCGCTTCAGCTCCAGCGCAATCGCAATCAGCGGATTGATGTCCCCAAACGTCCCAATATTCGACAGAACGATGCGCAATCGCCGGCTCCCCAACGCATGATGGTTTCGCAACTTTGAGACTAATGCATCGGGAGTGCGATCTACCGTCTGAAGCGGGTTAACTCGGAGTTGCCTTGAAAGGTACGGGACGACAAAACCAGCTGCGCGCCGCCCTTGTGAACCGATTTGCACCATTGCATGTATTCAGCCGCGGTGCGAGCCGCGTAGATTTTCCTGGGAAAAGCACGAAGCGTCAGGGCATGACTTCAGTCGTGCCGATTGCGCAACAAAAAATGAGCGGGGCTTTAGCCCCCGAGTGGCAGTTTTCAATCCGGCCGCTTACGCAGCGCCACTACTGCGCCGGCTTTACCGCCGCATTCGCGCACGCAGGCGGCACATCCTTCAGCGTCGGCTGCAAATCCGGCCAATACGGGCTCGTCTTCAGCTCCGAACAAAAATCCCCAAGCGCCGGCAGCGGGCTCTGCTGCGCCTTCGGCCCCAGCGCATCCACAAACTTCCACGCCAGGTCCGATTGCCCGCCGTAAATCAAATTCAACACCGTCTGCCACATCGTCGTTCCAATGGAATCGGCATCTCCCGCGGCAACCACCTTTTGCGCGGCACTCAGCTCTTTGTTCCACTCCGCTGTCGTCGGCGCGGGAGTCTGCATCTTGTCCATCGCCAAATGGAATCCCCCGCCTTTTGCATCGTTCGCCCAGCGAAGCGTCACCACCGCCGAAGGCGAGCATGCAAAGCACGTTGGCCAATAGCCAAACGTCCAATCCGCAGTCATATAGTAGTAGTGCCCATCGGCGAGGCGCTCAAAGTGCGCCAGGTCATCGTCGGAATCGTTCAGCGTGGCCAGCAATTTGAACTGCGGTCCCAGCTCAAAGACATAGTGAATCGTGCAGCAATGCGCACCGCCGGTAAACAGCGAAACAATCATGTCCGGCTGTCCGCGTCCCGTCACATCTGTCCCATTCGCAACCGCTGCAATATTGTCCTGCGCATCGTCCGGCTGTCCCAGCGTATAAGTCTGAAAGCTGTCGACACTCCGGCTATAAACGATCTTGCCTCCGCTCGTCACCTGCAGGCACGCGCCATCGCTGCTCTTGTATGAGGCAAATTGATACTGCCCCACCGTCGCCGCGCTCACCTGATTCTTAAACGTGCACGCCTGCGCCGGATTCTCCGCCGGTCCCTGCGCCAAAACTCCGGCCGCTGCAGCAACCCAAACCACCGCCACCAACGCACTCCGCACCAACGCCCGATTGCTCATCATCTCGCTTCATCGCTTCACCCGGCTCTATCCAAAGTCGATTTTGTCCAAGATTGGTTCTGTCCAAGATAGCACCAACGCACATCGTCATCGCATGTTTCATTTGTCTCACGGTTAATCGCCAACTGTTTCATCGCGCTCGCGCTTCATCGTGTCCCGATGCATCGTTGCACCCTCATCACTTCATCGCGAGGCCAATGCTTCATCGCACCCCAATGCTTCATCCAAGTTTGATCGCCACCTAAACCCGCGCGTGCTATTCTTGCCCCGATCGAATCTGGTCCGGAGCCCCCTATGTCCCACTCGCGTCTTCCGCCTCATCGCAACTACGCTCGCCGCAGCCTTCATCTTCGTCTTCGCCGCCTCACCAATCTTGTCCGCGCAACAACCAGCAGCCCCCATCACTGCTGCCGCGGCCTCAGTCCCTCAGAAGCCATACCACCTCATCGACCGCTGGAAGATCGCCGGCGACGGCGGCTGGGATCACCTCATCACTGACCCAGGCGCGCATCGCCTCTACATCGCGCACGGCACCGAGGTAGATGTCGTCGACACCAACACCGGTAAATCCATCGGCGCGATTCCCAATCTTCATGGCGTCCACTCCATCGCTCTCGACACAGCCGGCAAATTCGGCTACATCACTGACGGTGGCGCCAACGCAGTAGTTGCATTCGACCGCTCCGCTCTCGCCATCACCGCCACCATCCCCGCCGGAACCGGCCCTGACGACATCCTCTTCGAGCCGGTCACGCAAACTGTCTGGGCATTCAATGGCCGCTCCCACGACGTCTCCGTCATCTCTCCCGTATCGAATACCGTCATCGCTACAATCGCTCTGCCCGGCAAACCTGAGTTCCCTGTCACCGACGGGCAGGGCACCGTCTTTGACAACATCGAAGACAAGAGCGAAATCGTCCGCATCGACGCGCGCTCGAAAACCATCACCGCAACCTGGCCCGCCGGTTGCGATTCGCCCTCCGGACTGGCCTACGATGCCGCAGGCTTTCGCCTCTTCGCCGCGTGCGATGGCAAAAAAGCTTCCGTGATCGACACCACCAGCGGCAAGCTGCTCGCCAACCCCTTCATCGGCGACGGCCCTGACGGCGCCGGCTTCAGCGACGCACATTCTCTCGCATTCGTCTCCAGCCGCGACGGCATCCTCTCCGTCATTGACGCGGCCGCCGCAGGCTATCCGACAATTGAAAGCCTCACCACCCAGGCCGGCGCGCGCACCATGACCTACGATCCCTCCACCGACCGCGTCTATCTCATCACCGCCGAATTCGGCCCGCGCCCCGATCCCACCCCGGCAAATCCGCGGCCGCGTCCGCCCGTCATCCCCGGCACATTCACCGTCATCGTCATCGGCCGCTGATGCGACGCATCACTTCACCATCAGACCTCCGCCCACCGAGCCGGCGCATCCGCCTTCCGGACGTCAGCCTCTGTGAACTACGAACTGTGAACTGTGAACTCGTTCAATGAGAATCATTCTCATCATCATCGTTATCCTCATCGTCGGCGCCTCGCTCTTCGCCGACTACAAATGGCGTCAATGGCTCGCCCGCAACCGGCACGACCACGACCAATAGCCGCCCCGCACCTCGCCTATTAAAATCGAATTTATGAATGGTCCAGCCATCTTGCGTTCAGCTTTGCCTGAAAATCTCCGACGGAATCCCCTCGCCCACGCGGCCTTTTTGCTCACCCTCGCCGCGCTTCTGCTCCTTGCGCCCGCTGCCCGCTCCCAACGGCAGCCCACACAGGTCCTCGATAGTTCCGCTCTCCATCCGCCCGCCGGATCGCGCGTGGCCATCGTCGAATTTGATGACCTGGAGTGCCCCGCCTGCGCTGCCGCCAATCCCATGCTCATGCAGGCCGCGGCCAAATACGGAATTCCCTGGGTTCGCCACGACTTCCTCATTCCCGGCCACCCTTGGAGCCCCAGCGCCGCAGTCAACGCCCGCTGGCTCGACGAGAAAAGCAAGCGCCTCGGCGACGATTACCGCAACTACATTTTCGCCAATCAGAACTCCATCGAAACCCGCGGCGAGCTCCAGCAGTTCACGCAGCGTTTCGCCTCCGCTCACTCGGTCGCGCTTCCATTCGCGATCGATCCGCAAGGTAAATTGGCGGCCGCGGTCCAAGCCGACTGCCAGCTCGGAATTCGAACCGGCGTCAACCAAACTCCGACCATCTTCATCGTCACCTCCAACAGCAAAGGTGCGCCGTTTATTGAGGTCCTGAGCCCGCAGACTCAGCTCTTCACAACAATCGATCAGGCCATCGCCCAGACCCACGTCGACACGCGCCCCACCGCCCCGGCCAAACCCACGCGAAAGACCGCGCACAAGTAGTTCCTCCCCTTATTGGTCCCGTTACAATGTCTCTAGGGAGCCGTCCAAAAGCTATGCATCGTTTCCTTAGCCTCCGTTTTCTCTCGCACCGCAAATTTTCCGGCCCATTTTTGACCCGCCGCGCCGCAACCCTGGCCCTCGTTTCCGTCGCCCTGGTCTTCGCCGCATTCGTCTCCGCCGCCCTCGTCTCTGCCGCGCTCCTTTTCACCGCGCCCGCGGCCCACGCGCAGTACGGCGCGCCGCCCACCACGCCCGTCCACGACGCCTCCGCCCTCAAGCCGCCGCCCGGCGCCCACGTCGCCATCGTCGAGTTTTATGATCTCGAGTGCCCTGACTGCGCCCGCGCCAACCCGCTCCTCATTCAGGCCGCCGCCAAGTACAACATCCCCTGGGTTCGCCACGACTTCCCGCTCCCTATGCACAACTGGAGCTTTCAGGCCGCCGTCAACGCGCGCTTCTTTGACACCAAAAGCAAGACCCTTGGCAACGACTATCGCGATACGGTCTTCGCCAACCAGCCCTCAATTGAAACCCCCGACGAGCTTCAGCAATTCACGCAGCGCTTCGCCTCCAGCCACGGCGTCGTCCTGCCCTTCGCCATCGATCCCATGGGCCGCCTCACGCAGCTCGTCAAAGACGATCAGGCCCTCGGCAACCGCATCGGCATCGAGCACACCCCCACCATCTGGATCGTCGCCAGCGCACCCGGCGCTCCGCCCTACGTTGAAGTCGTCGACCGTGGCCGCCTCTTCCAGCTCATCGATCAGGCCCTCGCCGAAACTCGCGGTCACTAAACCTGCTCGCCCGCGTACCGAATCAATGCCGCTCAGCTCCGCCGCCATTGCCCTTCAGCGCTGCATCTCTGCGCCTCTAGCCAATTCCACATCCACGCCCAAATCGCTGCTCCCGATTTGCGCCAACGCCACCATTCACCCAACCCGCGCCTTCAGCCCTATCGCATCTCGGCGCAATCCGCTCCTTTTGCGGATTGCACCTACAAACCCTTCACCTTGCCCGCATCCAGACGCGAAAACCTCCCTCGCGTTTCGCGCCAACCCGCACCGTCCCCCTCGCCATTCTGCGCCGCCAACCCGCGCCTTCAGCCCTATCGCATCCACGCCCAAATCGCTGCTCTCGATTTGCGCCCTCCCCATCCCCTCAACTCAGACCGCCCTTCCCCCTACAAACAGGATCATGGCCGCACCGGCTCCTCACAAACTTGCTTTGTAGCTTTGTAACAAGGGCACGGCTTTAGCCAGGCCAAAACCGCTGGAAAATGAGCTGGGCTTTAGCCCCTGCCCCCACAAACAAAAACGGCGTCCGCCGCAGCGAACGCCATCCACCGTATCTCTAATTTCTTAGTCCCTTAGTCCCTAATCCCTTAGTCCCTGCCTTCTCGGTCCCTCGTTCCCATGTACCGCCGGCGTCCTCGCCGGCTGTCGTGCGGGCGTCCTCGCCCGCACTTCCCTATTCCCTATTGGCTATTGGCTATCGCCTACTGGCTACCAGCGATCTTCACAAGCCCCCCCGGCGCAACCGTCCGCGTCTGCGGCGCACGCCAGTGGTCGATATAGCTAATCCTGTGCACGCAACCCACCGTGCAATTTGGCGCGCAACTCTTCGCCGTCGTAAACTCCCGCTTCAAATCCGCCTTCGTATACTCGGCCACCGGAACCCCCGGATACCCGCGCTGCTGCGAGCAGTAGTGAACCAGCCCGTCCTCGCACACATACAAATACCGCGACCCCGCACGGCACCGCCAGTCATTCGCGCGCCCCTCGGCAATCGCCTCCTGAAACTTGTCAAACTGCGCGTAGTTCGTCTTCTTCCGCGCCTTCATCTCCTGGTAAACCCGCGCCTCGTTCGCCGCAAGCGGCTTCAGCTGCCCGCTGCCATCATGGATTATCCCAATCGTCGACTCGAACCCCAGCTCCAGCGCCCGCTTGCTTATCGCCAGCGCGTCGTTCGGATCCTTGATCCCTCCGCCCACCACCGAATTAATGTTCACGTGGAACTCGGCATGATCGGCCAGCATCTGCAGCCGCTTGTCCAGAGTCTTCAGAGATTTTTTCGACACCTCATCCGGCTCGAGGTTATCAATGCTGATCTGCATGTGATCCAGGCCCGCCCGGTTCAGCCGTTCAATTCTCTCGGGTGACAGCAGGAACCCGTTCGTGATCATCCCCGCAATCGCGCCCGTCTTTCTCATCCGCCGGATAATGTCGTCCAGCTGCGGGTGTGTTAGAGGTTCGCCGCCGCTGATCCCGATCATCGCCGTCCCCAGCCGACCCAGCGCGTCAATCCGCCTGTACATCTCTTCCAGAGGAACCGGCTCGCTCACCTTGTCGTATTCATTGCAGTAGGCGCAGCTCAGGTTGCAAAACCGCGTAGGGATAATCTGCACCAGCACCGGATGCGAAGTATCCGCCAGCGCCCGCACCACCATAGCGTACTCGCGCACCTTCCGCTTGGCCGCAATAGCCCGCCCACGCACCGTCGATCTCCGTGCAATACCCATCCTTACTATTGAATCACAATGCCTGGGCCTGCGCTTCCATCCACGAATATCTGAACTGCACCTCCGGCCCCTGGGCCGTTTAGAAGCCAATCGCGCTCGGCCGCGGATGGATTTCCGGGAGTGCCACGCCCCCTCGAACCGACTCCATCCGATCGAGGCGATTCAGGTGGACTTGGCTGTTGACCCCGATGCAGATTGAGACGATAATTGTCCAAATTTAGGATCAGAGATTATGCAGGACGATATCCTTGACCGCACTTGCCGAGCATTGAGCGGCCACCTTGAAGCACTGGCCGCGGAGGTAAGTCGATCTCGAAGAGTCGCTGGCGTCGATGACGCACTGCGCGATCCTTTTAGAATTCCCAAGCGGTTCACATCCGAAAGAGAAGATATCGAGCCGATATACCCGAGTATTGGAGCCGAGGATAAGTGCGCCAACGAAATTGAAGCGTTCGCACTGCTGGAGGAGACACTAGGTAACGTCGACGACGCTATCCGTGAACGAAACGTTGAGGCAATACAGGACGCACTCATCTGGCTCGCTGTGGTGTGGAAACAGTTGGCCCCTGATAGCGAAGAGCTCTTGAGCTCATACTATTACGACCCGGACAGCGACTTACACGACGAAGAGAGAGAGGTAACCGAGCACCCCCTTGAGCCTATGGAGGCGGTTTGGGAGGAAATTGAGAATGCGATGGAGAACCTGGAGATCACGGAGGCAATGACGATATTTGTCCCGAGCCCGGCAACAATTATTGTTCCAAAACTTATCGTTAGCGTCCAGCAGGCGCTCATCGAGATGGTTAGACGCGAGCCAAAATCTATATTCTCAATTAGCCCGAGAGCATTCGAGGAGCTCATCGCGGAACTATTTTTGTCGCGCGGTTTTAAGGTCGAACTCCAACAACAAACACGTGATGGGGGTAAGGACATTGTGGCGATTGGAAGCTCAATGGGAATTCGCCATCGTTACCTTATCGAATGCAAACGCTATGCACCGCAACGCAACGTGTCCATCGGAGCGGTGCAACGTCTTTACGCTGTCAAGATGTCGGAGAGAGCAAACAAAGCAATCCTCGCGACAACTTCTGGATTCACACGCGATGCGCAAGCCTTCGCTAGCCAACACATTTGGGACCTCGACCTACGGGCGTACGGCGATATTATGGACTGGATCAAATCCTATCGAGCTTGAGCAGTTCAGCCCAAGCCAAAGCCAAAATTCGTTGCCACCCTCTCAAGTTCCTTCTCTGGAAACCGCTCATTCCACTTCGCGTGGAGTTGCGCGCGATCAAAATGAAGGCGCTCGTAGAGCATGATTGCCTCAGGCTGGAAGAAAAAAGCACTGGTGTCGTCAAGGTCGAGTTCCGGGTTTGAGTAGATTGCGGCAAGCTGATCTTTATGCCGCTCAAATGCCGGAATTACAAACCGCTGGAGCACCTCTTGGGGACTTGCGTTCCCATATAAGGGGAGCACCATGTCCAGCACCATCAGTGACAACTCAACGTCCGGCCGCTTGGAAGCTACCGAATAGTAAAGCTTCTCAAGCCCGCTGAAGATTTCAACCGCCGGACTCGGGCGCGCTTCCTCATTCATACGGTCAAACTCGCGATCTGCAACCTCGACGAGACCTGCAGTTAGATGCACGCGCCTCTGCAGATCCTCAGGCAGCTTGTTTACCAATTCGTCGTTTTTGTAAAACGTGTCATGCGAAATCTCCGACCAAAGATGCTGACCAAATGTTCTGATCTGAAGCTCGCCAAAGAAATTCGAGGCTGGAAACCGGCCGAAGTCCGGATCACTATCTTTCAACGCAAGCCCGTCGACATGGATGCTCAGATAGCCCACCTTGTCGACGCCGAGCGCCGCTGCCTTGTCGTCCACTCGAACGAAATCAAATAGCTCCTTTACGCGGGTCTCCACAGGATCCAACTCGGAACGATAGCGAACCGCGACGCGCGCGCCAACCCTGTCTGGCAGAGTTTCGTACGTGAGATGTGGCTTCTGAATTAGCTTTTTCACCAGGCTGTAGGTTTCTTTCTCCCGCGCTGCGACTTCCGGGTAAATCCCCAGCTCTTTTGCGACCAAAGACAAACGGCCCTTGAGTAATTCAGCGAAGCCGTGAAATTCCTCGCGCACTCGGATCCAATCGGCGCGTGCCTCTTCGATGTTCACTACGACCGTCCGATCCGGCTCAACCGGTCATTCACAACGATCTGCTCTTCTTCGACCTTCACAAGCTCCCCGCGGCCCTCGGGGGCGACAACGCGTACACCCGCCTCGCTGATATACGTGAGACGCCGCAGCGCACCGCGAATATCCTGCGTATCTTTCGGAAAGGCGCCCATCGTAATCTGCCGCTCTGCAAGGAAGGCGCTCAGTTCAGGCCTGACCTGGCCCGGGACGTGATTAGTGAGGAATGCACGCGGGGAAAAGGTCGGCGTTGCTGACCGGTACTACGCAGACTTTCGTAAATGACGGTCTGCAGTTCGGGATCGTCAACCTGAGTGTTTACGAACTCCAGCGTCGCGTTAAAGAACTTAGACGTCGAGACCCTAGCCGCCTCTTCGAGGTCGCACCCCAAATATTTCTGCCAGAACCTGGCCATCTCATTTGTGTCGGTTGGGTTGTGCTGGTTATCGCAAGCGGTCATGTCGAAGTCGTCATCGCCCGGACCGTGTCTCAAAAAGGCCGCCGCCTTAAAAAGCCGAGTGTTACCCGTCAGGACGAGGCTGTCTAGCACCGTCATCTCAAAGTGGGATTTTCCACCCTCCTCTTTGATTTTCAGCTCAGCGCCCTCTTCGCGCTCCAGCTTCATAAGGATGAGTCCGTGTCGGTTACCTACGAGCACGTCTATAACGCAAAGCAGCCCAGGAGACACTGATCCGGATTGCACTTGGAAAAGATGTTGCGCCATTCCTTGCGACGCTGCGATGAACTTCGGTTGGCTATATGCACCACCCGTGAGATCCCGCACAAAGCCAGGAATTGTAGAAGAGGGCTGACCCTGGAAGACCATGCCATACGCGTGCATTGAGTCCAAACTCTTGACCAGCTTAGCTTTCAGCAGCCTCCGCCGTTGCGCATCAATCGGAGTCACGTCCGTTGCTAGGATGACCTGCACTCCTCCCTCGCCGCGTTGGTTTGGGACGTCGTGGAAGATCGCGTGACGCAACACCATCAAGGCCAACTGGTCGTTCGTAAGCACTTTTGGATGTTCTCCCGGTCGGAATCAATCGTACCCCGGCTACTCTCCGAAATCCCGAGCCGTACCAAAGATAATAAGGCGAATAAAAAGCGAAGTCAAGTTGAAGCGCAAGCTTCCCGTATCCTGTTCCCTGAGGTCCCGCCCATGAGAAAACTGGCCCTTGTTGTTGCCATCGCCGCCTTCGCCATCCCCTTCGCCGCTTCTGCCCAAACCCCGGCCCCTGCACCAGCCCCGCCCCCGCCCCCGCCCACCACCCTGCGCGGCATCCTGCTGGAGCAGCTTCGCACCACTCACGACAAGGAAGATTGGTTTGTTCCGGCAAACGTCGCCGTCGCAGGCCTCACCGCCGATCAGGCCAAATGGAGCCCCGGCAAGGGCAACCACTCCATCGGCCAGCTTGCCTACCACATCTGGTATTGGGACGACCGCGCGCTCACAGTGTTCAAGGGCGAGAAGCCCGCGCCCTTCGACGGAAACAACAACGAGACCTTTGACAATTTCACCCCCGCGCAATGGGACGACCTGGTGAAGAAACTCGACCAGGTGCTCGCCGACTGGGAAAAGGCCGTTGAAACCGCCGACGATCAGAAGCTGGCTGCCAATGCGTCGCAGATCGAGCACGTCGCAACACACAACGCTTACCACATTGGCCAGATCCTCTACGTTCGCAAGCTCGAAGGCGTGTGGGATCCGGCAAAGGGCGTGAAATAAGCAGGCGCCCTGCGACGAAGCCAACTCACCATGAAAATGGGTGCCCCCGGTCCCTCGCTTTTGGGGACCGGGGATGGCCGGAACTCCAAAAGGGCGACACCTGAAAGTTGATTGGGCAATAAAGCTCCCGTAGGGAGCGCAAGAAAATAGCCCAGGACAAGTCGCGATCGCGACGCAGTCCTGGGAAATCCGCCAAAGAATCTCCAGCCCCGTAGGGGCGAAAGAACCCACGGATCAAATATCGGTCGGGTGCCCCCGGTCCCTCACATTTTGGGGACCGGGGATGGCCGGAACTCCAAAAGGGCCGACACCTGAAAGTTGATTGGGCAATAAAGCTCCCGTAGGGAGCGCAAGAAAATAGCCCAGGACAAGTCGCAATCGCGACGCAGTCCTGGGAAAGCCGCCCCATGAATCTCCAGCCCCGTAGGGGCGAAAGAACCCACGGATCAAATCTCGGTCGGGTGCCCCCGGTCCCTCGCATTTGGGGACCGGGGATACCTCAGCCACCAACTCACCAACACGCCCGCTGACTTGCTGACTCGCTAACTCGCTGACCTGCTGCGTTTCTCCGCCTCCATCAAATTCGCCAGAATATCGTTGATCCGCGTCAGGTGACCCTCACCTTTCGACTTGAGCCAATCCAGCACATCAGGATCGAGGCGCACGCTCACCGCCTGCTTTCGCCGAACGTCGCGCAGCCTCACCATGCTCGCAAGCTGCTCCGCCGTCAGCCGCGGAATATCGGAGTAATCGATATCGGAAAAATCCCCCGCCGCCTGCTTCGCCGCCAATCGACGGAAGTTTTCTTTTTCCGCCTCACTCCACTTCCTGTTCTTGATATCTTCTGACGTCATTCTTACCAGCTCTTCGGGCTGAGATGATACGGACAATCTCTTCGCCATCGCTACCCTCCTCTCTATAGACATGAGCCACCAATAAAGTCATTAAGCTTCCCGGCTCCACGCTCACTGCGCCCAGCGCGTGGTACCTCGGCTCCCGGCCGCATCTATGCGGTCAAAATTGATAAGGCAGCGTTCATCCTCAAACACGCGCGTCGCCAACTCGAAGTCGATGCCGTGCTTTCTTCGGTTCTCGAGGTTCTTTCGTTCATCCCACTCGAACTGCATTTGTATATACACATCGTATGACACAAAAAGGCGCCCGTCAACCGGGCGCCCGGAATCTCTTGCAGCAGTTTTCTACTGCAAATGCAGTGAATCTTTACTGCAAACGCTTTGCCAGAAGCTAGGAGCTAGCAGTTAGAAGCTGGCAGCCGAAGGCTGCCTCACAGCTCGTCGATCGCCCGCCCCGGAATCCCACGCTCAAATTATGCCGTTGATCGAGGAATCCCGACGCAACGCCCTAATGCTGATCTGGCGGCCCATACCCTGGCTGGCCATTCCCATCCCTCTACCACGATGGTCGTCCCCGTGTCCGCCGTACCCGCCGTGACCGTCTTGTCCATTCTGACCGCCGGCGAGGCCCGCGCAGGCAAAATCGTTGCGGCCATTGTGCAGTCCAGTCATCACCGTGAATCCATCGCGACCTGCCGGGCACATGTGCATTCCGTTTCCTTCAGTCATACCGTTGGCGTCGAGAAACGAGCGCCGCACGCCCGGCATATCCGAGCACACAAGCCAGTCGTAGTTGTTGTGCAGTCCGCGCATGTACCAGCCCGGACGGCAAACGTGCATATTGCCCCTGCCCAGGTCGCCTTGCGTCCGCGTATCCAGGTAGGTGTGCACCTGGCGCTCCCATCCCTCTGGAACCACGCGCACGCATGTAAAAACGTTGTTCCCTACATGGGCGCCCTGCATGGCAAATCCCGGCGGGCATACGTGCACTCGGGCTCCATGCCAGTTCTCTTCTGTGTTCCCGTCTGTAATGGACCTGCCCACCTGCGCATGGCCCACGACGCCGGCTAAACAAGCCACGGCCACAAGACACGCCACCTTCCAGCACGTCTTTCTTGCTTCTTTCATTGGTCTTTCCTTTCAGTTATTGTTGATCCCTGTTTTGTCGATCTTAGTTTGTTGATCCCTGTCTTTTTAATCTTAGCCTCGCACAAATCGGCCCGCGGACCAGAAATCTAATTGCCCATGGAAGAATGTGTCAAGCGATGACCGCCGCGTGCCCGGCCGCCCCGACGCAAACCCTCCACGAAAATGCGCGCCCAAGATTCCTCGACGCCAACTCACCATGAAAATGGGTGCCCCCGGTCCCTCGCATTTGGGGACCGGGGATACCTCAACCGCCGACATCTGAAAGTTGATTGGGCAATAAAGCTCCCGTAGGGAGCGCAAGAAAATAGCCCAGGACAAGTCGCAATCGCGACGCAGTCCTGGGAAAGCCGCCCCATGAATCTCCAGCCCCGTAGGGGCGAAAGAACCCACGGATCAAATCTCGGTCGGGTGCCCCCGGTCCCTCGCATTTGGGGACCGGGGATACCTCAGCCACCAACTCACCAACACGCCCGCTGACTTGCTGACTCGCTAACTCGCCGACTTGCTAAAGTTCGTCAATCGCCTTAGCCGCCGCGTGAATTGCCTCGGCGACCTTCTTTATCTGCTCCGGAGTAGCGTTCCTCCGCCACACCTTCGACGTCACAGCACCGCGCAGATCCATGAACGCCTTCATCAGCTCGGGCGACCGCCCGCGCCTGAATCCGCGCCCAGTTTCTTCCAAACGTTCAAACAGCTGGCCTACGCGCTCCTTGTTGGCCTCGAGATATTTCAGGCCCTCCTCGGTCACGCTGTAGACTTTCTTGCCGCTGGTCTCGCTCGCCGCAATCAGGCCCTCTTCTTCGAGCATCGTCAGCGTCGGATAAACCACGCCGGCGCTCGGCGTGTAGCCGCCGCCCAGCCGGGCTTCCATTGTCTTAATCAGCTGGTAGCCGTAGCTCGGCTCGCTGGAGAGCAGCCGCAGAATCACCAGCCTGATCTCTCCGGCGTCGAACATCCGCTCGCGACCCTGTCCGAATTCGCGCCCAAAACCGCGCCCGAAGCCTCCAGGTCCCCCGAATTCGCGCCCGCCGAAACCATGCCCGCCTCGGCCATGTCCGCCGCCCGGCTCCTCGAACCCGCCTCCGCGAATCGACTCGTACCCGCTCTCATGCCCGCCGCGCGGGCCATAGTGCTCCTCGCGCCCCGCAAAGTGATGTCCGCCGTGCCGTGCGCCACAACCGCCGCGCCCTTCATGTTCCAAAACTTCTCTTACAAATTGTCTTCCAAACATAGTGTTAGACCTCCTAGTCCAAAATATATCTCGAACTATATCGTAAGATATATCTTAACGCAAGGGATAAGAAAATATTCTGCGGAATCTATTGATTTTAATCAGTTTGTACACGAGCGGCGATGTCGAGGTCCTAGTCCCCTGTTCCCTATTCCCTGTTCCCTGCCTCTAACGCCTTCCGGTCCCACTTCGCGCAATTCGCCGCTGCCTCATACGTGTTTTGCAAAAACTCGAGCAGCGCCGCATCCGGATCCGCCGACTGCCGCATCGCCTCATACGGAAAAATGAACTCGCCGAAATTGCTGTCGAATTTTGCCCCTGCCGGCGCAATCGCATAATCCCGATATCCCGGCGGCTCAGGGTAAGCGTAGCTATAAAAAAACGGCTCGATGAACGCGCCGTTCGGCCCCGGCGCTCCCGGCCAAAATCCGCAGCTGCTCACCTCGTGCGAATACGCATCGCGCACCACGCGATCCGGCAGCCCCGGCATGCTCGGGTGCTCCGGCGCTATCCGGCCTGAGAATCTAGTGCACGCCAGATCCATCGCGCCCCAGAACAAATGAATCAGGCTCACCTTGCCTATAAACCGCGCGCGAAACGCCTCAATCACCCGCGACGATTGCAACAAAATTCGCCACCACCGCTGCGCATATTCGGGGTCATACGCCTTGTGCACTTCGTCTTTCTTGAACGGAATCGGCTCCGCCACCTCGCACGGCACCGGCCACACGTAGCACAGCACGTCAAGGCTCTCGAGCGCCGTCATCAACTTCCCATAAAACTCGGCCACGGTCATCGGCGCGAGTTTGATTGCCTCCCGCCCGCCATCGCCAGTCTCAATCACCAGTTCGTGCGCCACAAAATCGAAATCGATCTGGACAATTCGACTGCCGTGCGCCATCGGCGCAGTCGTCAGCCCGCGAATCGTCGGATACAGCGTCACGTTCCAGCAGTGATTCAGCGGCGGCGTCAGCGCCATCCTCACCTTGCCCACCATCTGCAGCCACAGTTGCAACGTTGCGCAAGTATCGCTCCACGCGCCCTGCGGCAGCGCCGGCCAAACCTCGTTGTCTTTCATTGGTACGCCTTTCGTCGCCTCGCCCTTAATCTTCCCAGCTTCCGCCATGACAACCTCTCGCAGCCCATCATAAGTCCCCGCCCCGACTACAGCTCCCCGTCTTCCACCCGCAGGCCGCCTTTCGCTGACATGCTGACTCGCTAACTTGCCGACTTGCTGACTCCCTGCCTCTATACTGTCTCGGTGCCCTTTGCGCCCAACCAACTCGTCGCCCTGATGATCGCCGTCAGTTTCGCGGCCGGGCTCAACGTCTACGCCACCGTGGCCACACTCGGCCTGCTCTCGCACACCAGATTTCTCGACCTGCCCCCGTCGCTCCATCTCCTCTCCAACTGGGGAGTCATCGCCGCCGCTCTCATTCTCTTTGGCATTAACTTCTTCGTCGACAAAGTCCCCGCGCTCGATCTCGTCTGGAACGCGCTGCACACTTTCATCCGCGTTCCTCTCGCCGCGCTCCTCGCCTTTCAGGCCACAGCGGGACTCTCGCCCGCCGAGCAGCTCGCTGCCACTCTCGCCGGCGGCGCCATCGCCTTCATCGCTCACGGAGGCAAAACCGCCGTCCGTGCCGCCGTCACTCCCTCGCCCGAGCCTTTCTCCAACATCGCGCTAAGCCTCGGCGAAGACGGCCTCGCAATCTTCCTCACCTGGCTCTCCACCTGGCAGCCCTACATCGCCGCCGCCATCGCCTTCATCTTCATCCTCATCACGCTCATCCTTATTCGCTTCGTCTTCCGCGCTCTGCGCTCGCTCCGCCGCCGTCGCAAACTCGCCGCCCAGTCCTCAGCTGCAACTCAATCCTGACCCATGCCGCCCCACTCCGCCTCACCACGCAAATCCTTCACCGCGCTCCTCGAGCCAGACGGAACCGCGCTCAAGTGGGTCATCGCCCGCATTCCCTTCGACATCGCCAAAGCCTGGCCGGTCCGCAACGGCCGTCGCGTGCGCGCAGAAATCGCCGGCCACGAATTCCGCACCTCGCTCTTCCCTGATTCCCGTCGCGGCGGCCACTTTCTCCTGGTCAACAAAAAGATGCAATCCGCCGCCAAAGCCCGCGTCGGCTCCCGCATCAGCGTCTGGCTCGAACCCGACATAGCTGAGCGCCCAGTCGATCTCCCGCCCGAGCTCACCCGCGCCCTCAACGCCGACCGTCAGCTCCGCCGCGTCTTCGATTCCCTGAGCGACTCCCGGCGTCGCGAATTCGGCAAGTTTGCCGACCAGCCAAAATCACCCGCCGCCCGCATCAAGCGCGCCGGCAAAATCGCTGAAATGCTCATGCAGGCTCTCGACGGCGAGCGCCACCCGCCGCCCATTCTCCGCGTTCTCTTCGAGCGCCGCCCCGGCTCCCGCGACGCATGGCTCGCCTTCACTCCCGCCCAGCGCCGCAGCCACCTGCTCGGAATCTTCTACTATGAATCCGCCGATGCCCGCGAACGCCGCGCCACCAAGGCCCTCGACGACGCCCTCCGCGCCGCAAAGCGAAAAACCGGCCCGCCCCGCAGCGACGCTTAAAAGACGACGCCAAATAGACGAGTCTTGACCTCTGATTCCATGCCAATTACCGGCCCGCACCCGCCAATCCCGACCAACCCGCAACATCTATTTGCGCCGCATCACAACTTTTTTCGGGCATCCGGGGTTAGATATCGGTAACAGGAGGGAGGACGGTAAGCCGCAAATCCCCCGATTTGAATTGGCCTTGGCCGCGGTTTTATCGTCTAATTGAATTGAGATGACGATTGCTTCCGCTCTGACACTCTTCCCAAAAGCGTCTGCCACCTTGGCTGACGATCGGGCGCGCGACGATCAAGCGCGGCAAGAAAGTCTTGCCGTTTCCGCTGGGCTCAAGCACCAGAAGGCTGGCCTTCTCGAAGAGCTCATCGTCCGCTATCAGCACCGCCTGCTGCGCTATCTGCTTTTCCTCACCGGCAACCGCGACACCGCCGAAGACATCTTTCAGGAAGTCTGGATGCGCGTTCTCGTCCGCGGCGATCAGTTTGACGGTCGCGCCCGGTTTGAAACCTGGCTCTTCACCATCGCGCGCAATCTCGTCATCGATCAGAGCCGCAAGCGCACCATGAGCTCGCTCGACGAGCTAATCGACGGCGTCACTGAAGACGACCGCTCCATGCAATTTGAAGTCGTCGCCGACGAGCCCACCCCCTTTGACCGCGTCTCAAACCTCGAAGACGGCGAAAAGATCGCCGCCGCCCTCCTTCAACTAGATACGCTTCATCGCGAAGTGCTCGTCCTGCGCTTTCATGAAGAGCTTTCGCTTGAGGAGATCGCCAAGGTCACCCGCGCGCCCCTTTCCACCGTCAAATCCCGCCTCTATCGCGGCCTCGCCATGATCAAGCCCCGGCTTGGCTTCGCGGCAGCGCGCTTTCAGGAGGGCGTTTGAAAACGGCTGAATTCGCCGGCAACCACGCCGCCAATCCGGCGTCCGGCGCAACCAGTCCGCCCGCAACGGGCGCTCGCGCCGCCAACCCCGAGCTACTTGCAGCCCTCTCCGGCAAGCAGGCTGGCCGCGATCGCGTCGTGGCCGAAAAAACCCGTCGCGTCGTCATGGCTTCGTTCGGCGTCATGCAGGATCAAAAAGCCGGCCGTCGCCGCACTCGCTCCGTCGTCCTGGCGTCGCTTTTGCTGGCGCTTCTGGCCTTTGGCCCTCTCGCATGGCGAGTTACAGACGATCTCATCGGTGGGGAGCATATCAGCGACATTGCCACCCAAACCAGCCTCTGGGCCTGCATCCTCATTCCCGCCTTGCTGGCCGCTTTTGTCGTCGCTGGCTGGTCCCGCGCCAAAGAATAGCTTTCGCCAATCTGGACTAGCCCCCGCCAATCTGGACTAGCCCCCGCCAAACTCGGACTAGCCCCCGCTTACCCGCGAATGGCCCCCACCCAACCCTGGCATAGCTCCCACTAAAGTTCCTCAAAAATCCTTCCCGGTTTCGCATCCCGCGCAACTTCTTGCGCCTCTGTTCCGTCCATTCAACCAGGGGCGAACCTGTCTCTGAACGACTCTCCGCGGGAGCAACAGCCCATGCCTGACCAAAAGCCCATCAGTTTCAACCAGGAAGAGCGGCTGATTCCGATCTGGTCAATCGTCCTCGCCAGCCTGGCGTTTGTCCTCATCGAATACTATTTCTGGGTCGTCGCGCCCCAGCAGCACCACCACGCGCCGCCGCCACTCGGCCTGCGCATCTACTTCAACATCTCCTGGGGAGTAGTCGCCGCCCTCTATTTCCTCATGGTCGGCTACATCAGCAAAGATGCCCCGCGCCGCGCCATGAGCGCGCGGTTTTGGATGGTCATCTGCTTCGTCATGCCCGCCGGCATCGGCGCAGTGTTGTATTTTCTATTGCGCCAGCCCCAGGTCTCTCGCTGCCCTTCCTGCGGCACGCACGTTCAGGGCGACTTTCACTTCTGCCCGCAATGCAACTTCCAGCTCACTGCCAACTGCGGCACCTGCTTCCGCACCGTCCGCGCCACCGACATTTACTGCACCAACTGCGGCCATGAGCTGGCCACCGACAATACACCCGCGCGCCTCCGCGTCTTGAGCGAATAATCAGCGCCAGCAGTTCAACCAACAAATGCGGGTGCCCCAGGTCCCTCGCATTTGGGGACCAGGGATAGCACGCAGTCATCCTGAGCGACCGTCGTCCGCCACGGCGGACGATGGGAGTCGAAGGACTTGCATTTCGGAATTCCGGCGAAGGGTGGGCTCGCACGATCCCGCTCGTTCCACGCTGACTCGCCGACTCGCTCCCTCCGCTCTCCCCCCGTACCTTCCCCCGCATTGACCCCGCCCTCTCCGCTTCCTACAATCGAAGCTTCGGCCCCCATGCCCATCTCCGCGCTCATTATCGATGACGAACAACTGGCCCGCGAAGAGCTCAAGTACCTTCTTGACTCAGTCGGCGGCGTCGACGTCATCGCCCAGGGATCGAACGGAATCGAGGCTGTCGACCTCATCGACGAACATCATCCCGATCTCGTCTTCCTCGATGTGCAGATGCCTGGCCAGGACGGCTTCGCCGTGATTCAGCGGCTCCTCGATCGCGAGAAAGACCGTGCAAACGACCGCGAGAAAGTCCGGGCCAAAGACCGAGCTAAAGACCGCGCTAAATCCGCCGACGCAGGCGCGGAATCAAACGCCGCGCCGCTGCCTCAATTCGTCTTTGCCACCGCATACGACCAATACGCCGTCCGCGCCTTCAACGTGAATGCCGTTGACTACTTGCTCAAACCCTTTGACCTGGCCCGTGTTTCTGAAGCCGTCGATCGCGCCCGTGCACGCATCGCGGCAGGCAGCTCCTCCGCGGGCGTCGCACCCAACGCCGGAATAGAGTCCCCCGGCATCGAGTCTCAGCTTCACCGTCTGTTGAGTCTTCTCAACCGCCCTCAAAACGCCGAGCAGGGCCGCGCCCCCGCCAAACTCATCGTCCAGGCACAAAGCCGCCTGCTGCTCGTCGATCAGGCCGACATCTGTTTCGCCTCCATCGATGAGGGCGTCATTCGCATCGTCACTCGCGTCTTTGAAGGCCAATCCAAATGCCGCACTCTTGAGGAGCTGCTCGAACTCCTCGACTCCACCCGCTTCTGGCGCGCCCACCGCGGCTTCGTCGTCAACATCGACCAGATTCGCGAAGTCATGCCCTGGTTCAAATCCAGCTACCAGCTCCGCATGAATGACAAGCAGCAGACGGAGATCCCCGTCAGCCGCGCCCAAACCAAGCGCCTCCGCGAGCTCTTCAACCTTTAGCTGTCTGCGGAAAACCTGCTTCGAGGGGGCACGAAGTATCAGGGCGCGAGATTACTCGTGCCGCAATCGCGCCAAAATAAACCGGCGCTTTACCCCCTGAGCAAGAACTACCCATGAAAGGCACGAAGCGTCAGGGCGCGAGATTACTCGTGCCGCAATCGCGCCAAAATGAACCGGCGCTTTAGCCCCTGAGCAAGAACTGCCCATGAAAGGCACGAAGCGTCAGGGCGCGAGATTACTCGTGCCGCAATCGCGCCAAAATAAACCGGCGCTTTAGCTCCTGAGGAAGAACTACCCATGAAAGGCACGAAGCGTCAGGGCGCGAGATTACTCGTGCCGCAATCGCGCCAAAATAAACCGGCGCTTTAGCTCCTGAGGAAGAACTGCCCATGAAAGGCACGAAGCGTCAGGGCGCAAGATTACTCGTGCCGCAATCGCGCCAAAATAAACCGGCGCTTTACCCCCCGAGGAAGAACTTGCCCATGAAAGGCACGAAGCGTCAGGGCGCGCGATTACTCGTGCCGCAATCGCGCCAAAATAAACCGGCGCTTTAGCTCCTGAGGAAGAACTGCCCATGAAAGGCACGAAGCGTCAGGGCGCGCGATTACTCGTGCCGCAATCGCGCCAAAATAAACCGGCGCTTTAGCTCCTGAGGAAGAACTACCCATGAAAGGCACGAAGCGTCAGGGCACGACTTTAGTCGTGCCGTAAATGTTGCAAATTGAGTGCGGCTTTAGCCGCCGAAGGATGATTTCCTCTCCGCAGCGACTTTTTCCGCCGCCCGCTGTGGGTCTGCTCGCGCTCCCCACCTTGTCAACAGTGCTTTCTTTTAAATACCTGAAAACAAGGCCACATGGCATTGCCGATAATTACCCCGCTCCGGCGCATACTTGGGTCATGAGCGCTCAACTGGGCCGTCCTTCGCAACCGATCTTCGCAACTCGAAACCGTCCTCTCGAAATCCTCGCTCGCCGGACATTTATCCCTCTAGGTCCTACGCCATCTATTCGCCTAAATGGCCCGATTTCGACCCTGAAATCAAAAAAAGCTGCACTTGGTTTGGTGCAAAGTGCACTTAACTCCTTTATCATCAACATAATTTTGCGAAATTCGCGTCGAAAAAACGCCGAAAAACGAGCCAAATCGACCCAAATTCAACCCTTTTCGGGCGTTTTTCAGGCCTTTTCAGCCCTTTTCTGGCACCATGTTCCTTCGCCGCATCATCGCCCCGCCAAGGGCACCGTATGAGTCAGACTTGGAAGGTTTGAGAGGTATGGGAGGTATGAAAGGTATGGACGAGGTATGGCAAAGGTATGAGGCCCTCCCTTAAACCCTTCAAAATCAAATATGGAGGTAGGCAAGAATATACTTGACTCAGCAAACGAAATGGGCTAGAGTGTTCTTATGAACACGGAACCCAAGACGCTTCAACAAGCTACGGTCTACTTCTCAGACCCCGATAACTGCATTAGCTTCCTCGTTGGCCGTCGCTGGCCTGATGGGGTCGTAAAGTGCCCCATTTGCGGCTCAGAGGGCGCGAACTACATGCCAGCGCCACGCCGGGTATGGCAGTGCAAGAAGCGCCACCCGCGCTCGCAGTTCTCGATCAAGGTTGGGACCGTATTCGAGGATTCCGCCATCTCGCTCGACAAGTGGCTAATGGCGATGTGGATGGTTGCGAATTGCAAGAATGGTGTTTCATCGTGGGAACTTCACCGTACTCTGGGCGTTACACAAAAGACGGCATGGTTTATGTTGCATCGGCTCCGGCTGGCGTTGAGAGATGGCAACGTGACGAAGCTGGGTGAGGATGGTGGACCTGTCGAGGTGGATGAGGCTTTCATTGGCCCGATTCCGAATCGAATGCACGCTGACAGACGCCAGAAAGTGAAGAGAATCACGAAGGACTTGTCCAAGGCCATTGTCTTTGGGATGGTGGACAGGGACGCGCGCAAGGTACGTGCCAAGGTAGTCCCGAATGTCAGACGCGAGACGCTGCAAAACGAGATTCTGAATCACGTCGCGGGAGGCTCGACTGTCTACACAGACGGCTATCAGGCTTATGATCGCTTGGCTGCCGAGCAGTACATCCACGAGACGGTCAATCACGTTCACGAGTATGTTCGCGGTCAGGTTCACACTCAGGGAATCGAAAACTTTTGGAGTCTCTTGAAGCGGCAATTGCGGGGAACGTACATCGCGGTAGAACCATTTCATTTAGATCGCTATTTGGACGAGCAAGTATTTCGCTACAACAACCGGGCAACAAAGGATAATCCGCTGACCGATAGTGACCGCTTCAATCTGGCGGTAACGCAGATCGTTGGAAAGCGGCTGACGTATGCAGAGTTGACGGGGAAGGGGTCGGAAAAACAAGTCAACTAAGAAGAGACAGGGGCGGGGGAAGCGGAAGGGAGTTTAGACTTCCGCTTCGATCCGCGTCTAGGTCCGCGACGACGGGGATTAGCGTCAACCTGTTTCCGGTATTCCGCTTCGCGTCGTTGCATCTCTTCGTGGGGCACAGACAAAACGGCATCCACAAGTTTCGTGAACGCCGTGTATTGTGCTGAATGTTTCATCGACCCTCATTATAGGCTTGCGACAATCCGCTTGAAGAGAACCTGTCGCTGCTCTCTTTTCTTCGCGTCCGTAGTTTGGCGGCTGGACAAATTTAGATATCGTTCCAAGTCCGTTTCCTCACCATCGGTCTTTTTGGCTTCGGGGTTCTCTAGCAGAGCGCCGAACTTTTTCAACCGACCAATTAGGTCTTTGCGCTGTTGAGCGGCGACGGCACCCGTATGGGTTGGCAGAAGCCCGGTAAGCAGGGACGTAGCCATGATGTAGAAATGGCTATAGTCAGTGGCTAAACGTGTATTCGACAGGCCAGAACTGTATGCTTCGTCAAGAAACGTGAATAGTCTCCGCAGTGTCTTTGTCTCTGCTCCAGATAACGCATTTTCTTCTTTTTTCTCGACAAATTTCTTGAGGACATCAGAACCCTTGCCGTGTTTGTTGCCGTTCCTAACGAACAGGGAAAGTTCCATGAGTTTTCCCCACATCCTATCCGCCATAGCGGTCTTATCCACCGCTCCCGAAACTACGCTCAACTTCGACAGGACTCCCACGACCTTGCCCTTCTTGACCTGAACAAACACATCTTGATAACGCGGTTGCTTTTCAGCAACCAAGTCATAGACGCTTTTTAGGAACGGATCATCGCGCTTCAAGGCCCTCACAATCTGAAGGCGAGTCACTTTAGCGCCTTTCTGATTTATATCGACAAAAAGACTGATAATCTCGTCCAGGTTAGCTTCTTCATCTTGCTTGATTTCGATCATCGCTAGCTGGTACTCGCGAAGGTCGCGTACAGCCTCATCCGAGAACTTAGAAAAGGGAATCTTCACCTGACTTTCAGGGCACTTCGTTTTGAACCCTGCAATGCGTCGGTATTGCCTGTCGAATATGTATTCCTTCCAATTCGATATTTTTAGCTTAGGATGTTGGTCGGCAATGAAAAGGATTAGGCTCTCAAGCCTTTGCTTTCCGTCCAAAATGTTGTACGAATACTTCGCGTCAGATTCTTCCTTGTAAAGGAAGATGGCGGGTATCGGCCTGTGAAGTACGATGTTCTTAATCAACTCCTGCCGCATAGGAAGCGACCACGCGCGCCCGCGCTGGAAAACAGGCGAGAGGTTGATTTTTCGTTGTTCAAGGTATCCGATCAGAGAGTCGAGCTTAATCTCCGTATTCTCGTAATTCATGCGCTTGTATGCTCCTGACGGGGCGGTGGGAATAATCATACGCGCCACCATTCAAGGAGCGCGCGCAGTCCCCAATTTGCCTGTAGGTAGAGCATACCACCCTTGCTGAGTGTTGTATATTATTGCCTGGAGGTATGGCATACCGGGGGGGAGGGGGGGTGGCTAAAAAAACATAAACAGCCGCCTCTGGCACCAGGCGATAAATGCGGTCAAAACCAGTCGACCTGGGCCGCTCTGGTCCCTGTTCCCCTGTTCCCTTGTTCCCTCGCTCGGTCCCTTGGTCCCGGCCGGGGTCCCCAGCGGGCGATTTGCGCCCGATAGGGTGGCCTGGTCCCTGCCTTAATCAGTCGTACCGCTCGAACACAATCTGCTTCTTGTGCCAGCCGTAACCCTCGAGCAGCTCGCGCACGCCAGAGACCATGAAGTTCAGTCCGCAGATGTAGCAATAGATGTCGAAGCGGGGAGCGGCCGCTGCAACAGCAGGATCGACAAGAGCCGCGGGCACATCGGGCAATTTCAGCCCGAGCCGTTTCGCGCGCTCTTCCACAGTCTTCGAAATGTGGACCTGCACATGACCGCGCAGGCCGGCCCATTCATCCAGTGCTCGGCTCAGCGTGGGCAGATAGTGGAAGTTGGGTGCGCGTTTCGCCAGCGCTTCGAATTCGTCCTGGTAGTAGATGTCGGTTTCGTGGCGCGTGCCGTAAACAAGCCAGATGTCTTTGCCCTGGCTGCGATCTGGGCCATCGACAGGAAACAGCCACTCCGCGAAGGCGCGCATCGGTGCCACGCCTGTTCCGGTGGCCACAAAAATTGAGTCGGTGATCGGCTGTTGAAGTACAAAGTGACCGTGAGGCCCGTGAATCTGGATCGTGCCTCCAACAGGTAATTCCGGCAGGTCGGCGAGATAGTTTGAGAAGAATCCATTCTCCACGCGGTTCACGCACAACTCGAATCTGTTCCCGCTCGCCGCCGATGCAATCGAATACGCGCGCGTCTGTTGTTTGCCGCTCTGGTCTGTAGCAATGGCTGAAACAAATTGGCCGGGATGGTAGTCGAAACGCTCACGGCCCTCGACTTCAAATACGAAGTGATAGCACTGTGCAACTTCTGAAATGCAGGTTTTGCGCAAAAGTCGCGCCGTATAAAGCTCGCGGGCCAAGTTGTTCCTCGCTTGTTGAAGTCGCGGTATCGCGGCGTTTCTGCTCGGATTATAGGTCGTGAGGCTCCGTTGCTGCCATAGTCGCCCCACGCACGCGGCGAGTCAGTTTGGATGTGCTTTGTAGGGGTCCGACTGGCTTTGAAGGGGCACGACTTTAGCCGTGCGAACAGGCAAGCGGCTTTGTAACAAGGGCACGGCTTTAGCCGGGCCAAAAGAGCGCAAAATGAATGAGGGCTTTAGCCCCTGAGGGAAGGTTCTTTTAAGCTGACCCCACGCACGCAGCGCGCTCGCCGCTACTGCGCGCCCATTACCGGAATCTCGATCGCAGAATCGTGTCCCGGCCCGGAATAAATCGTGATCGTCGCGGCTCTATAGTCAGCCGGCTTCGCCTTCATGATGTTCGGCACAAACTTCTGCGGGTTGCGATCGTACAGCGGAAACCATGTACTCTGAATCTCAACCATCACCGTGTGCCCGGCTTTGAACACATGGTCCACATCGTGCAAGCTGAATTTATATTCATGAATTGATCCCGGCGCGAGCGCCGCGGGATGATCGTACCCGGCGAGATAGCGCCCGCGAAAGATCTCGGCATTCGTCAGCAGTTGATAGCCGCGCATTGTTGAGTCAGCATCGTCGTCTGGATACTCATCGATCAGCTTCACCACCAGATCGCTGTCCGTGCCCGTCGTCGAGGCGAAGATGTCCGTCATAACCTCGCCGGTAATCGTCAGATCTTTCGTGAGAACCGGCAGCTTCCAAACGGCTACATCTTTGCGGTCGGTCACGAAGCGCTGGTCTTCAGTCAGCCAGTTGTACCACTGGGAGCCGTCACTGTACGTCGGCTGAATCGGCCTGTGTCTATACGGAACCGGATTGGAAGGATCGCTGACATAGGAGGCCTCAGCGTCACTCCCCAATTTCGAGTCCGGCGCAGTCCAGCTCAGCAATCCAGCGCCATCGAGATAAAGCGCCGTCGTTCGCGATTCGTTTGGAGGAAAGTGCGAATAGTACCTCCACGTATTCGAGCCTGTCTGAAAGCTCGCCGTATCGTCGAGATTGAATTCCGGCTGATCTTTGAGGTAGTACGCGAAAAACTTTGCCTCGATGTCTCTGCGGAACTCGGTGCCAATGGGCTCTCCGTAGTTCAGGTTGCCGAGGTGTTGCGACGACGACGACCAGTAACCGTGCCGCCACGGCCCGAGGACTAGAAAATTTTCGTGTCCGCTATCGTGCGGCTCGAGCTTCGCGTATTCCTCCTGCGGCCCGAACATGTCTTCCTGGTCGTAGTAGCCGCCGACAGTCAGTGTCGGCACGGTCACCGCGTTCAGCGCAGATTCCACCGCGCGCGACGACCAGGCCGAATCGTACGCCGGGTGATCGAGAAAGAGCTTCCACGTCGGAACCAGTTTGGCGCCGGACTGCTTCACGTCCTGGGCAAAACTGCCGCGGCTGAGAAAGTAATCGAAACCGTCCACGGGCTTGCCGTCTTTGTCGTTCCCGTAGCTGACCTGGGTTTCTGTCTTTGTAGATTCCAGCCCCAGCACGTAGTCATATCCGTAGCTTTGGCGAAAGGCGCCGTTATGAAAGAAGTCGTCACCAATCCACACGTCGATCATCGGAGCCTGCGGCGAAATCGCCTTCACCGCCGGGTGCGGGTCAATGCCAGCCATCATCGCCAGAAATCCCGGATAGCTTGTGCCCACAACGCCAACCCGGCCGTTATTGCCCACGACATTTTTGATCAGCCACGCCACAGTGTCGTAAGCATCGGTGCTCTCGTCAGTCGCGCTCGGATTGTGGTGATCGGCGAGCGGCCGCATCATCACGAATTTGCCCTCGCTCTTGTAGCGCCCGCGAATGTCTTCGGCAACAAAGATGTAGCCGTCGCGTGCCAGTTCAGGACGCTGTGCGAAGAAGGTCGCTCGGTCTGTTTCGTCCACGCCGTATGGCGTGCGCTGCATCAGAATGGGCAGCGGCATTGGGATGTCCGTGGGTCGAAGAATCACCGCATGGAGCTTGACTCCATCGCGCATGGGAATCATTACTTCACTGCGCGCGTAATCGTGGAACGTGTGCCGCACCGGTTCGCCCGTGCGATGGTAGACCACATTGGGCGCCGCGGAAAAGATGAAGCTTGTCGCCTGTCCCGACGAGTCGAGCGAGAATACGGCAGTCGTGTCGAAGCCAGGCACGTTGAAGACCGTCGCGGAAACGGGCGTGAGTTCAGTAGGAACCGTCCGAGTGGATTCAAGGATGAGCTTTCCATCCTGCACGTAGATTGTGTAGCCTCCGCTCCCTTCTGCCGGATCGGAGTAGTTGCCCGCAAGCGAGTTGATTTCAGAAGCGGCCTGCTGTTGTCCCAATCGCGGAGCCGCATTCGCCACAGCCGCCGGCATCGGAACGAGCGCTATCCAGATGGCATTCCAAAGCAAGCGGCGAAAAATCAAATGTCGATCCTCCGCTGGCCGCCAAAAGAACGCGCAGTAAGCCAGCCCAATTCAGAATAGATTCAATGCGCGTGACCGTGATGATGCACGTGCCCGGCAGCCAACGCTTCAGGGGGAGCAACGCAACCCTCCAGTGCCTCACAGCCGATGTGCTCGAACTGGATGGTCGTGTGGTGGATCTCGAATTGCCCGTGGAGAGCATCTTTGAGGCTGACGAGAATACATGCGCTTTCCGATGGAGGAATATCGGCGATCGTCACGTGGCATGCGAGGGCGCGCGTGTACGAGCCAAGGCACCAGACGTGCAAATCGTGAACATTGACCACGCCTTCAACCGCTTCCATCACTGAACGAATCTGGTGCAGTGAGACGCCGCGCGGCGTACCTTCGAGCAGAATGTTCAGCGTCTCGCGCACGATTCCAATGCTCGACCAGAAGATAAATGCGGCAATCAGAATCGAGAGAACGGGGTCGATCCAGTTCTGGCCCGTGAGCAAGATGCCCACGCCGCCCGCAATTACCGCCGCCGTCGATAGAGTGTCGCCGGCCATGTGCAGAAAAGCGCTGCGCAGGTTCACGTCGCGGGCCACGCCCCAAAGCAGCGCCGCAATTGCGCCGTTCATCGCGACGCCGGCCGCAGCCACGATCATCATGATCCTCGGCTGCACCGCTACCGGCGAGCTGAGGCGATGTACTGCTTCCAGGGCGATCAACAGTGAAATTGCGATAAGCGTCGCCGCGTTGATGAACGCTGCAATCACACCCGCGCGCTGGTACCCAAAGGTCCTTGAATGGTCTGCCGGCCGCGATTGGAAGTGGACCGCGGTAAAGCTGAGCAGCAGGGCCAGAAAATCGGAGACGTTGTGCCCCGACTCAGACAGCAACGCCAGCGAGTGCGCGCGCAGTCCGGCAACAAACGTAAGCACGACGTACGCCAGGGTGGCGACCATCGAGATGCGCAAGACCAATGTCGTCCGGCTTGCTCCCTTACCCGCCTGCGGCGCGTGCACATGCATATCGATAGTTTACCGGCTATCAGGATCGCACGCCAACGCGCGCATACGTCGATACGCCCTAGCCTTTACCGGGTCGCAGGTGGCTCAAATCTAAAGGGTCTGGATCACCGTAAGAGGGCAATTGCGGAATCCGCTCGCGCAGTCCCGTCCAGCCTTCACCCACAACAATGCTGTTGTACGGGTTACCGGGTTGATAGCGCACCGTGCACGGAAATCCAGCCCTCACCTCGACCGCGTTCACCAATTCGCGCATCGCGGTAATGTCCTGCGAACTCTCGTAGTCCACGCCGCCGATCCGGTAACTGAACAGAAGCATGGTGAGCGTGCGCCCATCTTTCGCTTCCACTTCATAGATGTCGAGCAGCATGCCGTCGACCAGCCGTCCTGAGTGCACAAGGAACTGCCGTCGCGCGCGCTCCACTTCATCTGCGCTGGGGCGCCTGCGCAGGATCAGCCATGCGGCAATTGCCGCTACGGCGGCCGCAGCGGTGAGCCCGGCGGCAATCTCCCAGTCGTCAGCGTTGTGCAGGATCATGTCAGAATGGGGCTCAAAGCACATCACCCCAACTTGAGGATACCGCAGGTGAAATCGACTGCGCGCCGCAAGCCAACCGCTCGGTGCCATGGCAATAACCCCTCGGTCGCCGAGCCTGCCACAGTCGCACTGATGACCTATACTTTAGGTTGCACGAAAGGCAGGATTCTGCTCTGCTTGATGCGCCTTTTCCCGGCGTGTCATTGGATTCGTGCGAGGCATTCGAATGAAAGAGCGTTCCAGGATTCGTTCCACAACGGTTATCTGCGTACGGCGCAACGGCCAGGTTGTAATGGCCGCCGACGGTCAGGTGACGTTAGGCGACCATGTGCTCAAGCACTCGGCCAAAAAGATTCGCCGCCTCTTTCAGGACAAAATTCTGGCGGGGTTTGCCGGCTCCACTGCCGACGCCTTCAACCTTTTTGCGCGCTTTGAAACCAAGCTTGAGCAACACGCCGGCAACTTGAACCGGGCCGCCGTAGAGTTGGCCAAGGATTGGCGCACCGACAAGATGCTGCGCAATCTTGAGGCCTTGTTGCTGGTTGCGGATAAAGGGCAAACATTCCTTATCTCCGGCTCGGGCGACGTGATTGACCCCGATGAGCCGCTCGCCGCGATTGGCTCCGGAGGCAGCTACGCCACCGCCGCCGCCCGCGCTTTGATGGAGAACACGGATCTGAGCGCTCGCGACATTGCTGAAAAAGCAATGAGGATCGCAGGCGAAATCTGCATTTACACCAACGATCACGTCACAGTCGAGGAGCTATAGGGTTAGCGGAGGTTTTCCGTTGACATTCACTCATGGCCATTTATCTTCCCGCATCCGCTGAAGAACAAGAGCTCGCGCTCGACGAGTTGACGCCGCGCGAGATCGTCGCCGAACTCGACAAGCACGTTGTCGGCCAACGCGCCGCCAAGCGCGCCGTGGCCATCGCTCTCCGGAATCGCCAGCGGAGGCAAAAACTGCCGCCCGATCTGGCCGACGACATCATGCCCAAGAACATCATCATGATCGGCCCCACAGGCGTGGGCAAGACTGAGATCGCACGGCGCCTGGCCAAGCTCACCGATTCGCCATTCCTTAAAGTCGAGGCCTCGAAATTTACCGAGGTGGGCTATGTGGGCCGCGATGTCGAGTCGATGATTCGCGATCTTGTCGAAATCTCAATAGACATGGTGCGCGAGGAGCGCCTTGAAGAGGTGGAAGACCGGGCTGAAATGAACGCCGAGGAGCGATTGCTCGATGTTCTCCTGCCTCCGCCGCCTGCCACGCCCCACGCTCAAGAGGGCCAGCTCTCTCTTCCCGGAACCGAAAGCCACCAGCGCTCGCGCGAAAAGCTTCGCCAGCAGTTCCGCGAGGGCAAGCTCGATGACCGCATGGTGGAGCTCGACGTGCGCGAGCGCAATTCGCCACAGTTTGGCATCATCTCTAACCAAAACATGGAAGACATGGAGATGAACCTGAAGGATATGCTGCCCAATATCTTTGGAGGCGGCTCCAAGAAGAGGAAGATGAAGGTCACCGATGCCTTCGATTATCTTGTGCAGGAAGAAGAGGGCCGGCTGATCGACATGGATTCGGTAAATCGAGCGGCTGTTGAACGCGTCGAATCCAACGGAATCATTTTCCTTGACGAGATCGATAAGATCGCGGGGCGCGAGAGCGGTCACGGGCCCGATGTCTCACGCGAGGGCGTGCAGCGCGATATTTTGCCCATCGTCGAAGGCACCACGGTGAATACACGCTACGGCATGGTGCGCACAGACCACATTCTCTTCATTGCCGCCGGCGCCTTCCATGTTTCCAAGCCCAGCGATCTGATCCCCGAACTACAAGGCCGGTTTCCTATTCGCGTCGAGCTGCAATCGCTCACAGTCGATGATTTTCTGCGGATCCTCACCGAGCCCAAGGCATCACTCACCAAGCAATACTCGGCATTGCTTGAAACCGAGGGAGTACGTCTTGAGTTCGCGCCTGAAGCCTTGCGCGAGATGGCTGAATTCGCGTTCAAGGTAAACGAGACCACTGAGAACATCGGCGCGCGGCGATTGCACACCATTATGGAGCGCGTCCTTGAAGACGTCAGCTTCCTCGCGCCGGATGTGGCCCGCCACCCCTCCGACGATAAGACTGCTGAGGCACTTTCCGCGGCCATCAAGAGCGAATCGACTACCCCATTGCCTTACCTTGAGCGGATGACTGCCTCGGGCCCTGAGAAGGTTTTCCTCATCGACGACACCTACGTCAAGCAGATGGTCGCGTCAATCGTGAAGGATCACGATTTGTCGCGCTACATCCTCTAAAAGCCGACTCGCCAAAGAGCACTATTTGGCGCTAATTATTGATGCGCAGCCGGAACTTTTTGGCTCCCGGCGGCACCGGTTTTAGTCAATCAGGACAACACTGGTTTTGGTGAATGTTACATCGGCGTCTTTGAACGCGAACACTGTCTCGCCGCGCTGGAATGGTCTCAATCCCTGCTCGTTTGCGCCACCCTGAATGGCGCTGTAGAATGGAGAAACTGTAGATTAAACAGCACGTCGGGGAGTGGCTCAGCCTGGTAGAGCACCTGGTTCGGGACCAGGGGGTCGGAGGTTCGAATCCTCTCTCCCCGACCAATTATTTTCAATGCTTTGCAATCGAGCTTACTCAACCCTCTTATATTGGCCAAGGTGATCGAGTGCGGATCCCTAGGTTCGCTTTAGTCCAAGAGCTAACCTGATTCGACAAGATTAAACCCATCAGTGCCTGGTCCGCCATTTGTAGTCGCGGCCACCACGATACCAACCGTGAAAGAGGAGAAGCCAGTAGAACTCTCGATTCGGGATCTGGCCCGGGGCCCATGGGCTATCTGTGATGTGTCGCCAACATCATCAAGACAAAAAGAATGACTGGGATCGCTGCCAGCACAATATAAAAAAGAAAATTCTTATTCCATGCGGCAGTCGTTCTATAACTACTGTGCGAAGTGCCTTCATCCACGACGACATCTTGCATATGGGTCAGGTCTTGCGCCATCTCATGAGCGCTTGCATAGCGATACCTGGGCGTTTGGTCCATTGCTCGAAGGACAATATGCTGCATTTGCGGGGTGATCGTTGGCTCAAGTTTGCGAGGCGGGGTGGGATCCTTGAGCCGAGGGTCATTTGCGTGCGCGAGCAGGTAGTTGTTCTCATAGGGTAACCTTCCGGTGAGCATTTCATACAGCATTACGCCAATGGAGTAGACATCGCTGCGAGCATCGCAATGTTGCCCTCTGATCTCTTCGGGCGAAGCGTATCTGACCGTGTTCAACTCACGCGCCAGGCTGACGAACGTAATGCGCTTGGCCGCGACTTGCGAGGCGAGCCCAAAATTGATGAGCTTGATGTGATCGTTGCTATCGACCATGATGTGTTCCGGACGGAGGTCACGATGGACGACACCGTGCGAATTGATGTAATACACGGCATCGCAGATGCCGATTGCAATATGGGTTGCGCGTTCCTGCGGAAGCCTGCCTTTTGTAAGGATCTCTCGAAGCGAAATCCCATCGACCCACTCCATGACGATGTAGTCCCGGCTATGGTGCTCACTCGGAAGCACCCTCATGACCTTCGGGTGATTTAGTTTCTGGCCGATTTCCTGTTCGCGGCGGAATCGTTCGTAAAACACCGGGTCCAGGTCCAGCTCGGAATGCGGCACCTTGATGGCAACGACTGCGCCATTCTTAAGATCGACCCCATGAAAGATCGCGGCATGGGTGCCCGTAGCAACAAGTGCATCGATCCGGTAGTGATCGAGTTGGTCGCCGACTGCTATCTCTTTCATACCTCGAACCGTCCAGCGGCAGTTCCGCGATTCCTGGTCGTTAAGCCACAGTAGTCGGGAGATACCGAGAATTTCACGCCTCTCATCCTCTTACACTCCTTAGTCGGATCTTCAAAATAAACAGGACCATGGTGACGTTTCACGGCTACTGACCAGTTCCAGAGGGAGTTGGACCATTGGCGGGCGACGAGTGCAGCGCTTCATAGACAGCAAGCTCCTCAATCTCTTCATCTTCAATGCACCTGATGTTAAATGCTCCGCGCAACGCAAGTGGCGTGAGCAGCGTTGTAAAGAGTACGACGGCGACCATCACGGCTACCTCCGGCTCTCGAAACACGCCGGATGCCGCCCCCATCGCGGTTACGATCAGGCCGACTTCGCCGCGAGAGACCATGCCGCAGCCAACGCGGAAGCTTCGTACAGGCCCCATACCGCGAGCAAGTGCAGCTATGCCGCACCCCAGCAATTTACTCACGACGGCGATCAGGAAGATCACTCCAAGCAGCAACCAATGTCCACCAAGAGAGCGGAAGTTACTCGAAAGTCCGATAGAAATAAAGAAAAGCGGAATCAACAGTCCGTGCCCGATGGCATAGAAGGTCCGCTCGATGTCAGCCTTGTATTCGGACCCGGCGAATACATATCCCAGCAAATAGGCTCCAGTGATTCCAGCAACGCTTCCAAGCCATTCCGCTCCGATCGCGTAGACCAGAACCAACGCCAGAACGCAGCTCGATACGGACTCGCTTGCGGAGAGCCGCCTCAACTGCAAAATAAGCGGATCTAGCCAGCGCTTCGCTGCACCGTATGAGACCACAAAGAAGATGGCCACGCAAACAGCGATGAGCGACATTTGAACCAGCAGGGGATGATGCGCAGCAGTATCTGAATGCAGTCTCAACCAGTTGGAGGCCAAGGCTGCCAACCCGAAGGAATCTGTTTTGCCAGTTGTCATGGATGCCGCGAGGAAGGCGAGGACAAACAGGCCCATCACGTCGTCGATGACCGCGGCGCCGAGAATGACCGAGGCTTCCGGCGACGACATTTTTCCGGCATCCATCAAAGTACGGGCTGAGATAGAAACGCTGGTAGCCGTTAGTGCGCCGCCGAGAAAGAGCGCGCTATTCCAGGGCAATCCGAGTGCATGGGCTGCGCCGGCTCCAAGAAAGAACGGCCAGATGACCCCGGACAGAGCCACCAGGAATGCAGTGACACCTGCCTCGCGCATGCGTTCGATGTCAGTTTCAAGGCCGGCAATGAACATCAGAACCAAGCCGCCAACCTGCGCCAACAGCAGGAACGCTTTTGAGGCGTCTCCCCCCTGGAAAATGCCGGCGTGCAGCAGATTGAATGCGCCTGGACCGGCGGCAACGCCGACGAGAAGTTCCCCTAGAATCGCGGGAATTCCAAAGCGAGTGCAGAGCGACGCCGCCAGCTTGCTCGCGGGAAGAAGAATAGCGATCAGCAGCGCCAGTTGGAGAGTCGCGGACATCCTCTCCTACTTGGAACCGGCCAGGGCCGGCAAGGTCTCCTGGTTTCTCTTTTTCGGCCCCGCGGAACCCAGCGCGGCAGAATTTTGCCAAGGCCTCCGCGCTCGATGCCTTCACGGCGCATGGTGCGAATGGTGGTGGCCTGACGCCGGGCCAGATCGGCCTGCATGTCATTCACGGCAAGCTCAGCCGCTTTCTGGGTTTGTTCAGCAGCCTGATCGCAGATGCGCAGGCGCATCAGCATCTCGCCGAACTTGAGCCGGGCGATGAAGCAATCCGGCCCCTGGCGAGTAGACTCGCGCAACTGCTCGAGTGCCTCCTGGACTTGGAGGTCGACACTAAGTGCCATGCCATACAGCACGCGGATTTCTGGAACGTGCGGCTCCAGTTCGACGGCGCTGCGAAGCTGCGTAACGAGGCTCGTGCGCTCTTCGCGCTCTAGCACGCGTGGATCGCGGAACATGCGCTGCAGCAGGCGGCCTGTCTCAGGACTGATCGCCGCCGGCAATGACAGAGGAGCGGACGAGGCCGGCGCCAGGAATAGCGTATCTGGGTGTTCTGGATTGCCGAGAATCTTCTTCATGCGAGAACTCCGAAAGCTTGAGAAAAAATGTGCAGCAAGGCTTGGCAGATGATCCTTGCTGCCTCAGGAAAATGCCACAGCAAAAACGAAATTGAGAACTCTGTTCGGTCTCCCCGGCCGCTCGCCCGTGCGATTGGCCAGGGAGATGTGAAAGCGACTGAGGCCTACGCGACCGCCATCTTTCCGGCAGCCTGCATATAGTCCGGCTCCGGACGGAACATGAACTCCGGATAACCGAGCTGCCCCATCTCAGGAAGATCGAGTCCCGCGACTTCAGTTTCAATGGAAACTCGTTGTCCAACGATGATGTCGAGAATCCAGTTGAGGACATAAGCTGAAGCTGAAGACGAAGCCGACCAGAGTCGCGCAACCAACTATCTGCGCCACGAGCTGGCTGGAATCGCCGTAGAACAGTCCGGTTACGGAGCCTGTAACTCCATTCCAGGAGCCACCGTAGTTGCTGGTGCCGTCGGCAAAGAACCCGATGGAAAGTACACCCCACAGCCCGTTCGCTCCGTGTACCGAAATAGCGCCGACAGGATCGTCGACTTTGAGATAATTCTCAACGAACGCGCAACTGAAGCAGACCAGCAGGCCGGCTACAAAGCCTATGATGGCCGATCCCTCGGTGTTAACAAAGCCGCTCGGCGCGGTGATGGCTACCAGACCAGCCAGAAGCCCGTTGCCGCTCATTGATGCGTCAGGCTTTCCTTTCATCGCCCACATATACAGGAGTGCGCCGAAAGTTCCGGTGCAGCCCGCGAGCATCGTGTTGACCGCAATTGAGCCAATGCGCAGGTTGCCTGCCGCCGAAGCGCCCAGGGTGCTGCCGGGATTGAATCCAAACCACCCGAAGGCCAGGATGAAGCAGCCGATCAGCACTGCCGAGATGTCGTGGCCGATGATCGCATTGCTCGATCCATCGCGATTGTACTTGCCGATGCGCGGACCGACGATCATAGCAACCGCCAGCGCCGTTATTCCACCGACTGCATGGACAACGCCAGATCCGGCGAAGTCACAATAGCCTTTTCCGAGCCCCAGGTTGACGCCCAACTGCGAGAGCCAGCCGCCGCCCCAGGCCCAATTGCCATAAAGCGGATAGGTGAAGGCGCCCATCAGCACCGAGGAGACGGCGAAGGCCAGAAATTTCCAGCGCTCGGCGCATGCACCGGTAACGATGGTCAACGCAGTGTCCATGAACACCATTTCGAACAGGAAGATGACCATGACGCCTACGTCATAGGTATGTCCTGCCAGAAACATGCCGCACTCACCGAAAATTCCCCAATGAGTGCCAAAAATGGTGAGCATGTGCTCCGTGTTCAGCGGCTGCAGCCCGCCGAGGTTGCTGTTTCCGGCCGCGCCACCCATCTGGATAGCGAAGCCGATAATCCAGTAGGCGAACAGACCGCACCCGTAAACGAAAAAGTTCATCATGTACGTGTGATTCGCGTTTTTGACGCGGCACAGCCCGGCCTCCACCATGGCGAATCCGGCCTGCATGAACATGACCAGGAAGCCGCAGACCAGCGTCCACACAAAGTTGATAGCGATTTTGTTCTGGCCAACTTGATTGGCAACGTCCCCGAGGCCAAGGCCCGCCTTGGGATCGGCCACGGGCACGTCACTCACGGTGCCTGTGTTCACGCCGCCGGGATCGCCGTTGGCCAAGGTGCTGGTGGTGGGCGCCGCGCCAAGCGCGCTCTTCAACTCGGCAGCCGACGCTGAAGGTGCAGCGTCTGCCCGAGCCACAATCGCTGCGCCTGCCATCAGGAATATCGTCAGTGCGCATGTCCAGGTTGTAAGTCGGAAAATTCTCATCGATTCAGCTCCATGATTGGGTTGATCATCGATTGCGTTGATCGTGCCGTGAAAAAACTGGGGAAGTGGATCAAGCTTTCCAAATGGCGTTCTTATTCGATGCCGGCACGAGTACGAAGAAGATTCCGGCAATCGAGATGGCAAACCCCACAATCGAGGTCGTCATTCGTGCTCCCACGCTGGCCGTCATGTGCAATCCAAAGAGCACAAACAACCAGCCGCCCAGCACCACCGCTACGCCGATCAACTTCATGATGGCGGGTTGCGGACCGACGCCTGTCTTGCCTTCGAGGGGCTTGATCTTAAAGAACCCCCAAAGTGATCCAATAACTGCGAGCGCGCCGACTACCAGCGCGAGCTTACCCGTGCCCGAATCTGAGAATGCGATTCCGGCGCAAACTGCCGTCAGCCCTACCATGAATAGCGTGAAATCCCTGCCCTGCGATTTTGTTGCCGCCATTACTGCCCTCCTTGATTGAAATTTGGAATCCTTATTGAAAACTGCGCTCGCCTACCAGAACACCAACGAACCTGCCTTGCAACGAACCACTATTGGCTGTTAGACCCACCCGTATTCCCGCTTCGAGGCTCCGCCGATCAGCTAAGCTGGATCGCTAACAACTCAGCGAAACCGCAGTCAGCCTCTCCATTTCGCCCGTCTTCAAAGTAAAGTGAAAGCCGCAAAGCTTGGCCCGCATTGCGAGTGAGGCAACGCGTTCAAAGGCATCGTTGTATCGGTTCACTTTGCCGGTCATTACTAGCTCCAGTCGATGTTCGCCGTCGGCGCGGAACATGCGCAGATCGGCATTCGTCACTGCCGGAAACGACTTGAAAATAACTTCACGCAAACTCAATGCATCCCTCAACGCCTGGAGCGTCTGGTTATCCCTGGCCATGTGCTCAGGAAGATCTTGATCCCACGGATCTGGCGGACGCATCAACCAGTCGCACTCCATTGAGTCTCCCCTCCACTCGAACCGCAGCAAAAGCAGTGGCTCTCGCGATAGGGCGCCGTATCGCAACTTCCTCCGCACCCTGCTTAGAAAGTCTGCGGCATGCAGCAACTCCTTCATGAGCGCCGAAGAACCTCCCGTAAGGGCTTCTGCCGCGCGTGCGCTTGCATCGAGCTCTTTTGCGAGGGCAACGCAAGAAACACTATGAATTGCGCAAGCGCAGTCAGTTCAGCGAGCAGGGGAGCGCCGATCTGCTTGCGCATCACGAACAGCAAAAGCACCATGGCAAACCATTGCCAGCGCGAGCGCTTCAGGCGTTCAAGGCGGTCGGTCAGCACGAACAGCCGTTGGGGCGCAAGGCCGTTCACGCTCGGCGCCTCGCCTCGCGCGCGAAAACATGCGATCGCGAAAAACCCGGAAAGCAGAATTTCAGTAAGCACTGCCTGAATGTTCAAATGCCCTCCACGAAGTACACGTATCCTCTCGGACTGACGAATCAATCCGTAACAGCTAACTACTTTGAATCGTGTTGAGCCAGTTCCGAATGTTGCTGGCTGAAACCCGCATTGAGTAAAAACACTACGTCAGCGCGATGCGTTGGTATCCATTGCCTGGAATGAAGCCTGTGCTTCATTGGGCCATGGGGTGAGCCTAGGGCTACCTCGGCGCGTTCACAATATATCCTTTAGTTTAATTATGGCGTTTCCTTACGGCATCCTTATGATTCCTTACGGCATCCTTATACGAACAGACCAATCGAGCGAATCTTTCGACATTCGGACGCCTAAAGCCGGCTGTTAACGCTTCTCCCACAGCTTCACCAGATCCGCGAGGGAGTCGACATCCATCTTCTTCATGGCCAAGCGCCGATAGAGTTTCACCGTCACGACACTCAAACATAACTTGTCCGCGATTTCGCGATTAGTGAGACCGGAAGTGACGAGCTTCACAACCTGTGTTTCGCGGTTGCTCAGCGAATCGATTCGCGTCCGGATAGACTCAGAGATTCTGCTCGCCTTGCGCGTCTCGCGATCAAGCGCGAAAGCCTGCGAGACGGCCAGGAAGAACTCTTCGTCCTGGAAAGGCTTCGTGAGAAATTCAACTGCACCCGTCTTGAGAGCTTTGCGGGCCATGGGAACATCACCGTGCGCGGTGATCACGATAATAGGAACTTTGACGCCGGACTCGACCAGTCGGGCCTGCAACTCTATGCCGCTCATACCGGGCAAGCGCACATCCAAAACGAGGCAGCCGGCTGTCGAAGGATCCCATTCCTTAATGAACTCCTCCGCCGAAGCAAACCGCTGCGCGGGCACTCCGGCCGAATCCAGGAGATTGCAGAGCGCCTCGCCAGTTCCCAGATCGTCCTCGACAATCAAGACCGTCTGCCTTGTTTCCGGTTTCGCGGAATCGCCCCTCGTCATTCTCTCGATCCTAATACAACATGAGAGGCAGCTCCTTCGTCGAGCGCGTCCGCCCAAGTCCGACCATCGTTCGCTTCGGCAATACTTCGGCAGATGGAAAGCCCGACGCCTGTCTACAGTTGTTTCGTCGTGTGGTCCTCTTCAAGAGGCACCCCGCAAACACTTGCGCCAGCATCGAACCGTAATACTCTGGCCGGGCAGCAAGCCCGATTTAAGTAAAACCGATTATCGGCAATTAACGGCTGTTCGGCCCTCCACGCAAATTCAGTCCGCCGTATCCCAGGGCCGCCATTTGCGGTCAAAAATCTCACACTCGCAACGCATCAATTCCGAGAACCTTTTTTCGATCCCAGGAACATCTTCACGATTAAATATGAAATGTGAAATTCAATTCGGATTTATCCAATTTTCTTGACAAATCCTTCTGCCTTCAATAGTTTCTATTCTCAATGCCTTAGAAAAGGCCCTCTCCGATGAGTGCCAAGCGTCCTGGTCCACTTGTGCGGCATGATGGCCCGGAATTTGGCGCCATTTCTCCCAAATGGCAATTTAGACAATATTGATTCGGCCGACTGAATAATTTGCCGAGTGGCTGGGCTCTTGCCCAAATAGGTGTGGGAGTCTCGCGTCCTGATCCTCACCGTCCAAGTGCGTTCAATGTCGCGTTCAATTTAAATCGACTGTCAGCTGCGATTCCTCTGGAGATCTCATCAATGACCACGCATTCCGCCGGCTCGGCTTTCAGGTCGCAATTGGCAAAGTTTCAACTTCAGCTGCTCGTCGCTCTTTGTGGAGTGGCCTTGGCAGCTTTCCTTCCGCACCGTAGCTCGGCGCAAGTCACCTACAACGACTTCAACGCCCCCGCGGGAGATTCCAGTCAGACGTCGATCACTTGCGCCTCCGGCTCCGCAGCGCCCGGCGTGTTCTTCTGCTTCAATTACACGGGTAACGGTCTCAGCTATTTCCAGGACAACTCCTACACGACGACCATTGACCCCAATGAAACCGGTGGCACGGCCTTCGCGCTGGAGCTGACGCAGAGTGTGGGGGGCCAGGCTTCGAGCGCGTGGTACTCGATTCCGCAAAATGTGGCAAATGGATTCACTGCCTGGTATACATTCAAAATTTCGCACATATCCGGGCCGCCAGGAGATGGTCTCGCTTTTGTCATCCAAAATGCAGCAGGCGGCGGTGCGGCCGACCCTCTGGGCAATTGCCTAGAGATCGGTTCGGGGCTGAACGTCCTCGGCGGCGGAGGCGGCTGCCTGGGATACGGCGGAATCGACAACAGCATTGCCCTTGAGGCCGACACGTTTCCCGACAGCTACGATCCCTGGGACAGCGGGGTGGGCTCTTACTACGATAACCACATCGCTATGCAGGATTGCGGGCCCGGACTTGTCAACTCGCCCGCCCACTATAACGGCAACACCGAGCCACCGACTCCTGACTTCGTGCCGACCGGCTGCCTTGTCACGCTCAACGACACGAGTCCCTCGGCAACGTATGCGATCGCGTCCAATCCCAACTCTTCAGCGGGCACCGGCACAGTCTACATTTATGACAGCGAGCCGCATCAAGTCGTCATCGTCTATAACGGCCCAAACGATTCGCCCCAGAATTACATCTCCGTTTATCTCGATCCGAATTTCAACCCGGGCACGCACACGCCAGTTGCGGGATCGACGCCTATCTTCTCGGGAACGTTCGATATCACCCAGGCCCTCAATCTGAACAAGGGAGCCGCCTATGTTGGCTTCACCGGCGGGACCGGCGGGGACTTTCAGCAGCAGGAGATCATGGGCTTCAGCTTCACGCCGCACAATACTGCGAGCGCCAACGTTTGCCCCTTGGGGCAAACCTCGCCGGCGCCATGCAGCACCACGATCCCAGTGACCTTTAACTCCTTATCTGGCGCGGCCATCGGCTCGGTTAAGGTCGTCACGCAAGGCACAACCGGCCGCGACTTTCAGCTGACCGGCGGCAGCGGTACCTGCACCGGCACTGTAACCTCCTGCACCGTCGACGTCACTTTCGCTCCGCTCGCGGCTGGACTGCGCATGGGCGCGGTGGAACTCCTGGGCGGCACCGGCAACCTATTGGCAACCCAAATGGTCGCCGGCATCGGCCAGGCGCCGGAGATCGCCTATAGTCCGGCTGCACCGGCTGCGGTGAGTTTCCCGAGTAGCTACCCGTTCGCCCTCCCGGTCGCCGTGGACGCTGCGGGCAACATCTACTTCGATGCAAACGGCCAGGTGTATGAAAAGACTTCATCGGGGGTTCAGACCCTTCCCTCCAACGGACAGATTTATAGCCCCTCAAGTATCGCGGTCGACGGAGCAGGCGATGTCTTCATTCCAGTTACAGAGCAGGGCCGGGTATTCGAGATTCCAGCGAACGGGGCCGCCCAGACGTCTGTCTATAGCGGCGAAGTGTACGGTTTGGCAGTCGATGGCCAGGGCGACATTTTTGTTGCAGATTCGCTGTTGAATGAAGTGGTCGAGATCCCCGCCAATGGGGGCTCAAATACCGTTGTTTATGGCCCGATATCGTCAGGCGCGATCGTAAATTCGGTGGCTGTGGATGGAGCTGGCGACTTGTTCGTCGCTCTCTCTTCCCCCGGATCAGTCATCGAAATCCCTGCCGGATGCACCAGTAACAGCTGCCAGGTCCCTGTGGGAACCGGATGGAATGCTCCGGCCGCCTTGGCAGTCGATGCCGCAGGGAACGTCTACGTAACCGATCCCCAACTCGCTTCAGGCTACGGCGAAATCGTTCAGGTCACCCCCGGCTGCTCAAGCTCTGCTTGTCAATACGTTTTGGCAAACGGGAACACGATTTTAGGCGGAGTGAACGCGGCCAGTCTCGCGGTGGATGGTCAGGGGAATGTCTATTACGTCAACGTTGGGGACAACGAACATGGAGTGGGCTCCGGCGTATCCCAGCTCAACGAGATCGCCCGGTCGCAGCCGCCGTCGTTGATCTTTACCACCTCGAGCGTCGGCAGTATCAGCAGCAATAGCCCACAATCCATCCTGTTTCAGAACATTGGCAACCAGGCGCTGAACGCAATCAGCCCGGGGCTGTTTTTTAAGGATCAAGACTTTTATCAGGTTGCAGGTTCCGGCGCGCCCGCGGATTGCACCAGCACTTTCTCGCTCGCGCCGGGCGCGGCCTGCAATCTTAGCATCGACTTCGATCCATTGAGCGGCGGCAACCTGGCCGGCTCGGCTCAATTTGTCGACAACGCTTTGAATACCATCCCTAGTGCGAACCAGGGTGTCAATTACATGGGCACCGGCGTGGGAGTCAACTACTCGCTGTCTGTGAGCACAGCCGGCACCGGCAGCGGATCAATAGGTGGCACGAACTGCTCAACAGGAAGCTATCCGACAGGAGCCACCGTGATCTGCACAGAGAATCCCGGCGGCGGTTCGCAGTTCACGGGCTGGAGCGGAGGAACCTGCAGCGGCACCGAAGGCTGCTCGTTCACTCTGAATGGGAATTCTACGGTCGTCGCGAATTTCGCGACGACTCTGTCTTACGCTCTCACCGTGACGGATATTGGCTCTGGCACCGGCACAGTCGCCTCCAATGACAATTCGATCACCTGCGCCAGTGGAAGCAGCACCGGATGTTCGAGCAGCTATCCGAGCGGAACCCCAATCACTCTGACAGCGGCCGCGACCGGCACCTCGACATTCCTCGGCTGGGGCGGCGCCTGCGCAGCCTCGGGCACGAGCGCGACCTGCAATGTGACGATGAATTCCGCGTTGAACGTAACCGCGAGTTTCGCGCAGCAGAGTTTCGGCAACGTCAACGTATGCCCGTCGGGACAATCCACTCCCGCGCCGTGTAACAGCACCCTCACGCTCACTTATAACCTCGCAACGACCACCATGCTCGGCGCGACCCAGGTCGTCACGCAAGGCGTCGGTGGTCTCGACTTCTCGCTCGGTAGCGGCAGCACATGCACCGGCACCATTACTGCCGGCAATTCCTGCACCGTTAACGTCAACTTCGCACCGCTCGCGCCCGGCTTGCGCGAGGGTGCGGTGAGCCTCTACGACAACCTCGGCAATCTGCTCGCAAGCACTCCAATCTACGGCGTTGGCCAGGCGCCGGCGATTGCGTTCGGCCCGGGCACGCAGACCGCGTTGGTCGGCGTCGACGGAGTGCACTCAGCCAGAGAAGTGGCCCTGGACGGAGCGGGCAATATGTTCATCGCGGAGAATCTCAACGACCAGGTTGTGAAGCTTCCGGCTGGTGGAGGCGCGCAGACCCGAGTGGGCACCGGACTGAGCGGCCCTTACGGCGTTGCGTTGGATGGAGCGGGGAACGTCTACATCGCTGACACCGGCCACAATCAGGTGGTGGAGGTTCCGGTCGGTTGCGCCATCGCCGCCTGCCAGGCGACGGTGGCCAGCGGACTGAATAACCCCCTGGGAGTGGCGGTGGATGGCCAGGGGAATCTTTTCATCGCAGACACCAACAACAACCAGGTACTGGAGCTTCCCGCCGGTAGGGGGGCCCAGAAGACGGTGGCGAGCGGACTGAATAACCCCAACACTGTGGTGGTGGATAGCGCAGGCGATCTCTTCATCGTTGATAGCAACAGTCAACTGGTGAAGATTCCAGCCGGTTGCGCCAACTCGACGTGCTGGACAACTGTGGCCAGCGGATTGAGTAACCCGCACGGTGCGACGGTGGATGCAGCGGGCGATGTCTTCATCGGGGATACCTTCAACAGCCGGGTCGTTGAGGTTCCGGCCGGTTGCACCAATGCCAACTGCCAGACTACGGTGGGCAGTGGGTTTGGCTATCCGTGGGGAGTCGCGGTGGATAGCGCGGGCGATGTCTTCGTCACGGATACCAACGACGGCGAAATTGCGGAAATAAATCGCTCGCAGCTCCCATCCCTTAGCTTCGGCCTCACAAATGTGAGCAGCATAAGCAGCCCTCAATCGGTCAGCATTCAAAACGTCGGCAACCAACCGTTGACCGGCTCGCTCCTCTTGAGCCTGGGCGCGAATTTCACGCAGAACCTGAATCCCGATTGTTCAAGCGAGTTTCCCCTGGCGCCCGGCGCAAGTTGCTCCGAGAGCATCAGCTTCACCCCGCAGACAACCGGCTATCTCACGGGCACTGCGAGCTTCAGTGATGACACGCTGAATCTTTCTGCTGCAGTCGTCCATCAGACCGTCAACCTCTCAGGCGAGGGCGGCTTGAACGGCTCTGCTGTCGACGTGGCGGTGCCCAACGTGGTAGGACTCACGCAGGCAGCCGCGACCACCGCGATTACCAGCGCAGGTCTGGCGCCGGGAACCGTGAGCACTGCCTACAGCAGTGTCGTGCCGTCCGGCAGCGTCACTGATTCAAATCCCGCAGCGGGAACGCAGGTCATTCCCGGATCGAACGTCCGCCTGCTAGTTTCGACCGGCGTCGCGCCACTGCCCACGCCAAATCCGCTCACGTTTGAAAATAACTACTTCCTCACCGGCGATTATGCCGCTGCGGGAGTCACTCTGCGAGGAACCGGCCACAGCGGCTTCGCCACCGGAACTATCAACATCCCCGATAGCTCCACCACGCCGGGCGGCCAGGGCGTTCCCGACGGCGCCGACATCATCGATGGTTTCCTCTACTGGGAGACGCTCGAAAATACCGCGACGCCTTCGGGCAACAACGGAACCTTCCTCGGTTTCCCGATCAGCGGCCAGCAAGTCGGCAGCGACCAGCCCTTCATCGACGGCAGCTTCAGCGGGACGCTGCGCGTATACCGCGCTGACGTAAATACCTATTTCCCCGTGGCGACCGACGGCAGCGGAATCCGCACCGGCTCAGGTGGGTTTACAGTTTCTCTACCAGACGGAGGATCGACACTACCGATCACTGAAGGCGCCAGTATGGTTGTGCTTTATCGCGTGCTGTCTCCGTCCTTCCCGCTCAAATCGGTCGTCATCTACGACGGTTCTGGAATACCTACCTCATCCACGACACAAAACGTGCTGGGATTCTATGACGCCGTTGGCGGATCGAGCGCCGCGGAGAGCACCGCCCTCTCTTACGCGACCGGCGGAAGTTGGAACAACAGCTTCACTTCCCTCTCGCTCCCGGCGGACGCAACGCAGTACAGTGTGCCACTCAATTCCGGTAACGCATATGCTGCTGTGATCTTCTCCACGCCGGTCGCCAACAGCGATAACGACGGAATTCTCGATGCCTGGAAGACCGGCCCACCGCCGGGTGATTTCTACGCCGGAGGACCCGGTTACTACGACACAAAGACCGGTGGCTGGATACCTCTACCCGGCGCGAAGCACGGCCAAAAGGATCTCTTCGTTCAACTCGATTACATGTGCGGCTCCGTGTTGCCGTCTGGCGCATGCGATCCCAGCCAGGAGAATCTCTTCCCTTCACCGGATTCGAATGGCAATGATCCCCTGGCGATTGTCCAGAATTCATTCGCCGCCAATGGCGTGGTCCTTCATCTCGAAATCGGAAATGCCGTTCCTGAGGACACCTGCACCGATAACACCTCTACCACTCCGGCGCAGCTTTGTCAGTTCCCCGGTGAGCAGGGCGTCATCGGCTGGAAGAATAGCCTCGAATTTTCCAAGCTCTGGCCGCGTAACTTCGCTTCCTGCGCAGCGGGTGGCGATTGCTCCACACGTTTCCCCTTGGGCCAAAAGGACAGCTATCACTACGTTCTGTTCGGTCACTCTCTCGCCATTCCAGCCTGGAACACGCGTTACAAAACTTTGACCTCAATCAAAGTTGTAAGCGGCATAACCACCATCGGCACCACCGACCGCGGAACAGGAATCAACTTCTGCCCCAGCCGCATCACCATCGCCGGCGTGCTGGGCGACCCAAGCCTGAACGGCGTGTACGCCAATACATCCTGCCCTGACTCACAAACCATCGTTGTGCAAACTCCAGGCGTACCCGACTGGACTTATCCAAACGCGTCGCCTGAGCCGGGAATTGGACTCACCTCCGGAACGGTTACAAGCATCTCCGGTTACTCCGATTTGGGCGGCGCGGATTCAGCCGTCACTCTCGGCCTATGGGAGACAGCTGCCGGCCAGGACATGAGCAAGCGCGCCAACGTCATCGCCGGCACGCTCTTCCATGAGATCGGCCACACGCTCGGCCTGACGCACGGCGGCCTTTACTTTGACTCGCTGCCCAGTTACGTCCCCACCTTTGAGGCGAATTGCAAGCCTAATTATCAGAGCAGCATGAATTACCTCTTCCAGCTCGACGGTGTGGGACCGAATGCAGCCGTTGCCTTCTCGAATCAGACATTGACCACCATTCCTGACGCTTCGTTGGCCTCGGTGACTCAGCTTACTGACCTGGACCAGGGCTTGGTAGGCAGTCTCGCGACCTTCTCGACTTCGTCCTGGTACACATCCACACCGCCCAGCTCGACGGCCAGCGCGGCCTCTCTGCATTGCGATGGCTCCCCGCTCGCGGGCGATACCGGATATCGCGTAAACGGGAATGTCGATCCGATCTCGCCGGCGTGGACGGCGGGCCAGAACATCACTTTCGATGGAGTGTCCTACAACCAACTGCGCGGATACAACGACAAGGCGAACATTGACCTGCGCCAGGTGGGCGCAACCGGTGGCGAACTAGTTTCCCTCGCCAGCGTGCTCTCATTTGGTTCTTCCTCAACGCCGCTCAACGTCGCCGCGGGCGGAAACGTGGCTCTCGGTGCTGGCGGCACTGTGGCTCTTGGCGCAGGCGGAACGATTACCCTGGGCGCAGGCGGCAACGCAACAATCAGCAGCGGCAGCACGATTACGCCGGCCGGCGGAGTTGTTGCGCTTAACACTGGAGGCACCGCAATACTGAGCAACGGTGGCACCGTCACCCTTGGTGCTGGCGGAAACGTAACTCTGGGCGCTGGCGGCAACGTCACCCTCGGCGCGGGCGGCACCATCTCGTATGCCAGCTACGGAAATGTAGTTCTCGGCGCGGGCGGAACCGTGACTCTCGGCGCGGGCGGAACCATCACTCTCAACGGCGGCGGCGGCACGGTCACAGTGCCCTCCACCGGCGGCCCATACACGTACACGATCCCCGCTGGCGGCGGAACCATCGCACTGGGTGCTGGCGGCAATGTAACGCTCGGCGCGGGCGGCAACGTCACCCTCGGTGCGGGTGGAACGATCGCGCTCGGCGCAGGCGGCAACGTAACACTCGGCGCGGGTGGCAACGTCACTCTTGGCGCAGGTGGAACCATCGCTCTCGGTGCCGGTGGAACTATCGCACTCGGCGCAGGTGGCAACGTAACCCTCGGCGCAGGTGGAACCATCGCGCTCGGAGCTGGCGGCAACGTAACAATGGGCGCTGGCGGCAACGTCACCCTCGGAGCTGGTGGAACAGTCACGCTCGGTGCTGGCGGCAATGTAACGCTCGGCGCAGGCGGTAACGTCACCCTTGGCGCAGGTGGAACAGTCACGCTCGGCGCGGGCGGCAATGTAACCCTCGGCGCAGGCGGAACGATCACACTCGGCGCAGGCGGCAACGTAACCCTCGGTGCGGGTGGCACAATCACCGAGAGTGGCGGATCTCCGCAGAACGTCGGTCCGGGCATGTATTCCGTCAGCGCCGGTGGAACAGTCGCCATGGGTGCTGGCGGCAATGTCACGCTAGGTGCAGGTGGAACAGTCACTCTAGGCGCGGGCGGGAACGTCACTCTGGGCGCGGGTGGAACGGTAGCGCTCGGGGCCGGCGGCAACGTAACGCTCGGTGCTGGCGGAACCATTGCCCTGGGCGCGGGCGGCAATGTCACGCTCGGCGCCGGCGGCGAATCTACTTCCGAGTTGACTTACCTCACCGCTAACTCGGTCGTTCGCCCGCCGTCTTTGCCCACCGAGACGCCGATGCCGATGCAGAATTTCGTCGTCGTCAATTGGACCGCGCCCGCCTTCGGCGTCGTTCAAACCTACACCATCTCCCGCAGCTCTGATGGCGCCACACCGATCATTGTTGGCAGCGTCAGCGGCGTGGGCGGAAATCCACCGGCAACAACATTTACTGACACCAACCCGGATTTCACCTCACATACCGTGGTCTACACAATTGGGACCACGCTGCTGCCGGTACCAATCGATCCGACGCAACGCCAGAGCCCGCCCTCGGCGCCGGCGGTGCAGACCAATAACCAGACAATCGTTCTTGGCACATTGGATAGCTCTGTCTCCATTTCAGCTTCGCCTCTCAAGGTCACCGCGACCGCCGAGTCGGAGTCAAATGGCGTGACAAATGCAAATGGTTTGCAGGTGAACTTCAGCGCGACGGGATCATGCTCCATCGCCAGCCAGGCCGCACCGGACAGCAACGGCGTTTCCTCCGCCAGCGTGGCTCTCAACAGCACGGGAACCTGCACCATCACTGCATCGCAACCTGGCACGAACCTGTTGCAGCCGGGCAATCCTCCCTATTACAACGCCGCAACTCCGGTGTCGGGAACATTCACCATCCAGCCGCAGGGTTCAACCACGCTATCTCAAACCATCGTCAATTTTTCGCAACTGCCGCCGATACGCTATGGCGGTACGTTCTTATTAAACGCGTCATCCACGGTCGGCCTGCCGGTGACCTTCTCGGCATCCGGACCATGCACGACGAGCGGGACAACCACTGGAGTCGGCTTGTGCGCGATCACCGCGTCCGCCCCGGCAGGTACTGTTGGAAGCAACACGTATAGCGCGGCCTCTGTAACTCAGAACTTCACCATTCAACCGGCAGTGCTGACGGTGACGGCAACCAGCACTTCGGGAACATACGGAGAGTCCTCGCTGCCGCCGTTGACCTACACCACCAGCCCACTTGTGAATGGTGATCAATCAACGGCGGTAACTGGCGCGCCGGTGCTGTCCACGACTGCTACAACCTCCAGCAGTCCCGGCAACTATCCCATCACTGTATCCACCGGCACGTTGGCGGCCACAAATTATTCCTTCCTTTACGTGTCCGGCACGCTGACCATTCAGTCGGCGAGTCAGGGGGCGCTAACGCTGAACACAACGTCGCCATTGGCTTACAGCCAGAGCGAACCTTTGAGCGTCACTGGCGGCAGCTCCAACGGGGCGGTGACTTACAAGGTGACTGCGGGCCCCTGCGCTATCACCGGCACGCTGCTTAACCAGTTAACCGCCAACAGCGGCAGTGGCTCCTGCTCAGTAACGGCAACAATGGCCGGAAACAGCAACTACAGCGCCGTCACCAGCACGCCGGCCAACGTCGTAAACCTGCAGCCGGCGAACCAATCCGCGCTGACGTTGATCACAACTTCGCCGTTGACCTATAACCAGAGCGAGCCTCTGAGCGTGCTGGGTGGCAACACGAGCGGCGCGGTGACCTACAAGGTGACCGCTGGTTCCTGCGCGATCACGGGCGCTCTGCTCAACCAACTCACGGCCAACAGCGGCACTGGCTCCTGCTCGGTGACAGCAACAATGGCCGGAAACACGAACTACAACGCCGTCACCAGTACCCCCGCCAACGTGGTGAATTTGCAACTGGCCAGCCAGGCGATCAACTTCACCACCAACGCTCCCTCAAGCGACGCGTTCAACAGCAGCTTTACGGTGGCCGCCACGGGCGGTGCCAGCGGCAACCCGGTGACCTTCACGAGTTCCGGCTCGTGCAGCATCACGGGCACCACGCCGGGCACTGCGACTTATACGATCATCAGCAGCTCGGGAACATGCTCGGTGATTGCCAATCAGGCCGGCAACGCGAACTACTCGCTTGCGCCGACGGTCACGCAGACCGTAAATGCAAACGGCCCAGCGGTGACTGTGTCTCCGTCCAATATCAACTTCGGATCTGTGAATCTTGGCAGCATCACAACCAAGACAATCACGGTCACCAACATTGGAACGGCCGCGGTAACCATCAACCAGCCCTTGCTCTCAATCGTGCAAGGAGGAAACTCTAACGAATTTGTGGCAGTCAATCTTTGCCCGTCGTCATTGGCTGTAGGGAAAAACTGCACGATTACCATTGCCTTTGTCGCGGGCCCGTACTACACACCGCAAACCGCGACCCTGGAGATTATGGATAACGCGCCAGGCAGCCCGCAGCCCGTGACGCTGAGCGCGTTGGTTCTTATCCCGCAAACCATCAACTTCACTTCCAATCCTCCGGCGAGCGCCGCTTACAAGACCAGCTTCATGATGGCCGCGAAGGGCGGCGCCAGCGGGAACCCGGTCACCTTCACAAGTTCTGGCTCGTGCACCAATTCAGGCGCAACTTATACGATGACCGCCAGCACCGGAGCGTGCTCGGTAATCGCCAACCAGGCGGGCAACTCCACCTACGCGGCCGCAACGCAAGTTACAAAGACCGTAACTGCGACCGTGGCTCCGCAGGCCATCACGTTCACGCAAGCCGCTCCGTCAAACGCGGCCTACAAGACCAGCTTCACAGTGTCGGCCACGGGCGGCGCCAGCGGCAACGGGGTTACCTTCACCAGTTCCGGATCGTGCACCAATTCGGCCGGCATCTATACGATGACAAAGAGCACTGGAGCTTGTTCGGTGATCGCCAACCAGGCCGGCAACTCGAACTACTCGGCAGCCAAGCCGGTCACGCAGACCGTAGCAGCGGCCTTGGTCGCGCAAACGATCACCTTCACCACCAACCCGCCGGCGAGCGCAGCTTATAACACCAGCTTTAGCGTTGCGGCCAATGGCGGTGCAAGCGGGAACGCCGTCACCTTCACCAGTTCCGGGGCATGCACTGATTCAGGCGCCACATACAAAATGACCGCCGGCACGGGGACGTGCTCGGTGATCGCAAACCAGGCCGGTAACTCAAACTACGCTGCTGCGACGCCGGTCACTAAGACCGTAGCTGCGACCTACTCTGTGGCGACTCTTGGTCCTGCAAGTCTGAGCTTTGGAACCGTAACTAACGGGAGGAGCAGCGCATCGCAAACCGCGACCCTCAGCAACACCGGAACCACGCCACTGGTCGTCAGCAGCATCGGATTCACGGGTACGAACCCGGGCAACTTCTCGCAAACCAACAATTGCCCCAGTTCGTCGAGTTCGCTTGCGGCCGGCAAGAGCTGCGCTATCTCGGTCACGTTCAACTCCGGCGGCAAGGCAGCAACCGCCAGCCTCACGGTCACCGACAACACACAGGCCGGCACGCAAAGTGTTTCGCTCTCGGGAAATTAGCCTTATCGAGCGGCGGCAAGGAAGACGCTAAAACCTGTCAGCGGCAAATATCCGAAGAAATGCGAGCGCCGCCGGCAAGTTGGCTGAATATTTGGTCTAGATATTTGGCCCAGATATTTGGTCTGGGTATTTGGCCTAGATATTTATTGCCCGAGACGGCGGCGGATATCCGGAACCAGCGGATCTTCAGTGGACGATCCGCGGATGCTGAGATAGTTCTTGTAAAAGTCCGCGAACCCGGCGCTGTTCATTCCCTGCCGTGAGCGCCCCTGGTAGTAATAAACAGCGGGAAAATAGGCATACGTCGGGACGTTATCGTCAAACAATTCGATCGCCTCGCCTCGCCTCTTCATGCATTGATCGAACTCGGAGTCAGCCTCAGTAAACGCTCCTGCTTCTAAATAAGCCCGCCCCAGTTCGAAGTGGCCAATCCAGGTATCCAGCAGGCTATTGGCCCCTCGCGTCAGTCTGATAGCGTCGTTGTTGTTTTTCTTCGCTCAACGCGATCATTCCCTCGATGATTTCGCCGTAAGCCTGCGACTCATTTGTCAGCGAAGATGCCAGGCCCGCCGCAAGCTTGTGCGCTTTAGCGTCCTCTCCCGCCTCCACATAAGTCCTTGCGGCCAGAAACTCAATCGGGGCAGCCTGGCTCTTCGCCAGCGCCTTATCAGTGTCAGAGAGCGCGGCCGCATGTTTTCCCTGGATCTGCTCAATCTCTCCCAACGCCACATACTTCCTCGCCGCGTTGTCGTCCATCTTGGCCGCCTCATCGGCAGCGGCTCCTTGCGTCAGAATGCGCACGGCCTCCGAATACCTTCCCTGATAGGCGGAAAGATCGGCCAGCCCAACGGTCGCGGTGGAGGTCGCGGCCGGACCAAATCCCGCAAGCTGATGGTACGAAGCGGCTGCCTTGTCGATCTCTCCCTGGCCGAGCTGCGCTTCCTGGCCGAGTTGCGCTTCGGCCGTCACCAGGTAACCCAACGCCGCCGAGGGATTGATCTTGAGAGCTTCTTGCGCCTCACTCTCGCTCGCCGCAAAATCGCCGGCAAAAGAGCTGATGAATGCCAGGTTCAGTCGCGGTCCCACGCCTTTGGGCACAATCGCCACTGCTTCCTTCGCCGCCGACAGTGCCTCTGGCGCCTTGCGCAACTCTGTGTAGCACGTGGCCAGATTGTTTTGCCCAACGCGATCGGCCGGGTAGTGCGCCACGAGCTGGTTGTACTCCTGCACACAACTCTGCCAGTCACCGGTCGTCAGGTAGTACAGCCCGCGGTCGCGATACTGTTCGCGGTCTGTCATGTTATCGACCTGCTCCATCGCCAGCTTCATGTACTTCACTGCGTCATCGGTTTTTCCCAGGTTCTGATCCATCGCCGCCATGCCGGTGTAAGCCCATGTAAATTTCGGATCCAGTGCCGCGGCTTTCTGAAACGAATCGAACGCATCCTGAAACTTGCCCGCGAATTGCTCATCGGCGCCGATCGAAGCCTCGTGAACAGCCTCCAGCGATGCCGCCTTGAAGCCTCCGCTGACCTCAGTGAACTGTTTGGAAGCAGACGTGGAATCGCCCAACGCTTTGCGAAGAGGCACCGCCAGCTTAGGCAAGCTGTTGATAATGTCCTGCTTGTTTGCGACACTCACTTCCGATGTCGCCAGTACCTTGCCGTTCGATGCGTCCAGGACCATTGCGGAAATATCGTACTCGTCGCCGCGCAAGCTGATCTCGCCGGTCACCACTGCGTTGACTTCCTGCTCTTTTGCGACCAGCATCGCCGACTGCTCGTCGAGTTTGTCAGTCGGATGGGGGAGTTTGCCGGCCAGCTTTCGCGCATCCCCACGGCCGTAGACGTTTACGAAGCTCGCGCCTTCCAAAGCCAGACCCAGCATCGGCTCCAGCGTGTTATCAAGAACCGGATCGCCCGTATGGTTCTCAAAGTCGGCGACCAGGACTGAAACAGGGCCGTGCGGAGCCGAACTCGCAGTCTGTTGCCTCTTGACCATGAACCAGGCAATTCCTGCCGCGATCGCAAGAATCAAAGCGCCGGCGATTGCGAAATTCATCCATGGAAGCTCGCGAAGTCGATTCATACGCCGCCGCATCGAAGAAGCGGAAACCTTTTTCCCTCCGCCTCTCCCTTGCCATGCGCGAAGATCCGCATCGAGTTCTTCCGCGCTTTGGTATCGGTGCGCTGGTTCCTTTTCAAGGCACTTTGCGACGATGTTGCTCAGCGAGCCGGAAATGTTCTTGTCGATATCCGCCAGCGGCACGGCCCGCTGCTGCGAACGCATGAGCAGGCTCGCGATTGCACTTTCCGAATAGAAAGGCGTCTTGCCGGCCAGCAGCTCATAAAGAATCAAGCCGACCGTGAAAATATCGGAACTGGCATTGAGTTCTTTACCCTGCGCCTGCTCCGGCGACATGTATTCAATCGTGCCCAGCATCGCGCCGGTTCTCGTCATTCCGTCGCCGCTGATTGTCCGGGCCAATCCAAAATCCATCACCACAACCCGGCCGTTCAGGTCGCGCATAATGTTGCCGGGCTTCAGGTCGCGATGAATAATTCCTTCGCGGTGGGCAGCGGCCAGTCCGGCAGCCACCTGCTCCATGATGTCGACGGCTTCCGAAACTTCAAGCTTGCCCTTTTCTTTCAGGAGTTGATGAATGTTTTGCCCATCCACGTACTCCATCGTAATGAACTTGATTCCACCGGCTTCACCAAGATCGAAAATGCGAATGATGTTCCGGTCGGTCACCTGGCGAGCGAGAATCAGCTCCTGTTTGAACCGCTGCAGGATTTCTTGATTGTTCGAAAGCTCAGGCTTAATGACCTTGAGCGCGACCTCTCGCTCTAACTCATTGTCTCGAGCTTTGTAAACCGCCCCCATGCCGCCTTCACCGAGCATTTTGATGATCTCGTAGCGGTTCGCGAAAACGGTCCCCGGCTGCAGCGCCGCGCCGCTATTCATGACAACTACGCCATCCGCTGTCACGCGGACGGGGGCATCCGGAAGCATGGTGACTCCGGCTTGAAATTGTGGCGGAATCGCCGTAGCGATAAGGGTTGGCGCCTCTCCGAGGGCCATGGTTGGAGCTTCAGAGGATTGTCCAGGCTCAATTGCGGGAGTCTGTCCGCCCGCGTTGGCGTCGCCTGAAGAAGGGGAGCCGGACTGACCGTTACTGACAACAATCGTTGCGGCTTCGGGCTCGCGCTTCCGCTCTTTTGGGTCGTTCATGCCTGATCCGCCCCACGCAATGGCTGTGCCAAATAAATCCGACGAAAGGAGCTGCCTTTTATGTTCCTCCCATGCAGCGAACTACAAGAAAGGCAACTTCGGCGTTTTGAGAATCGATACAGGACAAAGCCGCGAATCCAAAGTCAGCGCGACCAACTGGAAACGCTAACCTCGCTCGGTTTGAGAACCTTCAATCATTCTGAAAACGCCGTGAGGATCCCTGCTTGCAGTATATACCTCCGTTTAATTTCCTTTGAATAAGGGATTTGGAGCCGAGGTTCGGAGCAAACAGCCAGGGCCTGGTTGGAATGCCGCCCATTAAAGCACACCATATTTTCTTGGAGATGTATTCCGCCGATTAACGTACGTCAATCGCGAAATCGCCGTCTGCCGGCGAGAGAAGCTTCCGTTCGGCGTCGCTCGTAGTCCATGAACGGTTGCAGTCGAATTTGTAGCTGTTCCTCGCCAAAATTCCGTCCGCGCACAAATTGCGATTCAGCTTACAACCAACGAGGGGATTGGGGCATGTCTTTCGATGAGAAATGAGCTCTAAATGGTCAACTGAGCGGAGCGGTCATCCAGGGTTTCCTGTTGCGAAGGTCAACAAGGACACTTCTCGTCAGACCTTGGATTCCCTTGCGAGCAATCCTATATGCCGTTCAGGCAACGAGCTCGTAACGATGATGCGAGCGACCAGTCTCGGCAACACTGCAACTCTGCGGTAAATCCGCCGGTCGGTTTGCTTTAGGCGTCCGGCGGGCGTTTCCCTCGCCAACCCAAGATGTGTCCGGTCATTGTGATTGGCTTGCTTATACCGCAGAAAATACAGCCGCTTTGGTTCAGATGAAACTTTGACGAGGCACAGGATCGAACGCTTCGATCAAGGCGAACCGAATTGGGTCTGCTGAATCACCAACGCGAGATCTTGAATCCCCAGGCATAATCGCACGGGCGATTCGACGGCTGCTGCAATTCGTCGGGCAAGGTCACGGTTAACCCTTGCGCGGCGTCCCAGCGATGCGCGAGCTTCCCCGGGTATCCGAGCAGTTCCACAGAGCGAATCTGCTTTGACTCGATGGACTGGATGTTCAGCGTCTTCCCCGGCCAGGTGAGTGCAAAGCAGTAAACCACCGTGTTGTCTTTGCTGCGTGTGAAGCGGAGATTGGCTCCCTCACTCCATAGCGTGCCGGGGCGAGGGCGCGTGGCATAAATACCTTCACCGTTCAGCTTCAGCCACTTTCCCGTTTCTTTCAGTTGAGCGGCCGCGGCGGGGTGGAAACTTCCCTGCCCGTTTGGACCAACGCCGACCATGAAGTTACCGCCTTTGGCAGTTGCATCCACAAGATTGTCAATGATCCATTGGGTGCCCTTGTATTTTGCGGCATCGCTCTCGTAGGAGAAGCTCGATCCAAGGGGATAAATAACAAACCATGGCATCCTGGTGCTTTCTTTCGATGCAGGAACAAATCCTTCAGGCGTATAGTAGTCGCCGTAATTTCCAATTCCGCGGGCACGCAGCATCACGTCGGGCTGAAGTTCTCGCAGCTTCAGGATGGTATCGCGCATCTGCGGCCAGACGGAGGGTCCCCAGAAGATATCGAGACACATCATGTCGATTGCGCCATAGTCAGTCAGTAGTTCCGTGAGCTGAGATCGATGACGGTCCACCATTCGCTTCACTTGATCCGGTGTTGGATCAGGGACCACGACGAGACGGTCAGCCATAGGCTTTTTCACGCTCTCCCAGAAGTCTTGCTTGGAGCCCTGCCAGCCCCAAAGCTGCTCCGACGACGGAACCTGGAGAGGATGCCATCCATAGGGCCGAAAATCCGCATCGTACCAATCCGGATGAGAGAAATAGAGATCGATTTTTATGTTGCGCTTGTGAGCGGCGGCCGTCAGTTCACGCACAACATCTCGCCTGAATGGCGTCTCCATGATGCTGTAGGCCAATTCGCAGTCCTCGATACTCGGTCCTCCCGGCGCAGTCCAGTTGACGCGGTTGCGGACCCTGGTTCGAGTGTCGAACATTGAGAAGCCTTCGTGGTGCTTCGTGGTGAAGGCGAACATCTTGAGTCCGGCTTCCTCGCAGAGGTTCATCCACGCATCGGCATCGAACTCGGTAGGGTTCCATGTCTTGTAAGCCTGGTTGTAACTCTGCCGCTCGTTAAATGGCAGGGAAAGAAAAGGCCACGACTCGCCGGGTCTTCCGAATTGCGAATAGATGCCCCAATGGATCCGCAGCCCGAACTTGAGGTCTTTGAAAGCCTCCACGGCGCGATCCGAAGCCCAATGGTACTGATGGATTGGAACCTCTTCAATGTAGGATTTCGAGCGCTGGTAGTCGGCCTCGCCTGTCGGCAAGCGATGTTCCAGAGGCGGTTCGAACGGCTGCGCCCAACTCTCGCGGTATAAACCCGCGAACAATGCCGCAGCTCCAGATGCCGAAAGAAATCCTCTGCGATTCATCCTCGCTCCTCCTGGGCTTTTAATTGCCATTGCCGCTTGCATGCCAAATTGTGCCGCTGTGCGAATACTGTTCACTATTTAAATTGAGATGTTGCAAGAGCGGTGATTTAGCGGACATTCGGCATCAACAGCCTAGTTCGTTCCTTTGAGATGAGCTTCGCTCTCTCGTCGAACCACTTCTACAACGGCGGACATGTCTTTCTCACCGAGTCCCAACTCTTCGGCCTGCCGGAAGAGGTTTTGCGCGGGAGAGGACGTGGAGACATCAATGCCGAATTGGGCGGCGGCGGCACGGGCGTAGCGGAGGTCCTTGGCCATGAGGCGGAGGAGAAAATTCACCTCGTACGTTCGGCGAGTCATTCGTTCTGACATCGCTGAGAGTATGCCACTGCCTGGCGCACCTCGTATCAGAAAGCCGAGAGCAGTGTCTAGACGGAGCCCTGTTCGCTCCATCCAGCCAAGGGCCTCCGCGAACGAAGTTACTTGAACCGCGCACAGGAAATTGTTGATCAGCTTCAACTGCGCACCGCTTCCGACCGGGCCCAGATGCAGAATCTCTTTGCTCATGCACTGCAGCACCGGTGTCACTGCCGCCAGTGTTTCCTGGTCGGCGCCAACGAGGAAAGTCAGCTGGCCGGCCCCGGCCTGGGTACGGCTCCCGGTCACGGGGGCTTCTGCCATGCTCAAGCCTCGATGCGTGACTTCCCCGTGCAACTCGCGGATCCAAACCGGGCTTAGAGTGCTGCACTCAATCGCAATGCTGCCGGAAGACATGCCTGCCAGAGCGCCGTCTTGTCCGAGCCAAGCGACACGAGAGGCCTCATCGTCCGCCAGCATTGCGATAGCGATTGCCGCGCTATTCGCGGCATGTGCAGGACTATCGGCCACTTTCGCCCCCGCACGCGCCAAGGACTCCGCTCTTGCCTTTGTGCGATTCCAGACGGTCAGTGGGAAACCAGCCTTCAGCAGATTTGCGGCCATGCCATGGCCCATGGTGCCCAGACCTAACATTGCGATAGACGGTTTCATGTTCGTTGCTTCTCCGATCATTGCATCACCTGCACACGCAGCGGCGTCTTCAGAGGGTCCTCGGTGGTGATTGTGTTTCGTAGAGGCCGGCCAAATTCCGCAAAGTGAATCTCAGTTACGTCTCCCGACTGAAGGACGATCCCTTCGCCGAAAGACAAACAATCGGCGCCCATGAAATGGATATGCACCATGCCGGGCTGGCGATGAGCAGCGAATTTGAAATGGTGATGTTCGATATTGGCGAGGCTGTGGCACATGTTCAATTCGCCCGTTCGAATCTGCTTCTCCCAAATGGATTCGCCATTGCGCAAGATGCGCACAGCGCCGGGTACATCGTCGAAACTGGCGTCAATCACCAATTCCGGTCCAATGCTGCACGTGCGCAGCTTTGAACCCGCGAGATTGAGATAATTGCGGCGTTCGAAGACGTGATCGGAAAATTCATTTCCTGCAGCCATGCCGATTCGCCACGGAGTTCCGTCGTCCGCGATCATATAGATGGCTGCGATTTCGGCTTCTTCTCCTCCATCTTCGGCGAACCCTGGGATGGTCAGAGGTCCGAAGGGGGCCTGGAGAATCGAACCGTCGCCTTTGTAAAACCACTCCGGGGCAATCCCGATCCCGCCGCCGGAGGGCCGCCCTTGTTGACGGCCCCACTCGAACATGCGCATGCTGTCCGTCATCTGGGCTTGCTCTTGCGTGGTGGTTGCAATGTGCATCGCCTGGCGGTCTCGCGCGCTGCCCAGGTGCGTGAGGCCGGTGCCCGAGATGTGGACGCGATGTGCGTTGCGAGGGCAGTCTATCGGAGGCAGCAGTTTCCAATCCGACTTGCCGTCATAGACCGCGTCGTAGCTTAGGGTTTCGTCAGTCGTTAGACTGGTGGCGAGTTCGGAAAGCCCGCGCTTCTCAGAGAGCGCTCTCTCGGCCAATGCAAACGAAGAGTCTACTTCACGCAGCAGAACAAGATCCGGCTCACGAACAACCGCTACGCGCCGCCGACTTACATTCAGAATTTGAACCAGGCGCAAGGAACTTCCCTCTCTATTCGATAATCTTGAAGCGTTTCAGAGATTCCTCGTTGATGGTGAGGCCTAGTCCTAGCGTGTTCTCATCGAGATCGATGCAGCCGCGCTTGGGCACGGGCTCGCCGTCGAATATATACCAGAAAAGCTCGTTGCCTACTTCCACGTCGACCTTGGGAAAGAACTCGGCAATGGGTGAATTCAGGCTGGCCATTACTACGTGATAGTTGTGCATTTGCCCCGCGTGCGGCACGACCGGCACTTGGAATGCCTCGGCAAGTGCGGAGATTTTGCGTGCCTGGCTGATGCCTCCAACCCGGTTGGTATCGAACTGGATGATATCCAGCGCATCCTCTTCAAGCAGTGAGCGAAAGCCGAAGATGGTGTGCTCGTGCTCGCCGCCGGCAATCGGAACGCGGCCGTATTTCTTCAACTCGCGATAGCCGCGAGTGTCGTCGGGAATCACCGGTTCCTCCAGCCAACGGATTCCGAATGGCTCGAGTAGCGGCAACATGCGCTTGGCGTAATCGAGCGTCCAGCCCATGTAGGCATCGGTCATCAGATCGATGCCGTCGCCGATTACCTCGCGAACGTTGCGGACAAGTTCCACATTCCTCATCATGCCTTCGCGACCATCCATCGGACCCCAGCCAAAACGCAGCTTCATGGCTGTGTAGCCTTCGTCCCTGTAACGCTGGGCTTCGGCACGGAGTTCATCGATCGGCATTGCATAGAGCCGGCTCGCATAGACGGGGATGCGCTCTTTTGTGCGCCCACCGAGCAGGCGATACACGGGCTGCCTTGCATCCTTCCCGAGGATGTCCCAAAGTGCGATGTCAACAGCTGAAATGGCGATCATGGCCACGCCTTTGCGGCCGAATGCCATCGTGCGACGATACATCTGCTGCCACAGGAATTCTGTGTCCCAAGGATCGGCGCCCAGCAGGATCGGCTTGAGATAGGTATCAATCAGCGTCTTCGTGACGAGGGGCGAAAGCGCGGCATTGCCCAATCCGATGAGTCCCTTATCCGTGAAGATCTCAACCAGCAACCATCCATGGAAGGAGAAATTGCCCATCGAGGCCTGACGATAACTCACCAGGTCCATCGGATTCGTACAGAAATGCGGCGGGAGCGGCACCGTCTTGCCCTCCCATTGAACGACCCGAGTGCGGATTTCAGTAATCTTCATATTGAGGCCTCAATTATTCTGGGGTCGCTACTGCTTAGTGGTTGAATTTTGCCGCCGACCAAGACGATGGCAAGAAATCCGACGAGATGGAAGCTACCGACCAGTATAAAGAGGGTTTGATAGCCGAAACCATTCTGGAGCAGGTAACCCGCCACAACTCCGAAGATCGCTCCCCCAATCGCTCCGCCAAAACCGACGAAGCCGGAAACTGTGCCTACGTCGGAGAGCGGCAAGATGTCTGCGGGTATAGTCATAACCAATCCGGACCACGATTGCTGGCAAAAGAAAGCAACGCTGAATAGTGCAATGGCAAAGCGAACGGGAACCAGAGGCACCAGCATAACTACGGGCATGAGTGCCGCGCTCATCCCGAGCGCAGTTTTGCGCGCTTGATCGATGCTGAGGCCGCGGCGCAGGAGGCGGCTGGAAAAATAGCCGCCAAGAAAGCTTCCGATACCTGACGCGGCATACGGGATCCATGCATAGTAGCTGACCTGTTTGATCTCGAAGTGGCGCGCGTCATACAGGTATTTGGGAAGCCAGAAAAGCAGGAAGTACCATGCCGAATCGCTCATGAATTTGGCGAAGATCAGCACCTGGACGATTCGAATGGAGAGCAGTTTGTTAATTGCGAGGGGGCGGGCCGGAGAGCTGAAGCTGGTGGAATTGGAATGGTACGAAGCGCTCCACCACAGAACCCAGGCCATGCCGATCGCGCCGGCGACATAGAAAACCGTTCTCCATCCGCCGTGCAGCAGTACGAAGCCGATCAGCGGCGGTGCCAATACGGACCCGACTGCCGTTCCGGCATTGATGATGCCCACGGCGGTGGAACGATGTTCGGGAGAAATCCGCTCGGCCACGACCCGGATAGCCGCTGGAAACCCTCCGCCTTCCCCCATGCCGAGCAAGAAACGCGCACACAATAGCTGACCGAAACCCGATGCAAATCCATGCAGGGTGCATGCAATCGACCACCAGAGCATGATCAGTATGAAGCCACGGCGGGTACCGAGCACGTCGAGCAGGCGTCCGCCCCCGATGTACAACGCAGCGTATGAAAGCAGAAACGCAGTCTGGAGATACGAGAACTGCTGATCGGAGATAGGAATATTCCGTTGAATTGCAGCGATGGCAACGGGAAGCGTTTGACGATCGAAGTAGCTTATGGCAATCGCGACTGTGACAAGGACGACAGGAAACCAGCGATTCTCGCGCCCTGAACCGGTATGGATTGCTGTTTGCGTCATCAATGCGGTGGTGTTGTGCGAAAGGCTCGAAGCCGGGGCGGAATGCAAAGCGCCACTACACTGTTCGACGCCACTGATGCAGGCTGATTTATATCATGATCGCTTTATATAACAACGGCTGACCGGAATTCCCTGACAGCCAGGAAATTCCGAAATATGCGAATACCCCTCGGATTCATAAAGGGCGATCGCCCCGGCGTTGTCACATCCCGTTTCCAGCACGGCTGAGCGAAATCCACGGCGACGAACTTCCTCTTCCAAATGCCGCAGGATTTGGCGTGCCCCGCCGCGGCGCCTCACCTCTGGCCGCACAAACATCCGCTTAATCTCCACGCACTCTTCATCAACTGGCCTGAACCCACCGCACCCGATGGTCCGATTCTCCTGCTGCGCGATGACGAAGTATCCACCGGACTTTTCAAATTCGGCTTCGTCGATCCCACTGATCACGGAACCCGGATAGAGTGCGGCGATCTCCGCATCCAACTCGTGCATCAATGCGCGAGCTTCTTCATCCGATGGGCTGATGGCGATAATGACGCAGGCTGAAGCCTGATGGTCTCCAGCGGAAGCGAACGGAGGTCCAACCGCCGAAGAGTTTGGGGGAACAGAATCCATCGACGTAGAGTCTATTACCCTTCCCGGTAAATCGGCAATCCTACTTTCTCAAGGCTTGTGGCAGCCATGGATCGCTGGTGGAACTCGGGAACGCAATTCAGAAACTGTTTCGCGTTCAAAGTGATCCCCGCATGCTGCATAATTCTGTGTAAGGATGAGGCCACGTCCGCAACCATGCCAGCCGGTTTGGCCTGGGAATCCAGCCAGCGAAACCGGGCAAGATCACTTCAAATGAGCTCCACCACGCCTCTGGTGGAGGTGCCCGCGAATATCAACCGAGAGGAGCAGCGATGGTCGAGTCCCTGGGCGAGTGGCTGACCGCGAATGGCCTCTCGGAGTTTGAGGAAGTCTTTGCTCAAAACCAGGTTGACCTGAAGACCCTTTTTGTTCTGACGGACGTGGACTTGAAGGAACTTGGCCTCCCATTTGGCCCACGAAAGCGAATCCTGAATACGATCGCGGAGTTGAAGGCCGCGGGGCGGCCCGGCGTTGAGATACCAAAGGCTTCGTCCCGCGCCGAGCGCAGACAACTGACTGTAATGTTCTGCGATCTGGTGGGGTCGACAGCGCTTTCCACCGTCCTGGACCCCGAAGAATTAAACGCATTGATCAAGGGTTACCGCGCGGCCTGCGGTCGAGTTGTTTCGCGCTATGGCGGGCATGTAGCTCAGTACCTAGGCGACGGGATTCTGGTCTATTTCGGCTGGCCGGTTGCTTACGAGGATTCCGCGGAACGCGCTGTCCGCTCTGCGCTCGACATCGTAGATGCCGTCAAGGCGATGCCTTCTGCCCGGCCAATTGCGGTTCGCATCGGTCTCGCGACCGGACCAGTGGTTGTAGGGGGGGAGTCTGCCGAAGGCGGTGCTGAAGCCGGTCTCGCGGTGGGAGAAACGCCGAACCTTGCGGCCCGATTGCTTGCGCTGGCCAACCCCGGTGAGATCGTGATTGCGTCTCGCACACGGCGCCTGCTGGGCAACGCCTTCTCTTTAACCGATCTGGGAAAGCACTCCATCAAGGGTATTGAAGAGCAAGTGCCTGTGTGGCGCCTTGACGAAGTTCGGCGGGTTGAAGGCCGCTTCAAGGCCGCGCATGGCGGCATCGAAATTGCGCCTTTGGTGGGACGCAAAGATGAGGCTGCCCTGCTCGAACGCTGCTGGCAGCGGACGCGCGGCGGCACGGGCCAGGTCGTGCTGATTTCAGGGCAAGCGGGCATCGGCAAATCGCGCCTAACGCAAGGGATGCGCGAACGAATTCTGGAACCGCACACTACTTTGCACTATCAGTGTTCACCCTTTCATCTCAATTCGCCGCTGCATCCGTTTATTGAGGAGCTCGAATCGTCCGCGGGCTTTGCTCGCGCAGACGTGGCCGCCCAGCGTTTCAAAAAACTGGAGGCGGCGCTCGTCGATGTGGTACCGCATTCGGCGGACGCGCTGCCCTTGTTTGCAGCGTTGCTCTCGCTTCCTGCCGGGCAGTATCCGCCGATTCAACTTTCTCCTCAGAAACAGAAGGAAAAAACGCTGGAAGCGATCATTGATCGAGTGCGCGCGCTCGCCAGCCGCGGCCCGGTGGTCATCGCCATCGAAGACATTCACTGGATCGATCCCACCAGCCAGGATCTGCTCGAGCTCCTGGTTCCAATCGTGAACAGCCTTCCCGTGCTGCTGGTGATGACCTACCGGCCTGAGTATCTGCCGCCATGGACCGGGCCCCACGTGAATACTGTCACGCTGAATCGGCTCAGCCGCGAGCAAGGCGCAGCGTTGGTCGAAAGCGTAACTCGGGGCAAGGTGTTGCCGTCTGAAGTGCTGGATGAAGTGCTTGCCCGTACCGATGGAATTCCGTTGTTTGTGGAGGAATTGACGCGCTCAGTCCTGGAATCGGGACTGTTGCGGGAGGAGGGCGACCATTATGTGCTTCAGGGACCGCTGTCTGCGCTCGCGATTCCGGTTTCGTTGCGCGACTCCCTTATGGCTCGCCTTGATCGCCTGGGCAAAGTGAAGGAGCTTGCACAGATTGGCGCATGCATCGGGCGGGAGTTTTCTTTCGAGTTGCTGCACCACATCTCGGCGCTCAACACGGATGCCCTCGACAGGGACCTGGAGAAGCTCGTCGACGCCGGACTCGTCTCTCGAAATGGCGCGAAACACTCTGCGGTCTATATTTTCAAGCATGCCCTGGTTCAAGATGCGGCCTACGAATCCTTGTTAAAGAGCCGGCGCGGCGAGCTTCACTCCAGGATCGCTGAAGTGCTGGAGAATGAGTTTGCTGACCGGGTAGCCAACACGCCGGAATGGCTTGCTTACCATCACACGCAGGCAGGACATCTCAAGCAGGCAATTCCGCTATGGCAGAAGGCGGGGACGTTGGCAGTCGCGCGAGTCGCGCTGAAGGAAGCTGTTGCTCATTTCACAAAGGGACTGGGCTTGATTGATCAACTTGCGCCTTCTCTTGAGCGAGACGGCATGGAACTGACAATCCGGGAACCCCTCAACGCGGCGTGGACAGGATTGCGGGGATGGGCCGCTCCCGAGGTTGGCGTGAACGCGATGGCGATTTTACGACTGGCGGAGAGCCGAGGAAACCAGAGGAACCTCTCGCTGGCATTGTGGTGGGTTTGGACCAGCACGATCACGCAAGGCCGCATAGCCGATTCACAGGTGTGGGCGGACCGCCTTCTCGCGGAGGGCCGGCAAGCCAGCGAAACAGACTTGAAGTGCTTCGGCCATCTCACGGCACACGTCCAGTATTTCTTGAACGGCCGGCTAATCGAGGCTCGAGAACAGGCGGACCTCGCACTCGCGATGTTCGATCCTGGTAGCGCGGAGCAGTGGATCCAGATGACGGGCCATGATTTGCGCACCTTCGTCGAGGTGTACGCGTGCCAGCTCATCTGGATAATGGGCTACCCGGATCAGGCCCGAAAGCTAAGCGACGAATGTGTAGTCCGCGCACGCAGCGAGGGCCATGCTTTCAACCTGGCGTGGGCGCTGACCTTCAGCGCGTATGTTTTCGCGTATCGGCGCGAGCCCGACCGCTTTCTCGATCGGTTGGGCGAAGCCGATCACCTGGCGCGCGAACAGGGTTTGGCCTTTATCCATGAGGTCTCTGTTCCGCAAGCCAGCGGGATTGCCGCGTTGCTGAACTGTCGCTCCGCTGAAGCTATCGATCTTCTGCGGCAAGGGATCGATCGTTGGACAAAGACCGGTGGACACGTGCGCATTCCCCTTATCAAATCGGCATTGGCTGTAGCCACTGAGTTGGATGGCGATCGAAACACCGCATTAAAACTGATCGACGAATGCATCGAGCAGATCGAGCGTCCGTCAGGGCAGGAGCGTCTCTGGTTGCCCGAAGTACTGCGCTGCAAAGGCTGGATCTTGATGCGCGATGGTCGCGACCAGGAGGCGGAAGCGATTCTGCGCGCGTCCATTGACTGCGCGCGTCAGCAGCAGGCGCGTTCTTGGGAGCTGCGCAGTTCAACCACTCTTGCCTCGCTGCTCGTGAGCCGCGGCCAATCCGATGCCGCACGCCACCTGCTTTCTCCCATCTACGATTGGTTCACCGAGGGAGCAGAAACACAGGATCTGATCGAGGCCAGAGAATTGCTCGAAAGTCTGACGGCGAATAACTTGCGCGGTCAGCAAAGCAATTGACCGCAGGGAAGAATACTGTGTTACCTTCATTTCCAAACGCCAAGGAGGAAAAAATGGCCGCAAAGAAAGCCTCATCCGCGAAATCAAAGCCAAAGCTTGATCCGGGCCTGTTGCGAGCGCATAAGGCATACGAAGCCGCGATCAATTCAAATAAAACAGATCGTGTGATGGCGATGTACGACAAGGGTGCTGAGATCCTTCAGCCGGGCGGCCCGCTGGTAACCGGCAGCAAGAACATTCGGAAGTGGGTGAACGACTATTTTACTGAGTACAAGACGCACTGGAAGAAGGTGCCACTGAAGAATTTTGTAATGGGCGAGTATGGATTCGACGAGGGAATTGATACAGCAGTGGATACTTCGAAGAAGGACGGGACGGTCACTCGCTGGGATTGCAAAGGAATCCTTGTCTACAAACGGCAGAAAAATGGCGCGTGGCTGATCTTCCGCGACATCTGGAACAGTAACAAGTAACTGAAATGGCATCAAGAAGCCGCATCTTCAAAGCAGGGGGGCGACCGGTGAACAACAACATACAATTCCTCCTTTCGGCCGACGAAATGCCGAAGTCCTGGTATAACCTGCTGGCGGATTTCCCGGAGCAGTTACCGCCGCCCCTGCATCCGGGAACCGGCGAGCCGGTTACCCCAGACTTGATGTTCGCGCTCTTCCCCGACGCTCTTGTTGCACAGGAGATGAGCGCAGAGCGAATGATCGAAATCCCGCAGGAAGTTCGCGACGTTTACTCGCTCTACCGCCCCACGCCGCTGCTGCGCGCTGTCCGTCTTGAGAGGGCGCTCGATACACCTGCGCACATTTACTACAAGTACGAGGGAGTCAGCCCGGCCGGCAGCCACAAGCCCAATACCGCAATTCCGCAGGCTTTTTATAACAAGCAGGCCGGCACAAAGTGCCTGGCTTCGGAAACGGGCGCGGGGCAGTGGGGATCCGCGCTGGCATTTGCCTGTTCCGTGTTCAATCTGGGATGCACCATCTTTATGGTAAAGGTGAGCTTTGAACAGAAGCCATACCGGAAGATCCTTATCCAGACTTACGGGGCGACGGTACACGGCAGTCCGAGCACACAAACGGAGTTTGGCCGCAAAGTGCTGGCCGATGACCCGGATAGTTCCGGCAGCCTGGGCATCGCCATCTCTGAAGCCATCGAGCACACGGTGAAAACTCCCGGCACAAAATACTCGCTGGGCAGCGTGCTGAACCATGTGTGCCTGCACCAAACCATCATCGGGCAGGAAGCCATCAAACAGATGGAGATGGCCGGAGAAGCTCCCGATATTGTTATCGGCTGTGCCGGAGGCGGCAGCAATTTTGCAGGCCTTGCGTTCCCCTTTGTCGCGGGAAAGATCAAGTCAGGAAAAAACTATCGCATCATCGCCGCCGAGCCTGCTTCGTGCCCATCCCTCACCCAGGGCGAACTGCGCTACGACTTCGGCGATACGGCGGAAATGACTCCGCTGATGATGATGCACACACTTGGCCATACGTTCATGCCGCCGGTGATTCACGCCGGCGGTCTGCGCTATCACGGCATGTCGCCAATGGTCAGCCACTGCATGAAGCTTGGCCTCATTGAAGCGGTTGCAGTGCCGCAAATGAAGGTGTTCAAGGCAGGTATCGAGTTTGCGCGTACGGAAGGCATCGTACCTGCCCCTGAGTCTGCTCATGCGATTGCAACCGTAATCGATGAGGCAATTCGGTGCCGGGAAGAAAACCGCAAGAAAGTGATCGTGTTTAATTTGAGCGGCAACGGGTTGCTGGATCTTGCCGCGTACGATACCTATCTTTCCGGGAAGATGCATGAGACGGGCGCGGACGCTTGAAACGATAGGCGGTTTCGCCAAAAATCCAAGGCAGCGTTCCAACTGCGGTCAGGCGCGGATCGAACTGTGCACATTGGAGCCACTGGAGAGCTCGTCAAACGCAGTTTGCGGCAATCTCGCCCAAGCTTCCAGACAATAGTGCAACCAGCCGCGAATGTAGTCACAGGCAGGCCTGCCGCGGTGAATCACCTCGTGATGGCAACCCCCGCCGCACAAGTAACGCGCCCAGCAACTCCGGCACGGTTCCTGACGGTGGACATGACGCTCGGTGAGCCATTCGGCTTGTCGCTCGCGATCGATGCCATCGTCGAGCGTGCCCATTGCGCCGGCTTCGTCCCCGACGAAGCGATGACACGCCGACAACTCGCCGTCGGCTGAGACACCCAGGTAACCCGCACCTGCGCCGCACGGATACGGCCGGTGCGTGCCGCGCCCAATCTCGCGCATGGCGTTGACCATGTTAGCGAATGGATAGCGCTCCCCTTTGAGTGCGCGTCGCTCGAATTCCCGCCCGCAGTCAATCATCTCGCCCAGCATGATTTCAAGATCGGCGCTCTGCATCTCCCCGCTTCCGCTCGGCGAGCTAAGCATTGGCGAGAATCCAACGCTGTGGAAACCAAGCTCAATGAAATCGTCGAGTGCGCGGCGTAGCTCCAGATTGGCGGGCGTCACCGTCACCCGCGCTGACACCTGCATCCGCCGCTGAAGCGTAAGCAAAGGCCGAATCCGTTGAAGAATCGCATCGAAGCTCCCGCTCCCGCTCTTGAAAGGCCGCAGCAGGTTGTGCGTTTCCCGCGGTCCATCCAGGCTAATAGTCACCGCGAAACCGTAAGCTTCAAAGAATTCCGCATCCGCCTGCGTGAGCAACGTGCCGTTTGTGGTGATCGAGAATGTTATTGGATTGCCGCGACGCTGGGCCAACTGCGCCGCGTGCCGGGTGGCAGCCTGAAGAACAGACCGGTTGACCAGCGGTTCGCCGCCGAGGAAAGCAAGGTTCAGCCGCGCACCGTCGTCCGCGCCGTTCACCAGAAGTTCCACAGCTTTTGTGGCTTCTTCAAGGGGCATATTCTTTCCCGCGCCCCCGAATTCGCCCTGCTGCGCATAGCAATAGGTACAACCCAAATTGCACTTCTGCGCAACGGCAAGCGAGAGAGCATGAATTGCCGGCTGCGCCAATGGTGAATCGTCGATGAATGGACTTCTCCCAAGTCCTACTTTTTCGAGCAGCGTCTCGATCTCATGCTCGCCGCCGGCCATAACTGCCGCTTCAAGACGCTCGTATAATTCCGCGCCCGCGCCGAACAGGCGGCTGCCGTCGGCGACGAACAGGTTCCCGCCGTGAATCGTCTTGATCAGATGGAGCTGCGGGACACGCGGCGCGGACGCCTCCATGTACTCCCTGGCTTCAGCGCTACTCACCGGTCACCCTTTTCTTTAACGGATCTTTCGGATTCCGGCCAGTCCCCTCCTTATAGTCTTTGCCGCCCACCTGGAACCTGAGCCAATGCTCCCACTCCATAAACAGCTCATCGTAAAGCACCAGCCGAGAATCAACGTAGTCGTCGGGCACGTAGTCTCCGGTGCGCTTCATTTGGAACCAGTTATCTCCTTTACTCAAGCCGTTGCCGGCGGGCTCCACATTGATGTAGTCCGGCCGGGAGGAGGCCCAGTAGTAGCAGGAACACTCGCGATAGTCATTTTGCCAGGGGGAACAAAGTCCCTGGGTAAGCTCGCCGGGGTCGGCCAGCGCTTTCGCAATAACCGCTGTGCCACCTTCGAAGAACTTTCGCACTTCGAACTCGATGGTGACGAAGTTGCGAGGATTTTCGATGATGGGCTGCGGCATCTCACTCTGGTCGTCGGGCAGTTTCTTGGTAAAGTCGCACAGAACTGTCTTTCCCTGATGGGTGCTCAAAAGGTGCGCGAGTGCGTTGGACCACTCCATGGATTTGAGACCGAAGGGATTGAATTGCGTCGTCAAACTGATTTCGCCGTCCACATCCGATGACGCCGGACCCTTGATCGGCGTGGTCGTGAGAAACTGCCTCTGATTCTTGATGTGTAAGTGCTTGTCCTCGGGCAGTCGTACGCGCAACAATTGCCGACCCACCAGGGCCTTTATCTTCCGGCTCTTGACACCCGGATCGACATCCATCACCAGGTTGTCGTACTCCCGCAGCACGATCCCTTTGAACATCCGCCGCCAAACGGCGCGGAAATCCACTTCCAGGCCAGGACAGCAGTTCGCCACCGATGTGATCGGGCGCGAACTGATCGGATTGCCGAGAGCTTCATAGTGAAGCTGAGCGGTTAGATTCAATGCCGTGAGCGACTCTGCGGTTGGCGCGGGAACACCTCCCAGATTTCTACCTCGAAATGGCGCTTCCTCTGATACTTTCCGGATGGAGTCGATCTGCCGGTAAGTCAGCGCGAGATAGCTGTTATCGGCCCCGCACATGAGCGCAGGCATCTTTCTCCGTCCCCGGTCGGTAAAGTCGGCAACCTCATCGGGACGGCGCAACAATTTCACAAACCAGGGTGCTGCGCCGCCGCGCAACGCGGCGAAGACCTGCTCATGGAGCGTCATGATTCCCAACGTATCTACAGAACCAGGAGCCATGACGGGACGAATGGCGCGCTCCGTATCAGCGGCTTCTTCTTCCGGCATGGAGTCGAGCAAAAGGGACGGTCGGCCCTTGAAATTGTTGCCGTTCATGACGGCCACATTCATGAAGCGCACGGTTTCATACGCTCTGCGGACGATGTCAAGCGCGCGATTGCGAGTCACCTCGTATGGCTCGTCCTTTGGTACCTCCGGTCCGTAAATCACTTGTTCAAGATCGTCAGCAAGGCTGCGAATGAACAGCGAATCAGGAATGACCGCAGGTGGCGAGGCGCAGATTCTCGCCTTCGCGGTGAGTCGCTTTCCTGTGGGTAAGGTTAAGCGGACCTCAACAAAGCCGTCGCACGCATCGTCCAGATATCCGCGGCTGACCGCAACGTTGTCATTCAGCCACGATGGAGCCGGAGGCTCAATTGCATAGAGCGAGGGCGGCAAGGTTTGGTTCGCGACCTTGTCTGGATCCTTGCCGAAACCTACCCAGTCTTTGGAATCGTCGTAGATGGCACGATCCGCGGGGATGGCGGGATCGGTCTTGCCGGTCGTTGGATCCTTCTTGCGATGAGGTCCGTAGATCAATCCGTGTGCCGGCGTAAAGCGAAGACGAATCTCCCCGAACTTCTTGTTCGGACGGATGTAGCGCACATCCCCAAATTTGATGTGGCCGCCAGGGATGAAGTTCTTGCAGGAGCCCAGGAGCAAATGGCTGTTGTGATCGGAAAACCAGCGCGTATCCGCGGACACCATGTCGTCGGGGTCGCCGGTTCGCCTCATCACCTTGCGATTGGCTACAGAAACTCTCCATTCGACCTTGGCTGGACTGGCCCCAAGCTTCCTCAGAAGTGAGGCATTGAGTGGCACCATCTCTTCAGTTGCTTTTTTGCCCTTCTGTGGCTTCTCTATCACTGCAAAGACTTCAAGAAACGGCGCCACGGGGCGAATCTTCCCGTTAGTCTTGAATGAGATCGTCTTCGGAATCGTTGCGCTGGCTATCTCTCCTGTTGACTCGCGAACCTTCAGTGTCTTCGCCGGCACGATCTTCCGGTACCCAAGCGGTTCGTTGGGGTTGTCAACGATCGTGTAGCTCCCCTGAGGCTCTTTCGCCGAGCCCAGGCGCCCAATCGCAAATGGCGGCAGGATTCGCAACTCGCGGATCTTCATGCTTCATACCTCAGAGTGGAGTTCATTCCGGCAAGAATATTTGCGATCCAGACCTCGGATTTTTCATCGAGCGCGACGAGCGTCTTGACGTACTCTTTCTCGTCCGGGGTAGGGTTGCTGGCAAGAATTGCGCTGCACGCACTTCGCGAGGCGACGAGCGAATCGCGATGCAGACACCAGCAATCGACGTCGCTTACGGGGAGCCGCGTATTCGACGGCAGTTCGAACGGCGGCCCCGCTGTGACTCTCATCGAATCTGGGGTTTTAGGGTCTGCGTCGACATCGCGCAACGGCATCTGAAACAACTTGCCTGACAATGTCTTCATTTGGTACATCTCTCCGAAAACCCGGTGCATGAGCATCGCGCGCACGTTTGGCTCGTTCGGTGCGCCGGCAGGATCGATCTGGAAAGTATGCGCCAGATAACGGAAGAGCATCCAGTAGCGCACATTCAGCAACACTGCCCAGTTGCGCGTGCGATCACAGGAGATGTAGCCGTCGGGACAAGGCGCATGTGGATCGGGGTTGGTGTTCGGATTGATCGCCGCCCTCGCCGCTGGGCTCCAACTGCTGCTCTGAATCTCCTTGAACTCGCGAAAGATCTTGATGAAGCGGCGGAAGTGCGTCCACTCGCCCTCTTTCTGGGAGTCTTCGATTCCTTCACCCTGCAGGCTGATCGCATCTAACGCCGCCAGAGCTTCAGTGCGGGTGGCAACCTGATAGATCAGAACATTCGAATCGAACTGCGCCTGCTTTTCCACGTCAGCCGTAGCGTCGACAAGATTTCCCGCCGCATCGAGCGGCCGCGGAGCCGGCCTGTAGCCTCGGCCCCACTCATCCCAGGAAGCCTGCAGCGAATAAGTTTGAGGCTGCAGCGCGCTCTCTGGAATCCTTTCCGGATCTGCCAGCAGAGTCATGATCTGGCGATAGATCGCGGCCACCGGATGCACCGGCACGGCATCCTTCTTGAGGTGTTTTTTTACCAGATCCTCGATCTCCTTCCGTTCGGGGAAATCCTCTGCCTCCGGCATCTCCGCGTTGACGTAGCAGGCGAGCGAGCCCATGCAGAACGGTTCAATGTCGAACCATTCGACGGCCCACGGGAACTGATCGCGGTTCAGGCTGAAGCCGGCTCCCAGAAAAGTGAGAACATTCTGCACCGTGATGAGGTGGCCCATTTCCTCGCGGGCGACTGCCAGAATCGACTCCTGCCATTCCTTGACCTTGATGCGATGTTCCGGCGGCACCTGCTTGCCGCCAAGCGAATAGGCAGCGTAAAGATACTGCACCATGAGCGCGTGTTCCATGGCGGCCCCAAGATGCAGAAGCCATACCAACTGGTCGTGCCAGGTCATTTCAAGCCGCTTGGGAAACAGGTCAGCCAACAAAGGGGTGAGGGGAAGCGAGTCCCCCGTGTTTAGAGGTGTCATTCGATTCCTTCCCAAATTTTCAGCTATGTATGGAGCGGGACTGTTGCGCCCCTTGATCGTACTTCACGCATGATTTGTGTGAAAGGGGAAACTAAACGGAAACTATACACGAGTTGCTCTGATTTGACCGGACCGCCGATCCGAAACGTCGTGTAGCGCGCGAGCGGCTCATCGAGCTTGGCACCGGGGAGGGAATCCACGATTTTTTTTTGCCAGCCGCTCATGCGTTACTATATCTTTTTTCCGCCTTCGATCATCCTCTTCAACTCATCCCGGAAAGAGTACTTGCGGGGAAACTTTTGTATGATGCCCGCCATGGACCTGGTCTGGCTCGACAAGCTTGAGCGGAAGATCGGCTTCATCTCCATTCCGGGCCTGGTGATGTTCATCGCGGGCATGCACGCGATCATCGGCACCTGACCCTAGTTCAAGCCCAAGATGCCGCTTCAGCTCACGCTTGAGCCCAGCCACTGGACGGCCAGGCTTGGCGTCCTTACCTTCATCCTGATCCCCCCCAACCTGATGCTGCTTGGCTTCTTTTCTGGGTGCTCATGATTTATTCCGATCCGATCCGCCCCCGAGGCTTTTTGGGCCACTTCCAATTCACTTTCTTCTGCCTCATCGGCGCGCTAACCGCGACGCTGGCCGCCCTGGCCACCGGCGAGGGGTTGTCCTTCTTACTGCCTGAGCAAGACGCAACCGAACCAAAGGCAACATT
>CAVXPR010000016.1:0-56323 GCA_963763585.1 uncultured Acidobacteriaceae bacterium | reverse complement strand
CATGGCATTGTTTCGACTGGAAAAGAATGTTCACGTTTGCAAATTGTCCACTTTTTCGCAAATCATAGCGATGGAAGGCGAAGTTGATAACGTGAAGCGAATCGTCAAAGACTTCGATTGCTTTGTAGCCGGTTGGGGACGACAAATTACGGTAACAAAAGATGTCGTATTTCTTTCAATTAAACATTCCTCAAATTAAATGTGTTTACAGGTAAGCATTACACCATCACGAATGATTCTTCTTCCACTCGAACTAATGACGGGAAATCGTATGATACGAGAATGGGACAGCAATGGCGAACGAACATCACGAATACAATTTTGTGATGATAATGGCGATAAACTCTATATAAATCGAGCAAATGGATTGATCGATAAAACAATTGGACGAGTGATGAATGTGGATTGATGATTGCTGGTCTGTATCGATCGATGTGCTCGTATCATCTAATTTTATAGGTCGAACATTTCTATATCTTGGTTGTTCGAATTCACAAATGCGCGAACATGGATGTTACTTTTTTCTCAAAGATGACAGATTGTTCGATTGCTCGTATTCGTCAAGTCTCGGTGACTTTGATCTCACTCACATACCAAAGATGATCGCACGAATGGGACAATGCTTCACACAAACGAGGGTATATAATCGATTGATTTGCATCTATTTATCGTATATGTAGCCATCGAATGTCATCATCAATAGGTGTAATTACAACGTCGATGTCGATATCATCGGTGGTTCTGATTCGAACACTCAACCGTACATATTTTCCGATGGTGTCGGTCGTATTTCACTTCGAGCGGCAACCATATTCGCAAAAGATCTCCATTTGGGTTCATTTGTACCATCATGCTTTCAGGTTATTTTTATATATTTTCTCTTAAATTAAAGCTAATATTTAGTCCCGATTTCGCGGTCTGAAAGGTGTATTAGCGATCGATTGTGCACTCGACAAACGGATCGATTGGGCGATACAAAACAATCTTAAAGAAGAACAGTTGCATATCGCTTTTCGTCAATCACAACAAAAGTTTATCGCTCCCAGATCGAACCATAACGAAATTGTTAAATGGAGTACACCGACGATAGTATCGTTGAATCGGCCATTGATTGCCATACTCGATCAGGTTAGTTATATGTATATTTTACATAAGGGTTAGGCTTAGGTTTAGGTTTAGACTTAGGTGGCTTAAAATTTTTGCAGCTGCATATCCCGGTTGTAGTCAGCTATCGATTGGTGGCAATACGCAATCTTTGGGCATCGGACTATCGGCCGAATTCAGCGTATTCTATGCAATCAGTCAATAATTCATGCAAGGCCATTGTCTATTGTACTGGAATGTGTCGAAGATATTTGAGTATGTAGGTATGGGTGTGTGTGTAATTCATGTGCAAGAAACGAACGAACATGTCAAATGTATGTGTAGGCGTTGCAGCCGCAGAACGTCAGAGCAGCAGTTCTATTTGTAGAAACCATCAGCAGCAGCATTTCTACTATAGTGAGTTTTGTTATTGTAAGAAGTGCCAATTGGTTCTCTTTCTCTTTCCCTCTTTGATTTCTCACTTACTAATCAACGCTCCTTTGTGTAGTATAAATAGTAAGCGACATGGCGCTTTGGTGTTGGTGTGTCATTGTAAATAAATAAGAAAACTCTCGTCGGTGTGTGTTCGACTACCGTAACCCGACAGAGCGAAGATATAATACCTGCAGCGGCTGTGACCGCCAACTCACCCACCGAAACAACAATAAGAACTACTATCATCGTTATTATCATCACACTCATCAGTTAGTTTTGCTTGACTGATTGAGTCGTCGGAACTCGGTGTCGTCTGTCGTCGTCATAATCGATCGACTACACGGAAGCGAACGGACGCGCATGTAGTTTCGATTAATGTATCAATACTTTTATTCATAGTTCGAAAATGGAATAAAGAACCGAGAACACTTTGAAAAACAATGCCAAATTCGTCGTTTAACCTATGAAACTGCCATCTATAAAGAATTACTACTATCGAATACCGAATCGTTTATGTGTGTCGAGTAATGCCATCAGGCGTCGTGCATCTGCATGCGTCGTATGATGACGACGATTGAAAATAATCAAAATTCGATCTTCATTCTAAAACATTCAAATTTACCTTTAGTTTTTCATATTCATAATATCATTATCAATACTATGATGACATAATCCGAATATTGTAGAATCGTACCATCAGTTTTCTATTCGAACAACTTTCTAACAAATAAAAAACCTGTAAATTCATCTAAAGTTTCAGAATGGGAAGCAGTTAACCTAATTCGCGTGCGACTCTACTTGGTCGTTTCAAAACATTGAGTCGTTTCCTTATCGGTCGTCATTTGAAAAAAAAATGATTAGAAATAAAATTGACTTTGGGGGAAAAAATCATATGGCTAAGTCCTTAAATGTTTTCGACATTATTTCATGTGATGCATATAATCGTAGTTTAGTTTTTATGATAAGTCGGGATTAGTTGTCCGTGGTGGGTTGGTGGATCATCGTCTGACTGTCACAAACTACATCGGTCAATGCCGAGTTTAATCCTAATCGTTCGACAAACAAATTGGTCCAGTTTCACGCAAAGAGAAGTCACTGAATTGGAAGATTATGTTCGTTCATCACATATCTTCAAACCGAACTGACACGAGAGAATGGATGTTTGTTTGAAAAGCTATCAAGTATCATCATATAAAATAAAGGATTGTTCATGCGAAAAAAAATTTGTTCCGACACTAATGTGCTCGTCCATTTTCTGATGCATTCTATTCGGAATCGTTTGCATTATTGTTCAAACGTTAACTGTTAATGCCGAAAATTATCCATCACGATTAATACGAAAACAATCTAGTCGACGAACAAAAATTGTCATCCGAATAAAGATTTCTTCAATCGATTCGTCACAGGCGAACAGCAACTTCGTGACTATTTCGATAGTGTATACCTCATCGAAGTTTACATTGGAACACCAGCGCAGGTATACGACGAATGAACCTAACAGATACACTCTGTCATATAGACATTGTTAGTCATCGTTGATACGGGTAATACGGACCTTTGGGTTATGGACAGCAGGCTGTACAGTGTTTGCATGCAACAAATCGCTGCTCCTACTGCCCCGAGTTTAATCGGGTGGTTTTTTTTGAGAATTTATCGATAAACGGTCGATTGCACTCGCATCGCTAACTTTGCACACGTCCTCGATATGCGGCAAAAGGATTATTCCGTTGCCACAATCCCCTTATGAATTCTATAGTTCCCACCTGATACCATTGTTGAGTGTGGCTGCCGGTGCAACGACATATCAACGGATCGCTGTCAAATATTCAAACGATAACGCATCGGTAAAGGCGAATAAAAACAAAACGACGATACCAAATTTGTTCGACGACTGTTGATTACACGTTCAGTAATGAGTCAATACGTTTGCTTTTCAAGTATTCTAATGTACTGGTGATGTTCAATTCTTGCAAGTATTACACCGAGTATGTTCGTTTCTATAATACGTAGAAAAGTTAGCAAACACAGAGATGAAAGTCGTAAAATAAAGTGTCCGAAATAAAGAATATGCAAAATATTGCACCCCAAAACCCCAAAACCCCATGCCAACATTATATTAAGAAAAAAAGAATAACTTATGAAAAATATCTTAATTTTAAGGAAAGTTCTAATCACAGAATCTTTCATATTAATATCTTATATATGAAAGAAGAAAAACTTCAAACCTAACAAAAGTCCAAATTCAGAATCCTTGTAATCAATGGTGTGGTATTAGAGGTCTGACCCCTGCTCTAATTCTTTAGGAAATGGAAGAAAAGCTAGGCCCTCTCCACTAATTCTTTGACTTGATAGTAGGCACCTCAACTGGTGGATTGATAGCTATTGCTCTTTCTCATGGAATCCCTGCTTCAGAAATATTACTCTCTATTTCACCAAAGCTAGTTCAATCTTTGGAGAAGGTGGAAGAGACTACACTGTTTAAACTTTGAAAGATCAGGTGAAAGCCTTTGCTGCCTTTTATGTAAACCCTGTGACCTTGCTGAAAAGTTATTTTGGTTCTCATGATGCACATCCTGCTATTAAGCTAGAATCCCTATATACTTAGGTATAGCTGAAGGAAGAACTTCACGGAATCTTTTTAAACAATACATTGAGCAGTGCAAAGACTCATGTATGTGTCACTGCAACTGAGTTCTCAAGTCAGTGGCACCCAGTTGGCGTTCTCTTGACCAGTCTTGGCAATAGATACTCAGATGTGAAAATGGTAGATGCCGCTCTTTCTACATCAGCTGCTCCTTTCTATTTCCCTATACATACCTTTGAAATCAATGACAAAGAAAGATCTTTCTTCGATGGTGGATGTGTAGCTAACAACCCTTCAATACTTGCTCTAATATAAGCCTAGAAGCTTGGAATACATCCTGAAGATATCCTACTGGTATCTTTGACAACAGGCTATGCCTTCCCAGAAAGGAAGTATGATCAACATGTTGAAATCAACTAACTTGACTAACTTGAGAATGCCTTTGCTGATTTAAAGAGTTTGGCTAGTAACTTAATGCTAGGACTTACAATGATTGCTACTGAAAATATGGTTCCTTTAGAACTAGGGGAAATATATCCTGAAAACTAGTTTTTCTGTGTGCATCCTAAACTCTCTGAAGGAATAGAGTTAGACAAGTATGGAAAGCATGAACTTGACATTTTACAGTAATCTGCAGACTCTGATCTCCGTCCTGCTGATGAAAAAGAAGAAACTCTCTGGCACAATTAGTACACACAATTGATGAAGGTTTTACTTATTTATTAATATTTGATAGTTAATACATTTTTATTTCATATTAAAGTTTTAACCCAATTATTCATACCACACCACATTTCATGGGGTTTTGGGGTTTTGGGATGCTTGTTGATGCTCGAAATCACCGCGCAAGTGTTGGAGTCGAAGCCGTAAAGCGCGTTGTCGTAGCCGATGGAAGCAATCACCCCGCGAACCAGGCTTTGGAAATCGACGTAGGCCTTGGTGGTGATCTCGCCCGCGATGACGACCAGGCCCGTGGCTGTCAGGGTTTCTGCCGCGACGCGGCTGTATGGATCCTGCTCCAGGCAGGCATCGAGAATGGCGTCGGAGACCTGGTCGGCTATCTTGTCCGGATGGCCTTCGGTGACAGATTCAGAGGTAAACAAGAAACGATCGCTCAACTTTAAAACTCCTTCCCATTTCGGGATTGAACTTGATGGCTGTTGCTGGGCGGCCAAGCAGGGTTGCTGCACTCAAATAGCCGCGAAAACCCTCTCATAACAGAGTCGATTATCCAGCCCTTGCATTCGCCTTTGACTGCACCTTTAGGCACAGACCTTACTGCACATCCTAATTATGGTAATTGTCTCGGGCCGTCGACGGCAAAGACATGCAGCGTACGGCAAGCAATGGGCCCCTAACGGTGGATTGCAGCCGCTGAACCGGGAGGCTGGCCAGGGCTCAAATCCTGGAAAGCATGTGCGAAACCAGACCCCGGGTCGAAGACCAGGCTCCACGAAACGCCACGGAGACGCCGTTTATCGGCAGCATCGTTCGCCACCATCCCTCGCGCACGCCGTAGTAACGCACGGTGAGGAACGCCGCCGCGGCCACCGCAAATAGCAGAACGATAGCGCCGATCCAGCGCAAACGGATCTCAAGCGCTTCGCGGCGAAGAATCCGTGCCTTGCCTACGTTCGAGGCAAAGGTCGTCCAGCCACTGTCGTGGTCCGCCGTCTGGCCTGATGTGTTGGAAGCCGCAAGAAAACGCTCGGTCCAGTCTTGCGGGTCAAGGCCGATCGCGCTGGTGTACCCGCGGACGATCCCCTTGCTCAAAATGCCGCCCGGAAGCAGGCCAAACTTCTCCTCTTCCAGCGCTGTCAGATGACGTTGGCTGATCTTGGTGACCGCCGAAATGTCTTCCAGCGCAAAGCCGCGTGCTAAACGCTCCTTGCGCAGTTCTTCTCCAAAACTTCCCATCGGCGACCATACACGGGTCAATGACCCATGGAGGAATTTCAACTTCACGATAAACCGGCTTTGACCGTGGGTCAAAATGATTCCTTGGCTAAAGGCTCTATTTTTGAGGGTTTGAATACACTTTTGTAATAGTGCGAATTCGGCAAAATCGTGTTCTCAGCTGTTCCGTCCCGCCCAAGATCGGCTGTTACCCTTGATAAGAAGGCTTCGCGACGCCGCAATGCGCGCTGATTCCAGGCTCGAACATGAATAAACTCATCTTTGCCAACCTGCTCCAACGCCCAATGCGCTCGGTGATCAGCGTATTGGCGGTATCCATTGAAGTCATCATGATCTTGTCCATCGTGGCCATTTTCATGGGCTATCTCGACAGCCAGAAAGACCGCACCAACGGCATCGGCGCCGATCTGCTGCTGATGCCTTCGAACGCCAGCATGTTCAATGGGTTGGGTAGCCCGTCCATGCCCATCCGGGACCAGGAGGTTCTGGTGAAGTTACCGCATGTGGCGGTGGTTTCACCCGCGATTCAGAAAATCTCCACCAGCGGAAACGTAGAGATCCTTTACGGCATTGATTACGTCAGCTTCGATGCTCTCAAACCGTTCAGGTTTCTCGATGGCAGCAAATTCCAGGGACCGAATGACGTCATCATCGATGAAGTTCTCGCTGGCACCAGAAATCCGGCAACAGGCAAACCCTACGCGGTGGGTGACTCCATCACGATTCTCAGCCAGCCGTTCCGCATTTCGGGCATTGTTACCCAGGGCAAGGGCGGGCGCAAGCTGATCCCGCTTGAAACCATGGGAGCGCTGATGGGAGCTGATGGCAAGGCCTCGATGTTCTACATCAAATGCGATAACCCGGCCAATGATAATGCGGTGATGGATGAGATCCGGTCGACGCGCGGTTTCGGCAATAACACTTTGGTGACGGTAGACAGCTGGCTCGACCAGATGACGCCAGACAAGATTCCAGGATTCAACCTTTCGCTTGAAGTGATTATCGGCATCGCACTGATCATTGGCTTCCTCGTCATCTTCCAGTCCATGTACACAGCGGTTCTTGAGCGAACCCGGGAGATCGGCATTCTGAAATCCATGGGCGCTTCCAAAACCACCATCGTGAGCGTGGTGCTTCGAGAGTGCGCGGTTTTGGCCGCCGCCGGCGTTGTGGTGGGGATACTGGGAACCTATGGCGTGCAGCTTATTATGGCTCGTTTCCTCCCGACACAGACGTTCGAGATTAACGCCGTCTGGCTGCTCCGTGCCGCGTTGATCGCTTTTCTGGGTGCGTTGAGTGGTGCGATCTATCCCGCATGGATGGCTGCCCGCAAAGATCCCATCGATGCGCTTGCGTACGAGTAGAGCCTATTGAAGCGGTAACTGATGCCTGAGTCTGGGTCGCAACTCGTCACGCTTGATGCCATCCGCGCCGCTGCGCTGCGCATTGCGCCGATTGCGATGAAGACACCGCTGGTTCGCGCGGCGTTTCCGGGCGTGTCCGGCTACGGCACCGGCAGGGAGATTTGGCTCAAGGCGGAGAGTCTGCAACCGATAGGCGCTTTCAAGATTCGTGGCGCGGCAAACAAGATTCTTCAACTCACGGCTGAGCAAATTGCGCGCGGTGTCATTACCTATTCAAGCGGAAATCATGCACAGGGTGTGGCCTATGCGGCCCGCGAGGTTGGGGCTAAAGCGGTCATTGTCATGCCGTCGAATGCGCCCGCCATCAAGCGCGCGGCCACGCTGGCCCTCGGCGCCGAGGTCGTCGATGTCGGCCTGGCTTCGAGCGAGCGCCTGGCCGTGGCTGAAGAACTCGTACAAAAGCACGGCTACGTCGTCATTCCGCCGTACGACGACGAGCAGATTATCGCCGGGCAGGGCACCTGCGGGTTGGAAACTGTGGAAGCTCTGCCGGACGTTGACCTCGTCGTTTCGCCGGTGTCCGGCGGAGGCCTGCTCAGCGGAGTTGCCGCCGCGGTGAAGCAACTCTGCCCTAAAGCCAAAGTTTTTGGCATTGAACCCGAGTTGGCCGGCGACACCGCCGAGAGTTTTCGCGACGGCAAAATCGTCACCTGGGCGGCGGAGCTAACCAGCCGCACAATAGCAGACGGCCTGCGCACGCAAAGCGTTGGGGTGCGCAACTTTGCCCACATCCAGGCTTTTGTTGACGGCATAATTACGGTGACCGAAGCCGAAATTCGCGCCGCCATGCGCGCCATTGTGGCCGCCACGCGTTTAGTCCCCGAGCCCAGCGGGGCCGTCTCGACCGCAGCGCTGCTCTTTCATGGGGATCAATTGCCGAACTATCGCAAGGCCGTAGCCGTCGTAAGTGGAGGCAACGTTGATCCGGCGCTGCTTGCCGAGGTGCTCACTGAAACTGAGCCGTAACGTCGTTCAACTATGATTTTGCATACGATGAAACCGCGGAAACATGCCTTTCTTGCTCTCGTATTAGGAACCGCGCTCGTGTGCGCTGCATGGCCGGCGCACGCAGACAAAAAGCCGCAGCAGGATGTGAAACCCATGGCCGGTCCGCGGGCCACTGTCCTGCGCGTGACATGGCTCTACATTTCGCCCGATGTTGGCTCGCAAAAGGTCGAAAAGATCCAAATCGGCCGCGAAATGGTGGTCGCGGAAAAGAACGGCGCGTGGATGCGCGTCTTCGCCAACACCGATATCGAAGAGCAGCACAACGACAGGGATACGCCGATGGTTGGCAGCGACGAAACGCCGCCGCCGGTCTCCGGCTGGCTTGAGGCCAAGGGGATTGTGGAAGAAACCACGCCTAGCGGCGATCAGATTCTTATGGGTGCAGCCGCCAATCAGGAGGCTCTGGCATCGAATCCGCGGGGTCCGGCCAATGCTGCCCAAAATGCAAGCCTGCTGTATCGCCGCGTTGCTGAAATGTTTTCCAACTCACCACTCGCGCCTGAAGCCGCTTGGCGGGCGGCCGACATTCAGTGGCAAGTGGAGAAAGCCGACGCCGCAACCCTGCCTTCGGCACATGAGCGAGACCCGGCATTCCGTCAAACCATGGACGAAGACGAGTTGCGCAAGGTCATCAAAAACTACCCTCGCTCGCGTTGGGCGGCATTTGCGGCCTTTGACCTGATTGACAACAAGCTCTGTGGCGATTGGGAAGGCTCGACGCAGTGCCCGGAAAAAGAAGCCGATATTTACCTCAAGTATGCCGACGAATACCCAGACGGTCCTCGCACGGCGCGGGCGCTCTACGAGGCTGTCTACCGTTTTGCCGTTTTGAAAGATATGTACGATGCCAACGGAGACGACAAGAAGAGCGAGAATGCCCACAACCAGGCTCGTACTGTGACCGCGCAACTGAAAGCCCATTTTGCGGACTCAGACTTTTCCTTGCAGGCCGGTGCGCTGGTGTACAAATTGGATGAAGGGGTTCCTGTCTACGGCATCGAGCGGGAGTGAGCGGCACATTGCCTCCCGGACGCGCCGCGAGACGCACCACAGAGAAAGCCAGGAGGCTTCTTGAGCCCGTATATTCTGTCGATTCTTTTGGGAATTGTGGAAGGCTTGACCGAGTTCTTGCCGGTTAGTTCCACGGCGCACCTGCGCATTGCCGAAGCGCTGATGAAAATCCCCCTCGGCGAATCAGCTTGTTCCGTAGGCAACGCCGCATGTCTTCAGGATGTTGCGTACTGGAATATGTACACAATCGTCATCCAGGTGGGCGCAATCATGGCGCTCTGCCTGCTGTTCCTGGAAAGGATCGTCAACTTTCTTCGCACATTCCCTGACGGCGAAAGCGGCGACCGAACCTGGCTCACTCACCCCATATCTCTCACGCTCATCGCTTTTGCGTTTACCTCCGTTCCCGCTCTGCTGCTGCGCAAATGGAGCGAAAAGAATCTGGACAGCATGAATGCCATGGCCATCGCGCTGCTCGCCGGCGGGATTGTGATGTGGGTAGTTGACGCCTGGAGCGAGCGTCATGAGGCGAGCACCACGCACGTTGAAGAGATGACTCTGCCACAAGCCATCTGGATCGGAATTTGCCAGGCGCTTTCAGCTATCTTTCCGGGCACGTCGCGCTCGATGTCGACTATCGCCGCCGGCCAGATTGTGGGTCTCGATCGGCCCTCGGCGCTCGAGTTCAGCTTTCTGCTTTCCATCCCTACGATGATTGCCGCGACCGGCTGGGATTTGATCAAAGAGATTCATCCTTCCAGGTCGGCCAATGCTGCTGTTGCCACTGCTCATGTGGTCATGAATGGGGAGCGCTGGTTGGTGCTGATCATCGGCATCGTCGTCTCGTTCATCGTGGCATTGGGCGTTGTGGAGTGGTTCCTCCACTGGGTGCGCAAGCACGGGTTCACAATGTTCGCCATCTACCGCATTTTGCTGGGCGCTACGCTTCTGATCTGGGGCGCCAGGCTGTTCGCGCGCTGAATCCGGCGAACCGGGCTCCAATGCGAAATTTCTTGCCACTTATCAACGGATCAATGGTTAATGTCGGTGGTTCCCCCGCCGCCGTTTTGCCCCGTTTTGCTCTGATTCGCCCCTCCCGACGCCGATAATAGGAGTTGCTCTGGGATGATTTACTCGCTCTTCCGTGTTCTGCCGATAAAGTTCTGCCAATAAAGCCTTGGCCGAAAGACGGTGAGCGAAACCGCCCTTGTGATGAAGCCCATCCGCATTGTTCTGTCGCCTACCCGCAGCCGCCCCTTGAATGTGTTTCTGGGGGTGATGCTGGTTCTGGTCTCGCTTCTTCTTTTCCTCGCCCTGGCAACTTACCACGCTTCTGACCCCTCCATGAATACGGCCACCGGTTCCGCGACGGCCCGGAACTGGGTCGGTCTATTTGGCGCATACCTAAGCGATGTGCTGCTGCAAACACTGGGACTAACGGCTTTTCTGTTGCCGGTTTGGATGGGCGGCATTGCCTGGACATGGCTGCAATCCCGGCCCGGTGGCTCACCGATCCTGCGTTGGATGGGCACAGTATTCGCCCTGGTCTTTTTGCCCACAGTCTTTGGACTGCTGCCGTGGCATTGGCGCTGGCTGCATATGGTACCCGTGGAAGGCGTGGTCGGACGGCTCGTGGCAGGAGTCCTGGTCGTCTATCTGAACATTCAGGGTGCCTGGCTAGTTGCGGCTGCGTTTGCCGTCTGTGGTCTGTATTTTGCTTCGGCGATCAGCTTCTGGGTCATCCGCGAGAGTTTCGCGGAGCGTTGGGCTCAGTTCTGCTCCTTGCGTGATCGTTGGCGCGAACGCCGCGATGCGCGCGCGGAACAACGCGCGGAAAACGAGAATTTGATCGCGGAGCGGAACGCCCCCGTGCCTTTTCCGAAGCTGGTCACCGCAGACGGACCCGAAGAGGAATCGGAGCCGCCTGCCAGTCGGCTGAGTCGCCTCTTTTCGTTCTTCAAGCGTCGGCGCGCGCCGCAGCAGGACTCGCTTGATGAGATTCCCGCCTACCAGCGGAAGGAAATATCTCAGGAGCTGGATGAACCTGCGGCGGAAGCAATTCCGATCACGCAGCGCAGGCCAAGTATTTGGGAGCGGAAGCTTTCGGAACCGGCAATGGCAGCGCAGCCGACTGCAGCGGCTTCGGCGCCTGCCGCAGCGCCGGCCCTATCCGTGGCAGGCCAGCCTGTAGCCGTCAAGCCGATAAATCCATGGCCGGCCGCGAAACCTGAGCCGGTTCACGATTTGCCTGAACCTCATTCAGACGCAATCGCCATTCATGATCGTGCTGACGCGCAACTGCGCACGGTTACGATTGCGCCCAAGAACGTGAGCGGCTTCAAGTTGCCATCAAGCTCGCTTCTGAGCGCGGGCGAAGCGCCGCAATCGGTGCGCGAAGACGAGCTTCGAGAAGAAGCAAAAATTCTGGTGGAGAAGTGCGCGGAGTTCGACGTGCGCGGCCAGGTGGTGCAGATCAATCCCGGCCCCATGGTCACCACTTTTGAGTTCAAGCCCGAGGCCGGCGTCAAATACTCGCGCGTTACCGGGCTCGCCGACGACCTCTGCCTCGCGATGCGCGCCGAAAGCATTCTCATTGAGCGTATGGCCGGCAAAAGCACAGTGGGCATTCAGGTGCCCAACCACGAGCGCGAAACCATTCACCTGCGCGACGTGATCGAGAGCGAGACTTTCGTCAAGGCGCGTTCACGCCTGACGCTCGCGATGGGTAAAGACATCAATGGCCGCATCGTTACCGCTGATCTGGCCTCCATGCCGCATATTCTGATTGCCGGCTCAACTGGAGCAGGCAAATCCGTCGCCATTAACGCCATGATCACGAGCTTGCTCTACCGCACCACGCCCAATCAGGTGCGGCTCATTCTCGTTGATCCCAAGCGCGTCGAGCTGGGCATGTACGAAGGTATCCCGCATCTCTTTACGCCGATCATTACCGAGCCAAAATTGGCTGCCAATGCTCTGCGCAACGCCGTACGTGAGATGGAGCGCCGACTGAAGCTGCTGGCCAGCCGCAGCGTGCGTCATATCGACCAGTACAACAAGCTTTTCGAGGGCTCGATGCCTTCGCTCTTCGACGAGGGCGAGCAGGAAGAGCCGCTGCCCTACATCGTCATCATCATCGACGAACTGGCTGACTTGATGATGCTGGATCGCGCCAACGTCGAAGAATCGATCACGCGCCTGGCGCAAATGGCGCGCGCTGTCGGCATTCACCTCATCCTCGCCACGCAGCGGCCGAGCGTCGATGTCATCACCGGCCTCATCAAGGCCAACGTCCCTACCCGTATCAGTTTCCGCTTGGCCACCAAGGTCGACTCTCGCACCATCCTCGACACCAACGGAGCTGAGGCGCTGCTGGGCCGTGGCGACATGCTCTTTTTGCCGCCGGGAACCAGCCGCTTGATGCGCCTGCATGCTCCTTACGTGAGCGAAAAAGAGACCGCGGCGGTCGTCGAATTTTGGAAGTCGCAGGGTCAAGCCGAGTACGTCGAAGGCTTCCTCGAATCGCCCAAGGATGAGCACAAATCCATGGACGGCGAAAACGGAGACGCGAATGAAGACGATCCGATGTTTGACGATGCGGTTCGCCTTGTCTTCGAATTCGGCAAAGCCTCCACGTCGCTTTTGCAGCGCCGCCTGCGCGTTGGATATGGGCGCGCCGCACATTTGATCGATCTGATGGAACGCGACGGCCTTGTCGGCGCTGCGGACGGCCCCCGTCCCCGCGAGCTGCTGAAAGCTCCCGGCTGGCTGCATGAGGTCGCGGTCGGCAACGATTAATTGATATTCCTATATCGCTCGCCGACGGCAGCCTAACTGCTCGACGAATCGGCATTCCGCGCGTTAGTCCGCCTCAAATGCGGTATGCTACACTCCCTTTTGTAAACGCTTACTCAACCATCGCAACCGGCATTTTTTCGGGCTAGACTGTGACCGCGAAAGCATCCAAAAGCGGGGGGTCGCCCATAAAGGCGCGTTCTGCTTGACAAGTATGCGAGTAAAGCAATTTACTTAGGGGCGAACGTTTAGCAGCGGTTTTTCAGACGTATTCTCGTCGTTTCAGGTGATGTTCATGTTTGGGTTGGTCCCAGCCTCCGCTACCGGGGGAAATTTTAGCTCTCTGCCAAGCCTGCTTGCCTTCAGCGCTGGCCCGCTCGCCAGCCTGAGCCCGCTCGATATCGCCGTCATCGCCATCTATTTCGCCATGGTGATTTGGATTGGCTTCTACCTCAAGAAGCAGGCCAACACCAGCGAAGAGTTCTTCATGGCCGGGCGCGAAATGACCGCCTGGATTGCGGGCTTGAGCTTTGTCTCCGCCAATTTGGGCTCGTTGGAGCTGATGGGTTGGGCCGGATCTGCGTATCAATACGGCATCCTGGCCGCGCACTGGTATTGGGTTGGCGCCATCCCCGCCATGCTCTTTCTCGGCATGGTAATGATGCCCTTTTACTACGTCTGCAAAACCCACTCCGTGCCGGGCTACCTCAAACTTCGCTACGGCCCGGGCGCGAGCATCGTCTCGGCGTTTTCATTCGCCTTCATGACAGTGCTTATGAGCGGCGTGAACATGTTTGCCATGGCCGAGGTGATGAAGGTCGTGCTTGGCTGGGATCTCAACTTCTCCATCATCGTTTCGTCGCTGGCAGTCGCTGCTTACGTTGCTCTGGGCGGCCTGCGCTCAGCCATCTTCAATGAAGTCCTTCAGTTCATGCTTATCTGGGGTGGCGCCCTGCTGGTGCCGATCCTGGGCCTCGTTGAGGCTGGCGGATGGGACGGCCTGAAGGCCAAGATTGCCCACAATGTTCAAAGCGGCCTGGTTCCGGCCGGCGACTATACCCACATGTGGCGCAGCATGGGTCACTTTTCCGACAATCCCATGGGCATTCATTGGACCGGTATCGTCTTTGGCCTCGGATTCGCCATTAGTTTTGGCTACTGGACGACGGACTTCCTTGTCGTACAGCGCGTACTGGCGGCCCAAAATCTTCGCTCCGCCCGCATGGCGCCGGTCATCGGCTCATTCTTCAAAATGGGTGTCCCGTTTATCGTCATCCTGCCCGGCCTGCTTGGCCTCGTAGTGCTCCAGAATCCCGATGGCAGCCTCATGCACCTGGTCGGGCAGAATCTCGCGACTCCAGGCTCGGGCCTGCACAGCTACAACGAAGTGTTGCCGCTGATGATGGTCCGCTATATGGCTCCCGGTCTGCTCGGACTCGGCATTACAGCGCTGATTGCCGGCTTCATGAGCGGCATGGCAGGCAACGTCAGCGCTTTCTCGGCGGTCTGGACTTACGATATTTACAAGCCGCTGATCAACAAGAACGCCAAAGACGAGCACTACGTTTCCGTAGGGCGTTGGGCTACAATTCTCGGCGTCATCATCTCCATTGGAACGGCATACATGGTCATGTCCGCGGCGGGCATCATGGATTATGTGCAGGCGCTGTTCAGTTTCTTCATTTCGCCGCTGCTGGGCGTGGTGTTGATGGGCATGTTCTGGAAGCGCGCAACCAAAGAGGGCGGCTTCTGGGGGTTGCTGATCGGCACGCTCACTTCGGTTGGACTTTATGCATGGGTAAAGGTTGATCCCTCGGCCGTGCGCTATGTGGCGTTTTCGCCGCTAGCCCAGGCTCTGGCTCAAGACATGTACCGCGCACTGTGGTCGGTTACCGTCACCGTCATCGTCACTTTGTCGGTGAGCTTGTTTACCAAGCCCAAGCCGCTCGCGGAGTTGGACGGCCTGGTCTACGGCGCGACGAAAATCCCGAAGGAAGATCCAGTGCCAATCTACAAAAACGAGTGGCTCTGGGCCGCGCTTGCGATCGTCCTCTTTCTGGGCCTCAACATCTACTTCTGGTAAGGAGTCACCACATGCAGTCCGGGCATATCTCAATTTGGTTTTTTATCGGAGTGCTCCTGGCGATTTATGGCGCAATGATCCTGGGCGGTGGGGTCATCGACCTCGTCACAGGTCATCTCCCCAATGTTGTTTTGGCCAACTTGCATGCCCCTGTGTGGTGGGGCGCATTGCTGTTGGCTCTCGGTATTTTTTACAGCATACGATTTCGCCCGAGCCGCAACGGTTAGACATTGATTGCGGAATCAAGGAGCAGTTAGATGGCAACGGAACGCAAGATGACGTTTGGAATTGTGGTGGGGAATCGCGGCTTTTTCCCCCATCATCTGGCCAAGACCGGCCGGGAAGAGATTATCGCCGCTTTGGAAGCAGCTGGTGCGCGACCCATCGTGCTCAGTCCGGAAGAGTCAAACTACGGCGCGGTTGAAACTTACGCGGAGTCGCAGCGCTGCGCCGAACTGTTCAAGAAACATGCCGAAGAAATCGACGGCATCATCGTCACGCTGCCCAACTTTGGTGAAGAGCGTGGCATCGTCGACGCAATTCGACTTTCCGGCCTGAAGGTTCCGGTGCTGGTGCAAGCCACTCCTGATCGCTCCGACAACATGACCATCGCCGTGCGCCGCGACAGTTTCTGCGGCAAAATGAGCGCCTGTAACAACATGATGCAATACGGCATCAAGTATTCGCTCACGACGCTGCACACTGAGACCGTAAACTCAGCCGAATTTAAAGCCGATCTCGAATGGTTCTCTCAAGTATGCCGCATCGTCAAGGGCCTCAAGAACTTGAAGATCGGCGCAATCGGCGCGCGTCCTTCGGCCTTTAACACCGTCCGCTACTCTGAACGCATTCTTGAATCCGCCGGCATTTCCATTGAGCCGATCGATCTGTCGGAAATCTTCGGCCGCATCAATCGCATGAAGGACAACGACGACGCGGCGCAGGCGAAGTTAGCTGCAATCAAGAAATATGTCACCACTGCAGGCATTCCCGAAGCCGCGCTGCTCAAGATGGCCAAGCTGGGCGCGGTCGTCGATGGCTGGATGAAGCAGACCCATTGCACGATCAGCGCCGTGCAGTGCTGGACATCGATGGAGGAGTTCTTCGGCGTTGTGCCGTGCACCATCATGAGCATGATGTCGGAGGAACTCATCCCCTCAGCTTGCGAAGTCGATGTGCCTGGCACGCTGAGCATGTATATGATGGCGCTCGCCAGCGGAACGCCCTCGGCGCTGCTCGATTGGAACAACAACTACGGCAGCGACCCCAACAAGTGCGTCTGCTTCCACTGCTCCAATTTGCCCAAGCACTTCTTCAAGGAAGTGAGGATGGATTTCCAGCAGATCATCGCCGGCACCGTCGGCAAGGAAAATACCTACGGCACTTGCGAAGGCATCATCCGGCCGGGCGCTATGAGTTACGCGCGTTTCTCCACTGATGACCGGCGTGGCGTGATCCGCGGCTACACCGGCGCTGGCCGATTCACTGACGATCCGCTGGAAACCTTCGGCGGCGCAGGCGTGGCCGAGATTCCGCAATTACAGAAGCTGCTCAAGTACATCTGCCGCGAGGGCTTCGAACATCATGTGGCGGCGAACTTCAGCGACGTCTCGAAGTCCGTGCACGAGGCCGCGCGCTATCTCGGCTGGGAGAGCCACTATCATCCAGCGCTCGAAGAATAGGCGCGCTGCGCATACTCGCCGAGCTTCGAAATATGCAAACAGAAAAGGCCCCGAAAGGGGCCTTTTCTCCGATTCAACATGTCCGTAGCGTTGAACTAAATTCGCTCCGCACCTTCCGCCGGCTCAAGCGTTAGTCGCGCCACCAGCACCACGAGCGCAACCCATAGCAAATCTGCACCAAGCAGGTGCGCGATCTGCAGCCACACCGGGGCCAGAAAAACCACATCGAGCACTCCCAGCGCATACTGTGCGGCAAGCAGAATCAGAATCAGCCTTGTAAGCCCGCGACTATCCCAGTGAGTGCGCTGCTTTGCGGCGCGCACCAGCAGCCAGACGAGAAAAACGCTGGCCAAAACCGCAACTGAGGGATGCGTCCAGCGCCAGCGCACCAGCCACCCGCTCGTTGCCGAAAAATCCTGCGTCAAAGCCTCTCCAAGTGAACTCGCTGGAAAAAGCGTGTCGCCCAGCGCAGCCAGCGATCCTGTAACGCCGACAACGAGCACAACGACGATGGATGCAATGGCACCGAAGGGCGCGACGAAGTGAACCTGTTTGCGTAGGTATCCATTTCGGCGGCTGAGCAGATGCGCAGTCAGCGTGAGCGCGGCCAGTAGTAGCAGTGTATTCGTCAAGTGCAGCGCCAGGTAGGGCGCACGCAATGGCGACTGGCTCTGCCCCGTGAGCCCGAGCTTTACCAGAAAGGCTCCAATTGCCGCCTCGACCAAAGTGAACGCAACGGACGCGATCGCGGCGCCGCGCGCTAGATGGCCGCGCTGTGTGCGCGCAAGAGTCCACCAAAGAAGCGCAACGACGGAGAAGAATGAGAGGCCGCTAGTGATGCGATGCGTGAACTCGATCATCGTATCGATTCGCGCCGAGTGCTGGATCATGGTTCCATTGCAAAGCGGCCAATGATCGCCGCAGCCCGCGCCAGAGCCCGTAGCGCGCACCAGCCCGCCCCACAAAATGACGGCGATGAAATATGCCAGAACGCCCCACGCGAATCGCCGCAACGCAAGCGAAGGAAGATGACGAGTTTGCGCCGGCGCGGCAACAGTGGTCATGCAGGACTCCAATGCGAACTCATCAGTGTAGAACACGAGATCGCTCTCACCGATTGGAACACGGCCTGGCTCGGGCGTATACTGTGTCTTACTCGGAGGTAAGACGCATGGCGCACATGGCCACTGTCAGTTCAAAAGGCCAACTGGTGATTCCCGCGGAGATCCGGAAGAAATTGCGGATAAAGGGCGGAACCCGTGTTGCCGTGAACGAACGCGATGGACAGATCACTCTCACTCCAAACCCGTATGAAGCACTTTTGGCTCTTCGAGGGTGTTTAAGCCACGTGAAAGAAGACGTCGAAGGCCTGATGATGGAAGAGCGTCGGAGAGATCGTGAGCGCGAGGAATCCAAGTACCGGGAGATGCAGTGAAAGAGTACGTGCTGGACGCGAACGCATTGGTGCGCCTATATCGCGATGCGCCGGGAGCAGGAACCGTTGAGAATCTGATCCGGCAGGCAAGATCGGGCAATGCCCACCTTGCAATTTCAGTCATCAATTTGAGCGAAGCGGCCTGTGTGCTTGCAAAGTATTTTGGGACAGACAAGGCTCTCAGATGTATCGAGGCCACGCGCGGGGCAATAGAGATTGTAGCGGTATGGGAGCGCCAAGCTCTGGATACGGCTGTGCTGCGGCTTCGCTACAAGCTTGGGCTTGCCGACAGCTTTGCCGCGGAGTTGGCAATGCGCACAGGGGCCACGCTTGTCACAGCGGATCCGGACTTCGCTAAACTCGGAAAACAATTGAAAGTGCTAGCTCTGCCGCGGCACTCGGCCTAGATATCAACCGGGCCGGCCATCGCGGACCGGCCCGCTTACTCGCCCATCAGTCGCACCACATGATTCACGATCATCAGGTCTTCGAGAGCCGGAATCACGCGCACGGTGACCGGAGATTTCTCGGCCGAAATGACCGTTGCCCCGCGTGTGTGGTTACGCTTCTCGTCGACCACAATCCCAAGCGCCCCCAGGCCGGCGCAGATTTCGGCGCGCGAAGCGCTGTCGTTTTCGCCGATGCCGCCGGTGAAGACCAGCATGGCCAGACCGTTCAACTCCGCCACATAACTCCCGATCCAGCGCGCGATGGTCCAGCAGAATTTGTCCACGGCAAGTCGCGCTTTGGCGTTCCCTTTCGCGATTGCTTCGCGCAAATCGCGCATGTCATTCGACAAATCGCTCATTCCCAGCAAGCCGGATTTGTTGTTGACGACTACTTCAAGTTGATCGGCCGCAGCCGCGGCGCTCCCGGTCGTCTCCGCGATCTTGCGCAGAATAAACATCAGCACGCCGGGATCGATATCGCCGGTTCGCGTGGCGCTGATAATACCTCCTGTCGGAGTCAGCCCCATCGACGTGTCGACGCTTTCGCCTTTACGAATCGCCGTAATCGATGCGCCGTTCCCAAGGTGCGCCACGATCAGCTTCTCCGGCACATTGGGTTGCAGTTGGTACACAATCGACTCGCAAGAGATGCCGTGTGCGCCATAGCGCCGCACACCCATCGCCGAGTACTCCTCTGGAATCGGCATATGCCGGGCCACCTCCGGCATCGTTCGGTGAAAATAGCTATCGAGAATTACGAAGTTTGGAACGCCGGGCAAGAGCCGCTGCACCTCGCGCATAATATAGATCGCGATCGGCGTGTGCAGCGGGGCGAATGCGGTGTAGCGCTCCATTTCGTCGATAAGCGCGGGAGTAACACGTTGGTTCTCCAACACCGTCGGGCCCCCGCTGACCATGCGATGCCCGATGGCTGCCGGAGCAGGGAATTTACCGGAGCTGAGCGCGCCAGCTACGAGCTTGAACGCGACCTCACGGCTCGCGAGCGGCTGGGCCTGATCGATTAGCTTTTTGTTCGCCGCGTCTGTGATCCAGAACTTGCCCTGATCGGTGCCGATGCCCTCGACCGCGCCTTCAAGGAGCCGCTTCCGTTCATCTTCGCCGGCCTCATATATTGAAAACTTGATGGAAGAAGAACCGCTGTTCAAAACCAAGATCGGCAAGCTGGACATGGTTCAAAACCTCCGCTTCAATTTAAGAATCTGCGATTCGAATCCATACCATAGCGCTGTTGCAACCAAGGTGCTCATTAGGAGTCGGAATCCCACAATCGCCAGATTCCCGCTGGTTCCATGTGCGTCCATCGCCCGATCGAACCATCCGAAGTAGATGAAGACCGCAATGTGCGTCATATACAGCCCGTAACTGATGCGGCCGTAGAAGGGCAGTGGCCCTCGCCGCAACAATGCATTAATCGGATTGCGCGCCCCGGTCGATGCAATCGCCGCAACCATTGCGCCGGCAAAACCCACCGCCAGCGCGGAATCCAACAGTGATGTTCCACCAGCGATGGTAGCCGCTGCCGTGATGCCAAACACAAACGCGGAGAGGCCGATTGCTAGCCATGCGCGACGGCTGAGCTTCGTAGTATAAAACGCAAGCGCCAGCAAACTGCCCAACGCGATTCCGTCCAGATGGATCAGAGTGTTCGTCGGCGTCATCCAATGGAGATTTGCGTGGCGCAGCACCGGCGACACAACCAGCGCAGACACCAGCACCGCAGCCAGCATCCAAGGTCTACGCAGAAACCGCACAACCGGCGCCCACACAAAGTAGTACTGCTCTTCGATTGCCAGTGCCCACGAGGGTCCAAGGGCAGGCGGCAAGGCGAGGTGAAACAGGTTCTGCACGCAGAAGATGTATGCCAGCCAGGGCGCGGTCTTGATCGCATGCCACACACTACCGCCCACGAACCAATCCGCGTTCAGGTAGACAACCGCCAGGACGAGCAAGTAAATCGGCCATACGCGCAAAGCTCTGCGCGCGTGAAATTGATGGAAGTAGTGCGGCTTGTCACGAGTTCCCAGCAGAATGCAGGTGATGAGGAAACCGCTCATCACAAAAAAGAGGATGACGCCGGCCCAGCCCCAGAGGCTGGCGTAATACAGCCACGTGCCCTCGAGTCGCGGATGGCAGTGATAGAGAACCACCGCCAGAATCGCCAGGCCGCGCAGCCCGTCGAGTTCCGGCAGGTAAGTGGGAAGCCAGGATGGACGTTGCATGGGCAAGGTCGTTTGCCGGGGAGTCACCGTCTCAGCGCCGTTTCATCCAGCCGCCAACTGCCGCGCTCGTTCGGTAGCCCGCATCACCGCTTTGATCAGCGTCACGCGCAAGCCGCCTTCCTCTAATTCAAGAATGCCGTCGATGGTGCATCCCGCAGGCGTGGTCACGGCATCCTTGAGCAGCGCCGGGTGATAGCCGGTCTCGAGAACCATCTTGGCAGCGCCGTAAGCAGTTTGCGCGGCCAGTTGTGTCGCAATGTCCCGGGGCAGGCCTACCTTCACGCCGGCCTCGGCCAGAGCTTCGATGATGATGTAGAGATACGCAGGGCCTGACCCCGATAGTCCCGTCACCGCATCCATATGCTTCTCATCGACCAGCACCGTGCGGCCCACCGTCTCAAACAGCCGCTGGGCCAACTGCATCTGCGCATCGCTCACAAAGCGCCCGCGGCACAGCGCAGCCGCACCGGCGCCCAGCGCCGAGGGGGTGTTCGGCATGGCGCGCACCACGGCAATTTGCATCCCCGCGGCTTCCTCAATAGAACGCGTCTTGACTGAAGCGGCAAACGAGACCAGCAATTTCGCCGGCGTAAGAGCGGGCCTGATCTCCGCAATAAGATCCGGAACCTGGAACGGCTTTACTCCCACCAGAATCAGATCAGACTGTTTGACGGCCTCAAGGTTGTTGGTGCTCACATCTACGCCCCATTGCGTGCTCAGCGCGAGCGCTCGCTCAGCGTGGCCTACGGTGGCGCGAATCTTGTCGGTGGCGAACAGGTTCTCTTTCAGAAATGCCTGCAATAGAATGCCACCCATCTTGCCTGCGCCCAGAACCGCCACGCGGATCTGAGGCAACTGCGCAGGGGTTTGCGGTGCCTCGACGGCGATCTCGCTCATACTCTGTCTTCCCCTCATTCAAGTTGATTTGAGCGCCCGCGAAGCTTTTGGCGCACGGCTTGCCCTGCAACTTCCTCTACATCTTCCCTGTATCTATCAAGGATACTCGCGTCGGGTGCGAAATCGCGCCCTATCGTTGGAATCGATTTTTCTCGAGATCGGGAGCCAGACTCAAAGAGGTCAGCGTTTGAGCTGACACGTCCGCGGACCTTCCCTCAATTTCGAGCGCGTTCGCCTGGCGACTAAGCGCTGCTTCCCTGGCGACTGAGCGCTGCTTCCCTAGCGACTGAGCGCTGCTTCGTTAACCAGAAAATCCGTCAGCACTGATCCCATCTTGTCAGTGCGGTCGGCCACCGACCAATTTGAGTCCCAAATCACGTACCCGCCGGGCAGAGACAGAAACTTCTGTCCGCTGTACGCCGCCGACACTGCCGTCACCACCCAGGCGTCAGACTCAAGCACGTAGGGCGGAGCGCTTTCGTTTCCCGGTTCCGGATTGCGCAACTCTGAAATGTGCTCGCCCATGTGCATCACAGCTCTCATCAGCGAATCTCCCTGCAGGCGGTCGGAGTTAAATGTGCAATTAAAGAGCACGCCGTCTGGGGAGTCCTTCGTCCCTAATTGCTCATCTGCCGGCGATGCCTCGTTGGCCGGCCCATTGGCGGTATTGACCCCAGTCGAATGATCGCCCGCTTTTCCGTATACCGCTGCGGCCCTGACTGCAGCATCCTTGGGCGCGCCCGGCAGCCAGCCCGCTCGCCGCCTTTTGCTCGGCAGCAATTGCGCCATTCAGATCGATTCCCATTCCCCCTCCGCCGCCCACGCAACCTCCCCCGCCGCAGCCCGCGCCGGATCCATACTGATCGAGCCCGTTTCCCCCGGCCGTGGCGCCGCCTTTGGTCTCGTCATCGTTTTTCGAGAAATCGATTTCCTTCGGCGTCACATCTGAGACCGACTCCAGAACCAGGCGCGCGGGATAGGCATTCATGTTCCCAAAACCGCCGAAGCCCACAATCTTGCCTGAGGAGTCGCGCTTCAGCGTCGCGTCGGCCACGCTGTCAAGCCTGCCAACCAGCGTTGCCGTAACCTTGTAGCGCGTGCAACCCAGGCACATGTCCGCGCCCTTTTCGTGCTTTTGCGCCAGCAGGGAATCGAACTGCTTGAAGTCTTTACTCTTGTCCAGCGTCACAGCTGCGCGCGCCTGCGGCGTTAGAGTTCCCGTGAAGTTTTTCGCCGGCTGCACAATCACCATGGCCGCCGGGCCCGCCTTGCCCTTGGTTCCTGGCGGATAAGCCAGCCAGATCGCATTGACGGGATAGCCGCAGTTTGGATCCGTCGAATCCGTAATCACAAACTCGTCAAATCCGGCTATTACTGTTCCCTTGATGCGAACAATTTGCCCGTTAAGCGCCTGCGGCTTCTTCGCCACATCGCACACCGTCGTATCCACGGGTGCCCCAGCCTGCGGGGCAGCAGTTTGCGCGAAGACATCGCAACCGAATCCAAATGAAATCAAGCAAGCCAGAATCAAAACCTTCTTCATCAATGTTCTCCGTATGCTGCGATCTGCGGCGATGACAAAAAGTTGCTCACGGAACAAAGGCCGCAAGCGCGAACTCGAAAGAATATCACGCTGGCCGCAACAGAATTTACAATCGCGCGCCCTGATGTTAAGCTCTCCGCACGAGGGCCAGCAATGCGGCGGACGATTCTTCTCGGCTTGTTTGCGCTCTTTGTTGTGACTGCGCCCAGGCATACCTGCGCCCAGCGCTATGGCCGAGGCGGGTCCGGCTTCGGTCGTGGTGGCTTCGGCCGGGGCGGCTACGGTTTCAGCCGCGCCCGGGCCATGTCGCCCTACGGATACTCTTACTCTTACCTGCCCTCCGATTCCTACGACTCCGGCGACGCGAACTTTTACCCGCCGCAGCCGGCCCTTACCCAACCAGCCTTTTTTGCCCAGCAGCCGGTCCTGTACCTCCAGCCGCCTGCGCCGCCCGTCGTCAAGCCGCCGGTGCATCCGGTGATTACGGAGTACAAATGGCCTGCCGCAGGCGCGGCTTCTTCCGCCTCCGCGCGCTCTAGAACCTTCGACTCCGAGCCGCAGGCCTTTGCCATTGTCCTCAAAGACGGTTCAACCCTCTCCGCCGTCTCCATCTTTTCCTCTGACGACGGTCTGCACTACGTCGATCCCGACGAGCGGCACCTGCGCATTTCAATGAGCGCGGTTGACCGCGCTGCAACTCTCAAGCTGAACCGCGCAAGAAATTTGAATCTGTATCTTCCCGCCCCACAGTGAGCTACCCTCCGCTTCTTCATTCCATCCAAACCCATCTGATTGGGAGAACGCGCTTTCACGGTACCCCGGACCCCGCCGTCAAAGTCAGAATCCTCCGCTTCAAAAAGCTTCCGCCGTTCAGGCTTTACCGCGGCCTTCAAAACCGCGTTCGAGGTATCCACCAGGGTTGGCTCCGACAATTCGCTTGAACGCCTTACTGAACGAAGCGTCGGACTCATAACCGACCGACCGAGCGACGTCTATGAGCTTCTTGTCGCGCTGTTCGAGTAACTGCATCGCCTTCTGCATCCGCCACTCAGTTACATATTCCAGCGGTGTTTGTCCGAGTAGCTCTTTAAAACGTGCTGCGAATGCGGAGCGAGACATGCCCGCGACCTCGGCCAGGGACTCAACCGTCCACGGTTTATTCACCCTGTCGTGAATGGCACTTAGGGCAGCGCCCAGTTGAGGATCAAAGACGGCACGAAGCCATCCTTTGTCGCGTTCCGGTCGCGACGCGATATGCGCTCGGAGCATTTGGATAAACAGAATCTCAGCCAGCCGAGTCGCGACGACTCCAGATCCCGGCGCCTGTTCTGCCATTTCGGATGCCAGCGCCTGCACTGTGCTGTGAAGAGCAAGCGAGCGTGCCTGATCGGCCTTAATCAGAATGAAGCTCGGCAATAACTGAGCGATCGGCTTGAGGCTGGCGCGATCGAAGCTGAAGGACCCACATACGATTGTGGTCGGCGCGCCACCACCTCCATAATGAGCGACATTGTTGATGGCTTTGGCGGCGGTTTCGCTGAAGGTTGATTTTGGACGCGTTCGCGGGCTATCGCGCATGACGATCGAAGTGTCGCGGTCCAGCAGGAAGCAGTCGCCACCGGTGAGGGGAATCGGGTCCGGAATGCCTTCAACATTGAGCCAGCAGTTGCCGCGCGACAGCATGGCGAAGTGCGCCAAATCTGTGGGTGAATTTGTTTTGGCGGGAGGCGTGACTTTTTCTTCGGTCCGTTTCTCCTGTATCAAGCCCCACGGAGCCGTAGCTTCGAGCCTGTGCTGACCGAAAGCGGTGACGTGCATCGTTCTGAAGATGTCGGTGATCGGATCCAATTTAGACTCCCTCTGCTGTTGAAAGCCATTGTGTGTTCTGTGAGGACTGTACGAAACTGCACAGCTTCGCTTGCCGGACAAGCGCAACATCAGGTGGAAGAGGCTTCAACCATCAGGTACATTCTCCTTTCTTCGAGACTGACAACTCCGACACTTCTTTTCCGCGACTCGCGACTCGCGAATATCGACTCGCGAATATCGGAGTCGGGCATCCTGGAGCCGCGCTTCCCGGCTCCGCTAAAAGGTGCAAAGTAGCTCAGTTCAGCCCTTATTTTGGACGAATAGACAAAAGATCAGGACTCCCGAGCAGTTCTCGTCTACCGCTAAAGAGTCTACTCAAGTGTGTTGGATGCTACACGCATTCCGAAGGGAGCAATTATGGGAAAGCTTGAAGGTAAGGTTGCGGTCATCACGGGTGGCGCTACCGGCATCGGCCGCGCGGCAGCAAAACGCTTCATCGCGGAGGGCGCCTTTGTCTTCATCTTCGGCCGCCGGCAGAAGGAGCTCGACGCCGCTGTGGCTGAACTCGGGCCCAATGCTCGCGCGGTGAAGGGCTCTGTGTCGGATGAGGCCGACCTCGACCGACTCTACGCAGCGGTGAAGAAGGAGCGCGGGACCCTCGACGTTGTTTTCGCGAATGCCGGCGTGGGCAGCCAGCTTAAGCTTGGCGAGATCACCGCCAAGCACATTGACGAAACCTTCGACGTGAATGTGAAGGGTACGATCTTCACGGTGCAGAAGGCGCTGCCGCTGATGGGGAAGGGCGGTTCGATCATCCTGACCGGGTCGAGCGCGGGCACCACGGGTGCCCCGGCGTTCACCGCTTACAGCGCAAGCAAGGCGGCCGTGCGCAATCTCGCGCGGACCTGGGCGGAGGACCTGAAGGGCACCGGCATCCGGGTAAACGTGCTGACGCCCGGGGCGGTGGCAACCGAACTCGCGGCGACGGCGCTGGGCGAAGAAGGCCTGAAGGCTTACGGCGCGATGACTGCACTCCAGCGTATGGGTGAACCGGCGGAGATCGGGGCGGTGGCTGCCTTTCTCGCGTCGGACGACAGCAGCTTCATGACCGGCAGCGAGGTCGCGGTTGACGGCGGCCTGGCGCAGGTCTGACGCAATACGCGTGGCCGTGAATTCAACGGAAAAAACAACGAAAAGCAAAAGGGAGAAAACATATGAGTAATAATCCCGGACAAAAATTGGCGGGCAAAATTGCGGTGATCACAGGCGGAAGCAGCGGGATTGGATTGGCCACGGCCAAGCGCTTCGTGGAAGAAGGTGCGCATGTTGTGATCACTGGGCGACGAGAGAAAGAGCTGAAGGAGGCCGCAGCCTTCATCGAGAGAAGCGTTACGACGGTGGTGGGTGACGTGTCGCGCCTGGAAGATCTGGACCGGCTCTATGCCGTCGTGAAAGAGAAATATGGTCAGATCGATGTGCTCTTCGCGAACGCGGGCGCGGGGACAATCGCACCGCTTGCCGTGGCTACTGAAGCCCATTTTGACCAGACCTTTGACGTAAACGTAAAGGGGATGTTCTTTACGGTGCAGAAGGCTCTCCCTCTTTTCAAAGACGGCGGCTCGATTATCTTGACCTCTTCGGTTTCGAACGTGTTGGGACTGCCGGGGTTTAGCGCGTACGCCGCGAGTAAGGCGGCTGTGCGCAACTTCGCGCGCGCGTGGACTATGGAGCTGAAAGACCGCAAGATCCGGGTGAATTGTATGAGCCCCGGAGCAATCGATACCCCAGCCTTAGCGACGACGACGGGCCTCACCGCTGAACAGGTCGAGCAAGCGGTCGCCCAGTTCACCTCGCAGATCCCAATGGGTCGCAGAGGGACGCCCGAGGAAATAGCGGCAGCAGTCGTGTTCCTCGCCTCTGATGAAAGTTCTTACATTACCGGTGTGGATCTTGCCGTGGATGGTGGCATGGCGCAGGTCTGATACGGAGCGGTCGCTTCTCGAACTTGAGTTCAAACACGAGATTGGAGAAACATGATGAGCTATGCGATTGTAGGATTCGGCAAGATAGGCCAGGCACTCGCCCACGCCTTTGCCCGTAAAAACATCAACGTGACCGTTGCGAGCCGCCGGCCCCCCGAGGCGTTGGAACCGCAGGCTAGGGCGATTGGGCCCACGGTCGTCGCCAAGTCGCTGCGGGATGCGCTCGAGGCGGACACAATCATCCTGGCGGTTCCATTCGGGGAACATCGCGGGATTGCGAAGGCTCTGCCGAGTTGGAAGGGCAAGACGATCATCGACGCGATGAACTCGTTTCCAATCCCGCCTGAGGAACTGGACGGTCTTCCGTCTTCCGCGTTCGTTGCGAAGTCGTTCACCGGCGCCAAGTTGGTGAAAGGTTTTAACCACTTGGTTGCGGCCACACTTGCTACCGACCCGATCGTCGAGGGCGGCCACCGGGTCGTCTTTCTGTCGAGCGATGACGAGGACGCTATCGCTCCCGTGGCGGATTTGGCCAAGAAACTTGGTTTCGCACCCGTCAAGCTGGGAAAGTTCAATGAGGGTGGTGAGCTGGTGAATGCGCGCGGCCAAACCTGGGGTCTGCTCATCTTCCAGGATTTGTTCAAGAAACAGCAGTAGTCGATTAAGGACCATGTGATTTGGCCCTAGAAGAAGGATTCCAAAACGTCCGATTCGATCGGACACGATTCGTAAAGTCAACTGGAACGTTGAACAGCAGCAGCGCCTTCTGATAATCCGCCCCCGTCGGTTTCTCGATCGTCGGTAACAGCCGAAAATGCTTATCCAACAATCGGGATGCCGCGCCTAGCATTCCAATTCGGGTAGATAACACGCAGAAACGCGCGCGAAATCGCATTTAACGCGCATCTACTTCGTTTATATGCCGAGGTTTCGTTGTGTTCTCTGGGCTTATAGATGGAAGTTTCGAGAATTTTCTAGGGTTATGTACGGAGGTTTCGAGCATTTGCGCCAAAAACTGCTCAAACCTCCGCCTATAGGCGGAGGTTTTCGAGGCGATTCGTCGGCTTATAGGCGGGGTTTCTGAGGACGCCTTCGGACAGAAGCGGTCAGTTCGCGGCTGGTGCGGCCGCAGGGGCGGCCGCGGTCGAGGGCAGTGCGGCGGCTGAGGTCTGCGACGCCAGCCAGTCGTCGATGCGGCGCTCAAGGACGTCGAGGGGCAGCGCTCCGGAGTCAATGACCTGGTCGTGGAAGGCGCGAATGTCGAATTTGTTGCCGAGCGCTTTTTTCGAGCGGTCGCGCAGCTCCAGGATCTTGAGCTGGCCGATTTTGTAGGCCAGCGCCTGGCTGGGCCATGCGACATATCGGTCAACCTCGGCCTGCATGCTTGGTTCGTCAATAGCGGAGTGAGCGCGGAAGTACTGGACCATCTGGTCGCGAGTCCAGCCCTCGGAGTGGACGCCGGTGTCGATGACGAGGCGGATGGCGCGCCAGGTTTCGTTTTCAAGGCGGCCGTAATCGGAATAAGGGTCTTGATAGAGGCCGATGTCTTTTCCTAAATGCTCGGAGTAAAAGGCCCAACCCTCGGTATAGGCCGTGTATTCCCCGAACTTGCGAAATTCAGGAACGTTTGTCAGCTCCTGTTGGATTGAAATCTGAAGATGATGGCCGGGAATGCCCTCGTGGTAGGCGATCGATTCGACGCTGTAGAGATTGCGGTCGGTGGCATCGTAGGTGTCGATGAATAGACGGCCCGGGCGTGAGCCGTCGGGCGTGCCCGATTCGTAGTAGGCCGGCGCTGAGGTCTTGGCGGCGTAGTCGGGAACTGTGGCCACTTCAAACGGCGCCTTGGGCAGCGTGCCGAAAAGCTCAGGCAGCCTGGCCTGCATCGGCGTCAGAAAGCTCTTGTATGCCGCGACCAGCGCATCGGCCGAGGCCGGATGCAGTTTGGGGTTGCCCTTGAGGGTGGCGCGGAAGGTGGCCAAATCCTTGAAGCCAAGCTTCTGCGCGATGGCCGTCATCTCGGCCTCGTCCTTGCCGACCTCATCGAGTCCGATCTTGTGAATCTGCGCCGCGGTTAGATTTGTCGTTGTGGTGCGCTTGATGAGGAACTGGTAGTACTTCGCTCCGTCGGGCAGTGCGTCGATGCCGGGCTTATCACGCCCGGCGGGAATGTAGCTGACCTCAAGAAAGCGGGCGAATCGCGTGTAGGCCGGAAGGACTTCTTTTGAGATCGCGTCGAGTGTTTCGCTTTTGATGCGGGCCTGTTCCGCGGCCGGGATTGAGGCCGGGAAATTCTTGAGCGGAAGGGCCAGCGGCGAGTCTTCCGGCTTTTGATTGGCTAACTGCTTTACCTGCTCCAGAGCTTTCACGAGGAGATATTTGGGCGGCACGCGGTGGTCGTCCATGCCGATCTCCATATTGGCAGTGACCTGATCGAAGGCGCGGGGAAGGGCGTGCAGGCGCGCGATCCAGTCGTCGTAGTCCTTAACCGTGTTGAAGCTTAGCTCGGCCACAAGGCGCGGATACTGCGCGTGGATGCCATCCATCTGAGTGAGGGGCATCTCCCACTCTTTGAACTCGGCGGCCTGCTGGTCCTCGTCGAACTGGCGCAGCAGCAGCTCCTGGCTGATCTTTTCCTGATCAGTAAAACCAGTTGGGTCGATGGCGGCCAAGCGAAGCTCGAACCGCTGCTCGCGCGCGAGCCCGTCGTTGATGGCCTGGACGGAGAGGTCGCTGATCTGGTCGTTGTAACGCAGGTCGCCGATGATGGAGGCGAACTCGGGATCGTGCTTGAGCTGATCTTCCCAGAAGTCGTGGAAGAGATCGTTGAGGGCCTTGCGGCGGTCGGCAAGAGAGGCTGGGGCGGCGGCTGCGCTGGAGAGTTGGGCGCTGAGCGCGGGCGCGAGACTTTGGGCGCGAAGGGTGGGCGCGAGCGAGAGCAGCAGGAACGCTGAGACGGCAACAATGCGGAAGTCAGGTTGCTTCATACGGGGGAAATCACCTTTCTGACGAGTGTAGAGCAAAAAAGCACGAACCAAGGCCCGATGTGACGAAGCGCCAAGTGACTAAGGGACATTGGACTGACGTCAGCTTTCAGTTTTGACGGGACGTGGAGCAGTTTGTCGGCGTAGCGGCGGAGGAATGAGGCGAAAAAGCTCCGGTTATATGCGGAGATTTCCGCGGTTTGAGGCACAAATGCTCGAAATCTCCGCATATAAGACCAGAGAATTCGCGAAATGAGGGGGTGGGGCCGGAGGAATTTTGCCGAAAGTTCGGCATAGAAAAGAAGTGAGCAGCAAATAGATTGCATTTGGCGCAAATTTCTTCGCTGAAGTTTGCCGATAATTACGTTCCCTTTCGTTACGGTAGATATAGATACCGAAAAACAGCCAGTAGCCAATGGCCAATAGCTTTTAGTCGGCGAAGGGCAGCGGTCGGCCGTCAGCGCTAAGCGGAGGTGTGGACAGAGGACGAAGAAGCTGGAAGCGATAGACCGCTGGGTTCTTTCGCCCGCTGACGCGGGCTTGCGATTTCGATTGCATCGGTTGCCCCAGGCTTGCGCCTGGGGCAACCTTCTTTTGCCCGCTAACGCGGGCTTGGTTTCGCGAGGGGGTGCAGGGCAGGGAACAGTGGCTGGTGATCAGGGATTCATTTTTAGAATCTGGGGCGGTGGTGCGTGGGTTGAAAGGGGGGTGGGCTATGAGGGCAATGGAGCGGAAATTGTTACGGAAGAAGCTGGACAGAGAGATGCGGTTTTACCGTTTGGCGGGGAGGGAGAAGAATCCGACGAGTGGACTGCTGCGGGCGGTGCGGCAGGCGCTGAAGGTTCCTCTTAAAGATGTTTCGGCGCGGATGGGGATTGGAGTGTCGTCGGTATTCGACCTTGAGGAGCGGGAGGCAACGGGGTCGGTCACTCTGCGGTCGCTGGGGCGGATGGCGGAGGCGATGGGGTGCAAGGTGGTGTACGGAGTGATCGCGGCGAACGGAAAGACGCTCGAAGCGATGGAGGAGGAGAGGCTGTGGACGAGCGTACTGGGCGGCGGGGCTGGCGGAGCTAGCGGGGTTGGCAACGAAGCGGCGTGAGAGGCGGGGCGATGGCGGAGATCGGGATGACGGGCGGGACGAAAGAGACGCGCGGAAAGCGAAGCGGTGCGAAATGGCGAGCTGGCGAATCCGCGATTAAACAAGTCATCAAGGAAATGGCGGAGGGCGGGACAGTGAAAGGGCACGGAGCGGACCGGTTACGGGCGGCCGCGGAGAAGCGTGTGGCCGAAAGCAGCGAGGAACTGGCGGAGTTGCTGATGACGAAGGCTATGGAAGGAAAGCTGGAGAGCGTGAAGATACTGATGAAGCTGGCGGAGGAGGAGAAGGTAAAGAAGGTGGCGGCGGCAGAGGAAGAAGCGCCGGGGATCATGGAGAGGATGGGATTCTGGAAGGCCGGCCCGGAGGATGGCGATGTGTGGGTTGGAACCGGATGGCAGAGCGCCGCGACGGGAAAGATTTTGACTGGGGCGTGGCAGGTGTGGGATTGCGATGAGTGGAAGGGGGAGTGAGGGGCAGGGAACACAAAGACAGCTCCTAGCCACTAGCTTTTGCAGGCGGGAGCGAGGGGGCTATCCTTCAGGGGCTAAAGCCCCACAGTTTATTTTGGAGCGGTTGCGGCACGAGTGAACTCGTGCCCAGATACAGAACGAAAAAACAAAAGCAGGTCCTTCGACTCGTCGCCGCGGCGACTCGCTCAGGATGACACCTGGAAAAAATGGGTTCGTGCTGTTCCAGTCGCAGAAAAATGTCTGGCGATTTACTTCGCTGAGATGCATGAAGCGATATAGTAGGCTGCAAGGTTTTGGTATGAGCAAGGTTTTAGTGAAAGCAGGGTTTCGCTGAGGGCAAGGTCTGGTAAGTGATCGCTGGATATTTCGCGATGGAAAGTTGAGGCTTGGTATGGAAGGTTTTTACACGGTTCAGTTTGTTGGCGTGCAGGGATGGGGAACGGGCGTTGCGGTCTATATTGGCGGCCACGTATTGGGCGGCGACAGCGCCGTTATGTTTACGGGCACATACGATCGGCAGGGCGACGCCGTGACGGTTAAGCTCCACGTGAAGCAGATTGCGCCTGGATTGATGAATACGATGGGGCGGAATGAGTTTGATCTGGATTTGGCGGGGACTGTGGACGGAGACAAGATCAAGCTCGCGGGGAATATTCCTGGAACGGATCAGCGGTTGAAGGCGACGCTTACGAAGCAGAGCGAGTTGCCGGCGAGGGGTTAGGGGATACGTCGTGCCCCGACGTACAGCATGAAATTTGGGTTCGTGCGATCCCACCCTAAACGCAAAGTACGCGTTTAGGATGGGGCACCCATACATCGCGCTCTATCTGTCACCGTTCTTGATCACGACGACGAGCAAAAGGAGCACCCCGACGCCCACACAAGCGCCGATTATGGGGAGTGCGCTCACCGTTTGTTTGGCCTGCTGGGCCAGGTAATCCCTGGGATTTGGCTTCACCCGTTTGACGTCAAGATAGTCAATGGCCAGGGGCTTGTTGAGGACAGCATCGACGAGGGTGAAAGATGTTGAGCCCATCTCGCCTAGTCTTCCGGTGTAGTGATATCCGCTTTTAACCCGCACATCCAGCCTGGTTCCTGCGCCGAAGAGGGTCAGATTCCTTCTGACATTGTTTATCTGGCGGATTTGCTGCGGAGTTAGCGGCTGCGGTTCCTGACCAGTGACGGAGCCACAGAGAATCGAAGACAGAAGAATCGCGGCGACAAAGCGGGTGACGAGCTGCATGCATCACCTCCAACGTGCGCTGAGGAATCAGCAGCAATGATACAGCGGGCGCGGGGCGTGAGACGCGCTTCTATCTTGTTGACGCTTAAAAAAAGGGATTGGTGCGATCCCACCCTAGACGCAAAATACGCGTTTAGGATGGGGCACCCGTTCTTTTGTGCTGGGCGAAGATCGCGAAAAACAAATGCAGGTCCTTCGACTTCGCGGACCGCGCAAAGCGCGGCCCGCTTCGCTCAGGATGACATCGCGAAAAATAGGCTCGTGCTATCCCATGTCCCAAACGCGGGACATGGGGCACCCATTCTTTAGTGGGAGGGTGAGAGCGGGATACGGGCGGTGGTGGGTTCGTGCTATCCCGCCTGCTCCCAGAAAAAGCGATTCCGGCTACTTGATCCTGTTGGACGTTACTTGCCTTTTATTCCATCGCGCCAGGCCATCACTTCAAGTTCAGCCCGGACCGCGTCCTCGACGGGAACCACGGGGCGCGCCTCAAAGACAAATGCAGGAAGCATTGAGCAGAACTTGTGAATCGTGAGCGGATCGTCGCAATCCACCAACAGGTAGCCGCCCCAATCGCCTACGCGAATCACAAAGAACTCGATTTTGAAGTTTGCGGGGGCCTTCCACTGGCCAAATACTTCAAGGATTCTCTTCTGTGCGTTTTCGTACTCCAAGGGGGAACCCTGCGAGCGTTCGTTCCAACTGATCACGTATTTCATTCGATCTCCTTACTTGCAAACGATCTAAAACTTCAAATGATCTGGCCGGTTGCAATCGCTTAAGTCTACTCTCTCGGTGAGAGATGCTCGGCGAGAAAATTCTTCGTTGGTCCGCCAGTGGCCGGCGGGCGCGCTTCAGAAGTCGTGTGGATGGTCGATGACTGTGCGGGCGAGGTTGGGGGCGCCGGTGGAGGAATCACCGGTGGGTGGAATGGGAGTGGGGCCGAACGGATCTAGATAGACGGGGTCGGGGTTGGCTGCGCCGGGCGCTTCGGTTTGGGCGCGGAGACGGGCGACAGTTTGCCAGTTGTCTTTGCGCTGCTGAGCGTAGAACCACTCGGGAAGCGGCATGAGGAGGAAGCGGCTGAGAGCTTCGGCGTGGCCCTCGTAGAGCGCGCGCATCTGGCGGAGACGGTCGCGGGAGGCGTCGTTGTAGCAAAGCTCGATGCCGCTGGCGGTGAGCATGTCATAAAGCTCGTGGCAACGCGCGGGCGGGAGACGGTCTGGCGCGTCCGTCACGGGGCGGCGATTGAAGATCTGCGAGAGGTCGACGAGCGCGTGGCGGGCCATGGCGAAGGTGAGTTGGGCCTGGCGAGCTTCCTGACCTTGAACGCCGGCGATGAGCAGCGATGATGTGTCGAGTATGGCGGTGAGAGCGCTGAGCCAGCTTTGGTTGTTGTGCTGGGACCGGAAGTAGCAGAGCAGCGGGTAGGAGATGTGGCTTTCGAGGAGCTCGGCGGACCAGCGTTCCCATTCAACGAGGAGGATGGAGAGCTGCTGCGCGGCGCCGTCGTAGGAGTGGCGGCGCATGAGTTCGGCGGCGGAGGGCGGCGAGCCAGCGCGGGCGTCGAGGAGAGCGATGTTGACTTCGCGGCGCGAGAAGGCGGCATAGAGGACGGGAAAATATCCCATGACGACGGCGAGGAAGCCGAAGCCGGTGCCACATTCAAGAATCAAGAGGAAGCGCGCGAGCGGGTTGTGCGGCGTGACGTCGCCGAGGCCGAGAGTGAAGAGCGTGGTTCCGCTGACGTAGAGATCGGTGTGGAAGTTGGAGGGCTGCGCGGGGTCAATGAAGGGACTGCCGATGGAGTAGTAGATGAGAGCGAAACCGAGGACCATGGCGGCGGCCCAGACGACGAGAAGAAGAATGAGCGAGAGCGGGCCGTAGTAGCCGAGGAGAGTTTCGCGCTTGTGGGAGTTGTGGAGGCGGCGAGCGACAAAGGTCCAGGGTGTCCAGGTGGAGATGTAGAAGAGGCGGGTGAGGCGAAAGCGGCCGGTGGCGCGGCGGGGAAGAATGATGGTCTGGAAGGCGTCAAAGAGCACCGTGAAGATGAGGAGGATGCCGGCAACCAGAGCGAGGGTGCGCATTGAGGGTCTCCGTCGGTGTGGCGGCCGGAGGATCGGGGAACGGCGGCCGTTGATTGGATTGTATTTGGGAAGGGGCGGATGAGGCAGCTACTAGCTGCTAGCTTCTAGCCGCTAGCTTGACCGTGGTGAGTTGGAGTTAATTTGGCAACATCTTCCCTCAGGGGCTAAAGCCCGCGATCATATTGCTGGAGATTTTGTACGGGCTGAAGCCCATACCCTTCAAACCGGCATACTGCTGGACTGAGAGGCGACGGAGGCGAGGCGATTATTCTGGAGGGTGACTGAAGAGCCGCAAAAAACGCGAAAAGCCATGCCGCGGAAGAGGCTTCTGCGAGCGATTGCGACGTGGGCGGCGGCCGGGGTGGTGGCTCTGTGGCTGCTGGGCGCGCTGATTCTGGTTGCGATGAAGTGGGTTGACCCGCCGACGACGGCAGTACATATGGAGCGCCACCTGGAGGCCTGGATTCACGGCAAGCCTTATCACGAGCGCTACAGGTTCATTCCGCTGGGAGAGATTTCGCCTGACTTGCAGCATGCGGTGATTGCGGCGGAGGATGCGCGCTTTTACCAGCATCACGGGTTCGACTGGCAGGCGATCGAGATCGACGCGGAAGGCGATATGGAAGGCGGGCGGATTCGAGGCGGGTCGACGATTACACAGCAGCTGGTGAAGAATTTGTTCTTTGGGACCGGGCGGTCGATTTTGCGCAAGGGCGCGGAGACGACGCTGGTTCCGGTGGCGGAGTTCGTTCTGGGCAAACAGCGGATTCTGGAGATTTATCTGAATGTGGTGGAGTGGGGCCCGGGAATTTACGGCGTGGATGCGGCGAGCCGGGCTTACTACGGGACGGCGGCCAGGAATATCGACCGGGAAGAGGGGTCGCGACTGGCAGCGGTTTTGCCGGCTCCGCTGAAGCGGCGGCCGGAGCGGATGGATCGGTACAGCGGGCTGATTTTGGAGCGGATGCGGCAGATGGGCTGGTGACGGTGGACGGTGTTTGCAAGAGATGCGCGCCGCGATTGCGTTGGGCTGGGCTAACTTTGAGGGCCGGCGGTAAGACCTAGCCGGATGGGCTGGGCCCGGCGGCCAAGAAGAAATAACTTGCCTACAGTAATAGTGCGTGGTTAGAGTTTGTGAAGCGGTATTCCCCCCCAGGACAATTAACACCGGAGACGGCAGCAGAAAAACAGTGATCAGTGGCTGGTTTTTCGTGCAATGCGGCGGCCTGGGGCATTTGTGTCTAGCGAGCCGGGGAATCGGCAGGGAAACAGTGGGGCCAGTAACGGGACAGGTAGAGCACGAGACGAGAGAAATGAAAGCGGCGAGACAGGAGAAGACAATGGCGCGGAGTGGAATGAGAAGTGGATGGATTGCTGCTGCGGCAGCGCTGCTGTGCCTGAGCGCAGTGGGATGCGGGAGCAGTGTGAAGGGTCACTCGTACGCGGCCGCCGACAATTCGGTGACGATCGACTTTCAGTCGGGCGGGTCGGCGACGGTTAATTTTGGCGGCGTTCCAGGGACGTGCACCTACACGCAGAGCGGCAAGCAGGTGAACCTGACTTGCGGTGGGCAGACAGAAGCGCTGACGGTGGCCGACGATGGCTCACTGAATGGGCCGCCGGATGGGGTGATGGGGCACTTGACGAAGGTGAAGTGAAAAAAGACAGGGAACAGGGAATAGGGAGTAGGAGTCGGGAGAAAGCAATTCCGCGGGGCTTGCAAAAATCGGCGAGCCGGCAAGTCAGCAATCGGATGGTTTGGAAGCGGAGCGTTCGGGGCAGGATCAAAGCGAACAGCGATGCGACGAAAAGCGATCCAATGAAAACAGGGAACGGTCTTATAGAACGCTTTACTTAATGCGCGGAAAGATGCTACTTTGATCTGCATCCCCCGCCCCAGGAAGACAGGAGAATAACTATGTTTTGCCCACGCTGCGGCGCCGACAACACGCCGGAGAACAAGTTTTGCAAGAGTTGTGGATCGACGCTGGGAGCGGCGGGCGCCGCGGCAGCGGCTCCGCAGGCAGCGCCAGCGCAAGCTGCGCAGTGGCAAGCGCCGCAACCAACACCGCCGGGAGTAACGGCTCCTCCGGCAGCGGGGCTGCCACAGCAACCGCCGCCAGGGATGGTGGCGCAGGTGTACCAGGCGTACCCCGGAGGCCCGCAGCAAATGTATTACGTGCCGGCAGTGGCGGCGCATCCGCACGCGCAGTCAGGGCTTTTGGAGGGTCTTCGCTCGCGCATCCGGGTGCTGTCATCGACGGATGCTCTTGAAGGATTCAGCTTGAAGCAGATGTTCCAACAGGTGTTCAAGCACCACGGCGTGGATGTGGTGGAAGAGTACATCATGGTGGGCACATCGAAGACCACACCGCCGCTTGAGCAAGTGGAGACGGGCTGGCCAAACCCGTGGATGTTCTTCCGCCTGCTGGGAATCCTGGGTATCGGGTTCGTCGTGCTGGCGGTTCTGTTCCACTTCACGATGAACGAGAAAACGGTGCCGGCGATCCTGTTCCTGGGAGCTTTCGCGGTGCCGCTATCGACGCTGGTGCTGATTTTCGAAATGAACACGCCGCGCAACGTTTCGATGGTGATGGTGGGGAAACTGTTCATCGTCGGAGGCCTGACGGGATTAGCAACGGCGATGCTGGCCTATATGATCCCGATTGCAGGAAACGTGCCGGGCATCGTTGAGGAATGCGCGAAGCTGTTTGCCGTGATTGTGGTGGCGCGGAGCGTGCGTTACAAGTACGAGTTGAACGGAATCCTGTTTGGCGCGACGGTCGGCGCGGGGTTTGCATGTTTTGAAACCTGCGGCTATGGATTCGACCAGATATTGTCGACGCTGACGCAGGTTATCCAGGCCGGGAATGTGGCTGGCGGATTTCCAACGGCGGCAGGGATTTCGGCCGCAGTCGAGAACATGATCGCGAACCTTGTGCTGCGCGGGGTTGAAGCGCCGCTGGGCCACGTGGCTTGGACGGCGATTGCAGCGGGCGCGTTCTGGCGGGTCAAGGGAGACAAGCCGGCGAGCCCGGCGATGCTGATGGACGGGCGGTTTCTGAAGGCGTTCGCGATTCCCGTGCTGATGCACACGACCTGGGATCTGTCGATCCTTATTCCGACGATGCCGACAATTTTGGCTGCGTTCGTGTTGCCTGCCGTTACCGGTCTGATCACGTGGTACGTTCTGTTCGGCCTGGTGCAGCAAGGGTTGAAGCAGGTGAAGGACGAGCAGGTTGCGCATTTGCAAGGCACACTTGCGAACGTGGAAGCAACGCTGGGTCTGGGAACGGTGAGGCCGCCCATGCAACCGGCGCCGGTGAGATAAGAGCAGGGACTAAGGGACTCGGGACTAAGGGACTGAGGAACACAACTCGAGGAGAAAGAACGTATGGCAGTTTTTTGCAGCAAGTGTGGCGCACAGTTGGAAGGCAATGAGCGCTTCTGCGTGAAGTGCGGGCACGACGTGACAGCAGCGGGGGCGGTTCCGGCAGCGGTTCCTGTAGCGGCCCCAGCGCCAGTTGCGGCGGCACCACCACCGCAGATGGCACCACCTCCGCAAAACTTCGCGGCTCCTCCGCCCCCGGGCTATGGAGCGCCGGGACCGATTCCGGTGATGGGCGTGCCACCGCCGGCGCCGCCTAAGAAAAACAACACGATGTGGGCTGTGATCGCGATCGTCGCGGCGGCGGGTGGGTGGTACTACTACCACAATAATCAGCAGACGCAAACGCCGGTAAATAATCCTCCGCAGCCGGTCGCCGGTCCAACGCAGCCGGGAGGTGGCGGTGCACCAGGCGGCGGTGGCGCACCAGTGCAACCGGCGGCTCCAGTGCAACCGGGAGGTCCGGGACCGGGTGGACCGAACGCTGCGCTGGTACAGGCGCAGCAGTGGTCCAGCACGGAAGAGCCGGCCAACGGGCAGGTCCAGGTGCAGAACGGGAAATGGGTGAACGGGTCGAACGTCGCCATTCAGACGGCGGTGCTGGAGTGCGACCAATACAACGCGGCGCAAGCGGTGATCGCGCAAAATCAAACCAATTTGACGCTGAGCAACCCGCCCCTTGTCCCTGGGAACAACGCTACGTTCAGTTCCTTTAATGCGGGAACGATCGCGACGGGCGTGAACACGGTGAATTGCGGCATTGTGTCCGTGACGCCGGCCGGCAACTAGGGCAGGCGCGGCAGCTGGGTAGATAGCTGCCGGACGACCGGACTATAGGCCATGGTGAAGCAGGTGCGTGAGGTAGAGCGGAGTCCGTTAGCGAGGCTGACGGGTGCCCTCTACCTCGCTTATTTTGCAACGACGATCATCACGACGATTATTCAGAGCCACATTTCTAAAGCAGCGGGAGAAGCCGGCAACCTGCTGGCGTATTTTCTCTATGCGATCACGACACTGCTCTTTTACAACCTTTTCAAGCCTGTGGACAGGCGCCTTTCATTGGTCGCGGCGCTGGTGAGCCTTGCGGGATGTTTGGTTGGTTCGGTCGGTATTTACCATTTGCCGACCTACCATCTGACAGCGCTGTACTTCTTTGCGCCGTATTGCCTGCTGCTCGGAATTCTCATTCTCGGATCGAAATTTCTGCCGCAGATTCTGGGTGCGTTGATGGTGCTGGCTGGATTGGGCTGGCTGCTGTTTTTGATTCCCGAGGTCGCGAAGCATTTTGGAACCGGCATTGAAGTGCTGGGCGTTTTGGCTGAGGGTTCGCTGATGCTTTGGCTGCTGGCGATGGGCGTGAATGAGCAGAAGTGGCAGAAGCAGGGAAGAGCGGCCGCGAAGGCTGAGAATGTCAGGGGCTAAAGCCCCGTGATTTTTCCGCGTCGTTTTCGGCATGACTGAAGTCAAGCCCTGATACGAGGCATGTGAGTTTGCGTTTGTGCTATCCCACCCTTCGCCAGAAAGAAGGCGAAGGATGGGGCACCCATTTTTTGTGGTGGCCGAAAGGCAGAAGCAGGTCCTTCGACTCCCATCGCTGCGCTCCGGTCGCTCAGGATGACAGCCAGGATGGGGCACCCGGCTTCTTCGTTACCGTCCAGCCATTCGGGTGGTACCAATCAGTGAGCGCCGCTATCATGAGCCCTATTCCCCCCGCGAAAGTCATTAGCACGCCGATCCAATATAGCAATGCGTAGTCGGATCGCTTCACATCTCTGTGAAACAGGTCGGTAGTTCCCGACGCAAGACTCCATAAGCCACAGCATAGAAGAAATACGGCAACGCAAAATAGGTACTCATCATGGTGGATTGGGCTAATTGACGCCACAAAGTGCCTCCTGCTGAAGCGCACCGGGAATTTCGGGCACGCGAGACTGAATCCGGTTTCTTCCTAGGAATTTGGTGAGTTGTTTCCGGTGGGCTGATTTTGAGCGGCTGCGCCGACGGAAACCTGCGCGCGAGTTTTGCGATAGACGTTGGCGACGGCCAGGGTCCAAAGAGGGACGAGGTCGACCCCGGGGATAAGCTTGGCGGCGAAGGAGGGCAGGAACTCCCAGTGCCAGCCGAGGAGGAATGTCAGCAGTCCGCCGACGCAAACATCGAGAATGTCGTCCGGTGGTGATGCGGCGCCCAGCATGGGAAAGACGGCGATCTGGAGAATGTCAGCAACGACAGCGAGGATCATGGCGATGCGCAGGCGCGGACCGGCGGAGACTTTGACGGATTCGCGATTGAGGTCAGCGGGCGCGGGCATGGCGACATCAATAGGGTAGCGCGGGAGGCGGGGAGAAAGGCAGCGAGGGAGCAAGATTCTGTCGCCCCTACGGGGCTTTGCGCATCTCTTGATCGGCCTTCCCAGGGCTACCACTGCTTTTCGTTCGCTACGCCGAACGAAAAGGCGTGTTGCCCTGGGCTAACATCTATCGCTCCCTACGGGAGCTGGGGCGGTGGGGGACGTGGTATCCCACCCTTTTCGCCAGATTTCCAAGAAGCAGGTCCTTCGACTCCCATCGCTGCGCTCCGGTCGCTCAGGATGACACGAAGGATGGGGCAACCATTTTCAGTGGGAGGGTGAGGGCGCTGACGGCGCTATTCGTAGCGGAGAGCCTCGATGGGGTCGAGATTGGCGGCGCGGATGGCGGGGATCATGCCGCTGACCAGACCGGTGATGATGAGGATCGAGGTGGAAACAATGAGAGCGGATGGAGTAATGATGAGGCGGATGTCCGCGGCTTGCGCATTTTTGGCGAGAGCGCTGTAGAAGGTGATGCGACCGACCGAGAGTGAGACCAGATAGGCGAGCGCAATGCCGCCGATGCCGCCGACACCGGTGATGGCCAGTGCTTCAGCAAGAAATTGAACGAGGATGTGGCGTTTGCGAGCCCCGAGTGCTTTTTCGACGCCGATTTCGCGCGTGCGCTGCTGCACGGAGACCAGCATGATGTTCATGAGCCCAATGCCGGCGATGCCGAGGGTGAGCGCGCCGACCATGGAGAGAAGGACCTGGAGGCAAATGGTGAGAATCTCAAACTGGTGGAGCTGCGAGCGCAGATTGGCGACGTGCAGAGCGTCATGGTCGCTGGGGCGGAAGTGGTGCGCGGCGGCGAGAGTCTCGCGGATGGTCTTCTCGATCTTCGAGTAGTCGCCGACATATCCGATCCAGAAACCGTCAATATAAGTGGTGTCTTTGAGATCACCCATTGTGTTAAACGGAATATAGACGGTGCGATTGATGTCGTCGTTCGACTCCTGCATTTTGGGCTGGAGGACGCCGACGATGGTGAAAGCGACACCGTTGAGGCGAACGGTTTGACCGACCGCCCAGGCGCCGGAGAAGAGTTTGGTTTTGGCCTCGGAGCCAAGGACGCAGACGTGGGCGCGCTGATCGTCTTCAGCGCCGTTGAAGAAGCGGCCCTGATCGACGGTGAGCTTGACGATGTCTGTATAAGCGGGGCGGGAGCCGATGACGGTCCAGGTGTAAGTGTGCAGGTCGTTTTGCACGGTGGCATCGTCGTAGACCGTGGGCGAGACATGGGTAATTTCAGGCACGACCGCAGTGACGCGATCGACGTCGTCGAGTGTCAGGCGGACCTTGGCTCCGGCCTTGTCGCCACCGGCCTGCTGGCTGGTTTTGCCGGGGAACACCCCGATGGTGTTGGTGCCCCAATTGGCAAAGATGGCTTCAATGGCGTGCGAAAAACCATTGCCGTAGGCGAGGAGCAGCACGACAGTGGCGATGCCCCAGGCCATGCCGATGGTGGTGATGAAGGTGCGACGGCGATTGTAGAGCATCGCTTCCCAGGCTTGGCCGAGAATGTCTTTCAGCATAAAAGTAGCCTCTAGCTTCTAGCCTCTAGCCCCTAGCCAGTTTTCCGGCAGGTCTATCAGCCGATTCACAAACCTTTCGAGTCAAACCGTTAAAGCATTTCGTCGCTCGCATCAATCGAGACTGTTCGTTCCTGGCGGTTTCAAGCTGGCAGCTAAAAGCTAGTAGCTAAGAGCTGCATCGTTCTACTCCTTGCGCAGTGCTTCAATGGGGTCAAGAGCGGCGGCTTTGGCGGCGGGGTAGAGACCCGCAGCGATTCCGCAAAGGGTGAGCGAGACAAGAGCCAGCGCCGCGGACCAGGGGACCATTCTCGGCGGATCGAAGCCGGGCATTTTGTCAGTGAGCGCAGACTGGAGCAACGCCATAAAGCCCCAGGAAATTGCGATGCCAATGAGCCCGCTGATGGCGGTGAGCAGGAGCCCTTCCCAGAAGAACTGAGCGAGGATGCTGCGCTTGGTGGCGCCGACGGCCTTCATGACGCCGATTTCGCGAGTGCGCTCGGTGACCGAGACCAGCATGATATTGACGATGCCCACTGCTCCCAAGCCGAGAGTGACAACGCCGACGCTGCCGAGAAAGACATCCATGGCGGTGAAGATGATGCCGATGGTGTTGGCTTCAGTTATGGTGTCGAACTCATTGAAAGCGTCTTCGAGCGATGGATCGAAGCCGTGGCGCTGGGCGATGACGCGACGGACGGCGATGTTCGCCGCGGTATTGTCGTTCTTTTTGGTGGGGTTGTATTGGATGGAGTTGACCGCGTCTTGAGGAATATTGTCGCCCTTGAGAGGAAAATACTCCTGCATGGTGGTGATGGGAATGTACATCTTTTCATCGTCGTAAGTGTTGTTGCCGCGGCCGACTTTCTCACCGATGCCGATGACAGTGAAATTAATTCCGCCGATGGAAATAGTCTGGCCAATCATGGAATGTCCCACAAAGAGGAGGGCGGCGGATTTTTGCGCGATAAAGACAACGCGGCGCGCATCTCGTATGTCATCATCATCGATAAAACGGCCGGCAGCAATGGGAAGGAAGCGGACGACGGTGTAGCTAGGTTCGTTTCCGCCCAGATGGGCCGAAGTGTTGCTCCATTCACTGACTTCGTTGAGGTCAGAACGGGTGAGCTCGCCAGTGACGGCGCGAACCTCTGGCAAGGCGCGAATGGCAGCCTCGTCGCCGAGCGTAAGCTCGTAGGGGCGCATTCCGGTGTGCTGGTTGGCGATGGCGGGGATGGTGCCATTCATGACCATGACAACGTCGTCGCCGAATTGCGAAAGCTGCTTGCGTTGTCCCGAACGGAAGCCTTCGCCGAGGCCGACGAGAACGAGCAGCGAGCCGACTCCCCAGGCGATGCCGAACATGGTGAGAAAGCTGCGCAGCTTGTTAGCCAAGATGGCGCGGAAGACCTGCGCGAGAGTGTCAGAAAAGCTGCGCATGATAATGAGACGGCCCAGAAACGGCTTGGATTGCTCCTAGTATCCGGAAACAACCTGGTCGTTCTTTCTATATGAACAATACGACGAAAAAGGGCGAGTGGTTCCCGCAGAAGGGGATGGTCGCGTGCTTATGAGGAGATTTCAATCCCGTTAACGACTCCGCCGGACCCGCAGGTGGGCCGGTTGGACCCAGCGCGAGAGGGTTTTGCACCATTATGGAGTTGCGATTTGGAACGATATTGGGCCATATGGGGCGGCGATATCGAGCGATATGGGGCGGCGACAGGGAACCAGGGTGCATTGCGTTGCGTAGTACAGGCTGGCAGGTTACAACGGTGGTCAGATACCGTCTGAACTTGTAGATCATTTTCATGTTTCGGACATACTAAGGTCATTTTCCGGCAACGTACGCTCGGGGAGCAGCGCTCTTCAGCGATTTTTGGGGGGATACCGTGGCAGCGTCGCGCAAGAATAAGAAACTCTGGATTTGGGTGGGTTCGCTGGGCGGACTCGTGTTGATTGTGGCGGTTTTGGCCGTGATTCATGCCGCAAAGGGAGACCCGATTGATCCGAACCGGCTGACCAAGGTGACCCGTGGCGATGTGGCTAAGTCCGTGGTGGCCACGGGCGACATCCAGCCGATCGTTAAGGTTGAGGTGAAGAGCAAGGCCTCGGGGATCGTGGAAAAGCTGCTTGTGGACATTAATGACCGAGTGCACAAAGGCCAAGAGCTGGCGCAACTGGATCAACAGGAGATTTCGGCGCAGGTGGACGCGCAGCATGCGCAACTAGCGAGTGCTGAGGCTAACGTGACTACCTACGAGGCCAACATTGAGCAAGACAGGGTGAATGCTGCCGCCCCAGACTTGCCGATGTACAAGGCGACACTCGACCGCAACGAGGAGATGAATAAGGACGGGATCGTCAGCAAGCAGACGCTGGACGACGCGAACCGGGATTACCTGGCAGCGCTGACGAGGCGCGATTCAGCGAAGGCCCAGATTGGCGTGGATACTGCGAAGCTGAAGCAGGCGCGAGCCCAAGTGTTGCAGAGCGAGGCCAGTTTGAAACAGCTCGAAGAGCAGCTGTCGTATACGACGATTGTGGCGCCGATGGATGGCGTGATTCTGTCGCGCGACGTGGAGATGGGCGACGCGGTCAGCTCGATCCTGGTGCTGGGATCGACGGCCACATTGGTGATGACCGAGGGCGATACGTCAGAGGTTTACGTACAGGGCAAGGTGGACGAGGCGGACATTGCGCACGTCTACATGGGCCAGCAGGCGCGCATCAAGGTGGAGAGCTTTCACGACCGGACGTTTTCAGGAAAAGTGACGAAGATTGCGCCGATGGGAGTGGAGAAGGACAACGTGACGACGTTTGAGGTTCGCGTGTCGATCAACAATCCCGGCGGCGAGTTGAAGGCCAACATGACGGCGAACGCGGAGATCCTGCTGGATGAGCACAAGGGCGTGCTGACGGTGCCGGAAGATGCGGTGATCTACGACAACAAGCAGAATGCGTCGGTGGAGGTTCCGGATAGCAGCAAGAAAGAGGGCTTCCGGAAGATCCCGGTGACGGTGGGGCTGTCGAACGGATCGGTGACGGAGATTACGAGCGGCGTGAAGGAAGGCGAGCAGGTGGTGCTACAGCAGTAGCGGCGAGCGATGTGGCCGGCTGTGTAGCTCGCAGAGCAGGCTGGACAGGCGCGACAGGACGTCCTTCGGGGCATGAGAAAAGAGCGAGGGATGCTACATAGACGTGAATTCCTAAAAAGCTCGATTGGTGCGGGCCTGCTGGTTCTTGCTGGCGACAGTTTTGCGACGCCGGCGACGGAGCCGATTCGCGAAGCGCTTAAAGAGACAGTCGGGACGCGCGAGAAGATCGCGGGCATGGTTGGCGCCGTCATCGACGATGGCGGTACCCGGATGGTTTCCTACGGAAGCTCCGGAGTGCCGAGGCTCGCTCTGGACAGCGATAGTGTTTTCGAGATGATGTCGATGACGAAGGTGCTGACTTCGCTCCTGCTTGCGGATATGGCGGCGCGAGGCGAAGTAGCCTTTGACGATCCCGTGGCGAAGTATCTATCGACGTCGGTGACGCTGCATGAACACGGGCGGCCAATCACGCTTCTCGATCTGGCGACCTATACGTCGGGTCTGCCGAACATGCCCGGCAATCTGCCGCCGAAGTGGTATGACATGCCCAATCCGATGGGCGATTACACCGAGGCAAAGCTCTACGAGTTTCTTTCGAGCTATGTGCCGCAGTATGAGCCGGGTACACATTATGAATACGCTAATGTCGGCTTCGGTTTGCTGGGCATTGCGCTTGCCCGCCGCGCCGGAAAGAGCTACGAAGAACTGCTCGTCGAACGCGTTTGCAATCCGCTCGGCATGGCCGACACGCGCATTACGCTGACGGGCGAGATGCGTCGCCACATGGTGCAAGGACACGACATGGACATGAAGCCCACACAGTTTTGGGATTGGCCAGCCATGCCGGGAGCTGGCTATGCCCGATCAACCGCGAATAATCTTGCCGTTTTTGTTAAGGCCTGCATGGGACTTGTGCGAACTCCGCTGAGAGCGCCTCTGGCGCACCTGATTGAAACGCGAAGAGCCACGCCGCTTGCGGGAACGGATGTGGGGATGGGCTGGTTCATTTCGTCGGATGGGAAAGAGGAGATTGCCTGGAAGTCCGGTTTGTCGGGGGGATGCAACACCTTTATCGGCTTCTCAACAAAAAGACGCCGGGGCGCGGTGCTCCTGTCGAATTTTCTCTGGCAACCGATCGATGCCGGGACGATTAACATGGGGATCAAGATGATCGACCCCGATTTTCCGACGGTTGATTTTCATGCGCTTTACGTGTGAGGATGTTTTGTCGCGTGGCGGATGAGGCGTGCGCGCTATTGATGAAGACGAGTAAACGAACGGTTTCGAAGACCGCCAAACAAACTGCTTCGCAAGCCGATGCGACAGGCGAGCAGCAGCTTGCGGGCTTTATCGAGAAATTTGACTCGAAAAACGCAGCATTGATCCGGTCAGTGCGCAAAGTATTGCGCAATCGCATGCCCACGGCCAATGAGCTGGTCTACGACAATTACAACTTCTTCGTGATTGGATACTGCTCGACCGAGCGACCGTCCGATTGCATCCTCTCCATTGCGGCAGGGACGAGCGGAGTTGGGCTGTCGTTCTATTACGGAGCGGCGCTACCCGATCCGCATAAATTGCTTCTCGGCAGCGGCAGCCAGAACAGGTTTATCAGGATCGAATCGGCGGCGACGCTGAAGCGGCCGGAGGTTGAGGAACTTATCGCCGCCGCGATCAAACACTCTGAAAAGCCTTTGCCTGCGAGCGGCAAAGGCAAACTGGTCATTCGATCCATCTCGAAAAAACAAAGGCCGCGCCGCAAGAAATCGGACTGATGCGATTCTGGGGCGAATCGGCAGCTGCAGGTTGTTGGGCGCGGTCTGTTCCGGATGACGCTACGGGAAAAATGGGATCGTGCTATCCCACCCTAATCGCAAAGTGCGCGTTTAGGATGGGGCACCCATTTTTGGTGGTGAGTGAAGGCCAGGAAAACCAAATGCAGATCCCCGTTCGACTCCGTCCGCCGAGGCGGACTTCGCTCAGGGCAGGCTTTCGACTTCCTTCGCTGCGCTCCGGTCGCTCAGGATGACAGGAAGAATGGGGCACCTGTGCGCTTGAGGTGAGTGTGAGTCGCATGGGCCGGCGCTTGGGGGGCTCTTGCGCCTAATGGGTGAGGAGGCTTTCGTTAGCGAGGATGCGATAGAGGGTGGAGCGGCTGATGGCGAGCTGGCGGGCGGTGCGGAGTTTATTGCCGCGGTTGAGGTCGAGGACGAAGTGGACATGCTGGCGGATGATGGCGTCAAGTGAGAGGTCGGCGACGCGGGCGACTTGCGGGTCAAGCATGAGTGCGCTGCCGGTGGAGGGGTTGGACCACTTATTGAGAAGGGAATTGAATTGAGGATGGAGATTGGGATTGAAGGCCGGGCTGAGTGCTGGGTTGGTGGCGGGATTGGGGACGGAAATGCCGAGCGGGTTGGCTGGGGAGCCTGCGCTGAACGGCAAGTCAAATGGCGTCTGCAAAACGTCTGGCATGGCAAGGTCGGAGGCGCGGATGACGCCGTTGTCGGCGCGGAGAAGAGCGTTCTCGAGGATGCCGGAAAGTTCGCGCACATTGCCAGGCCATGCGTGCTGGAGGAGGCGAGCGAGCGTGCCGGGCCCAAGAATGACGGGGCGCTGCTTATAGCGGGCGCAAATGCGGTCGAGGAGGAAGTGGACGAGCGGGGCAATGTCTTCGCGGCGCTGGCGCAGAGGAGTGACGGCAAAACGAATTGCGGTTAGGCGAAAAGCGAGGTCGGGGAGGAGCATGCCCTGACCGGCCATGTGGCGAAGCGGGACTTGCGAAGATGCGAGTATGACGGCGCGGCCGGGTGGGCGATCCTGAAGGCCTTTGAGGACGCCGAGGAGCAGGCTCTGACCGTGAGGGGCGAGAAGATCAACGCGATCAAGATAGGTGAAACCGGCGAGGGTGGAAGGATCGGCGTCGGTGGCCAGCCATTCGCGGGCGTCGCGGCGCTCAAAGGAAGTGGCGGCGAGAGGTGAGCGGTCAAAGAGATAGCGGGCAAGAGTGTGCTTGCCTGAACCATACTCGCCCTCGATTGCGGCGACCTGGAGATGAGGCGCGGCCATTTCGGCCTGCATGAGGAGCTTGCGCCATGCGGCGCTCACGCCGACGACGCTCGTTGAAGCAGTTGGAGATTCGAGCTCCACGAGCGCAAGGCCGGAGGCGGAAGGCTGCGCGAAAAATTGAGCGGAGGTCTGCATGAATCTAAACTTGCCTCGCTTGCCAGGCGAGAGTGAAACGCCTAGCCATTACAAATCTCATCGGCGGGGCGGGGGAAAACATGAGTAAGGCAGGGAATAAGCCACCCCAACGACGAAGACCGGTCGTTGGGGACCCCGGCAGGGAACAAGGGACCAAGGGAAGAATGGACTAGGGGACTAAGGGACTGAGGGACTAGGGACTAGGACGAGGGACTTAGGGGACTAAGGGACTCGGGACGAGGACGAGGGACTGTGGGACTAGGGGACTGAGGGACTAGGGAAGCGCGGTCCTGGAGCGGGTTATACTCAAACATTCCAGCCGGAGCGAATTCCAAAACCATCATTTCTTGTTTGCAGAACCTGAGTGAGCAGGACTGCCAGCGATGACGCCGTCGAGGTGGTGGAGGGATGGTTTGCTGAGGGCGCAGGGGCGCATCGGTTTTGCGCAGGAGTGTGTAGTGGGCGAGCAAGGACCGCGGAGAGGACGGGTTGCCGGGCTGCGGCGATGGGGCGTTGCGGTGTGGGTGGCTGCGATTGCCGGATTCGCGGCACTGCATGCGTGGCACCTGAGGGCCGATTTTCCTAATAGGTCGCCGTGGGTGTTCGATTGGGCAAAGTTCACCGATGAGGGTTGGTACGGGGCTGCCGCGATACGGGCGCACTTGTTTGGACACTGGTATCTGGCGGGGGATTTCAATTCGGCGGTGGCGCTGCCGGTATGGCCGTTTGTGGAGTGGGTGCTGTTTTTCTTTACGGGCGTGACGGTGGAGGCGGCGAGGGGGCTGGCGGTGGTTTGCTTCTTCGCGAGCTTGGTGCTGACGTACCTATTGCTGCGTGGGCGCGGGCCGAATTGGATGGCATTGCTGGCAGTGACGCTGGCGGTGACCAGCCCTTATCTTTACTGCTTTGACCGGCTGGCGATTCTGGAGCCGCTGGAGACGGCGCTGACTTTGGTCGTGCTGAACCTGGCGGTGCGGTTGCCGAAGATGAAGCGGCCAGTGATGGTTTCGGTTGGAATCGGACTACTGTTTGCGTTGATGCTGTTGACGAAGACGACGGCTGCATTTCTCGCTCCGGCGGTTGGTTGGGCGATGGCGGCGTCGCTTTGGGAGAAGCGAAAGCTGGCGATGAAGTGCGCGCTGACGGCGGCGGCGAGCGCAGCAGTTGGTTATGGCGCGTGGATGGCGCTGATCGCGCGGGCTGGATTGATGGGGGATTATGTTTATTTCTTTGCTGTCGCGAATGCCTACCCTGCGCCGCACGGTTATAGCTGGCCGCTGGCAGCTTTTTGGTGGTCGTTTCATGGGCTGCTTTGGATCGATCACAGTCTGACGCCGCTGGCGGTTGCGGTGGCGCTGGGCGCGGCGCTGGCATGGCGAGCCGGATGGGCGCGGAGGCTGTGGCGCGATCCGGTTTTTGGCGCGGCTATTTTGGGAATTATTGGACTTATTGGGTTCATGACGATGAAGGACCATCCCCAGCCGCGATACTTCGTGGTGCCTGCGTTTCTGGTTTTCATAGTGGTGGCGATGGGCGCCGCGGCGCTGGTGGAACAGACGGGATGGGGACGCAAGGCGGGATGGGCGGTGGTTACGGCAATTGCGATAGCTTTGGGCGTTCATGGGGTGGGGACGATCAGGTATGCGACGCATCCGGAATATACGTGGGTGAACGCGGCGACCGCGTTGACACACTATATTGATACGCATCCGAATGGGAAAAGATTGATGGTGTCAACCAGCGGGGACGAGGTGACGCTGGTGACACACCTGCCGACGATCTGCGACGAGCTGAGCACCGAGGATCTGGCGGAGAAGCTGGGGCGATTCGAGCCGGGATGGTTTTCTTCATGGAACGACGTCGACCCGAGTACACTGACTGATCTGCATACGCGGTACTCGCTGGAGCAGGTGGCAAGTTTTCCAGCGTTCGACGATCCTGACCGCAATGTGCTGGTGCTGTTCAAACTGCATCCGCTGCCGGGCGGGAAGGTGAGAGACGCCGGCGATCCGAGTTTGAGCGGCGTGTTGCTTGACGACCGGATTGAAGTTCCGGTGGAGTAGGGCAGAGAACGAGCCACCCCAGCGACGAGGACCTGTCGCTTGGGACCCCCGGTAGGGAACAAGGACAAATCGGACGAGGGACAAATCGGACGAGGGAACGAACGAGCGCGGGCGAGAAAGCCCGCACGTCAGCCGGCGTAACGCCCGCGCTACAAGGGCGAGGGAGCAAGAGAGCGGACAAGTCGGCGGGGAAAAAATTTCATCTGACAACTGAAAACCAATGGGATTCCGCGACGAAAGCGTGAGCAGTCGGCGGAGATTCTGCAGCCGTTCGGCGCATATTCCGCGCCGTTTCCGTAGCGACCCCGGATTGGGGGATGATTTGTGAGGACGATCCGCGAGGAATTATTCCTCGCCGGAATAAGGCCCTTCCGCATCGTGACTGCAATCACTCGACAGCGGTGTTTACGGATGATAGGCTTCCCGTGGCATTTCCCCGGTGTTTGAAAGGCCGGCGGAGCGGCCGTTTTTCGAGCGGCTGCAAAACGTGAAGCGTGGAGGGTATGTGACTGTAACAAATTGGGTGGAATTCTTTCTGGGCGCAAGCATTTTTTCGCTCATTGCGGCCGTGATTTTTGCGCGGCAGGTTATCGGGTTTGAGATTGGGACGGCGAGCATGCGGAAGATTTTCGCGGCCATAAAGGATGGCGCAAGCACGCTGCTCAAAATGCGCTACAAAGCTGCGGCGGTTGTGGCGGGTCTGCTATCGGCCACGTTGGCACCCGCAATTGCGAACGCCCAGGCGGAACATGCGGGCGGAGGTGAAGCCAACCTGACGCTGCCGGACTTATCGACAGTGAATTTTTTGGGCATGAACGGACATGCGCTGCTGACGATCGGATTGCTGTTCTGCGCCGGTGGACTGCTGTTTGGCCTGGCGATTTATGTGCAGTTGAAGAATCTGCCGGTTCATCGCACGATGCTCGAAATTTCAGAGATGATCTATGAGACTTGCAAGACCTACCTGGTGACACAGGGCAAGTTCATTCTTCTGCTGTGGGCTTTCATTGCGGTGATTATCGCGCTCTACTTCGGCTATCTGGCGCCGGTGCCGGGGAAATCAATTGCGGTCACGCTGCCGATTATTTTGGCGTTCAGCCTGGTCGGCATCGCGGGCAGCTACGGAGTGGCGTGGTTCGGAATTCGCGTGAACACATTCGCGAATTCACGGACGGCCTTCGCGGGACTGCGCGGCAAACCGTATCCGGTGTATGCAATTCCGCTGAAGGCCGGCATGAGCATTGGCATGCTGCTGATCTCGGTGGAACTGCTGATCATGCTGTTCATCCTATTGTTCGTGCCGCGAGATTATGCGGGCGCGTGCTTCATTGGGTTCGCGATTGGCGAGAGCCTGGGCGCCGCGGCGCTGCGTATTGCCGGCGGCATTTTTACCAAGATCGCCGACATTGGCGCCGACTTGATGAAGATCGTATTCAAGATTAAGGAAGACGACGCCCGCAACCCCGGAGTGATCGCGGACTGCACGGGCGACAACGCGGGCGATTCGGTTGGCCCGAGCGCGGACGGCTTTGAAACCTACGGCGTGACCGGCGTTGCGCTGATCACGTTTATTCTTCTGGCCGTCAAGGATCCGACAATTCAAGTGCAATTGCTGGTTTGGATCTTCACCATGCGCGTGGCCATGCTGGTATCGAGCGCGGGCGCGTATTTCCTGAATGCCGCAATTGCCAAGGCGAAATACGGAAATGCAGACGAGATGGACTTTGAGACGCCATTGACGTCGCTGGTCTGGATCACGTCCATCACATCGATCATTCTGACCTACATCGTCACGTACCTGATGATCCCCAATCTCGGCGATGGAACGCTGTGGTGGAAGCTGGCTTCGATCATTTCGTGCGGAACGCTGGCGGGCGCGATCATTCCCGAATTGGTGAAGGTTTTTACTTCGACCAAATCGAGCCACGTGAAGGAAGTGGTGAAATCGGCGCAGGAAGGCGGAGCTTCGCTGGGAATTCTGTCGGGATTCGTCGCGGGCAATTTTTCGGCGTACTGGCTGGGACTCAGCATGGTGGCGCTGATGAGCATGGGCTATTACTTCAGCACTGGCACGTCGATGGTGCAATTGATGCTGGCTCCGGCGGTCTTCGCATTCGGCTTGGTGGCGTTCGGATTCCTGGGCATGGGCCCGGTAACGATTGCTGTCGATTCCTACGGGCCGGTGACTGACAATGCGCAGTCCGTTTACGAATTGTCGCTCATTGAAAATGTTCCGGGCATCGAAGCCGAGTTGAAGAGGGATTACAAGTTCGACGTGAAGTTCGAGCGCGCGAAACATCTGCTGGAAGCGAACGACGGAGCAGGTAACACGTTCAAGGCTTCGGCGAAGCCGGTGCTGATCGGAACAGCCGTGGTTGGAGCGACGACGATGATCTTCTCGATCATCATGGCGCTGACCGGCGGACTGACTCATGACGTGGAGAAGCTTTCTCTGCTGCACGCGCCATTTCTGCTGGGGCTGATCTGCGGCGGGGCGATGATCTACTGGTTCACCGGCGCTTCAACCCAGGCGGTGACTACAGGCGCTTATCGTGCCGTGGAGTTCATCAAGAAGCACATCAAGCTTGACGGCGTGGAGAAGGCATCGGTCGCCGACAGCAAAAAGGTGGTCGAAATTTGCACGAAGTACGCGCAGAAGGGAATGTTGAACATCTTTCTCGCCGTCTTTTTCGCCACGCTCGCTTTCGCTTTCATGGAGCCGTTTCTGTTTATCGGCTACCTGATCTCGATTGCGATTTTCGGACTTTACCAGGCGATCTTTATGGCCAATGCCGGCGGCGCATGGGACAACGCGAAGAAGGTCGTAGAGGTGGACATGCACCAGAAAGGCACGCCTCTGCACGATGCAACGGTGATCGGAGATACCGTCGGCGATCCGTTCAAAGACACCTCTTCGGTGGCGCTGAATCCGGTGATCAAATTCACGACCTTGTTCGGATTGCTTGCCGTGGAGCTGGCGGTGTCGCTGAGCGCGCAGAATCCGGTGCTTACAACTGCGCTGGCAGTTGCATTCTTCCTGGTGTCGGTGTTCTTCGTGCACAGATCGTTCTATGGGATGAGGATCGATACCAAGGAAAGCAACTGATTTCTGATTTTTCGCGCTTTCTCAAGGGCAGTTAGAAGACCCGAATCGGCCTCGCATGCCACGGCGCGCGAGGCCGATTTGTATCTGGGGCCGGGGAGAAGCGACCGGGCATTCAGTCGTCTTTTGAGACGACTTCTCTCACGATGGAGACCCAACTGAAGATGATGGCCACAGAGCAGCCGAGGATGCCGGCAAAGAACATGAACTCCACTACGTGGATAGCCAAAACCGCCAATCGGAAGGAAAGTGTCATGAGGCCCGTTCGGACAAAGCGTCGTGCAGTTGAGATCTCCGGCTAATTTTCCGGGATGACTTCGGCTACATTCTGAAATCGATCTCACGGTATTGGGGCGCTCATGCATCGTCAATCTATACAAAGGTATAGTCGGACTCGGAGTGAGCATTGGGGTGAGAAGGCTGTGAGTCAGCGATGCGCTCGAGGCCTGACTTTTGGGGGTTGGGGAGATTGGCAAAGTATGCCAATTTGTCTAAGATGGAGGTGAGGTGCTCTTATGCCGACGCGCAATGTGAACCTGCCCAAAGCACTCGACCGGTTTGTCACGACCCGCGTGAAGAGCGGAAGTTACGCCAATGCCAGCGAGGTGATGCGCACGGCGTTGCGGCTGCTGGAAAAAGAAGAACGGGAGTTTGAGGAGAAGATGGTGGCGCTGCGGACGGCGATTGCCGAGGGAGATGCCGGCGGCGCAATTGATGGAGAAGAGTTCTTCGACGAAGTCTTTGCTTCTCTTGAAGGACCAGCGAAACAGAACGGCAAGAAGATTGCCTAAATATCTACTATCCGATGCAGCGGGCTCCGATGTACGCGGCATCATCCAGTACACCAGCACCCAATGGAGTGCAGATCAGGCGCTGCGGTACGGCGCGGGGCTCAGGGAGTGCTTTCGGAGCCTCGCAAGGAATCCTGGGATCGGTCGTGCCTGCGACATGGTCAGTCCAGGCTTACGCCGGTTCGAACATGGGAAGCATGTCGTGTTTTATCGCGTTGTGACCGGCGAGATCCGTATCTCCCGCGTTTTGCACCAGCGAATGCTTCCGGGCAGGTCGCGGTTTGAGCCTTAGCGGCAATCCCGATCCGAATTGCTCCCCAATCTCCACAACTTGAACAGGATTGCCGTAGAACTGCACCACTACTGCGCCTTGTGCCGGGGTCTGGGCGGGGCTAGGGTTGAGGTGTGGGATTGGAGGTTCTGGACGGCTTCCAGCTTGCCCCGACGGGCCAGCCTCCGGATTGCCTCAGATTTGAGGCAAAAATTGCCCCCAAAACCCGCGACCGGCAAGGGCGTTTCGGAGTTTCCACAGGCAAATGGCCGTGTTTAGGAAGAAGATGCTCGAAATGTTACGAAAATACTAGATGTTGTGGTTTGTTCTTGACACGCACCATAGAGAGCGGTAAGTTTTCATCTGCGGCTGTAAACAGGCGGTTAAAAAACACCGGCGAAAACCGAGCAAATCCCGAGTGCAAGTGCTCCATCCAGCGTCTCGTGAGCGGGTAAAGGAATCAAATACCCAGGCAGCGAGAACGGATCGAAAGTACGGCGAAGAGGGTACGGCGACAAGGTAAGAGCTGGATGTGACTTAGGGACCGCTGAAGACGCCAGGGTTCGCGAAGTTCGGTTTTCCGGTTTTCTTTGGTTTCCAAATAGTTGCGGGTTGTACCCGCGCTCCGGCTGGGTGGCCGGTGATGAGGCTTCTTACGCTGATTTTCGGGCTTTTTAGTTTGATTTCGATTCGCAGATTTACCGATTTTGATTCAGGGAGAGTAACAAGATGAACGAGACGCACGTGCAGACATCGACCGCAGCCTTCCCCACCACCACCCGTTCGCAGGGCTTGACCTTTTCACGGCGCTTTTCGAAAGAGGGAGTTTCCCCCTACGACGAGATGCAATGGGAGAAGCGGACTGCGTCGATCACCGATACGAAAGGGAACTCGATCTTCGAGCAGAAGGACGTGGAAGTTCCCGAGGACTGGTCGATGACGGCCACAAACATTGTGGCGTCAAAGTATCTGCATGGGCAGATGGACACGCCGGAGCGCGAGACGGGCGTTCGGCAACTGGTATCGCGCGTGGCGGAGACGGTGCGCGACTGGGGCATGGCCGGCGGATATTTCGCGACGGCGGTGGACGCGGGAATCTTTCACGACGAGCTGGCGCACCTGCTGCTGACGCAGAAGGCGGCGTTCAATTCGCCGGTGTGGTTCAACGTGGGCTGCGACCGGCTGGAGCCGGAGGCGGAGGGTCTGAACTGGCACTGGGATCCGGTGACGGGCGGCGTGCAGTATTCGGCGACGGGCTACAGGAAC
>CAVXPR010000015.1:0-75604 GCA_963763585.1 uncultured Acidobacteriaceae bacterium | reverse complement strand
CCGAGCTGCTTGGACATGACCTGGGCGACCTGTCCCCAGGTGGTGAAGTAAACGTTCGGCCCGCCGGCGACGATGGCGATCTTTATCTTCGATTCGGGACGATCTTGCAGGCCGCGGCTTGCTGCTGCCGCCGGTCGTGCTGCCGCCGTCGTGCTGCCGCTGCTGCACGCTCGCCGCGCTGCTGCAGGCGGCCACGCCCAGCGACGGCGATCGCCAGCAGCGGTGCCAGGTATCTCCAGCCGCGGCGTCTGCCGGCCGTTCTCTCCGTTGACGCGTTCTCATTGGCCTGCCTCTCTCCTTCTTGCCCATTCCTGCCGATTCCGGTCTCATTTCGACGACACGGCAATGTTCGCGAAAAGACCCCACCCTCCCGGAGGGACCTTTTCGTGATTCCAGAACGGCCGTCGGCTCGCTGCCGTACGGCACTGACATAGGCGACGCCGTTACCAAGCGCGCAGTTTTGAAGTATTGGTTTCGCCCGCTATTACCAGCGATGCGAACTTGAAGTCATGTTAGACATATTCCGTTAACACGGAGAAGCGCGGATTTCGGATCGCGGTGATCCGTATCGCTGCTGGAAGCGACCGGCGCGGATTATAAATCAATATTTTTTCTACTTCAAATTTGTAGCGATCAAAAAAAATATCGCTTGCAAATCCTTTGTATGAAAAAATAACGTTTGCGATAATTAATATGAAACCTATGATTCCGGTCATGGATAATTCAATGGTTATTACAATCGCTAATTTAATGATTTAGGCTTGCATTCAACCAATGAAAACAAAAAATGCTTTCGACTTATTGGGCATAAATATTTCTGTAGAACCCCATCAGTTGAATGATGTTTTGAAAACCCGCAAAACGCTGCTCATCGTCGCCGCAGTCCTGGTCCTGCTGGCTTTGGCCATCTTTCTGCGCTCCAAGGCCCCGCCTGAGGCTGCGCGCCTGCTCCCCGAATCCGACGGCATCATCTACTTCAACCTCAAGGCCATCCGCACCCTTGCCGGCAATAAATTCAAGCCGCCCGATCGCGTCCCCGAATACCAGGAATTCGTTAACGACATCGGCATCGACCCCGAGCGCGATCTCGACCAGGTCGCCATCGGCCTGCATCGCATGCCCGATCCCAACGGCCCCAACGGTCCCGTCGCCTATTCCATGGTCCTTGTCGGCAGAATCACCGGCCCCAAGCTGAACGCCTGGCTCGATTCACAGGCCACCTCACGCGAAACCTACGCTGGCCACACCATATACAACATCACCTCTCAGGACCGCACTGTTCGCGTTGTCCAAATCGGTTATGACTCGGTCGCCATCTCCAACACCCCCACCGCCGAGCAGATTCACTCCATGCTTGACCGCCATCGCGCCGCCGCGCTGCCCTTTTCCGGCTCCTCGCTCCTCGAGCAGCACTACCACGATGTGCCTCTGCTCTCGTTTGCCTGGGGAGTCGGCCAAATCGGCCTGCCATTTTCCGAGAGCGGCTCCATCCACATCTTCGGCGTCGCCCTGCCTCTCGAACCGGACTCAACCATCATCGCCAGCGTTTCGCCCGCGCTTCCCGTTCCCGGCACGCTTGAGGCACTGCGCTTTAGAGTCGAAGAGATCGCCCCCAGCGAAGACAAAGCCACCAGCCAGGCCGCCGATCTCGCCACGCTCCTCACTCTCGTCCGCGCGATCGCCCAGCCCCCTTCAAATCCTCTCGCCAATGGCCCCAGTCCCGATAGCCAAAGTCCCGGCAATCCCGCTCCCGACAGTCCCAGCCCCGATACCCCCGGCGCCGCCACCCCCCCGGCCAAAGACGTCTTGGCCAACGACGCCCTGAAAGAGCTGCTCAAGACCACCACCGTCACTCAGCACGGCGAGCGCGTAGTCGTCTCCGGCACCATCTCCGCCACCACCCTCGGCCACCTGTAGTCCGCCGGTCAACTCCCCCTGCCGACTCCGCTGCCTGTCAGCCAGTCCAAAGCAATCGCGGCCTAAGTGACTGCGGGAAAGCTGCTCCCGAAGGGCACGAAGCGTCAGGGCACGACTTAAGTCGTGCCGAAAATGCCGCAAGCTTTATGCGGCTTTAGCCGCAGGGCGATCTGCACCTTGAGATTCTGGCAAGGGGTGGAATCGTAAAGCCCGCGTAGCGGGCGAAAAGAACGTAGCCCCAGGCGCAAGCCCGGGGAATCAGATCGGCCTCGGCGGCAAAGCCCGCGTAGCGGGCGAAAGACCCTGCTCGCCCTGCCAACTCCGCACTCCGCGTTGTAGTATTGTGACCGGCTTAGAAACCTACCCGGAGACTTATCGGAACTATGCTCAAGCGCATGTCGACCACCCGCTCCCTCCTCCTCTTCATAGCCGCCACTGGAATTGTCTTCGGATCAACCGTCGCCTCCGCCCAAAACCCGGCCTTTCTCAACCCTCCCCAGCCCGCCTCAACCCAGCCCGATTCACCTCGTCCCTGGATGAACACCAGTCTCTCCCCCGACGAACGCGCCGACCTGGTCCTCAAGCAGCTCACGCTCGAAGAAAAAATCGCCTTGCTGCACGGCAACGGAATGGCCCGTTCCGCCTTTTGGACCATGCCGCTCACCGATCTCGCCAACGGTGGCGCTGGTTATGTTGAGGGCGTCAAGCGCCTCGGCATCCCCGGCCTCGTCATGTCCGATGCCGCCTACGGAGTGCGCGATAGCGGCGCCAATGGTCGATATTCCACAGCTCTGCCCTCAAGCCTCGGAGCCGCCTCCAGCTGGGACACGGAGTCCGCCTGCGAATTTGGCACAGTGATTGGAAGCGATCTTCGCGCGCAGGGCTATAACATGACCCTCGGTGGCGGAGTCGATCTCGCTCGCGAGCCTCGAAATGGCCGCACCTTCGAGTATGCCGGCGAAGACCCGCTACTCGCCGGAACCATCGTCGGCAATCTGATGAAGTGCGAACAGGCCCAGCATGTCGTCGGCGACATCAAGCACTACGCCATGAACGACCAGGAAACCGGCCGCAACTTCGTCAACGCCGTCATCTCCAAACGCGGCATGCAGGAGTCGGATCTACTCGCGTTTCATATCGCCATCTCCATCGCCAATCCCGCCGCTGTGATGTGTGGTTACAACCGGGTCAACGGCGATTACAACTGCGAAAATTCCTATCTGCTTCACGACGTCCTGAAGGGTCAATGGGGTTTTAAGGGCTTCGTGGACTCCGACTGGGGCGGAACTCACTCCACCGAGAAAGCATCCGCTGCTGGCCTCGATCAGGAGCAGCCCATGGCCAATTACTTCGGCCCCAAACTGCTCGAAGCAGTCAATGCCGGCCGAGTGCCACTCTCTGAAATTGACGACCATGCGCGCCGCGTTCTCTATGCCGAATTTCTCTCCGGCATCGTCGACGATCCGCCGCAAAGAGGTGTCCCCGACATCGAAAAAGGCCTTGCAGCCGCCCAGCACGTTGAAGAAAATAGCATCGTCCTTCTCAAAAATCGCAACTCCATCCTCCCCATTGTTCCCTCGCGGGTGCACAGCATCGCCATCATCGGCGGCCACGCTGACATCGGCATGATCTCCGGCGGAGGCTCTGCCCAGGTTGACCCGCCCGGCGGCAACGCCATCATGCCTCCCGGTAAAGGCGCGACCAAATGGCAAGATCACATCTGGTTCCCCACTTCTCCGCTCGCGGCGTTGCGCGACAAACTGCCGAACACTAAAATCACCTTCGATCCCGGCACCGATCCGGCCTCGGCCGCAAAGCTCGCCCGCAGCTCCGATCTCGTCATCGTCTTCGCCTATCAGTGGATAGCGGAAGGCATGGACCTGCCTAATCTCTCGCTCCCTGACAATCAGGATGCTCTAATCGCGCAAGTCGCCGCTGCCAATCCTCACACCATCGTCGTCCTTGAAACCGGAACCGCCGTCACCATGCCGTGGCTCGACCAGGTCGCCGGCGTCGTCGAAGTCTGGTTCGCCGGAAGTGCAGGACACAAGGCTCTGGCAAACATCCTTACCGGCGAAGTCAATCCCTCCGGCAAGCTGGCCATCACCTTCCCGAAGAGTGAGCAGGACCTGCCCCATGCGGCGATTCCTCCTCCGCCCGCGCGTCTTCGCAGGGAGGGCTCGGCCCCCGTCAATGCCGGTGCGCCGCAATCGAACTACTCCGTTGAATACACCGAAGGCGCAGAAGTTGGCTACAAGTGGTATCAGTCCGAACACAAAACGCCGCTCTTCCCGTTCGGCTTTGGATTGTCCTACACCTCTTTCGCCTATTCCGCTCTCACTGTCGATTCAGCGGCCAAAACCGCGCGCTTCACCATCCGCAACACCGGCACGCGCGCAGGCACTGAAATCGCCCAAGTCTACGCAACTCTCCCCAAAGGTTCAGACGAACCGTATCAGCGCCTCGCCGGATTCGCGCGCATCACGCTCGCTCCCGGCAAATCGCAAACCGTTACCGTCTCCATCGATCCGCGAGTCCTCCAAACCTTCGACGAAGCCGATGAAAGCTGGAACCTCGTAGCTGGCTCATACAAAATTCTCGTCGGCCCGTCGTCAGACCACACGCCCCTCACCAGCAGCCTTGTGATCCACTGAGGTCCGTACCCCATCCTGGGTGCCATCCTGAGCGCCCATCGTTCGCCCGTCGAACGATGGGAGTCGAAAGCCTGCCCTGAGCGAAGTCCGCCTTGGCGGACGGAGTCGAATGGGGACCTGCTTCTGCTTCTCGTCTAACTCCGCCCCCAACTCGGCCTCCCCAACTCCGGCTCCCCAACTCTGAATCGTGGACCAAAGTCTCCCCGTCGCGAGATAGAATTCCTTATGCCGATTCCAGTAAAACCGTGCGACGGCTCCTTCAGCGAAGAAACAATCCAGTTGCTGCTCAAGAATGTAGATCGAGCACAATGGAATCTACATCCTTGTCAGCGCTGCGGCCAACAGGTTGGCGCGCGTCTCGAAAAGGGTCATTGGGTCCCCGAATCCCACTGGCCCTCCGTTCCAAAGAGGCCTTCACGCAATAAGCAGTAGTCTCGCCGCGCCTGTATTCTCGTTCCCTCGTTCCCTTGGTCCCTTGGTCCCTGCCTTTTCGTTCCCTCGCTCCCACGCTCCCGGCTCCTTCGTTTCCTCGGTCCCTTGGTCCCTTGGTCCCTGCCTTTCAATCCCGCCGCCGCATCTGAAACAATAGTTGCTGGTTCCGCGGGCGCTCTTCCCCGGCCGTACGTCATCCTTTGAATTTCACCGCATGCCGTTGAACTTCATCTCATTGAGAGGTCCCATGATTCATCCGCACCGTCTTCTCGCTACATCGGCCTTAATCGGCCTTGCAGTTCTTGCATGCACTCTCACCGCCTCCGCTGCCTCCGGCCCAGCCGCCACCTCCGGTCCCGCGGCAATTGACTCTTCAACCCCGCCTCCTGTCCTCACCGGCCAGGCCGCTTTCACTGACGCTGCTCACGAAGCTCCCGGCATTCGTCGCCATCTCACCGCCGCCGATCTGCCCGAGCCCATGCCCGAGCAGTCCGTCGACAACGGGCCAACCGTCGTTCCCCGCCCCGAAGGCGCCTGGCCCATCGCGCCCAAAGGCTTCAAGGTCGAGCTCTACACGACCGGACTCGACAACCCCCGCCTCATCCGCTTCGCTCCCAACGGCGATCTTTTCCTGGCCGAAAGCCAATCCGGAAAAATCAAAATCTTTCGCGGCGTTGACGCTGACGGCAAGCCAAAGCAAGTCTCCGTCTTCGCCGCCGATCTCCACCAGCCATTCGGAATTGCCTTCTATCCCCTCGGGCCCAAACCAAAGTGGATTTACATCGGCGACACCGATGAAATCGTTCGCTTTCCCTACCACAACGGCGACCTCACTGCCAGCGGCCCGCAGGAGCACATCACCGACCTGCCCGGCGGCGGCAAACTCCGCGGCGGAGGCCACTGGACGCGCGACCTCGTCTTTACCCCCGACGGTTCAAAGCTCCTCGCCTCCGTCGGTTCGCACTCCAATGTCGATGACGCCGACACGCACCCCGAGGAATTCCATCGCGCCGACGTGCTCGAATTCACTCCTCAAGGCAAATTCATCGAGGTCTACGCCTCCGGCATTCGCAACTGCGTCGGCGAAGCCATCAATCCCACGACCGGCCAACTCTGGTGCTCCACAAATGAGCGCGATGCTATCGGCAACAACCTCGTCCCCGACTACATCACACATGTGCAGGAGCACGGCTTCTATGGCTGGCCCTGGTACTACATGGGCGGCCCAACCGGCGGCCATCAGGATCCCCGCCACGAGGGCAAGCACCCCGAGTTGCAGTCGAAGGTCATCACGCCCGACATTCTCCTCGAGCCACACTTCGCCTCGCTTGAGTTGACATTCTATGAAGGCTCGCAATTCCCCGCCGAGTTCAAGGGCGACGGCTTCGCCTGCGAGCACGGCTCTTGGAACCGCGCCCAGCGTGCCGGCTACGAAGTCGTCCGCCTGCCCATGCACGACGGCCACGCCACCGGCGAATACGAAGACTTCCTCACCGGCTTCACAGTCGGCAACGGCGACGGCGATGTCTGGGGCCGCCCCGTCGGCATCGCAGTCGCTCCCGACGGCTCGCTCTTCGTCTCCGACGACGGCTCAAAATCCATCTGGCACGTCATCTACACCGGCAAATAGCAGCACCCAAACTAGGCAGTCATCCTGAGCGAAGTTGGCGTGCAATCGGCGGTGATTGCGCGCCCAACGGAGTCGAAAGCCTGCCCTGAGCGAAGATCGCAGATGCGATCGAAGTCGAATGGGGACCTGCAGTTGCCTTTCGTCAGCGCCCGTCGCACAAACAAAACAGGCCCCGCAAGGGGCCTGTTCCGCAACTCGTCAAAATAAGCAATACTCGTCGGTTAAGCAACACCGGTCGGTTGCCCCACCCCCATGTCGGTTGCCCGATCCTCATGTCAGTTGCCCCACCCCCATGTCGGTTGCCCCATCCTCATGTCGGTTGCCCCATCCTTAATTGTTCGCCGTAGCGAACAATTAGGGTGGGATAGCACGCCCCCAGCCCCGTTGAATCTTCGAATTAGCACAAAGTGTCAGGGCACGACTTCAGTTGTGCCGCTAAGCAACAAAAAATGATTGTGAGATTTAGCCCCGGAGATCGCCCCATCCCCATGTCGGTTGCCCCATCCTTAATTGTTCGCCGTAGCGAACAATTAGGGTGGGACAGCACGCCCCCAGCCCCGTTGAATCTTCGAATTAGCACAAAGTGTCAGGGCACGACTTCAGTCGTGCCGCTAAGCAACAAAAAATGATTGTGAGATTTAGCCCCGGAGATCGCCCCATCCTCAAGTGGGTTGTCCCACCTTCATGTCGGTTGCCCCATCCTTAATTGTTCGCCGTAGCGAACAATTAGGGTGGGATAGCACAAACGCCAACTTACTGCCTTTCTAACCCCGCTAACTCCGCTGCTTTTACTTGTACGCCCCATTCCCCTTCAACAGCTCATCCCGATGCTGGCTGTAGTCAATAAACGAATCGAACGCCGGCCCGATCAGCGGATTATCTTTCTGCGCATCCCTGATCGCCGCGCGCGCCGTGTCCACGCCTTCCGCCTTCGGCGTCACGTAAACAATCGCAAACATCCCCGGTGCATCGGTGTGGATCGCCTCGGTGTCAACCTCGTATTCCAGAATCGTCCCGTCGGCCAGCAGTTTCTCCATCGCCGGCACAACCACGACTTTGCTAAGCGTATCCAGCGCGTCATCGTCCGCGGTCGGCTTCAGTTGATACATCATCACGTTCACATACGCGCCCGTATACGCGCCCGGCTTCCAGTTGTAGTAGTGACTCACCAGCACCATGTCCCAGTGCTTCGTCGGATTCAGCGAAACCGGCGAATCGGCTACATCCAGCGCTCTCAACTTATCCAGCACCTTCAACAGCCCCGCCAGCGACATCGACGACCACCAGTCGTCGTGAGACTCGCCGTCCGGTGTGTGCACCTGATTCACATCGTCACCGGCGCCGACCAGGGTTCCGTCGCTTATCGCGGCCTGGAAAATCGAATCGTGCGCGGCATTAGTCTTTGCCACGTCTCCCCAACGCTCCCGTGGAAACTGCCAGTCGGAAACATACGAGTACATCGCTGGTTTCTGTTTGACCTCTGTCGCCTGCGCGCCCGATGGCGCCGCGCTCACTGCGAACATCGCGCACACCGCGAGCCCGCACAAACCCGTGAAGACACTCCAATGCCTTGCGTTCATCTTGCTTTCTCCTGTCTTGATTTAGTCGGCGATGCCCCAGTGATCGCCTGACCACCGCAAGTCTACTCCCGCCGTCCCATCTTCCCGCCTGTGAATTATTCCCGCCCTTGTGATTTCTCTCCCCATTCATCTCTCTTCTCACCAAGCATGATTGTGGTGAAACTGATATTCGTGTGCGAAGTCCAGTGGGCGATGCCGCCTCGTTCATCAACTGCGGAAGAGACTGGATAAATGGTTCTATTCATCTCCAGCGCCGTCCCTACTGTGTGAGAAACTGATCAGAATCGAAAGGGGGCCGCTCAATGAGGATGGCGCGCGTGATCCTGTTTACCAATCAGATGGATGCGATGAGCAGATTCTACGGGGAAGCGCTTGGCCTCAAGCTGGCCTCAAAGGAGAAGGGCTGGCTGGAGTTCAAAGCCGGCGCCGCGCGGATTGCGTTGCATTCCGGTCCTCCGTCACCAGGTCGTAAGGGACCAAAGATCGTTTTCTACGCCAAAGATGTTGCTGCTTTGCGTGAAGTGCTAGTGGCGCGGGGCGCTCGATTCGGCAATGTCCGTCAAGGCGGGGTGCTCTGCCTCTGTGACGGTAAGGACCCGGATGGGAATCCCATTCAATTATCCAACCGCTGATTTTTTCTCAGCATGCCTCTGGAATTACTAAGCACACTCGCCGTCCTGCCGCCAGCCCATGCGCAATCCTCAATCCCCATGCACTATCCTCTATCAATGGGCTTTCAGGATTTCCTCGGCAACACGGCCACCGTCACCCACCTGCGCGAAAGCATTCGCTCCGGCCGTTTTCCGCACTCCATGATCCTGGCCGGCCCCCGCGGAGCGGGCAAATACACGCTCGCTCTGATGCTCGCCCAGGCCGTCAACTGCCTCAAGCCCACCGAATCCGACGGCCTGCCCGACTTCTGCGGCGTCTGCTCCAACTGCGTCCGCATCGCCGCCGCCGCCAACCTCGAAACGCTCGTCGATGAAGCCGTCGCCGCCCGCGACGACCTGCGCGAAACCGACAAGCGCGAAACGCGCATCCTCATCCAGACGCATCCTGACGTGCTCATCATTCCGCCCGACCCGCCGCAGCTCATGATCAAGCTCGGCCAGATTCGCCAGGCCATTCACGTCGCCTTCTACCGCCCGCCCGCGGAATCCCGCCGCGCCTTCACCATCTTCACCTCCTCAAATTTCATGAAAGAAGCAGCCAACAGCCTGCTCAAACTTCTCGAAGAGCCGCCCGACCACACTTCGCTGATTTTGCTCACTGAGAATCCGCAGGAGCTTCTGCCCACCATCCGCTCCCGCGCCGTCATTCATCGTCTCGGCGCAATTCCCGCCGCTGACCTCGAGTCCCTTCTCGCTCGCCGCCGCCCCGAGCTCAAGCCGCAAGATCGCTCGCTGGTCGCGCGCCTAGCCATGGGCGCAGTTGGCCGCGCTCTCGCGCTCGATCTCGCCACATATCTCTCCAGCCGCGAAGACGCGCTCATCATTCTCCGCACAGCGATTCGTGAACCCGACTACTCCGCTCTGTTCCACGCGACAGAATCCTATCGCGCCGGCGCCGACGGCCAGGAAAAAACCGTCAACCTCCTGCGCGCCCTCGGCAGCCTCATTGAAGATCTCCTGCTCATCGTGGCCGGCACTCCATCCCTCATCCGCAACATCGACACTGCCGTCGAGCTGACCCGCCTGTCAGACGGCCTGACTATCGAATGGATCGACTCCGCCGCCCGCGCCCTCGTTCAGGTCGAACAGGGCATGCGCCGCAATCTCTTGCGTTCGCTCTCTCTCGACGCCATGACCGTCGGCCTTGCAGCAAACAGCGCGCTCTGAACGCAACTCATTCCGCGCCCCCGCCTCAACGTCCATCCACTGCTCAGGAGTCCTTTCGCGTCGCTCGTTGCGCGCTAGCACTAGCCAACTGTGCGTAGTGAGCGAGTTTCCATTCGTTTTGAAAGGGCACGACTTCAGTCGTGCCGTAAGTTGCCTCGAATTAATTTGGGCTTTAGCCCCTGAGGGAGAGTTCTTTTTTAAACTCACCTACAACCGCGCTGTGCCCGCGCTTGACGCCATCGTCACTTGAACGCAAAATAAAAGAGCAACCCCCAATCGGCCCCAGGCATCTTTCCCAATAACGAGTTCTCCCATTGAGCGCGGAGACAGAACGACATCAATCGCTGTCGATGCAAGGCTATTCCCTGCTTCACTTTGTTTAGGAACTCACTTTTGCGGTCGGATTTGGCTTCCGTTTGCCACCGATGAGTTCGAATTTGCAAAGTGTTTGGCTTTCTCATTTGTAGAACGTTTGGCTTTCGCGTTTGTTAGGTGTTTGGCTTTCGCATTTTGTGAACATTTCAAAACTCAGTTTTGTAACAAGGGCACGGCTTTAGCCGGGCCAAAGAGGAAACAAAGAAATGGGGTTTTAACCCCCGAGGCAGTTAAGTTTTTCCGCAGAGGGTTCCTCCCATGAGTTTGCCGTCGATTCTCCCTCCATCGCCAGTCCCAGAATCGCATGTCCCCGAATCACATATCTCCGAACCCGGCCAAACTCCGCCGAAGAAGAGAAAGAGTTTCGCTGCTCCGCTTCCCTTCCGCTTTCCCGCGCAGTCCGTCAACGGCGACGCGCCCAACCGCCACGCGGAAACCTTCTATCTCCAAAAGCAGATTCAGTCGCAAACTCCCATGGTGATTGTGCTTGAAGATGGCGAGCGCGTGGATGGCTGCATCGAATGGTACGATCGCAACTCGCTCAAGATCCGCGGCCGCACCAAGACTCTTATCTACAAATCCGCAATCAAATATATGTACAAGCTCGGCGACAACGGCTAGCCAATTCTGTGCGTCCCCGGTCCCTATTCCCTTAGCCCCTACCTAGTCCCTTAGTCCCCAGTCCCTTAGTCCCTTAGTCCCCAGTCCCTTGTTCCCTTGGTCCCTGCTTTTTAGTCCCTGCCTTTAACAGCCTGTCACGAATCGCCGCCCCAATCCCTTCCGCCGGCGGCAGCGGGCACAGAATCACCGAGCACCCAGCCGCATCAAGCGCGCGCAGCCCCACATAAAGTCCCTGCGCCAGCGTCTCCGGCGCACCCCAGCTTCCCCACGGATAAATCTTCGCCCCCGCAAATCCCTGCGTCATCAAAATTCCGCCCGGCAGCATCACTCCGACTTGCTCGCCTCGCTCCGTCTTCGCCGCCTCAACCAGGCACGCGCCTAACTCAGCGTCCGCCGCCTCCACCAGCACCAGCCGCGCCCGCGGCGCGTAGTGCTTCAAACCCACTCCCGGCGAAGGCATCGCTCCCGTCGGCGTCTCCCGCAACGGCTCGCCGCTCTTGAACACTTCCACCGGCCCCGCCACTTCCGCAATCTGCTCCGCTGTCACCGCACCTGGCCGGTAAATCCTCATTTCAATCGGATCGAGCACGGTCGATTCCACGCCGCGCATTGTCGGCCCCGCATCCAGCACCGCATCAATGCGCCCATCCAGATCGTCCAGCACATGTTCGGCCGTCGTCGGGCTTACATGCCCAAATCTATTTGCACTGGGCGCAGCCACCGGAACTCCCGCCTGCCGGATCAACTCCAGCGCCACCGGGTGCGCCGGCATCCGCACGCCCACCAGCGGCCTTCCCGCCGTCACCGCATCCGGCACCGCGCTTGTCCGTTTCAGCAGCAGCGTCAACGGCCCCGGCCAGAACGCCTCCATCAACTTGCGCGCCGTATCGGGAATATCTTCGACAAGGCCATCAAGCATCGCCGCCGACGCCACATGCACAATCACCGGATCCCAAGCCGGCCTCGATTTCGCCGCAAAGATCCGTTCCACCGCTGCCCTGGCTAGCGCATTCGCTCCCAGCCCATAGACCGTCTCCGTCGGCAGCGCCACCAATCCTCCAGCGCGCAAAATCTCTGCCGCGCGCTTGAGCGCCGCTCGCGCCTCAGGCGTTCCCAAATTCTCCGCATCCACCTTGAGCCGCTCTGTCTCCACTTTGGTCTCCGCGCTTCTCATTGCGCCTCTAGCCCCAGTCCCTTAGTCCCTAGTCCCTTAGTCCCGAGTCCCTTAGTCCCTGCCTTTTTCCATTCTCGCCTCTCGCATCCCCTCCATCCCATCGGCTTTATACTTTGTTGTACCCATGCCCGTCGAAACCGAGATCAAATTCCGTGTCGACGATCTGCCTGCCCTTGCCGCGCGCCTTCAATCCGCCGGTTTTCGCCTCGAAACTCCGCGCAGCTTCGAGTCGAACACACTCTACGACACTCCCGATCGCCAGATGCGCGCCCGCACCGAAATCCTCCGCATCCGCAACTACGCCGGCCATTGGACGCTGACCCACAAGCGCCTCCCTGGCCCGGAATCTCCTGGCCCCAATTTGTCGAATACAGCTTTGCCGGATCACGCCCGCCACAAACACCGCATCGAAACCGAAGCCCAGATCGTCCACGGCGCCGCGCTCGCCGATCTTTTTCTCTCCCTCGGCCTCGTCGCCGCATTTCGCTATGAAAAATGGCGCACCGAATGGTCCGACTCGTCCGACGCTAGCGGCGACAACCCGGGCGGCCACTGCGTCATCGACGAAACCCCCATCGGCAACTACGCCGAACTTGAAGGCACCTCCGACTGGATCGACCGCGCCGCCCTCCGCCTCGGCATCACTCCCGCCGACTACATCACCCTCAGCTACGGCCGCCTCTTTGACCAGTGGCGCCAGCAGCACCGCAGCAACGCCGAAGAGCTCACCTTTGCTGCAATCGCTGCCTCCATGCGATGACACCTCGCCACCGCAGCGCCATCCCGGCTGTTTAGTCTTTCCAAATTACCCTCCGCAATTCAGCCTTATTCATCCTCACCTCGGCTTCTGCCGATAACCCTTTGTGTGCGGCTCCAGAGCGTCGCGGCCCAGGCCTTGCGAAATCCAGATCGCATTCTGCCTGCAGGATACCCATGGCTACTGATTTTCAAATTACAGAAACCATAACTCCGCTCCGACCCGACACTCCCGACTCGGACGGCATGCCAAAGGTCTCGGTCGCCATCGTCGATCCCGACCACGAGCGAGCCAAAACCGTCGCCGCATCGTTGCCCCGATCCAAATCCGGCTCGGTCCTCCTCGTGCCCGGCTATCTTCCCTCCCTGGATGACGTTCCCTGGCTCACCAACCAGGGATTCGAAATGATTCTCGTCGCTCTCGACGGCAACATGCATGAGGCGCTGCAAACCGTTCAGAGCCTGTGCTCGCTCAGCCAGGCCACCGTCGTTGTCTACTCGCACCGCGCCGAGCAAGAGCTGCTCATTCAAGCCATGCGCGCCGGCGCTCGCGAGTTTCTCACCTTTCCTTTCGCGCCCGAAAAAATCGATGAGGCGATGACTCGCGTTGCCATCCGCATTTCGGCGTCCCCAACTCCAAAGAAAATCTCTGGAAAGATTCTCGTCTTCGTCGGCGCAAAAGGTGGAGCAGGCGTCACCACTGTCGCCAGCAACTACGCCGTGGCCCTCGCGCAGGACACAACCAAGAGCACCTTGCTCATCGACTTCGATCTGCCCCTTGGCGACGCGGCGATGGGCTTCGGTTTGTCCTACGAGTTCTCCACCGTCGACGCCTTGCGCGACGCCGAGCGGCTTGATTCTGCTTTTCTTTCCAAATTGGTCGTCCGTCACTCCTCGGGTCTATCGCTCCTTGCCGCTCCAGGCCAGTTCCCGCAAGTCCCCATCGACGATGCCGCCGCCAACAGGCTGCTCACTGTGGCCAGCAACACCTTCGATTATGTGGTCATCGATGCCGGGTCTCGACTCGATTGGACGCGCACCCATCTCTTCGATCTTGCATCGCGAATCTACCTCGTAACGCAAATCGGAATTCCCGAGCTGCGCAACGCCAATCGCATGATCACCGGATCGATCCCGGCCCACGCATCCAAGCTTGAAATCGTGTTAAATCGCTATTCGCCCAAATCCGTTGAAGTCGACGACGCCGCCATTGAGCGCGCGCTCACCGTCGCGCCCCTGTGGCACATCCCCAATGACTACCTTGCCGTTCGCGAAATGCAGGGCCGCGCCGAGCCCCTCGCTCTCGCCGATTCGCCCATCGCGCGCGTCATCCGCAAAATGGCCAACGAGATTTCCGGCCTGCCAGACGACAAAGACAAGAAGAAATCCCTGTTGGGTCTCTTCGGCTAACCCGTTCCCCCTTTTGCCTTCCAACCAGCGCTGCCTTCCTGGACAGCGCTCATCCGCACGCCGAGCGCTTTTTTCCGCTATTCTTCATCCCCCCAGCCCCGTCGATCCCATAGCCCCATCCCCATCAATCACTTGGAATTCCCTCTCGCGACCATCTTGATTCACTCCCCCGAAAGAGTCATAGCAAGTCCCATATCGACAATGAGATGGACTATCATAGAGCGTTGGGAGAAGTCTGCTTCATATGTCGCACGCCCCAGGGAACTCCGCCATTCAGGATGAGACAAATTTATCCGTCGCCCTCCTCGGGCCAGACGCACAACGGCGCAAGGTTGTCGCCGCTGCTGTCTCCAGGCGTCCCGGGCTCAAGCTCCATGAATTCGCCTCGTTCCCTCCCAGGCTCGAAGATCTGCCCCAAATGCTGGCGCAGGCCTATGAAATTGTCATCATTGACGTAGATAGCGATCCGGATTACGCATTTGCTCTTGTCGAGAGCCTGTGCGCCAGCGGCCGCACGTATGTCATGGCCTACACCGCCAACCCCGATATGAAGCGGGCAGTCCAGTTCATGCGCGCCGGTGTACGCGAGTTCTTCACTCTGCCTCTTGATGAGGCTGAGGTCTCCATCGCTCTCCAGCGTGCCGTGACGCACCGCCCCGCACCGCCGCCCCAGAATGACGACCAGAAAAATGGCAAGCTGTTTGTCTTCCTCGGTTCAAAAGGCGGCTGCGGCGTGACCACCCTGGCGTCGAACTTTGCACTGGCTCTTGCACAGGAAAGCGACAGCTCAACTCTCCTCATCGATCTTGGCCTGCCGCTCGGCGACGTGGCCATCAACCTGGGAATCAAAACCGAATACTCCATCGCCACCGCGCTCGAGAATCCCAGCCGCGTAGACGCTAACTTGCTCTCCACGCTTGTCGCCAAGCACAGCTCGGGGCTGTCGGTGCTTCCCGCGCCCACTGATTTGTCTGACGCCGTTGCCACAAAAGAAGCCGTCGACAAGCTGCTCTCTGTTACGCGCGATATCTATGACTACGTCGTAGTCGATGCGGGATCGAGAATCGATCTGATGGACTCAACCTTGTTTGAACCATCAGCCACAGTTTTTCTTGTCACCCAGGTGGGCATCTCCGAGATGCGCACTGCCAATCGCATGATCGTAAAGTATTTCTCGCGCCGCGACGAGTCTCTGCAGATTGTGATCAATCGCAACAAAAGCAGCGACGCGCTCTTTGACGAGGCCCAGATCGTCAAAGCCTTGACCCGCTCGGCACAATGGAAGATTCCCGATGATTACGCCGCCGCGCGCAGAACCCGCGAAACCGCCACTCCCTTGGTAATGGTCGACTCCGCCATCGCGCAAACCATCCGTCTGATGGCCAAGACCGTCGCCGGCCTTCTCCCCGAGAAGAGCGACAAAAAAGGCTTCTTCAGCTTCCTGCGCTAAGAAATCCAGAGACCAACGTCCCTCAGTCCCTCCTCAGTCCCTAGTCCCTTAGTCCCTAGTAGCGCCGGCGTCCCGCCGGCCGTCGTGCGGGCGTCCTCGCACGCACCCTCATTCCCTTGTTCCCTTGGTCCCTTGTTCCCTGTTTTTAAGCCCCGTGGCACTTCTTGTATTTCTTCCCGCTTCCGCACGGGCAAGGATCGTTCCGCCCCACCTTTTCGCCCGTCTTGCGCTGCGAAGGCTCGCTCGATTCGCCGCCGCCCTGCCGGCTCGCCGCCGCAAGTTCCTTCTCTTTCTTTCGCTGGAACTCCTTCTCCAGCTCGTCAATCGTCGTCGAAGGTTTGCGCGTTGTGATCTCGATCTCTCGCGGAGCTCCATCGCCCACGGGCGGTCGCGCGGCGCTCGCCACCGGCGGAGCATTCGGCACTGTTCCCGTCGGTCGCGGCGCCGCATTCATTGGCTGCCCATCCGGCCCAAGTATCTGCATCCGGAACAGGAACCGCACCGTGTCTTCCTGGAACTTCAGCATCATCGCTTCGAACATGTCGAACGATTCGCGCTTGTATTCAACCAGCGGATCTCGCTGCGCATACCCGCGCAGGCTGATGCCCTCTTTCAGGTGATCCATTGACAGCAAATGGTCTTTCCATAACCCATCGATCACGCTCAGCATCACCATGCGCTCGTGGTAGCGCATCTGGGCCGCGCCCAGAATCTTCTCCTTGGCTTCGTAGGATTCAGAAAGCTTGGCAAAAATCTCCTCGCCCAGCTCGTGCCGGCTTAATGTCTCCGTCTGGATGCCCGACGCTGCCAAAATAAACCCAAATTGGTCGACCAGTTTCTCGCCCAGCCCTTTAAAGTCCCACTGATCCTGCCTTACTGCGTTCGCCGGCAAATTCATCAAGAAGCGTGCTCAGAATTCCGCCGACGTAATCCTCCAGAATCATCTCCCGCTGCTCGACGCCTTCCAGCAACTGCCGTCGCAGGCCGTAGACAGCCTCGCGCTGCTTATTCATCACATCGTCGTATTCCAGCAGATGTTTGCGCGATTCAAAATTCTGCGCCTCCACCGCCTTCTGCGCGCCTTCGATGCGCTTGGTAATCATCTTCGACTCGATCGCTTCGTCCTCGACCATCACCCTCTGCATCATGGCGCCCGCGAACCCGCGCGCGAAGATTCGGATCAAGTCGTCCTCGAGCGAAAGAAAGAATCGCGACTCGCCGGGATCGCCTTGGCGTCCCGCGCGCCCGCGCAACTGGTTGTCGATGCGCCGCGATTCGTGCCGCTCCGTGCCCAGAATGAACAACCCTCCGGCCGCGATCACCGCGTCGTGCTCCTCTTGAGCAGCCGCCGCGTGCGAGGAGTTGGTCTCCGTCCACTCGCCATCGGAGACTTCAAACTCCTGGCCCTGATAGTAGAAGCGCTGGAAACCCGACGGAGCCATCGGATTGATCGCCCCCTCCGCCACGCTGATCGCACGCGCCTTGTTCTTCTTCACCAGCTCCTGGCGCGTCATGAACTCCGCGTTGCCGCCGAGCAGAATATCTGTCCCGCGGCCGGCCATGTTCGTGGCAATGGTCACCATTCCCAGCCGTCCCGCCTGCGCCACAATCTCCGCCTCGCGTTCGTGGAACTTTGCGTTCAGCACCACATGCTTCACGCCATTTTTTTGCAGAATCGCCGACAACCTCTCCGACTTTTCAATCGACGTCGTTCCCACCAGCGCCGGCTGCCCCTTCGCGTTCAGCTCCGCAATGTTGTCCGCCACCGACTTGTACTTTTCCTTCTCGGTGCGAAAAACAACGTCGGGATTTTCGAGGCGCCGCATAGTTTTGTTGGTCGGAATCACTACGATCTCAAGCTTGTAAATCTTTTCGAACTCCGCTGCTTCCGTCTCCGCCGTTCCCGTCATGCCGCTCAGCTTTTGATAAAGCCTGAAATAGTTTTGAAAAGTAATCGTGGCCAGCGTCTGGTCTTCCTTGCGGATGTTCACGCCTTCTTTGGCCTCGATCGACTGGTGCAGGCCGTCACTCCAGCGCCGTCCCGGCATCAATCTGCCTGTGAACGTGTCCACGATAATCACTTCGCCGTCCTTCACCACGTATTCCACGTCGCGCTTGTAAAGCGCGTGCGCCTTGATCGCCGTCTCCACGTAGTGCTTCAGTTCCCAGTTCTCCGCGTCGGCAATATTTCCAATCCCCAGCGCCTTCTCGATCGTCTCCCAGCCCGAGTCCGTTACGCCGATCGTCCGCTGCTTCTCATCCACAAAATAGTCGCCGCTAAAATACTTCTCGCCCTCGGCGAGCTGGATGCCCAGTTCCTTCTGGCGCTGCTGGTCGCTCCATTCCACCTCTTCGCCCATCTCCAGGTCCGGAATGATCTTTCGCGCGCGTGCGTACTTGTCCGTCGTCTGCTCCGTCGGGCCTGAGATGATCAGCGGCGTCCGCGCCTCGTCAATCAAAATCGAATCCACTTCGTCCACGATCGCGTAGTAGTGCCCGCGCTGCACGCAATCCTTGATCTCGAACTTCATGTTGTCGCGCAGGTAGTCGAAGCCGAATTCGTTGTTCGTTCCATAGGTAATGTCAGCCGCATACGCCGCGCGGCGCTGGTTGTCGTCCAGATCGTGAACGATCACGCCCACCGTCAGCCCCAGAAATTCGTAAATCTTGCCCATCCACTCGGCATCGCGCTTGGCCAGGTAGTCGTTCACCGTCACCACATGCACGCCGTGCCCGGCCAGTGCATTCAGATAGCAGGCGAGGGTCGCCACCAGCGTCTTGCCCTCGCCGGTTTTCATTTCGGAAATCTTGCCCTGGTGCAGCACCATTCCGCCGATCAGCTGCACATCAAAGTGCCGCATCTGCACCGCGCGCCAGCCAGCCTCTCGCACCACTGCAAAAGCCTCCGGCAAAATCTCATCGAGCGCTTGCTTCTCCGCCGCCTTCTTTTCGTCCGCGTCGGTAATTCCATTCAGCCGCGCCGCAATTCGCGCCCTGAACTCAACCGTCTTCGCCTTCAGCTCCTCATCCGAGAGCTTCTTCACGTCCGGCTCCATCGCGCTGATTTCAAGCACGATAGGCCTTAGCCGCTTGAGCAGCCGCTCGTTCGCAGTGCCGAAAATTTTTGTCAGAATCTTATCGAAAAACACAGGTTTCTCCGCTTTCTAGTGTAAATGGCTGGGGTTGATGGGAGCCTTGTACTGCTCCCTCAGAAACGCTGAGATTTGAAATGCTGGGATTCGGCGTTCTCTTAACCCGCATCACAGCCGCAATACAAGATCCCCAACTTGCTCACCCCGTCGAATCCGTTTTAGCTGGCGATCGAGTTGCTTAGTGATGCCCTCTGGATCGCCCTCATCGTCTTCCTCCGCATCCTCGTTCTGCTTTTCCTCGAGAACATATCGCAAGGTCGGCCGAACAAAGACCTGCATGAATAAAAGCATCATTCCGAGAGCAGAGGCTGAAGGACAAAATCTAGGGATCTTCTTCCCGCGCCGCTTGTCGGCCTTCCACTTTGCTCGGCGCAACAAATAGTGAAAAAGAACTACGACAATCGCCAGGTACGGCAGACTCGCCGCAACAGAACACAGATAGAAAAGATTGGCGCTCATTTACACCCTTCCCGACAGGAAAATCGTCATGAGGCAATAGAAAACGGCGCAAAGCAGCCAAGGCTGCCCTGCAAAACCACTTCAATTTCTCAGGGATTTATCCGAGCCGGATAGGTGGTGGGCGTTGGAACGATACGGGAAGAACGGGGGCGCTGGGCGTACGGCCCAGATACATGTAGGCCATCGGCGACAGCAGGCTAAGCGGGGAGATCATCCCGACAAAAAGCAGAATCGGGAGAACTGCTAACCAGGCTCCGGCGTCACCGGAATTGGCGTGCGGGACCAGTAGCGCAGCAAGAGCGATGACGATTGCGATTACCGCAACCAGAGCCCATCTGCGTCGATGCCAGCCTTGTGTCATTGTTAGATCCTTCGTGATCAGCAGTATACCAGTCCCAATTATCAGCTGCCGTGGCTGGAGTTTTTCGAAAGATTCCGTCAAAACTTAAAGCCCCCGGCATTTTCGCCGAGGGCCTCAAGTTTCGCTTCACTCACGCGCTTACGCGCTGAACAACAGCACTCCCGCCGCCTTCTCGTCGCCAACCGTCTCATCCGCGCTTACCGGCCGATAGAACAGTTGGTTTTGGTCGAGATAGACCTCGAGAAACGCCGGCCGCTCCTGAATCTGCCCGGCGATCAGCGCTTCTGAAAGCGGATCTTCGATGTACCGCTGCAGTGCGCGGCGCAACGGGCGCGCCCCGTAGCTGCGATCGACCAGCGTCTTGTCGAGAATCCACTTCTTCGCATCGTCGTTCACCGAAATCGTAATCGACTTCTGCGCCAGGTTGACGTTCAAAGTCTGCACCAGCAGTTCGACGATCTGGATCAGGTCGCCGTCCGTCAGCGATTGGAAGAGAATGGTTTCGTCCAGGCGATTAAGGAATTCAGGATTGAACGCCTTCTTCACCTCAGCCATCACATTCTTCTCGACAGCTTCGTTAATCACCTCTTCAGCATCGCCGTGGAAGCCAAGCGACTTCTTCTCCTTCACCAGGTACTTGGCGCCAATGTTCGACGTCATAATAACGATGGTGTTCTTGAAGTCGACGGTGTTGCCCAACCCGTCGGTCAATTGCCCATCCTCAAACACCTGCAACAGAATGTTGAACACATCCGGGTGCGCCTTCTCAATTTCATCCAACAGCACCACCGAATAAGGAGAACGCTTCACCCGCTCCGTCAGCTGCCCGCCCTCCTCGTAGCCCACGTATCCCGGAGGCGAGCCGATCAGCTTCGACACCGAGTGCTTCTCCATGAACTCCGACATATCGAAGCGGATAAGCGCCTTGTCAGACCCGAACAGGAAGTTGGCCAGCGTCCTCGCCATCTCCGTCTTTCCCACGCCAGTTGGTCCAAGAAAAAGAAAAGAACCAATCGGCCGGTTCGGCGACTTCAATCCCGCTCTCGACCTGCGAATAGCCCTCGCCAACGCCGAAATCGCCTTCTCCTGCGAGATCACGCGCTTGTGCAGCTCTTCTTCCACCCGCAGCAGTTTCTGCGTCTCTTCTTCCTTGATGCTGGTTACCGGCACACCCGTCCACCGGCTCACCACATCCTCAATGTCCTCGCGGCCTACAATTCCCGCCGCCGAATCATCAAGGTGATACTTGTCGCGCAGTGCGCGCAGATTCTCGCGCTCCTTGCGCTCCTCGTCAGAATAGAACCGCGCCTTCTCAAATTCGTGATTCGCAATCGCCGAGTCCATGCGGTGCACAATGAACTTGATCCGCTTCTGCACCTCGGTGATCTCTTCCGGCAGCGAAGTCTGGCGCAGCTTCACCCGCGCGCCCGCCTCGTCGATCAAATCGATCGCCTTGTCAGGCAAAAACCGATCCGGAATATAGCGGCTCGAGTGCGACACGGCAAACTCCACCGCGGCATCCGTATAGCTCACCGCATGAAACTTCTCATAGCGGTCCTTGATGCCCATAATGATCTTGATCGCCTCTGCCTCATTCGGCGGTGGAACCTTCACCGCCTGGAAGCGCCGTTCCAGCGAGCGATCCTTCTCAATCGACTTGCGGTATTCGGCCGGAGTCGTCGCGCCAATGCACTGAATCTCGCCGCGCGACAGCGCCGGCTTCAAAATGTTCGCCGCATCCAGCGATCCTTCCGCCGATCCCGCGCCCACCAATGTGTGCAGTTCATCGATAAACACAATCGAGTTCTGGCTCTCCATCAGCTCTTTCATGATGGTCTTAAGCCGCTCCTCAAATTGCCCGCGATACTTCGTACCCGCCACAATCAGCGAAAGGTCCAGCGCCAGTACGCGTTTGTCAGCCAGAAAGCTCGGCACTTCGCCGTCGGCAATCTTCTGCGCCAAGCCCTCCACAATCGCCGTCTTGCCCACCCCCGGCTCGCCAATCAGCACCGGATTGTTCTTTGTCCGCCGGCACAGAATCTGAATCGAACGCTCCAACTCGCTGTCGCGGCCCACCAGCGGATCGAGCTGTCCGTCCATCGCCGCCTGCGTCAGGTCGCGGCTAAACTCCGCCAGCAAACTCGACTCGCGCTGCCGCTGTTGCGGCGGCGCCTTCTCCTGCGTCACGCGCGCCAGCTCATCGCGAATCTGCGTCAGCTTCAGCCCGCGCTCCTGCAAAATCTCTGAAGCGAAGCACTTCTCTTCTCTCAGCAGTCCCAGCAGCAAATGTTCCGTTCCAATATGTTTGTGTCCCAGCCGCTCGGCTTCTTCGGCGGCGTATGCCAGCACCCGCTTGCACTCGTTTGAAAGCGGCAAGTCGACGCTCGTTGACACCTTCTCGCGGATCGTGGTGTGCGCTTCAATTTGCTTCCGGATCGACTCCACCGAAGCGTGCGACCGCAGGAAGCGATTGGTCAGCGCCTTGTCTTCGCGAAGCAAGCCCAGCAGCAAGTGCTCGGTCTCGATATAAGGCGAGCCGAACTGGCTGGCCTCGTACCGCGCAAAGAAGATCACGCGCCGCGCCTTCTCCGTATACCGCTCGAACATGATGTGCTCCTCCCCGTTTTCGGGGCCTGCCTCAGGCGCTCGCTTGAAGTGGCCGTCCGGTGTTTTTCCGGCTTCGGTCCAACCCGCAATCGCCCTTCTCTTCCTTCGCCGTCGGAGGCCTTAGAAAAAAATACTCAAAATCGCCCGCCCTCCGAACAGCTCTTTTGGATGGTCTTGGGTCCTCTTCCATCCCAGCGTCAACCGGCGCGTACTCCGCCCGCCGACTCCCATCCCAAACCCTGCAAACCTGCCTCGCAAAATCCCTGCGTTGCAAAATCCCGGCCTTGCAAATCCCTCGTCAGCCCTACTGTATAAGACTCAAAACTCGTTGAAAAAGCTGCTTTTTCTGGCCCTAATCTCAAACCCGATCTCGAATCTGGAACCCCAGCTTCTTATGCCTTCGCCCCTGCGTCTGTGATCTCTGTCAGTCTACCGTTTCCCAGCCGCAAAATGCGCCGGCACCGCAACGCTAAATCCATATTGTGCGTTACTAAAATCGACGTCAGCCCGTGACTTGCGTGTAGCCGCTCGATTAAATCGAACACCATCCCAGCCGTCCCATCGTCCAAATCGCCCGTCGGCTCGTCCGCCAGCAACAGCTTCGGGCCGCAAACCAGCGCCCGGGCCAATGCCACGCGCTGTTGCTCCCCGCCTGAAAGCTCACCTGGCCTGTGGTCGCCGCGATCCGTTAATCCCACCTCGCCCAGCCACTTCTCCGCCGCCTTGAACGCTTCCGCTTTCCCCATGTTCCGCGCCAAAAGCGGCATCGCCACATTCTCCAGCGCAGTAAACTCCGGCAGTAAGTAGTGGAACTGCCACACGTATCCAATCTCGCGATTTCGAAACGCCGCTGCTTCTTTCGCGCTCAGTTTCGCCACGTTGGTTGCCGCGCAGTATACCGTTCCCGCTGAAGGCGTATCAAGCGCTCCCAGAATGTGTAAAAGAGTGCTCTTTCCCGCGCCCGATTGACCGACAATCGCCACCATTTCGCCGGCCTCAACTTCGAGGTTCAAATCCTCGAATAATGTCAGCGCGCCCCTGGCCCTCTGGTATGTCTTACCCAGGCCTAGCACTTGAACCAATTTTGATGGGTTTGCTTCGGATCCGGATACTCGCGGCCCCGTCTCCCGCGCGGCACGGGTTGCCAGGGGAGCAGCCGCTGAAGGGGTTTCAATCATCCGGTTGCTCTCCATTTTACATTGCTCCGCCAGCCCGCCGCACATCCCCCACTTGGGCCATCGGCGAGGCATCAAGGATGCCACATCCGGCCGTTACCACGGTGTCCCGTGCACACCTCGGCCTTGCCGTTCCGGCCCCCGGCTTGTCTCCAAACGCAATAAACGGGAGCCGAATATTCTGAGCTCCCGCTTCCTGGACCTGATAATTCTTGGGTGCCCCCGGTCCCTCGCATTTGGGGACCGGGGATCGCACAGCAACGACTAACCGGGGGTTCAGCCCCACTTCTTGCCCAGCGTCAACAGATCAGCCTCAACCAGATCTTCGGGCGTCATCACAACTCTGAACCTCACCTCGGCGTTGAAGTTGAGAAACCACGGTTCCGCCAGCTTGGGAACGTCAGACGGCTTCGATACGTCAACAATCAAAACTCCGCCCCGCTTGCCATCCTGGTCGCCGAAGTACGCCGCCTCAGGCTTCAGGTCGTCGAGAATCTTCATGATCTTCGATCCAGCCGTCGCGTTGCGAACGGCGCTATTGAATGGTTCAATCGGGAACTCAATCGTCATCATCATCCGCATTTTCTTGTCTCCGGGCGCCTCGAAATTGTCACCGGTCCGCAACGAACTTCCTAGATACCTGGTGAACTCTTCCAGATCTCCGTGAAAGTTCACCGCATACTCTACTGACTGACGCCGATGCCCGGACGCTATACCTCACGAGCGCGCATAGTCAAAACAAATTTCAGTTTTGTCTCCATCCCATTCCCGCGCATTCGCCAGTGCCCAAATCTGCCAACCCCGAACCGCCCCTCCCTTGCTATCATCGAATCAACATCGGGTGCCCACGGTCCCTCGCATTCGGGGACCGGGGAATGCGCCGCAATCATTCCATACTTAATGACTCCCTCCTCCCAAATCGCCGCGCCACCCTCTATCGCGTCTGACCTCGCCGTCAACTCCGCGCCGCACGCCATTCACGCGCCCGCCCCCGGCGCAACCGCCACGCTCATCAACGACCTCCGCGAGCTCTTCAAAGTCAAAGTCGTCAGCCTCGTCGTCGTCACCGGTTGGGGCGGCTTCTATCTCGGCTCAATGCAGTCCGGAATCTCCACTCTCCAGCGCGGCCTGCTCGACACGCTCCTCGGCATCGGCCTCATCTCCGCCGGCGCAGGCGCGCTGAACCAGGCTCTCGAGCGCACCACCGACGCGCGCATGAAGCGCACCGCCGATCGTCCTCTCGCATCCGGCCGCTGGTCACTCGCAACTGGAATCGTCGCCGGTCTCGGCGCCACCGCACTCGGCGCAGTCTGGCTCATGCTCTATACCAACCTGCTCACCGTCTCGCTTGCGCTGCTCACCGCCTTCGTTTACGTCGCCATCTACACGCCGCTCAAGCGCGTCACTTCCATGGCCACATTCATCGGCGCATTTCCCGGCGCCATGGGCCCGCTGCTTGGCTGGACCGCTGCCCGCGGCCGCATCGAGTGGCCCGGCGTCGCGCTCTTCGCCATCCTCTTCGTCTGGCAGTTCCCGCATTTCATGTCCATTGCGTGGTTGTACCGCGAGGACTACGCCCGCGCCGGCATTCGCATGTTGCCCGTCGTCCAGCCTGACGGATGGTCCACCGTCCTCGAGGCTCTCTTCTACGCCGTGCTCATGATTCCCGTCTCGCTCGCCCCGTGGCGTCTCGGCCTCACCGGCGTCGCCTACGCTTACGCCGCCGTTCCGCTTGGCCTCGTCTATCTCGCCTACACCATCCGCTTCGCCGGCGTCCTCCGCGCAAAATCCGAAGACGAAAGCCGCAAGCTCGCCCGCGATCTGCTCAAAGTCAGCGTCATTTATCTCCCGCTGCTCTTCACGGCACTCATGCTCTGCGCCCGCTCAAAAAGTTAGCATCGTGCAGCTGCTAATAGTACAAAGCGATTGTCATCCTGAGCGAACGGGGCCCCAAACGTTTTTCTGTTTGGGGGTGGTGAGTCGAAGGACCTGCTTGTGTTTTTCTCAATTCAAACGCGACGCCATTTTGCAGCAAATCGCAAACTCGAACTTAGGCTAACTCAAACAAGAAAAGATCGCGTATGACCATCACTACCCCCACCTCCGCTCCCCGCTCCAGCACAGGCGCAGCCATCGCCGCAATCATCGTCATCAGCGTCGCCGCCTCGCTCTTCCTCTTCTGGCTTATCTATATACATCCCGCCGCGGCCACCAGCTCTCAATACGCATTCCTCCCCGCCATGAACGCCGTTTTCAACGGCCTCGCCGCCACCGCCCTCCTCATCGGCTTCACCTTCATTCGCGCGCGAAAAATCAAGCAGCACCGCGCCTCCATGATCACAGCCTTCATCTTCTCCACCTTGTTTCTCGTCGGCTACATCGCCCACCACGCGCTGCACGGAGACGTCCGCTATCCAATCCACGCCGCCTTCCGCACGTTCTACTTATCTCTGCTTGCCAGCCACATCATTCTCGCCGTCGTTGCATTGCCTCTGATCCTCGTCACGTTTTTCTTTTCGCTCTCAGGCCGCATCCCGCAGCACCGCCGCATCGCCCGCTGGACTTTCCCCATCTGGCTCTACGTCTCCGTCACCGGCGTCATCACCTACGCCATGCTCCGCCTCGCGATGGGATAAAGCAGACTATAGCGGCAAGTTCACAGCCGGATCTAATGGGGCGCTCTTCAATCGTGACGGCTTTTCCGCCAAGCCCAAATTCCGGAGGCAATCCCGGCAATCCCAAGCACGCCGAAAATAGCCGCAGTGGTCCACATTTCGGGTTCGACCAGGTTTGTGAACCAGCCGCCACTATGGAGAGTGTTGTATTCGGACTGTGCCACTATCGCGGAGAGAGCAATCAAGCAGATTCCGAGAAGTATCCTTTTAATCCCGGGAACCTTGTCGGAGGCCATGCCTCGAAGTCTAGCAGTGGCCAATCCGGAACAGAAAGAAGCACACCCTTCGTGCTGCCAGCCCGCGAAGCGGGCGTAAGAACCACACCGTTCCATTACCATTGAAGCTGGTCCCGATGCAGGCAAATCCACCGACAAACGTAACCACCCAACCCGACGACGGCACACGCCAGCTCCTTCAATGGAGCGGCTCCATGGTTGGCGTCGGAATCCTCGCCGCCATCCTGTTAGTCACCGTGCTCGGCGGCTACTCACGCCTCGGAGCCAGCACCAACTCCGGCTGGTTCGCGCTCATCGTCGCCCTCATGTGCATTCCCTTCGGACTCATGCTCCTCGCTCTCGGCCTCGCCAAATGGTTCCGCAATCGCCGCGACTCCCGCCTCAACTCACCCCCTGGGCGATAATCAACTCAGCGCAATCACGATCGCAGTCGCCGCCGCTCTCGCGCCAGATCGATCCGTCGGCCTCTTGCCGGAAAGGCCCTTTGAAAATCTCCCCAGCCCACCGCCGACTCCGAACACATCGCCAAAATCTGCGCCCCGTCTCGCATCTCGTCTCGCCCCTCATCCTCGCTCTCTCGCTCGCCGCCTTCGCGCCCAACTCAATCGCGCAATCCTTCTCGCCCGCCCAATCGCTTCCGCCAGAATCTTCCCCTCAACCCGCGCAATCCCCTCAACCCTCACCACCCGCCATCGACTCCGACCACGACGGCATCTCCGACGACCTCGAGCAATCTCTGCTACTCCAGTTCGCGCCGAAGTTTCTCATCGGCTCGCATGACTGCTCCAACATTCCCGCCGAATTCCAGCCCGGCGACTCCACGCCGCTCGTCAAATCTGAAAACGGAACCATCTACGGCCAGGTCTTTCCTGCAACCGATCCCGTCGACGGCGCTCCTGCCGCGGAAATTCACTACTACCATCTCTGGCGCATCGACTGCGGCCCTCACGGCCACCTGCTCGACACCGAACACGTCGCCGTACTCGTCCGCGCCAATACTGCCGGCGCTGACCCCGCCCGTCCCGATCTCGCCCCCGCGTCCAACACCGTTTCCGCCGACCCCCAACCCGCCTCCAAACCCGAATCTAGCTCCAGCCCCGCCTCCACTTCCGCCACTTGGAAAGCTCTCTACTGGTACGCCGCCGCCCATGAGAACACCGTTTGCGACGTCAGTCAGATTGCCCGCGCTTCCACTCTCCACGCCGAGAACTCCGGCCCCAGCGTCTGGATCTCGCCCGGCAAACATGCTTCCTATTTGAATCAAGCGCTCTGCGAAAAAGGTTGCGGAGCCGATCGCTGCGAAAACATGACCGCCCTCGCTCCCGCAAAGCTCATCAATCTTGGCGAAGCGACCCACCCCATGAATGGCTCCGTCTTCATCGCCTCATCCGCGTGGCCGCTTAGCGCCAAAATGTCCGAGACGAATTTTCCGCCCACAGTTCTGGCGCGGCTCAACGAACTTCCCGACTCAGACATCGCGTGGTTCAACGCAGGCAAGCATCCCAAACAGGGAATCATCGCCATCAGCAGCACTACCGGCCGCGACGCGTTAGGAGGGCTCGACACCGCCGCCGACGCAACGGACAACTCCCTCTCAATCGCCCACGACTCCACCGGCAACGCGCTCCACAAAAGCTATCGCCACACCACCCACGCGCTCGGCACGTCCGCGCAACACGTCGGCGAAGCCCTCGGCCTCAAGAAGAAACAAGCTGAAAAACAGCCCGCCCCAACCAATCCGCCGCCCGCAGATTCCAAGACTCCGCCGCCTGCCCCCTAACGACGTTGCCCCATCCTTCGCTTTTTTCTGGCGAAGGGTGGGAGCGCACGAACCCAGCCCAGTCGTCGCCCTCACCCTCAGCCCGAATCCCGATTCAGCCCCATCCGCTCGTACAGATACTGTCTCCAACTATCCGGAAACGCTTCAATCCGGCCAGCCCGCTCCACCACCGCCGCATCGGCGCGGCTATAACTTTTCTTGGTGTACAAGCGAACGATCTCCGAAATCGAAACGCCATTCGGATCGCGGCTCAAGACTTTCATCTCATCGCCCGCGCCCACCTCGCCTTCGCGAGTAACGGCAACATAGAATCCCGTGCGACCGCTCGCCAGAAATCGCTTGACCATATCGTCGGATTCAAATCGTATCCCGAGCTTGTAGCAAGGCAGTCGCGGCTGAGTCACAACAACTTCCGCCGATCCAACTGAAAACCTGTCGCCGAGATGCACTCGCTCCTCCGGCAATCCGGCTTCTTCCTGAGATCCCGCTTCGCGCGGCGAATCATCCACCGTGAAGTTCTCCCCGAACACGCCCATCGGCAGCTCGCGGCCGGGCAACTCTCTCTTCCAATATTCGTAGTGTTCCAGCGGGTAGCAGTACACGGCCTTGTATTCCCCGCCATGAACCGTCAGGTCCGCCTGGCGATCGCCCTCGAGGTTGAGCTTGCGCAATGCAACGCGCCCGCTCACCGGCTCCTTGTAGATTCCGGTAGACACGCTGCTCCCGTGCCACGTCACCTCTCGCGGAAGCCCGACGTTCACCGAAATCACTCTCATCCAGCCATCGTAATCGACGCTCGCGCCTTCAGGACCCTTCAGCACAAAGCAACGTTGCCCCATCCTTCGCCTTTTTCTAGCGTAGGGTGGGATCGCAACAACGCCCGCATTCACGCAGTCATCCTGAGCGACCGGAGTCCGCCGAGGTGGACGATGGGAGTCGAAGGACCTGCATTTTGTAATTCCAGCGAAGGGTAGGATCGCACAAACGCAACTCAATCGCGCACGCACAAATCATCGTTGCCCCATCCTTCGCTGTCATCCTGAGCGACCGGAGTCCGCGGAGGCGGACGACGGGAGTCGAAGGACCTGCTTCTTGCAATCCCGGCTAGGGTGGGATCGCACGAACCAACTAATTGCCGCTTCCTACCTCTTAAAAAACTTCAGCAGCTCCGCATTCACCGTCTCCGCCTGCGTCGTAATCATCCCGTGCGGAAAATCCTTGTACGTTATCAGCGTCGCGTTCTTCAGCAGCTTCGCCGTCAGCGGCCCCGATGCAACGTAAGGAACGATCTGGTCGTCCTCGCTGTGCATCACCAGCACCGGCACCGTAATCTTCTTCAGGTCCTCGGTCATATCAGTCTGCGAAAAGGCCACAATCCCGTCGTAATGCGCCTTCGCGCCGCCCATCATCCCCTGCCGCCACCAATTCTGGATCGCAGCCTCCTGCGATTTCACGCCCGGTCTGTTGAACCCATAAAACGGTCCGCTCGGCACATCGCGATAAAACTGCGAACGATTCGCCGCAAGCTGCGCCTGCAAGTCGTCGAACACTGCCTTCGGCAGTCCCAGCGGATTGGCCGCCGTCTTCACCATCAACGGCGGAATCGCGCTGATCAGCGCCGCCTTCGCCACGCCGCTCTCGCCATGCCGCGCCAAATAGCGCATCACCTCGCCGCCGCCTGTCGAGTGCCCCACATGGATCGCGTCTTTCAAATCCAGGTGCGCCGTCAAGGCAGCCAGGTCGTCTGCGTAATGGTCCAGATCGTGCCCGTCAGCCACCTGCGTTGACCGCCCATGCCCGCGCCGGTCATGCGCAATCACGCGATAGCCTTGCCCCAGAAAAAACAGCATCTGCGTATCCCAGTCATCGGCCGACAGCGGCCATCCATGGCTGAACACAATCGGCTGCCCCGTTCCCCAGTCCTTGTAGAAAATCTCCACTCCATCTTTCGTTTTGATCGTCGGCATTTCGTCTCCTTTCAATTCACATGCTGAGGCCCACATTAAATCACATCGGAGTGAACGAATCTTCAACAGCCAGCAGTCTGCCTTCAATCTCCCCCGACTAAAATTTGATCACGATTAAAATCTGATCGCACTCGGTCGTCTGCAATCGCCACGAGCGTCTCAATTCAATTCCCTGTGGAAATTCACATCTAGTCATTCGCACGTTGATTTAACATGCTTCCAACGCTGGGAGTTTCAGTGCGTTCGATCATTGCTCCTATCCGTTGGTCGACTACTCGCTAGCTAGATTGCCGCTGACATCGCGCTGATTGCAATCCGAACATCTCGATGACTAACTCTTGACCTGTCGTCGAAATGCCGCTCCTTCCACCGGCACGCCCGTAAATTGAATTCTCTGCCAGTCACTTCAAAATTGTGTTCGCTCCCTCATTCTTGCTGACCGAAGAAATTTGAAAAATCAAAGAGGACTCCCAATGAAACCGACAGAATCGAACGAAATCTCTCGCCGGCGTCTGCTCGCTATGGGCGGTCTATCCACCGGGGCCGCAATGCTCGCCCCGAGCCTGGCCTTCGCCAACCCTGAAGCAAATGCATCGGCCGTCGCCTCACAAGCCCAGGCCACCGGCAACACGTCCTTCGCCCCGCTCAAGCAAATCGACGCCGGCCTCCTCAACGTCGGCTACGCTGAAGCCGGCCCAGCCGACGGCGCTGCCGTCATTCTTCTGCACGGCTGGCCCTACGACATCTACAGCTACGTCGATGTCGCTCCGTTGCTCGCCGCGAAAGGCTATCGGGTGATCGTCCCGTATCCTGCGCGGCTACGGCACCACGCGCTTTCTCTCCGCTGACACCTTCCGCAATGGCCAGCCCTACGCCACGGCCCTCGACATCATCAATCTCATGGACGCTCTCAAGATTCAGAAAGCAATCCTTGCCGGGTTCGACTGGGGCGGGCGCACGGCCGACATCATCGCGATTCTGTGGCCTGAACGTTGCAAGGCGCTCGTCTCCGTCAGCGGTTATCTCATCGCCAGCCCCGAAGCCAACAAGGCGCCGCTGCCGCCAAAGGCCGAGCTTCAGTGGTGGTACCAGTTCTACTTCGCCACCGAGCGTGGCCGTGCCGGCTACGACAAATACCGGCGCGACTTCGCAAAACTCATCTGGCAAATCGCCTCGCCCAAATGGAACTTCGACGACGCCATCTTTGATCGCACCGCTGCATCCCTCGACAATCCCGATCACGTCGCCATCGTGATTCACAACTACCGCTTTCGCCTCGGACTTGCTGAAGGCGATCCGCAATACGACAAATTCGAACAGCAGCTCGCGCAGCTTCCCACAATCGCGGTGCCCACCATCACCCTCGAAGGCGATGCCAATGGCGCTCCGCATCCCGCTGATCCGTCAGCCTATCGCCAGAAATTCACGGGCAAATATGCATAGCCGGATCATTACCGGCGGCATCGGCCACAACCTGCCGCAGGAAGCTCCGCAAGCCTTCGCGCAAGCCGTGATCGACGTTGACGGCTTTTGAAATGCGGCGCGGACCGTTTTCTGTGATCAAATCGTCCTAGCCCGCAATTCCCGCTCGATAATTCCTAAGAAGATTCAATCCATAGGAGACTTTCATTCATGCGATCCGACATTGTCCCCGGCGCTATCTTCCCCGATTACGAACTGACAGATCACGCCACCAAACGCCGCAAGCTCTCCGATCTTCAGGGCCAGAATCCCATGATTCTGTTTCTCAGCCGCGGCGCATACTGCCCCAAAGACCGCCGCCAATCCGAACTCCTCGTCCAATTCCTCCCCGAAATCGAGGTCGGCTACTGCCGCATCGTCACCATCAGCACCGACACCATCCTTGCAACCAACGAGAATCGCTCCGGCGTTGGCGCGCACTGGCCGTTCCTCTCCGACCCCGGCCGCATCATTCAAAAAGATCTCGATATCGCCGAGTACACCGATCCCGAACACAATCCCATGATTCCTCACATCATCGTTCTCGAACCGGGCCTCGTCGTCTATAAAATCTACGACGGCTATTGGTACTTCGGCCGCGCCACAATAGAAGAACTCCGCCAGGACCTCCGTGCAGTCACCCGCAAATGCCGCCCCGATTGGGACATCACCACGCCCGAGATGAAGGCCGCATGGAAAGCGGGACGCAAAGATCTCTTCTATCCCTACGGCAAAACCTATGCGCAAACCTGGGGCGAGCAGGATTGAACCCGCCCATCGTCCGAATCTCACCCACCACAAAGGAATGGGTGCCCCATCCTAAACGCGCGATTTGCGTTTAGGGTGGGATAGCACGAACCTTTATTGGCAGTCATCCTGAGCGACCAGAGCGAAGCGATGGGAGTCGAAGGACCTGCATTTTGGAATTCCGTCGAAGGATTGGATAGCACGAACTCAACCCGATCAAGCACGATCAAAGGAATGGGTGCCCCATCCTAAACGTCCGCCGCGGCGGACGTTTAGGGTGGGAAAGCACAAACTCACACTCAAACGGAGCCCAGCCATGAGCGCAGAAAACAGCAGCATCATCAACACCACCAGCGCCGCACAAGCCGACCTGAAACTTGAGGCTGTCGTTATCCCCGTCTCCGATGTCGACCGCGCGAAAAATTTCTACGCAAACCTCGGCTGGCGGCTCGATGCCGACTTTCCCTTCGACAACGGTTTCCGCGTTGTCCAGTTCACGCCGCCCGGCTCCGGCTGCTCAGTCCAGTTCGGCACGAAAATCACGCCCGCCACGCCCGGCTCGGCCCACGGCCTCTATCTCATCGTTACCAATATTGAAGCGGCGCGCGCCGAACTCATCTCCCGCGGCGCACCCGTCAGTGAAGTCTTCCACTCCGCCACTCCGGGCGCTCAGTTCCAGCCCGGCACAACCGGTCGCATCACCAGTCCCGCGCCCAACCACGCCAGCTACAGCTCCTTCGCCACCTTCATCGATCCCGACGGAAACACCTGGCTGCTCCAGGAAGTCACCACCCGGCTCCCCGGCCGAGTTGACTCTGCTGCCACTTCATTCGCCTCCACGGCCGATTTGGCAAACGCCCTTCGTCGCGCTGAAGCCGCTCACGGCGAGCACGAAAAGCGCATCGGCCACGCTGACCCCAACTGGCCCGACTGGTACTCGAGCTACATCATCGCCGAGCAAGCCGGCAAACCACTGCCGCAATAGACGAACACCAAGCAACCGGCGCCCAGTGAGGACCAACCGCATGATTGCGAACTGACGACGCTTACTGTCAATCCCATCGCGCGATTTTCACCGCTCCGCAAACTCTCTAACCCCTTGATCCTTCACCTGATCCCCGCTCCAAAATTTCTCTCCCAACTTTGCCGATAATTTCCCCCTTCCGGCGCATACTCAAACCATGAGCGTTCAACCGGGCCTTCTTCGCACCAATTCATCACAACTCGAAACCAGCCTCGCCGGCCTGCATCTTCGTGACGCTTCTTCGCCATATATTCTCCTTTTCGGCCCCATTTTGACCATCAATGCGAAAAAAGGTGCATTTCGTTTGGTGCAAAGTGTACTTAACCCTTTTATCATCAACAGAATTTTCCAAAAGTTGCGTCGCAAAAACGAGGAAAAAACACACCAAAATCGACCCTTTTGGCCCTTTTTCAGCCCTTTTATGGCCAAATTAGGGACTTTTTCAGCCCTCGCCGGCACGGTCTCTCGGGTGCATGGTCTCCGCGTTTCTGCTCCTTGCTTTAGTGTTCCCTTTCCCAAATTTGCAAGTCCCTGTCAGCACGGCATGCGAGGTTCGCATACCGTATGAACGAGGTATGGAAAACGTATAAATCCATCCTGCAAATCGCCGGCTCTCAAATATGGAGGTGTGCCATACCGGGGGAGTGGGGGGGGTGGCATTGTCGAGAAGGCAAGCACCGCGCTTCTGCTCTTGACGCCGTCGAAATTTTACCCACAGCCACTCACGAGCTTTACAATCCTCGTGGTAAGCAATCCCCAAATTCAAGGCTCCGAATTGAGCGACCGGCCTGATCGCCTCAGACCGTCCGAATCCGGACCAGCATGCGCGAGCATGCTCCAGAAGAAAATAGAAAGAAGAGGATCGTATGGCATTCTGCCCAAAATGTGGCTCCCAGTTAGCAGGCAATGAGCAATTCTGCGTACACTGCGGCAACGACGTCAGCGCGACAACAGCAGCGGCTGCGCCGGTTGCGGCTGCACCCGTTGCGCCTGTCCAGGCCGCGCCTGTTCAGTACGCGCCGGTCCCAACGGCTCCGCCCGCCGCTCCCTATCCGCAGTACTATCCCCCGCAGGGTCAAATCCCCATCATGGCCGCGCCGCCTGAAGTACCCAAGCACCACGGCGCCGCGTGGTGGGTCGTCATCATCGGCGGTGTCCTCTTCGGGCTTTGGTATATCGGCACGCACGATCAGCAAAGCCAGCAAGCGCCAACCCCGCCGCCGGGCGGCGCACCGCCGGCAACAGGACCGAATGCCGCGATAATCGCGCAGCAGGCCTACACCACCAATTGGAACGTGATCAATGGAGATCTCCATCTCTCCAACCAATCATGGGTGAACAACTCGCAGACGACCATCCAGTCGGCGGATCTGGAGTGCGACCAATATGACCAGACCGGCGCAGATCTGGCGCAGAAGCACGTCGATCTAACTGACCAGACTGGCGGAGCGGTTAAACCAGGAACCACGGAATCATTCGGCGACCTCGATTTAGGAGCGGCCGTAACCGGCCTGACCAAAGTGAATTGCGGAATCGTCGGCGTGACCCCCGCGGCGCAATAAGCTCGCGCGCCTCCGCCACTGCCAATTGGCTTTTGTCCGTTGCGATTTGCCGGAGGCCAATGCAGCGGCGTCAGCTGTTCCTGCTCTCTCGTTCCCTTGGTCCCTCGTGTCCCTTGGTCCCTGCTCTTAACAACACAGCGCCCCACTCACAGTCGTTGCAGACTGCAGAGTGGGGCACTTTGTTGTCCCAGGTTTCTAAATCGAGATCTCCCCCCCGAGCGACCCCGACTCTTCACCTCGGTCTCTTGGAACCGCCAAACCACCGCGGCCCTTTCGACCTTTGCCTCACGAAATCGGTTTTCGTTCCACCTGCCCGTGAAGCATCGGGACAACCGTCCCGGCATTCTCCCGCCGATCTTGCAATTGATTCAGATGTTTTCAGTCGCTGTGCTCGCAGTGCATTCTGCATTCCAACAGACGCTGCATCATGAAACTTTGTTGCATCATCGGCGCAGTTTTGTTTCAAAATCTGCGCGGCAAATCCAGAGCGACAAATCTCGCGCCACAACCTCGCACAACGACTTCGTTCCACGTTGATCTTTTCTAACGACGAAGGCCGGCGGCAACGCCTAAACCGCAAAGCGTTACGCGCCAGCCCTTACTCGCCGCCACTGCTCGTTGTCAGCTACTCGTGATCAGCTATTCGCCGTTCTGCTGATTCTCGTCCGGATGCAGAACCAGATAGCTCTCGCCGCCGTTCGCCCAAACCAGAAGCAGAACGTCTTTCCCCGCTGGCGCGGAGTGAAGCTGACTCACAAAGCTGTCCGCATCCTCCACGGGATGCCGATCCACTCCGAGAATCACATCGCCCGCCGTCAGGCCCGCATCTTCAGCCGCGCTACCCGGGCGCACCGCTTGAATCACCGCGCCCTTCACGCGATCGGGTACGTTGAATTGCTGCCGCAGGTCGGGAGTAAGGTTTGCCACCGCGAGCCCCAGTCTGCCTTTCTGTTCGCTGCCCTGCTCGCCATTGCTGCCTGCCTCAGCCAACTCTTTATGGAACTCGCCAACAGTTACGTGAAGCGTCTGCGGCTTGCCGTCGCGCAGAATTCCCAGCTCGATCGCAGTGCCCGGCGTCATCTCGCTCACCGCAACTTGCAACATGCCGCCGTTCGGAATTTTCTTGCCGTCGATCTCGCGCAGCACGTCGCCGCTCACAAGCCCCGCGTGGCTCGCCGGCGAGTCCGGCGTCACCTGGCTCACAATTGCGCCGGCAGCATCAGGCAAATTAAAGAAGCCTGCGTTCTCCGGCGTCACATCGTTCATGCTGATGCCCAGGTAACCGTGATGCACGCTGCCGCTCTTGATAATCTCCTGAGCCGAAGTCTGTGCAATCTGCGCCGGAATCGCGAATCCCGCGCCCGCAAACGATCCGCTGCCAGAAATGATGAATGTGTTGATGCCGATCACTTCGCCGTACGCATTCACCAGCGGGCCGCCGGAGTTGCCGGGATTGATGGCCGCATCAGTCTGGATAAATGCGCCCGGCTTCCGCGGATCGTCCCTGTAAGGATTAGGTCGATCAAGGCCGCTGATAATGCCTCGCGTAACGGTAAAGGGAAAGTTGCCGAAAGGATTGCCGAAAGCCAGCACGGTCTCGCCCGGCTTCACCTTTGTCGAGTCGCCCCACGGCACGCTGGTCAAGTCGTGCGCATCGATCTTGATCACCGCCAGATCATTTAATTTGTCCTCGCCGATCAGCTTCGCGGTAAAGATCCGCCGATCATTGAGCGTGACCCGTATCTGCGTCGCGCCATCGACCACGTGGTCGTTGGTCACGATGTATCCATCCGGCGTGAGAATCACGCCGCTCCCCACTCCATGTTCAAACTGGGGCTGCGGTTTCATCTGCTGGCCGCCGGGACCGAAGAAGAACTGCCGAAAGCCCGGCGGCAGATCCTGCGGATTGACTCCGCCAAAATTATGCCCGCCATCTCCGGGGCCTTCACCCGAGCCTTGACCTGAGCCTTGACCCGAGTTTTGATCCGAATTCTGTTCATCTTCAGAAACGCGCGAAGTGACGGCGACGTTCACCACCGCTGGCGTAACCCGCGATGCCACGGCTTCCACTGCGTTATCGAGCGCCACCAGCGAGGAAACACTGTTCTCATCCAGCGGGCCAGCGGCCGCGTGCGCTCTACCGAAATCAAACAGAAATGCTGCGGCGAACAAAACCGTTGCCAGAATTCCCGCAGGAACTGCGAGCTTCTTCACTCTTGCTACTAAAGAATTAGTTGTCATCGACATTGCTTCATCTCCATTGGTGTTGATTTGCATGATTAGAGTTGGAAGAACAGCCAGCCGCCATAAGAAGCGGTTGGCTTGTGGGAAGGTGAACCTTTTGTTGGCACTGGTTGCACGCGCGTCGCCGCGCTTGCCGGATACGCGCTTGCCGGATAAACGACCAGAATCATCCGCGTGACGGTGATCTGCGCGTTTCGTGTTGCATCGCGCTGGCCGGCCGCGTCGTCGCTCTGCTCCTGCGTGTTCGCGTCGGTGCTATAGTCGGCAACTATTCTCGAATTTGACGAAGCGGTCCGCACTTCTTCCCATGCCGTCAGAACAACATATTCCTGAGCCTGCCCATCAGTCATTGCCGAAATTGGTGCTACGGCCTTCAGCGGCACCTCGCGCGGCGCAGTTGCAGCATCCGTCGCCGCCGTCTCCGTTACTCCCGCCGAGGGTTCAGCGGCGCGGGATGGACGAGCAGCATTGGACATCATGGCATCATTTCGTCCCACGGACGGAATCGCCTTCGTCTCGATCGCCGTCTCTATTGCCTTGGCCTCTCTCGTATCGAAACGCTGGCCGGGACGAAACACTGCGTCGGTGGCCTTGCCCCCCACATGTCCGCTCTGCGAATCGAGTGCTGCAACCTGCGCGTCCGTCTCCGGCGTCGCCACGAACGCGACCAGCTGCGGGCTGCGTGAAAGTTCCACCGCGCCCCAATGACCAAACCGAATCCCACCACGCCCACCAGTGCGCCCGCCACCAGCGGATTCAGCGCCTGCTTTCGCCGCAGGATGCTATGTACCCGGTGAACCAGCTCTGGCCGCCTTGTAAACGCACCCAAAGAAAGCGCATGAGCGCGCCGCAGTAATTCCCGTTGTTGCAGCCCGCGCTCGGCCAGCGTCGTAAGGCAGGCCGCGTACGCGCGCGGAGCTTGCGTCCGCCGAATCACTCCCTCATCGCACGCCATCTCGCGCTCGCGGCAAAGACGTCGCTCCATCCAGGCCAGCGCGGGATTCAAAGGAAATAGCACCAGCGAAAGTTTCTGCAGCAGATTCGTCCAGTCGTCGCGCCGCCGCAGATGCTCGGTCTCATGCAGAACCACTTGCTCGAGCTCGCCCGGCGTCAGCCGTGAAAAAAGCCACTCAGGAATAAGAATGCGCGGCGCAAAGAATCCGATCACGCTCGGGCAATCAAGATCGCGCGTAGTGCAAATTTCAATACGGCGCGAATTCGAAACCGCGGTCAGCATTTCCCGAACCCGCGAGTCGATCTCAACCCCAGCCCCAACCGGAGTCGCCACCTTCCACAACCTGCGCAACCGGAGCGCATGGAATGCGAGTTCGCCGGCGCGGAACGCCGAGGCCGCCAGCCACACCGCCGCAAGGATAAATGCCCAGCGAATATCCAATGGATCAACGGGTGCATCAACGGCTTTGCGGCCGCTTCGGGAATCGCTGCGGCAGCGCCCGCTCCGCCCGATGCACGAGCAACGGCAAAAATGGCAACCCAGCCACCACCGCAAATCCTGCGGCCCACAACGCAAACCGCTGCGCCGCGGAGACGCGGGGCGCGAACCGCAGGCAGAGAACCAGAGCAGCTGCAACCGCTGCGCCTTGCCACAAAGCCGACACTGCCGCCAGCGCCGCGGCTTGCGCAAATGCCGGAAACATCGCGCGGCCCCACTCAGCAATCGGTCCAAAGATCGCATCCGCAATGTGCATCAGCGGCATTCTTATCTCCCGCCCTTTTCCTTGTTGGCGGCCGCGCCGCCCATCGCTTCCCTATCGGGAGACGCGCTTCGAATCGCCTCGCGCAGCCGGCCCAGTTCCTCAGCCGGAATCCCATCGTCGTCCAACAGGCTCAATACCAGCTTCTCGCGCGAGTTGCCAAAAAATCGGCTCAACACATTGCGTACTTCTGAACTGCTCGCCTCATTTTCTTGAACGCAGGGCCAGTAGACAAACGCCCGCCCTTCCTGGCGATGTTCGACGTAGCCCTTCTGCTCCAGAATCCGGATGGTGGTGAGCACCGAGTTATAAGCCAGTTGCTCGCCTTCGGGCAGGGCATCCACCATGTCGGTCACGGCCGATTCGCCACGCCGCCAGAGGATCTTCATCAGCCTCAGCTCAGCTTCGGTCAGCGTATTGGATTTTCTTGGCGGCATCGTTAACTTATTGATCTCACTAAGGAATTCTGTCGGACCCAGCCTATCGACGTTCATTTAGACGAACAACTAAAGGATTAGTTACCAGAAATCCGAAGATTTTTCAAGCTGTCCGGCCGGCTTTTGACTGGGAAACTCCGCAGGGCTCGGCGACACTGGTAGTCTTGCTGCCACAAGCTTTTGGGCGACGGCCACAACCGAACTCCACAACCAAGGGAAGTCTTTTGAGGAGATAACCGCCGTGAATCAATGGAAGAACTGGGTCCGGAGACTGGCTCAGCCGGAGAAGCCGAGGGCCGAACGTCGAATCCCATTGGGATTTGTAGCCTGGCAGGCGAACAAGCCGGCTTCGAAACGATCGACCGTCAAAGATATCAGCTCGTCAGGGCTTTATCTGCAGACAGAAGAACAATGGCCCGTCGGCGAGGAGATTCCACTGACCATAGAAGTGGAAGGTTGGCTGGAAAAGGGTGAGCAGCAGCAGATCTCAGTTGAGGTGCTGGTCGTCCGGACCGACGAAGGTGGCGTTGGATTGTCTTTCGTTTTGCCCGCGGACTTCGATCCGGAACTTTGGAAGGTTCTGGTCACGGATTCAGCCGTCCTCACTGACCCCAAGGACCTCGCGTACGCAATTAAGATGATGCGCACCGCCCTGTTCCTGTATCGGATCTGTCGCGCCGAAGCCAACAATGCCATTATGTTGCTCGGCGGAGAACTGGATGGACCTCGAACTGAGAACGCCTTCGAAGTCGCGCTCGGCGCGGAAAAGCTGCTGGCTTTGGAATCTGATGCGAGCAAGATGCGCGCCCATCCCGAGATTGTCGCAAGCCTGCTTAAGTATGGGTCGTGGGCGCATGACGATCTGACACAGCAGCTATGGATTGGCCTGTTCGTCACCTCCTGCCATTTGGATACAATCGATCAATCCAGCAGCGCCTTGATCGATCTACTCGTGAATGTGACTCCTAATCAGAGCCTGATCCTGGTCACTGCTTGTAAAAAGGTGATGGACCTCAATTCCAATTCCAATAATCTTCCGCCCGCGCGAATCATCTATTCGCCGGAAGAGATGACTCGGCTCACAGGCATCTATGATCTCTCAAGAGTTGCTGTCGAGACCGCATACCTATTTAACTCTGGACTGATTGAGAAGGTTTTCGATTTCACGTCATACCTTCCCACCGAGAACTTTGATATCACTCCATCCCGCCTGGGCCTGGAATTGTACAAACGCTGCAAAGGGGAGCGCATAGTTGCGCAGCCGCTGTTGGATAAATCGGAGGCGCGAAGCTCCGAGACACGGGGATCGATATGAACAACCAGCTCAGGCCGATGGCCCTCGGCGAAATCCTTGACCGCACCGCGCAGATTTATCGCCGCAGCTTCATGCTCTTCGTCGGCGTGGCGGCTTTGCCCATCGCCGTAATTGTTGGGGTTGGCGCCCTGGCGGGGGCGATCTGGAAAGCTTTCTTCAGCTCGATCACAGTCAGCAGTTTTGAAATGACTGGGGCTTTGGCCGTCCTGTTTGGGGCGATGGTCCTTGTCGCGCTGCCGGTCTACATCGCAGCTGCTGTCTTCTCCTACGCGGGACTCACTGGAGCCGCAGCGAGTGCACATCGCGGCGAAGGATTCACGGTTCGGAGCGCGCTTGAGGCGGTCAAACCGCGGTTCTGGCGCTACCTGGGGTTCATGATCCTGCAGGGCTTCGTAATCGGGCTGATTCCGATCGCAACTGCGGTGGTTTTCATTACCGTTCTGCTCTATCTGGCTCCTCAAGCCGGCACCGCAGGCGGTTTGGCTCTCGGCTTTGTCGCTTTTCTTGTGGGCGCGGCCGCTTTTGTGATCGTCGTCTGGCTCGCGCTGGGATACTCGCTCGGTTTTCCTGTATGCGTGGTGGAAAACAAGCCAGCATGGGAGTCGCTGCAGCGCGCGTGGAAGTTGAGCCAGGGAACGCGCGGGCGCATTCTGGTGATGTACCTGCTGGTTATCGCGCTATCCATTGCTGTCTCGATGCTCTCCGCGATTCCTACCATGATCGTCATTTTTATCGCTGCGGCTCACGGCGGTGGAGCGGCGCAATCTTCCACTGCTTTCATCGCCGCCGAAATCGTGCGCGTCGTCATGGATTTCGTGCTTCAGGCGCTCATCGCTCCTGTCTCTGCGATTGCCCTTGTCCTCTTTTACTACGATCAGCGCGTCCGCAAAGAAGGCTTCGACATCGAGTGGATGATGCAGCAGGCGGGACTTGCGCAACCTGTATCCGCGACGCTGCCGATCGAAATTGCAGGGACGCCGCCCATTGAGGGTGCAGGCATTTCCGGTCCGATTGGCCCTCCTGATACCCCCTCCTGATACCGTGGAAGAACCATGAAATTGGAGTGGCCGCTCTCAGGTTCGCGCCATAGCGCCGCACGCGCATTCGCGGCCTGCACTTTTCTCGCGGTCTCGCTCTCTTTGCCCACCGCCGCGCACTGTCAGGAAGCCCAATCTGACGCGGGCTGGCGCAATTTGAGCCTCGAGCAGTACCAGCAACAGCTGCAGAATCTCGACTCCATTGTCGCTGCCTGCCAGAAGCAGCGGTCTGGCGCCAACGCGACGCAAACAAGCTTCCCCGCCTGCGATCCGGCGCAGGTTGGTCCCGACAACCGCGTGCAGTGGCCCCCCGGGTCAGCCAACTCGGGTGCTGCCTCGCAGACGCGTGAAGTCCGTTATGACTGGTTGCGCTCTGTGCTGGCCCGCGCGGCGAAAAAATCCGGTGCGCCAGAGAATAGTATCTTCGCCGCAATTCCCGGCGCCGACAACAAACCGGCCTCCGTGGATGAACTGCTTTCGGCCGCCGGTCAGCGCTTGCAAAATGACGCAGCGCAGGCAGGCAGCCCTCTCGCGCCCAACCCTGACTACAGCAGCGAGCGGGCCTCCATGAATTCCATCCTCGCGCAACGCGCCTATCAGAGCGTCGCTTCACAGTCGGCTTTGGCCCGATTCCGCGAGTGGCTCGGCAACCTGCTCGACAAGCTCTTCTCCGGGCTTATTCGCTTTGGCGCGCACGCCCCGTGGATCGCCTGGCTGCTGCGCATTCTTTTGCTCGTCGCCATTTGCACTGCGCTGGTCTGGTTTCTCGTGCGCATCGAGCGGCGCTCTCGCATCCGCCTCATTCCCGACGTTGAGCCCGCCTCCGGCGCACCCTCGGCGCGAGAATGGCAGTTGTGGCTCCGCGACGCGCAGGCAATGGCGGCCATAGGTCAATGGCGCGAAGCAATTCATTTCGTCTACTGGGCGTCGATTGCGCGCCTCGAATCAAAGCGCTTGTGGCCGGCGGACCGAGCCCGCACTCCACGCGAATATCTGGCGTTGCTTGCGGCAACCGATCCGCGCAAACCGAATCTCAAGGCGCTCACCAGGAGCTTTGAGCGCACCTGGTATGGCGGGCGCACAGCTCAAGCCTCGGATTTCAATGCAGCTTTGGAGCAGGCTGCTGCGCTTGGAGTCGCTGCGGAATGAAACTGCTCGCCTCGCTCGACACCAAAGATCGCAGGCTGCTAATCGGCTGTCTGGTAGCGGTTCTCGTGCTTGCATTCTTAACTGCATTCCTTTCACGCAACCAGAATAACGACGATAGCCCCGTGCCCAGTTCCTATCTAACCGGCAAGCACGGCGCGCGCGCCGCCTATGAAATGCTCGCAGCAAGCGGCTACACAGTGGAGCGATGGGAACAGCCGCTGAGCGACTTGGCGCAGCGTGCAGACGCTCAGACCGTGGTCATCCTGGCCGAACCCGATCCTGCGAATATCGCGGAGGAGGATCTGAAAGCTGTGCGCGACATCGTAGCCGGCGGTGGCCGCGTCCTGGTGACTGGCTGGGAGGGAGGCCGTCTTGTTCCGGATGGCGACGCTCAACCTCCGACACAGTTTGAGGTAGCCTGCAAACTCACACCCCAGGGCCTCGATCCGCTCGCTGGCTCCGGCGAAGTGTGGATGGTTCCCGAAGCTGGATGGGGTTTCGATCGGCCGCTTGATCGCGTGCAATACAACTGCCAGGGCGCGCCGGCGGTCGTTGAATACGCCCACGGCAAAGGCGAGATTGTTTGGTGGGCAAGCTCCACGCCTCTTGAGAATGGCTCGATCGGCCGCGCAAATAATCTGAACTTTTTTCTCAACGCGCTTGGATCACGTGAAGATCACCACATCTACTGGGACGAATCCCTGCACGGCGAGACGCGCACCGAGTGGTTCTACGCGAACGGATCTGCGATGTGGATGGTGCGGGCCGGCCTGTTTGCGATCGCGCTGCTGATTCTTTTCAGCTTCAGCCGCAGGCGTGGGCCCGTGCGCGACTTGCCCGCTCCTGTACGCGCCACTCCCGTCGAGTTTCTCGAAGCGCTGGGCTCGCTCTACGCCGAAGCCCATGCCTCGTCAACAGCGGTCGAGCTTGCTTATGAACGCTTCCGCCGCAAGATGGGCGACCTTTGCGGGCTGAAAGGGGCGAAAATGAGCGCAGAAGAGTTGAGCCTTGCGCTACGCCGCCGCTTTCCGCAGGCCGCGCCTGAGCTCGAAAAAGATCTGGCCGATTGCGAAGCAGCCGCTACCAACGACAAGCTGCAGCCGAAAAGCGCGTTGGCGCTTGTGCAAGCGCTCAGCCGGCACAGTGAGTTGCTGGTCGCCGTGGCGCGCGCAGGCCCATCACGAAAGTGAAAATCAATTGCGCGGCGAAATTCGATTCGCGCGCCCGACGAGATCAACTTAACGAACAAGATCAACGAAGCTGAATTCAAGGAGACCGGAATGACCGAGGAAACAAATCAGGAACAGGGCTCACAGCCGCCGAAAGCTATATTGCCGGCGACGCAACAATTGCTCACCGCATCGCGGGCCGAGCTTGGACGCGTTATCGCCGGGCAAAGCGAAGTGATCGGCGAGGTTCTGGTCGCTGTGTTGACGCAGGGCCACGCATTGCTCGAAGGCGTGCCGGGCATCGCCAAGACGCTAATCGTCAAATCGGTAGGCCGCCTGCTTGGCCTCGGATTCCAGCGTGTGCAGGGCACGCCGGACCTGATGCCCGCCGATATTCTCGGCACCACGATGTTTCGTCCCGGCACTGACACCTTTGCTTTTCACGCCGGCCCCGTCTTCACAGATCTTCTCCTCGTTGACGAAATCAATCGCATGCCGCCGCGTACGCAGGCAGCGCTGCTTGAATGCATGGAAGAGCGCCAGGTGACGAGCGATGGCGTGCAGCGCCCGCTTCCGCCGTGGTTCACCGTCTTCGCCACGGAAAATCCCATCGATTTTGAAGGCACGTATCCGCTGCCCGAAGCGCAGCTCGACCGCTTTCTGCTCAAAATAAAAGTGAGCTATCCAGCGCCTGACGAAGAACGGCAAATGCTTGAGCGGCATCACAACAGCAGCAGCGCAAACCTGCTTGAAGACGCGAAGATCCAGCCGCTCTCTGCCCAGCTTCTCGCATCCGCGCGCGATGAAATTCGCGCCATCAGAGTAGAGAGCGATCTCTACGGCTACATTCTCGATCTCGTCCGCCGCACCCGCGAATGGCCCATGCTGGCGCTCGGCGCGAGCCCACGCGCGGCCATCTGCCTGCTGCGCGTCGCGCAGGCTTTCGCCGCTTTTGAAGACCGCGACTACATTATTCCCGACGATGTGAAGCGCGCCGTTCTGCCGGTGCTGCGCCATCGCATTCTTCTCAAGCCGGAGGCGGAGCTTGAGGGCTTCGATGCCGATCGCGTACTCAACGACGTCGTGGCCGCGGTTGCGGTGCCGCGCGGATGATTTCTTCATCCCTCCATCCCGAGCCGATTCACGCTTCCTGCGTCCGGCGCGGCCGATTCGCGTTTGGCTTCACGCAACGCACGATCTGGCTCCTTGCCGCAGGCCTTCTGTTCGCGCTGCCGGGATTTTTTCGAGCGACCTGGGGATACGGCATGCTCGTCTGGGACGCGCTGGTGTTGCTCGCGGCGGTGCTTGATGCACTGCGTCTGCCGGCCGCGCAGCAGATCACGATCGAACGCTCCTGGAGCAACGCGCCTGCACTCGATAGCGAAACCGAAATTCAGCTCGCCGTCGAGCACAGCGCGGAGACGATTCTTGAGTGCCATCTGGTTGACGACTTGCCTGACGCATTAGTTGCCGCGCCGGCCACGCACGATCTGCGCGTCTTTCCTCGTATTCGCGCGACGCTGCGCTACAAAATCGAGCCACGCGATCGCGGCGACGTCCGCGCTGGAGCGGTTTTTATTCGATATGGCTCTCCCCTCGGCCTTGTCGAGCGCTGGGCCATGGCCCCGCTTGAGCAGCCGGTCCGCGTCTATCCGGCGCTGCGCCAGGGCGAGGATCAGGAAATCTTTCTCGCCCGCGGACGCCAGATCGAGCTGCAACTGCGCCGTGCGCGCGAGCGCGGCCTGGGCCGCGATTTCGAGAGCCTCCGCGAATATCTCGAGGGCGACGACCTGCGCGACGTCTGCTGGACGGCTACAGCCCGCCGCGGTCAGTTGGTCACGCGCCGCTATCAGACCGAGCGCAGCCAGGCAGTCTGGATCGTTCTCGACGCGGGCCGGTTGCTGCGCGGCAGAGTTCTTGACGACGCCGATGTGCATAACCGCCGCGGCCACTCCAAGCTCGACTACGCCTGCTCCACCGCCTTGGCCCTTGCACAACTTGCGCTGTTTTCCGGCGATCGCGTCGGCCTTCTCGTCTACGGCCAGAACGTGCAGCAACGCGTACTTCCCGGCCGCGGTCATGCGCATTTGCGGCAAATTGTTGAAGCGCTTGCGCAGGCGCGCGCCGAAACGAGCGAGGCCGATCACCTTCGCGCCACCGCCACACTGAATCGTTGGCAGCCGCGCCGGGCCTTGATTCTTTGGATTACTGACCTGGCTGAAACCGCCATGCGCCCTGAAGTCATCGACGGCGCGATGCAATTGCTGCATCGCCATGTGCTTCTATTTGTCGCCATGGCTCAGCCCGATGTCGCCGCCATCGCCAATGGGAGCCCGAAAAATGTTGAGGAAATGTTCCGCGCCTCCGCCGCGCAGGAACTGACTACCCGCCGCGAACTGCTCCTGGCGCGTCTTCGTGATCAGGGCGCCCTCACCCTCGACCTCGATCCCGCGCAGGTCACTTCTGCCGTGCTGAATCAATATCTGAGGGTCAAAGAGCGAGCGATGGTGTAGCCATGACACCTCTAACAGCGACCTCCGGACTTCATCTCGCGAACATTGACAGAAAAGGGAGAAGTTAGTAGTTTATAGACTACGGTCGCCGATGATTCAACTCAAGCAGACCGAGATATTTCGCAAGTGGCGAGACAAGCTTAAAGACGATCGCGCACGTGCGTTGATTGCGTCTCGCCTTGACCGGCTTGCCTTTGGAAACACCGGTGACGTGGAGCCTGTTGGCCAGGGCGTCAGCGAGCTGCGAATCGATCACGGGCCGGGTTACCGAGTCTACTTTCAGAAGCGCAGGAGCACGATCATTATTCTTTTGTGCGGCGGCGACAAACGCACACAGGATCGAGACATCACAACAGCTAAGCGCCTCGCGACGGAATGGAGTGAAGAGAATGCCTAAAAAGCTAACGAATTACGATCCGGCCGAAGATCTGGTATCGAAAAAAGCCATCGCCATCTTCATGTCGGAAGCTTTCGAGACGAACGACCCTGCCTACATTGCGCATGCACTGGGCGTGATTGCGCGCGCTAAGGGAATGTCGGAGATTGCGAGCCGGACGGGGCTCTCTCGTGAGCAGCTTTATCGTTCCTTCAGCGCCAAAGGAAATCCCACGTTGAAAACAACCCTGACCGTCATGAAGGCGCTGAATATCAAACTGACAGCTAAGGTTGAGAAAGCTGCCTGATCGCTTTCACCGGCCGAAAAAGCCACACCAGCAGCAGCGTAAACAGCAAGCCGCCCACAGTGAATTTGAGCGGAACCGGCGCACTCGACGGCGAGAAAAACCCTTCCAGCGATCCCGCTATTACGAGCAGCGGAATCACGCCAGAGACGAGCCGCGTTGCTTCCACGCCTGCCTGTGCTATCGAATCGCGCCGCCGATAAAGGCCAGGAAACAGCACGCCTTGCGCGAGACGCAGCCCGGCGCCGCCGGCGAGAATGATCGATGGCAGCTCCAGCGAGCCGTGCGGAGCGACAAAGCTCCACAGATCGACCGACATGCCGTGCTGAGCGCAGGCCACGCCGATAACGCCAAGCAGCAGCCCGTTAAAAAACATGGAGTAGATCGTCCCGAGGCCGAAGATAATTCCGCCGGCAAAGGCGACAAAGCAGACGCTCAGGTTGTTGGTCATGATCGCGCTCGAGGCCACCGGCTCAATGCCGACAATCGAATGCGTCCACATCTCGTGGCGCTCGATGGTCTCGACCATCGACGGCCCCAGCATGTGACGCATGAACTGAGGACGGGCCAGCGTCAGCACCGAGCCCAGCAGTGCCCCGCCCAGCGTCATTACCAAAGCCAGCAGCACATACCTGATCTGCCGCTGCACGATGAGCGGGTACTCGTCGCGCAGGAAATAGAAAATCTTCAGGAAGCCTTTGCGGCGGCTGGAATAGATGATATGGTGGGCGCGAGCCAATAACTGGTTGACGTGCTCGGCATAAGCCCGCGCCGTCGAGTCCTGGCGCAGAGTGGATACGTCGCTCGCCACCTGCCGGTAAAGCAGAGCTGTCTCGCGCAGCTCGGCCCGTGAAAGCTTTCGTACCCCGCCCGCGCTCGCCTCGCCCAGCAGCGCGCCCAAACGATCCCAGTAAGGGCGGCGCTTTGCGAGCCACTGATTTGAGAGAATAGTCGCCATGGAGCCGGTTGGAGATCAGCTTAACATCGATACCCCGGAGCTCGTGGACATCGAGATGCCGCTCGCCGGCATCGGCAGCCGCTTTATTGCCATCCTCGTCGACTATCTCATTTGGGGATTCGCGTTTTTCATTTTCTTTCTGCTGGCCCTGGTCGTCATTCCGGCGTTCAGCATCTTCGGTCGCATTTCGGCAAACTGGGCGATCGGCATTGCTCTCCTCATCGTTTTCGTCATGCACTGGGGATACTTTGCACTCTTCGAGGCCTTCAGCAACGGGCGCACGCCGGGCAAGCGAGTGGCGAAGATTCGTGTCATTCATCAATCAGGCCGCGGCATCAACTTTGTTGAAGCACTGGCGCGCAACCTTGTTCGGTATGTCGACAGCCTGCCCAGTTTCTACGCGGTTGGAGTCGTCGTGATCTTTCTCAGCCGGCGCAATCAGCGGCTCGGCGATCTGGTCGCCGGAACTCTGGTGGTTCGCGACCGGCCGGTCGATTCGCCGCACTGGGGCGAGAGCGCATCGCGCACCTTTACCGCGCCAACGCTGATCGCCAACTCGCAGATGATTCCAGCTGGGTCTTCACAGACAAGCCCCGGTCCGCAGGCTGATTCATGGGATCGCCCACCGCATCTGCGCGTGGTGTTGCCCGCTACCGCGCTGGCCAAACTTTCCGGCTCCGACCTCGAAGTGCTGGAAGGCTTCTTTGGGCGCCGCCTCGACATGGACCTCACTACACGCGCCGCTCTGGCCAGCCGCATCGCCTCGGCTCTCTGCGTCAAATCGGGTCTCGCCATTCCGCCGGACACGAGCGTGGAGACTTTTCTTGAGGCCGTCGCGCACCAGTTTCGCGAGCAGGCGCGGATGAGCTAGTGGGCGACCGCCTGCAGCGGGGTGCCCTGCGTAAAACTGTGAATCGCATCACACCAGAACACCGAACGCGAGCGGTATATTAAGATTCTGTCTGGACAACAGCAGTTGCTGCGCGGCTCCCGTTGAGGGATGAACCGATTCTTACTAGATTAGCCCGCCATTCGGCAGGCTCGCCGCTCCGGCTCTGAGACACGAGGAGAGCAAGAACATGGCTAAGAGCGTCAACAAAGTTTTTCTTCTAGGCAACGTCGGCAAAGACCCTGAGATTCGCTCCACCCCCAGCGGCACCATGGTGGCCAACTTCACTCTCGCCACCAGCGACCGCACTCAGGACCCGCAGGGCAACTGGCAGGACCGCACCGAGTGGCACAATCTGGTCGCCTTCAAGCGCACCGCCGAGATCGTCCGCGATTACGTAAAAAAGGGTTCCAAGCTGTTTATCGAAGGCAAGATTCAGACGCGCAGTTGGGAAGACAAAGACACCAAGGCCAAGCGCTACCGCACCGAAATTATCGTCAACGATCTCTCGCTGCTCTCCGGGCGCGATGATTCTTCAGGCGGCGGCGCGGGCGGTTACAGCCGATCGTCGAGCACTTCAAATGCCGCTGTCAACGAGGACCAGCGCGTGCCCGCGGCGCAGGACGACTTTGCCCAGTCAGCCGAAATCTCCGACGACGATATTCCGTTCTAAGAGCCGGCGCCAGAAAATAGGGGCCAGGAAAAGCTGCCGCCGAAAACTTCTCGCGGAGCAGGAAGCAAGTAACCTGGCTCACGAACGGTTATCTGTTCCCTAATAACTATTGGCTACTGGCTATCCCCTGCCTCGCCCAACGGATCATTGTCCCTGTCCGCAACGTCGGCGATCGCCGCCAATCGCTCCGCTAATTCATCGGTCCAGCAATTCTCGGGCGCGCGCCAGCTCCAATTCCCAGCAGGCACCGCGGGCGTATTCATGCGGGCCTCCGATCCCAGCTCCAACAAATCCTGCGCAGGAACGATCGCCATCTCCGCCACGCTCGCTTCGGCGGCGCGGATCAGCGGCCATGCAGGCCGGTCGCCCACCGGACCCACGAGAGCCTCAACGGCCGCGCGCACCGCTTTGCCTGCGGTGTTCCACCATCCCTGCGTCGTGTCGTTGTCGTGCGTGCCGGTGTAGGCCACTGTGTGCCGTGTAAATTGCTGCGGCAGGTGCGCGTGCGCGCCCTTGTCGCTGAATCCGAACTGCAACACCTTCATGCCCGGCATTCCCAGATCCAGCCGTAGTGAGTCAACCTCCGGCGTAATCACGCCCAGATCTTCGGCCACCAGCGGCAGCGGACCAAGCGCCGCTTCTAGCGCGCGAAACAGCTCCAGCCCCGGCGCCTTGATCCACTCGCCCTTGACTGCGGTTTCTTCTTCGGCTGGGATCGCCCAATAAGCCTCAAAGCCGCGAAAGTGATCGAGGCGCACAATGTCATAGAGCTCCACAGCGCGGCTGATGCGGTCAACCCACCAGCCGAATCGAAGTCCGTTTTCGTTGGGCGCGGCCAGCACATCCCAGCGATAAAGCGGATTTCCCCAGCGCTGCCCGGTCGGTGAAAAATAGTCTGGTGGAACGCCGGCGATGCGAATGGGCTTCAGTTGGTCGTCAAGCTCGAAAATTCCCGGATGAACCCAAACATCGGCCGAATCCATGTTGACAAAGATCGCTACGTCGCCAAGGATTCTGATTCCATTCTTCGCGGCTGCGTCTTGCAATTGTTCCCACTGCCGCGCGAACGCGAACTGCAGCACTCGCTCGACTGCTACCGCGCGCCCGTGCTCCGCTTCAGCCTTCGCCAGTGCTTGCGGATCGCGCCGCCGCAGCGGCTCCGGCCACTCAGTCCACGCACCGGTCTGATGCACACGGCGCAGCACGGCGTATAGCGCATAGTCGTTGAGCCATGCCGCCTCATCGAGACAGAAATCCTCAAAATCGCCCCAATCGTCTTCAAGTTTCGGCGACTTCGACCCGTTATCCAGAAAATTTCCCGCGGCCTCTTCGAGCAGCGGCAGCTTCCGTGCGGCGACTTCATCAAAATCGACATTTCCAGATCGACCGGCCAGACCCGCGATTCGCGCACCATCAATCCAGCCCCAGTCGGCGAGAAACTCCAGGCTGATCAGCGATGGATTTCCAGCGAATGCAGACGAGCCCGCATACGGCGAGTTGCCATATCCGGTTGGGCATAGCGGCAAAACCTGCCACACATGCTGCTTGGCGCGCGCCAGAAACGCAAGAAACTCATGCGCCGCCGGACCCAGATCGCCGATGCCGCCATAAGACGGCAGCGAGCTGATGTGCAACAAAACTCCACTCGATCGCTGAAACTCCATGAAGCCGATATTACCGGATGAATCGCTGCCTGCCGGAAGCGGGCCTGATTTGAGACACTGTTGGGCGTGCACCCGAGCCGATTTTTCCCACCACTCAAGCGTTAAGGGAGTCCTTCGTTGAAGACTTGTCTGTCGTCTGTTTGCCTTCGTGCTTTCATTTCAGTCTCCATCCTCGCCGTCTTTGCGCCGCAGATTTCCGCGACCGCGCCGCCGCAGCCACTCACTCTCGCCTCCGGCTGGCAGTTGCAGGATGTAGCGAAAGTGCCGCAATCCGCAGCGCAGGTTTCGTCTACCGGTTTCGACGCATCAGGCTGGTACGCGGCCACGGTTCCGGGCACTATCCTCACATCTCTCGTCAACGACCACGTCTATCCTGAGCCGCTCTACGGCGAGAACGAACGCCCAGAGATCATTCCCGAATCCCTCGTCCACACTTCGTATTGGTACCGCACCGTTGTTCGAATTCCCATCGCCTATGCGGATCGCCACGTCTGGCTCAACTTTGAAGGCATCAACTACTCCGCTGAAGTCTGGGTGAACGGCGCGCAGGTCGGCACAACGCGCGGAGCGTTTGTTCGCGGCGTCTTCGACATCACCTCGCAAGTGAAGCCTGGACAGCTTGCCGTGGTCGCCGTGCTCGTCACTCCGGAGCCGAATCCCGGCGTCCCGCACGAGCATACTCTTCGCAACGGCGTCGGCCCGAACGGCGGCATCACTGCCCTCGATGGCCCGACGTTTTTATCCACCCTCGGCTGGGATTGGCTCGATGCCGTGCGCGATCGCGACACCGGCATCTGGCAAAAGGTTTTCCTCTCTGCCAGCGGTCCTGTGGTCGTAGAAAACCCGCTCGTCACCACCGATCTTCCGCTCCCCAAAACCGACTCGGCCGACGTCGCCGTCGAAACAACTGTCGAAAACGTGTCCGATGCTCCCGTCGCGGGTGAAGTCCGCGGCGCAATCGAAGACATCGTCTTCACGCGACAAGTCACGCTCGCGCCCCACACAAAGCAACAAATCACCTTCAACGCAAGCAACACGCCCGCCCTGCACATAGAGCATCCGCGGCTCTGGTGGCCTAATGGCTACGGCGCGCAGCCGATGTACAAACTCCATCTCGAATTCAGAACCGGCCAAACCATCTCGGATACGCGGGATGTCGACTTCGGCGTTCGCAAGATTAGCTACTCTGTTCCCGGCACCAACACCCTCACAATCTCCGTCAATGGCGTGCCCATTTTCATTCGCGGCGGCGATTGGGGCCTTGACGAAGCGTTGAAGCGCATTCCGCGCGAGCGACTCGACACCGAGATTCGCCTGCATAAGCTCGCCAACCTCAACCTGATTCGCAACTGGGTGGGCCAGAGCACCGGCGAGGATTTCTACGCGCTGTGTGACAAGTACGGTCTTCTGGTATGGGACGAATTCTTTCAACCCAATCCGCTCGACGGTCCCGATCCTACCGACATTTCAACCTATGTTGCCAATGTTCGCGAAAAGGTTCTTCGTTTCCGCAATCATCCATCGATCATTCTGTGGTGCGCGCGCAACGAAGGCGATCCTCCGCCTGAAATTGACGCCGCTCTGCGCAAGCTGTTAGCCGAGGTCGATCCCGCACGGCTCTATTGGCCGAATTCGACCGATGGCCCCGGCGTGCGCTCGCACGGACCGTATTACTGGCGCGCACCGCGCGAGTTCTATAACGTCTACGACGACTACTTCAAAACCGAAACCGGTAGCGCCTCCATCCCCACGCTCGAATCCATTCGCGGCATGATGCCCGAAAAAGATTGGGAGACGATCGACGACGATTGGGCAGCCCATGACCTGGCGAAGGGCAATCAGCACGGCGATCTGTACCCGCTCATTCTCGCCGGCCGTTACGGCAAGATCGCCAACCTCGCCGACTTTGTGCGCAAGGCGCAGATGATGAATTACGAAGCTTTTCGCGCCATGTATGAGGGCCGTAACGCGCAGCTCTTTCACCCGACAACGGCCGTCATTACGTGGATGAGCAATCCCGCGCAGCCCAGCTTCGTATGGCAGATTTACCACTACGATCTTGAGCCAATGTCATCGTATTTCGCCGTCATGCACGCCTCAGAATTGGTGCACATCCAGTTCAACGAGGCCACGGGCAATGTACAAGTCATCAACAACAAGCCCGAACCCGTGGCCGATCTGCGCGCGCACGTCGCGGTCTACAATCTCGACGGCTCACTCGCTTTCGAGCACGAGACCAAACTCGATGCTGCTCCCGATGTTGCAACCGATCTCGGGCCAATCGATTTTCCGGCGTCAGTCTCGGCCGTTCACTTCATCAAGCTTGACCTGCGCGACGCCGCTGGCCGAATCGTTTCGACCAATTTCTATTGGCGCGCTCTGCCGTCCGGTCCCGACGACCTCAGCGCACTCAATCAACTGCCGATGGTCAAGCTGACGGCAACCGTTGTACCAAGTAAGGAAAAAATTGCAGGCCGCCGCCTTTTGCAGGTCACGCTGCACAACCCGACGCAAAACATCGCCTTGATGGCGCACATTCAGTTGCGGCGTAAATCCGGCGAGCGCGTACTGCCCGTCTTCTACAGCGACAATTACGTCTCTCTTGTCCCCGGCACATCGAAGACGATCGACATCGATGCTGCCGAGCATGACTTTCATGGCGAAAACGCACTGGTCGTTGTCGACGGATGGAATGTGACCGTAGCGCCTGCGTCGTTTCCCGCCGCAACAATCAAGCCAAACCTCGACGCGCAACCCGATCGCTGGCCCGCGACTGGACTACCGTTCGCGACGACCGGCCTGCGCTGACACCCGCTGCGCAAACAAAACGGCCCGCAACCATAAGGTCTGCGGGCCTTCTGTCGCTAAAGAATTCCGCGTTTACGTGCCCGGCTGGCCGGGCAGCTGCGGGCCCTGGGGCTTGGCGTTGATCACGACCAGCTTGCGTTTCTTGTAGTCGTTAAACACGCTGCTCACGAATACACTGAAGGCCTCGTTGCGGCGTTGGTCCAGAAGTTGATCGCGCGTCTGATCTAGATTCTTTGCAATCTCGTCGCCGCTCGGCTGCTGCTTATCGTCGATCTTCACCACCACGCCCGTGCGGCCGGCGTCTATCGGCCCGCTGATTGCTCCCACATTCATGTCGAAGAGTTGCGGCGCAACCTGTCCTACTTCGCCAAAATCCGGCACCTGTCCGCTTTCGCCTACCAGGTCGCTTGTCTTCACCGTCGCCCCCACGGCCTTGGCAGCCCTGGCCAGATCGTTCGTCGCCTTCGCCTGATCGGCCAGCGCCCTCGTTTTCTGGCTCAACAGAAGAGGAAGCTGCTCCTGGCGGTAGTCGTCAAGCACATGGCTCTTCCAATCGGCAAATGCCGGCGCGTGCGCCGGAACAATGCCGGTCACCTGAAAGACCGCATATCCTTCGCCAGTCGGCGCGGATTGCGCTGGATCCCCCTGCTTCGACGCGAAGGCCTTGGCCAGGATCTGCGCGCCGTCGGGCAGCGCGGCAATCACGCCATCGTGCGCCACCGGATCCGTCGTCACCACATCCAGATGGTGCGCCGCGGCAGTCTTTTCCAATCCGTTCTTGATCGCCTCGCTTGTCAGTAGCTGCGCGTAGTTGCCCTCGGCGCCTGCCTGAGCCTGGCGCGTCAGCGTCGCAAGAATGTTCGCCTGCACTTCGCTCAACGCCTGCGTATGCGCGGTCTGCCGTTCTTCCACTTGAATGACGTGGTAGCCAAAGTTGGTTTTCACAATGTCAATCTCGCCAATTTTCTGCGTGAAGATCGCATTGTCGAACGCCGCCACCATCTTGCCGCGCTGCGCAAAGCCGAGCTCGCCGCCCGTGTCCTTGCTCCCAGGGTCGTCAGAGTATTTCTTGGCCAGATCGGTCCAGCTTCCGCCGGTCTGGAGCTGCTTCAGAACCATCTGTGCCTTGGCTTTTGCCGCCGCATCGGTCGCGGCATCGGCATTCGGGGGCACGCTGATCAGAATATGGCGCGACTTGGCTTGTTCCGGAACCGAATAGTCAGCGGCGTGATCGTTGTAGTACTGCTGTACCGCCTGCTGGCTCGGCGGTTGAACGCCGCCAGGAATCTGGCTTTCATTGAACGCAAAGTAGGTGATCTTGCGCTCTTCAGGCACCGCCTGCGCGTAGCGCGCCGCGTTTGTCTTGAAAAACGCTTGCAATTCGCTGTCCGAGGGGTTGATCGCCTTGCCGACATCTTCGGCCGAGATCACCGCATAATCGAACTTGATTTTGATGTTCGCTTTGCGGTAGGTGTCGCGCACTTCCTGGTCGCTCACCGTCACGCCGCCGGTGATCAACGCCTGCAGCCGTCGAATCGTAATCTCGTCCTTGATCTCGCTCTCGAAATCCGTCACCGACTCGTTCAGCCGGTCATTGATCAGCTGCTTGTACGCATCTTCCCCGATGAATTTGCCGCCGGGGTAGAGAACTTCGCCCGAGGGACCAGTGCTCAGATTCTTGCGCACGTCTTCGTCGGTCGCGTAGATCCCCAGCTTGTGAGCCTCCTCGATCAGCACCTGCTCCTGCACCAGTTGCTGTCCGATCTGTTGCTCATACAGCTGCACGATCGTCGGGTTGTTGGCGTACTCCGGATTGCGCTGCCGCAACTGGTTCTCAGTGACCTGCTGCACGTGCGCCTGCGTAATGTTGTCGCCGGAAGAAAGCAGGCGGCTATACCAGTGCGGATAGACGACGGCATACGTGTCGGGCGACGAAGAACCCACGCCACCAAGGCCGGGAATCAGGTACAAAACCATGGTGATTGAAGCTGCGCCGATGATGACGACGATCAGCGCTTTAACCATGCGATTATCTGTCTGCAGGAAACGAATCATGGGTGGGCTTAAACCTTCAACTCTCTGAGCGCGTGCAAGCTGAACCGGCGGGCGGCAGCATTGAATCTACTGCCTTTGCTGCGGAACTGCGGATGCGCAAATTTCGATCGATGCGACTCTGCCATTATAGACGACTGTCTGGACCGGACTACGCGAAGCCGGCACGCGCATGGTGAGCGTCAGGAGCGCTCCCGCGCCATCGGGGCGGGCGTCTAATGTGCCCATTGCCCGAGCCCGGTCAGCATTCGATCGCCCCGTCAAATCGAAAAACCGCCCAACGCAAACAGCCAAGCGCAAAGCAGGCGTCCCGCCTAAGCAGGACGCCCGTTCCCTATTGGCTATTGGCTATTCCCTACTGGCTGTCTTTCTCTACCGCCAGTAGTATGTTCCGCCGACGATGTAATACGGCCGGTAATAGACCGGAGGATACGCATACGGGTAGGCAGGATAACGGTACCCGGCGTAGTAGCCGTCGGGTCCGCGCCGGTAGAGGCTCGGGCCGCCAGGATAAAGCCCCTGAGCCAATCGCGCCGCTTCCTGCGGCCCCACCGGATTCACCGTAACCGGCGCATTGACGTGGAACGTGACCAGCGCTTCTGCGGGAATCCAAACTCGCGGGCCGCCCGAAGCAGCCGAAGCCGCCGTGCCTCCGGCAGCGCCAACTCCGGCGCCTATTGCGCAGCCCGGGCCGCGGCCTATCGCGCAGCCAATGATCGCCCCAATCACGGCGCCGCCCACTGCATTGCTCGCCGTCTGGCCGGCTTTATTCGGCCCCTTCACCCTGAACTCATCCGTATTAAGCGGGTAGCTTTGTCCGCCCAGATCAAGCGAGGTAAGCGTAAGTGCGAGCACTGAGCTTCCGGCCAATTTACCGGAGCCCGCATTCCTCACTTCCGTCACGACGCCGTAGACCGTGGCTCCGCGCGGAATAGCGAGTACGCCGCCGACGGCCACATCCTGAATCACTGTGAACTGCACCGGCTCGCCGTCCTTGGCCCGTTTGCTATCCACCGGCTCGCTGGTCCGCACTTGCAGCAACATGCCGGGTTGAATGGTTAGAGGGCCTCTGGCAGGCCGATACGCGGGCCCCTGAGGCGCCTGCTGAGGGTAAGGCGGATACTGCTGCGAATTCTGCGGACTCTGGTACTCCGGCCTCGCAGGAGGATAACCGCCCTGCTGCGGGTAGCCACCTTGCTGCGGATAGCCGCCCTGTTGCGGATAGCCATTTTGCTGTGGATAGCCACCTTGCTGCGGGTAGCCAGGCTGTTGCGGATAAGGCTGCGGGTTATTCGCTGCGGCCGGATCCTGCTGCGGATTCGCGTCCGGTGCAGGCCCTGGCGGCGGCAAGTTCGCCATTTGCCGCTGCGCCTGCGATTGGTCTGGGTCAGGCGATTCGTCGGCAGCGGGCGCCGGCTGCTGGTTTTGCGCATCCGCGCCTGGATTCCCGATCTGCAAATTGTCGTGAACCTTGGTCACGCCGTCTACATGCGCGGCGATCGACTCGGCCAACTGCTTGGATGCATCGCTCGAAACCGTTCCCGAGAGCGTTACTTCGCTCTGAATCGTGGCCGCGGTAATCAGATCATTTTTGAGCGCCGCCGAACCGTCCAGCGCGTGCACCACGTCCATCTCAATCTGGCCATCTGTGCGCGGCCCCTGTTGTGCCGCCGGCTGACCTTGGGGCTGAGCCGGCGCGCCTGCGTCCTGAGCATCGCGAACGTCGCGCCCAGCACGGCCAACACCACCCACGCCATCAACCGTGAATTCACCTTCCGCATCGAGCTACGATTCTTCAAGCCACGACTCTTCCAGGTAAGACTCATTTTCATTTCTCCTGTGTCTGCGCCGTCACTCCCATGCGGTTCCAACTCACGCCGGGTGAACGGTTTCTCCCGAACTCGCTTCATCGCTCAAACCGCCGCATCGCTCAAGCCATTAGACGAGCTTCTGCCGAGCCTGTTAACGGCTTAAACCCCGGCTCTGGGAAAAAGTTTCCTGAAGGCGTCCTCAAGGCGTATCGATGTGAACCCTACTTCAGCGCCGCGCTAATCGCTGTGCCCAGAGCCTTTAACCCCGCAGCCACATCGGCGCCAAGGTGCACCCGCAGCGCCCTCCGCCCGCGTGATTCAAGCACCGCCAAATCGCCCGCCGCCTGCGCGTCGATCACCACGCCAAAGCTGTACTTCTGCCCGGGAATTTCCAGGTCGACTGCGTGGTCCGCGGTGATCTGCAGAAATACTCCCGTATTGGGGCCGCCTTTGTAGTCCTGTCCCGTGGAGTGCAAAAAGCGTGGCCCAAAACCCAGGCATGTGGCCACGCGTTTTTGATCGCGGACCTTGTGCCGGAAATCCTGAATCGCCGCCTCGTGCTCCTCAAACATGGGAATGAATGCCAACGTGGCAAAATAATCGCCTACCCCAAGTTGATCCAGATGCGCGCGCAAAATTCCTGCCAGCGTCGCGCTCGGCGCAGCGCCCTTCAGCTTGGCAGCGTATGCGTCAGTCGCGTAGAGCGCAAACGGAACTCCCGCGTCGTCCTTTCCGGTAAGAAACGGCGTGCGCAGCGGCAGCTTGCCCGTTTTCTCGTACTCGCTGGTCAGCGTGCGCGTCTCTATCTTTGCCGCCTCCACATCTGGCTGGTTGAATGGATTAATGCCAATCACCGATCCCGCCACCGCAGTCGCAATCTCCCACGTGAAGAACTGCCCGAAGATTTCATAGAGATCGCTAATCTCGAAGTGCACCACCGGATGTCCAGCAGCTTCGAGAGCCGCGACTTTAGCATCCTGGCTCGCATCGGCAGTGTCTTTCAGCCGCACATACGCAAACACGCGGTCTTTGCCATACACCTCGGGAGCGCCAATCGCCTCACGGTCCACTGGCGTAATTCCCTTCCCTTGCTTGCCCGTCGACTCGGCAATCAGTTGCTCCAGCCACGCGCCCAGGTCGCCGATCTCCGGCGAAGTAAAGATTGTGATCTTGTCGCGGCCGGCGTTCGCCGCCGTTCCCAGCAGCAGGCCAAGCTGCACGCCAGGGTTGTCCGCCACAGCCAGCTTTGCCGCGGCTACTGCTTTAGCCGCCTCGGCAAGCAGCTTGTCCACTTTCAGGCCGGTTACTGTCGCCGCCACCATGCCAAAATTTGAGAGCGCCGAGTAGCGCCCGCCGATCTGCGGATCGCCATAAAAGATGCCCCTGAACTTGTCATCCTTCGCCACCTGCTCCATCTTCGAGCCGGGGTCGGTGATGGCGATAAAGTGGCTGCCCCCGTCCGCGGCCCCCACCACGTGACGTACCTGATCGAAGAAAAATTGCTTCAGGATATTCGGTTCCAGCGTGGTGCCGGATTTGCTCGCCACCACCACCAGCGTCTTCGCCAGATCAACCGCGTCGCGCGCTGCCTTCACCTCCGCTGGGTCGGTGGAGTCGACGATGTGCAACTCGGGAAATCCCGGCTGCGGCCCGAAAGTCTTGGCCAGCACCTCCGGACACAGGCTCGAGCCGCCCATCCCCAGCAGCAAAACCGATTGGAAGTCGGAGCTCCTTACATCGCCGCCCAGTTCCGCCAGCGAGGCCAGATCCTTCTGCTGTCGCTCCACAATGTCGATCCAGCCCATCCACTGCTCCTCGCCGTCGCGAGTCCACAGGGACGGATCCTTTTTCCAGAAGCGCTCAACCTTCTTGTTGGCTTGCCAGTCGGCGGCGGCCGCGTCCACGGCGCCGCGAAGATCGGAGGGAACTGCGAGTCGAAAGCTCATATCACCTTAGATTCTGCACCAATGGACTGGTTGCAAAGCTAAAGATTGTGCAAAAGTTTGGGACCGCGACCATGCGAATCCTGCGCGAACCTTGCCCATTTCGCCCGCGTGGCACTTTCAGGCGTGCTTTTCCGGCCAGTTTGGAGTGATCCGAATCAGGTCAAGACTTCCGCCCGCCCCACTCGCATGCTCCAGGCTCGCGTCCTCCAGCACAAACTCCGGCGACGCTGCCGGCACGGCCACAATCCCGCGCGGAGGCAGATCGACCGGCTCAAATCCCGCGCCCTTCAGCCGCCCAGCGCCACTCGCCGCAAAGAGATACGCCAACCCATGCCCGCCGCTTGCGCCACGCAGGCCTTCGCTCGTCAGATTGCCCTTCACCGGTATCCGCTCGATGCGAAAGTACTCCACATCGATCAACAATGTGCGATCCGCTAGCTCGAGCGGAGCAATCTTGCCGGCGCGTGTCGTGAGCTTCGTCGCTTCCAGGGATTTCAGAATGTGCAGCTCACGCGGCCGTCCGTAGTCGTACATCCTGTAAGTCACGTCGGAGTTCTGCTGCGTCTCCAGCAGTATCGATCCGGGCCAGATCGAGTGCACCGTCCCCGCGTCGACGTAAATCAAATCTCCAGCCGCCACAGGAACCATGTTCAGCCTGTCTTCGAGCGTCCCGGCGCTTATGCCTTCCTGGATTTCGGCAAGCGTTGTCCCGGGTTTGACCCCAACAGCAACCTCCGCTCCCGGCTCGGCTGCAAGCGCGTACCAGCACTCCGTCTTCCCGCGCGGTTCCCCGTATTTCCGCGCCATCTTATCGTCGGGATGCACCTGCACGCTCAGCTTTTCTTTGGCGAAAATTGTTTTGATCAGCAACGGAGAGTCTGCCCCACGCTCGTCGGCCGCAGGCGCACCGTTGCCAAGCAGGGCATCACGTTTTTCGCTAAACAGCGCGCCCAGCTTTTTTCCCGCGTGCGGCCCGGTCGCAATCAGACAATCATCGCCCGTCAACCAGACTTCGCCTATCGGATCGCCCTCAGCCACGCGGTCATACCACGGCCTCAGATCGCGAAATCCCCAAACCCGTGCCGTAAACACCGGCTCGATGCGAAACGGCGCGATTTCTGTTCCTGAATCACCCATTCAATTCCTGCCGGCCTGCATTACCCACCCCAATGTAACAGACCGGCAAATAAGGCCTTTTCGCCGAATAACCTGCGCGCTCCGATCAACCCCGTGGTACCGTGGACGTGTCATGCGCCAGCCAGTTTTCTTGCTCATTGCGGCTTTGGCTGTTGCCGTCGCGGCACGCCCCGCCACGGCCCAGAAGTTTCAACCCAAGAACATCATCTTTCAAGGCGATCCCGACTACTCCAACGACGAGTTGCTCGCTGCCACGGGGCTCAAGAAGGGTGTCGTCCTCAGCCAAGCTGATATGCAGGACTACTCGCAGCGCCTGTTATCTTCGGGAGTTTTTTCGTCGGTGGCTTTCAAGTTCGACGGCCAGGATCTGACCTTTCAACTCACTCCCGCTACCAATCTCTGCACCATGCAGCTCGAAAACCTTCCGCTTACTCCGGGTGCGGAGCTCAACACCGAACTCCATGCACAAATCCCGCTTTATCACGGCAAGGTCCCGGCTCAGGGCGGACTTACCGACTCTGTGGGCGCATCGCTTGAACAGATGCTCGTGGCAAAGGGCCTCAAAGCAACCGTGATTGCCACTGCGTGCCAGGCGCAGACCGGGGGCGGCTTCGTTAGTTTTGTGATCGAGTCTCCCGCCGTTGTGGTCGGCAAGATTCAGATTGCAAGCACTTCGGCGGCACTCGACGACGGCGCCCAGAAAATTCTTGTAAAAATGACCGGCGCGCCCTACTCCGCGACAGGGACAATCAGCCAGCTCACCACCTATCTGGGCAACTATTACCGCGATAAAGGATATTTGGAAGTGGAAGCTCATGCTGCGCAGGCCGGCGATATCAGCGAGACCGACGCTGCGATTCAAGTTCCCTTTGAGATTTCAGTGACGCCGGGGATTCAATACCGCCTCAGCGGAGTGCAATTTGCGCCGGATGTTCCAGTGACGCAGGCCGATTTTTACCGGCAATCGGCGATTCACCCCGGCGACATCGCCGACGGCCAGCACCTGACTGATGATTGGCAGTTCGTCTCGCGCCAGTTCCACAATCACGGCTACATGACGGCAAGCATCCATCCTGCGCCAACATTCGATCGCGAGAAAGGAACGGTCACCTTCATGGTCACGGCCGACCCCGGCGCCGTCTACACCATGGGCGCGCTCACCGTTGAGAATGTCAGCGACGAACTTCGCACAGCAATACTCGCCGCCTGGAAGATGCCACAAGGCTCGGTCTTCAACGAGGGCGCGGCCCGCGGGTTTTTCGCGACGCATGACGTTAACCCTGCGCTTGAACGCGTCTTCGCCACGGTGAATGGAAGCTTTACCGAGCATCTAAACGACACGAATCACACCGTTGACTTGGTTTTAAAGCTGGAGAAGAAACCCTGAATCCGGCTATCCTCAATCCATGTCCCACTCCGCGATCTTCAACGACATGTTCCAAATGCAGCTTCCCCTCTTGGAGAAGCTGCTTCGTCCCGCCATCGTCTACCTGGCGCTGGTGGTGCTGCTGCGCATCTTCGGCAAACGCGAACTGGCGCAGCTCAACCCGTTCGACCTAGTCGTTCTGCTCTCTCTCTCGAACACCGTGCAGAACGCCATCATCGGCAACGACAACTCCCTCTCCGGCGGAATCATCGGCGCCGTCTCATTACTCGCTGTCAACTGGCTGGTGGTGCGCGCGCTCTTCTCGTCTCCGCAGCTCACTCGCATGTTCGAGGGCCGCTCAACCGTGCTGATCGTTAATGGCCAAATCGACCACAAGGCAGTGAAGCGAGAGTCGCTCACCCCCGAGGAGCTCCTCGACGTCATTCACAAGCAGGGATTCGATTCCGTCCATCGGGTGCAGCGCTGCGAACTGGAGCCAAACGGCACTTTCTATGTCGAGCCTTACGAGCCCTCCGTCGGTGACAAGCAGCACGAAGAACTGCTGGCCCGGCTGGATGCGCTAAGCCGCGAGGTAGCCGCTCTCCGCCCGCAGGCGGCCGGCGATTGATTGCTCGCTTACGCATGAATGACGCCCGAAGGGCAAGCCCGCCCGTGGCGGCAAATTACTCCCACTCGATCGTGCCAGGCGGCTTCGACGTTATGTCGTACACCACGCGGTTGATCCCGCGCACCTCGTTCACAATGCGGTTGGAGATTTTTTTCAGCAGCTCGTACGACAGCGGCGTCCAGTCCGCTGTCATGCCGTCTTCCGAATGAACCGCGCGAATGGCGCACGTGAACGCATAGGTTCGCTGATCGCCCATCACACCCACGCTCATCACCGGCAGCAGCACGGCAAAGCTCTGCCAGATCTTTGTGTAGAGGCCTGCGGCTTTAATCTCGGCCACCACGATCTCGTCGGCCTCCTGCAGAATCGCCACGCGCTCCGGTGTAACCTCACCAAGAATGCGCACGGCCAGTCCCGGCCCCGGAAACGGCTGCCGGCTGATTAACTCCTCCGGCATGCCCAGGTCGCGCCCGATCCGCCGAACCTCATCTTTGAAAAGATCGCGCAGCGGCTCGATCAACTTGAGCTTCATCCGTTCCGGCAGGCCGCCCACGTTGTGGTGGCTCTTGATGGTCTGGCTCGGCCCCTTCACGCTCGACGATTCAATCACGTCAGGATAGAGCGTTCCCTGCACCAGCCACTCCACACCGCCCGTCTCCTTCGCGATGCGATTGGCTTCGTCATCAAAGACCGCGATAAACTCCGCGCCGATTCGCTTCCGCTTCACCTCGGGATCGGTCACTCCAGCCAGCCGCTCCAGAAAGCGCGCGCTCGCATTCACCCCCACGATATTCAGCCCCAGTTTGCCGCGCAGGTTTGCCAGCACACTCGCGAACTCGTTCTTACGCAGGACTCCATTGTTTACGAAGATGCAGGTCAGCCGATCGCCAATGGCCTTATGAACCAGCACCGCCGCCACCGACGAATCTACGCCGCCCGACAGCCCGCAGATCACGTGCCCGTCACCAACCTTCTCGCGAATGGACGCCACGGTGCTCTCGATGAAGTGCGCCGCCGTCCAATCGCCGCGTGCCCCGCAAATTGCCAGGAAATTCCGGATAATTTGTGCGCCCAATGGCGTGTGGTGCACTTCGGGATGGAACTGCACGGCCCAGATGCCGAGGTCCTCGTTGGCAATTCCTGCCAGTGCGTTTTCGGTGACGGCGATTCGGCGAAAACCCTCCGGCAATTCCGCCGCTTCGTCTCCATGGCTCATCCATGCCTGAATCTTTGTGGGCAGCCCCGCGAATAGCGGCGTGGTCATGTCTTCCAGAGTCACCTCTGCATGGCCGTACTCGCGCTTCGGCGCGGAGAGCACTATGCCGCCAAGGTGATGCACGATGTAATGCAGGCCGTAACAGACGCCGAGCACCGGCATGCTCAATTCCAGAATCGCCGGATCGGCCGGCGGCGCGTCAGCGTCGTACACCGACGACGGGCCGCCCGAAAGAATCAACCCTATAGGTTTGAGCGCGCGAATCTCTTCGATAGGCGCCGTGCAAGGCAACACCACCGAGAACACATTTTGTTCGCGGATACGCCGCGCGATCAGCTGCGTATACTGCGACCCGAAATCGAGGATGACAATTGTCTGGGTGTCCACGTTTCAGTGTGTCAGCCCCGCCGCCGGGCTGTAAAGAACCGTATGTCGAAATTCGATCAGGCGCTAACTGCTAATAGTGATACCTCGCCTGCAGAAAATCGATGCGGTCTGCAGATACGCGATACACCAGGCGGTGCTCCCGCGTAACTCTGCGGCTCCAGCACCCGGAGTATTCGTGCCGAAGAGGTTCGGGTTTGCCTATCCCCCCAAACGGTTCGGCAAGAACAGACTCGATAAGTTCGAGTATCTTTAGCGCAGCCTGCCGATCGTTCTTGACGAACCAGATTAGGTCTGCGCGAAATTCGGGATGATACACCGCGTCCCGGTTGGTTTCCTTGTAAGTTCTGTCCCCATGCTTAGGCATTTCTCTCCTTGCATAAGCACTTGACCTTTTTCCTGTCTTCCTAAAGACCCACTGACTTTCGCAGTTGCTCCAACGATTCTGTCTTACCCTCGCCACGCTCTGCCCGCCGCAACGCCGCGCGCAGCCTTTTGGCATTCGCCGGCGAGCGCGTCAAGTACGCTGTCTCTTCCAACCCCGCAAGCTCATCTGCCGCGATAATCGCCACGTCGCGCTCGCCGCGTCGCTTCACCACAACCACTTCACGGTCATCGACAACGCGGTCGAGAAACGTCGCCAGATTTTCTCTAAGCGAGGTGTAAGTAGTTTCGATAGCCATCGTTAAATCACCCAGACTCAAGCGTACAGCTTTTCTGTACGTTAGTCAATCCAGCCAGAACGCTCTTACGGCAGCTTCGCCGCTGCTGCGATCGGATCCCACCCGTCCTTACCAGCTAGAAACACTCTCGGCTTGTACTGCGCCGCCTGCCGCGCCGTCAGTTGATGCGACCACGTCGCACGCGCCGCTACATTCGCTCCCGGCCCGTTATCGCGATACTCCGCGTAGAAAGCCAGTGGCGTGCCGGGCGTTTTGCCCCACGCGTTCCATCCCTCCGGAACTAAATCGGCAGGTAGTTCTGTATCGATATACACCACGCGCGAGTACGGCCGCCAAGGCCGTCCCAAACTGATCGTGTCGCGGCTAATCGTGTCCCGCATCGGTGCCGACGTTGCAGATCCGGGGCTCGTTACTGGGGCCGCGGCGCCGCCTGCCTCGATTCCACTCGTCACTTTGCTGTCAATGATCACGTAGCCCGTGTTCTGCGCGGGCGAAGTGCGCGACTGTGCGGTCAAATATCCGGGCCCGTTCGCATGAATCTCTGAACGATCGAAGACAGCCGTCGCGTTGCCGAAGATAAAGTCGACCCCGCCCTCAATATATGAGTCGACATAATACTGCCGCCCATAATCCGCGAAGAGCGTGTCCTGGTGGCCGAGAAACCGGCAGTGCTTGAAAACTGCCCTGTCCGCTCGCACCGCCGCCGCAACCGCCTGCCCCGTATTTCCGGCTGTGTTTTCAAACGTGACGTTGTCGGCCTCGAATCCCGTCCCGTTGATCTCCACTGTCTCCGTGAAAAAAGTCCCGCCCGCCTGCTTCGCATTCAGGTTACTCGTAATCACCACGTCGGCAGGAGTCTTACCCATCCCCACCAGCGTGATGTTGGTATGGTTCTGCGTCACAATCACCCGCTCGTGATAGACGCCCGGCGCAATCTCGATAAACACCCGGCCCGGCTTTCCATCTCGACCAATTCCCGCGAAGGGATGGTGGTCCATGGCCATCTGGATCGTCGGAAATTCGGTCGTGCCCTCGATTCCCGTCTTTACATCAGGCGACACGCGAACGTGCACATCCTGCCCATGCGCCAGATCAAAAGCAGTCAGGCTCAACCAGACCAGAATTGGAAAAACAATTGTCAGTCGGCTCCGCATATCTCTTTGCATTCCGAAGCTATTTTTGCACGCTCGACCTAGCACTTCCCGCCGCCATTTCCGTTGACTTTTCGCGCGAACCCGCGTCCAAAAGCCAACTGCACGCAAAATCATTAATAGTCAGGCTGCGAGTTTTGGGGCGATGCGTTCGCGATTTCCTGTTACAACAGGAAATCGAACTATTTACCAGTCAGAGGTGGAAACTAGGCACAACCCGCCCTCGCCTTTTACAATTCATCAGGGACTCCATCCCAACCCAGCTTTGCTCGGGAACGATGAAACTTGGCGGCTCATACCTGACCAGGATGAAGGAATAGCATGAAGTTCATGAAATTCGGCAAGGCGCTGGCGATGGGCGCACTTTCGGCGGCCGTCGTTTTAGGCGTGACGTCTTGCGTTGAGAGCTATACGGTTGGCTTCTTGTATGTGACCGGCACCGTCACCGTCTCGACGGGCAGTAACGGCATCATTTCGGGCTACAAAATCGACCACAACACGGGCCGGCTAACGCCAATCAATACGCTGCCTGTAGCTTCAGGTGGCTCCAACCCCGTCCGAGCCATATTGACCCTCGGCAGCCGGTTCCTTTATGTCCTGAACCGCGGGGTAACGGCCTCGGGCAGCGCGGATTGCTACGGCACCGGCGCCAATGCCTGTCTCAACTCCAACATTGAACAATTCGCAGTTGGCGGCAATGGCGTCCTCACTCCTCAGGAGACCTTCTTCACTCAGGGCATCAACCCCTTTCGCATCTTTGCAGACGCTTCGGGAAATTATCTGTATGTCCTGGACCACGACGCGCCAGACGACGTCGCCCCTTCCAGTACCGACAACTGTGCGCTCGCCCTGGGCAAATCAGTGACTACTTGCGGTGACATCACAGCCTTCAAGATCGACCAAAATACAGGCCGGTTGTCGCTCGTGGTCAATGCGCAGGTCACGGCCACAACCAGCGGCCAGCCGATCACCTACTTCCCTGTGCCGGCTAATCCGGTTGATTTCGCATTCGGCGGCGGCGGCATTATCCTCACCCTCGGCAGCACAACCAGTGCAACCTCTTTCCCCTATACGGGGGGCAGCTTCGTGTTTCCGTATTCCTATGCCAGCTCCACGGGACAGTTGACGTTGAGCCAAAACACCCTTCAGCCCCTGACAATTCAACAGGGAACGGCCATTGTGAATGCCAACGGCGTCATTTACGTGCTGGATAACGAGCCCATCACCATCCCATCTGGCGCGGCTTTCCCGGCAGGCACCTATTCCAGCCAGATTCTTCCCTTTTCGCTCGGCGCCGGCGGCGCGCTTGGGGCGCTGCCCAGCGGATCGATTCCCGATGGCGTCGGTCTCACCAACCCCATTTACGTCCTGGTTGAGAGCAAAGGCAAGTATGTTTATGTCGCCAACCAGGGAAATAACGTTGTCGGGCCGCTCCAGGATAGCGGGCTCGCCGGGTACTTCCTCACCACTGTGCCCGCATTCCAATTAAGTTTCATCGCCGAGGAGCCATTCGGCTCCGGATCGGGTCCGCAATGTATCGTCGAGGATCCCTCCGACCAATTCATCTACGAAGCTGATCAATACGACTCCACGGTGACGGGAAGGCTGCTCGATCCGAATACCGGCGACCTGAACGATCTGCGCGTGGTCGAAGATTACAAGCTCCAGGGGCCGGCAACATGGTGCCTGGTTGATGGGCGCACAAGTTAGTGCCGCGCCAGCCAACCGAAAGCAGGCTCCCCTTCGCTGGACGAACCTGTTGGTCGGTTCGGCTGCTTCCGCCGTCTGCGCTGATTGAAGGTCTGTCGGCAGACCTTGGAAAAATCCCGGCGCCGCCGCTTGCTTTTGGCGCCGGAGTTCGATTCGCCGGCACTCGTTTTCCGGCACTTTGTTTCCGGCACTTAGATTTTTGACCGGCATTTTTAGGAAGGCCTGCCTGCAGGCCGTGTGAATGAAAGATGCGCATGAAGTTCAATAAATCGAGCCAGCTTTTGCTGATCGGCGCGGGCAGCCTGCTGGCGGCTTCGCTCGTCACTGCTTGTTCCCAGCTGACGCAAACCCTGACCGTCGACTTTGTTTTTGTCGCCAGCGCCAAAGCTGCCGGCGCCGACAACTATGGCGAGATCAACGTCTTCGAGGTTAATTCCGAGTCGGGCCGCATGCGCCAGATCCCAACTTCACCGTTTCCGTCGCAAGGCCGCAATCCGGTGGCCGAGGCCGTCTCCGTCGATTACGGCAGCCTCTTCGTCGTCAACCGCGACGACAACACTATCGTGCAATTCGGTATCGGCACCGACGGCAAGCTCTATCCCTATAACACCGTGAACACTCCGGGGATCTTTCCGCTCGCCATCGCAGTCAACAAATCGAATCTCTTCATCGTCGATCTTTACCAGCCGTTGCCTCTCTGCTCCGATGCTGAACCCTGCTCCGGCTCCATTGGCGTATTCACGCTCACTGCAGGCACCAGTTCCATTCCTGTCGGCATTCAAACGCCCCCGGTCACCAATCCAGCCGTCAATGGGCAGTACTGGCCGCTTGCGCTCACTGGTGCTAACGCAACTGACGTTATTGTGCCAACAGCCGTGAACGTCCTTGCTTCCGGCGCAGAAGTATATGTAACCGCCTACGATTCTTCAGTCACGCCCACCGTCGGCTATGTCTTTGGATTCTCGGTCGGCTCAACCGGCGCGCTCACCGCGCTGCCCGGCTCTCCTTTTGCGGCAGGCGTCAAACCATCCGCCATCGCCAGCAATGCCTCAAGCGCCGATGTGTATGTAACCGACTTCTCAAGCAATAATGTGCGTGGCTTCGCGGTCGGGTCTACCGGCGCTCTGACTGCGCTTTCCGGCAGCCCTTTCCCTGCTGGCAATCAGCCCTCCGCGATCGTTGTTGATACGGCGTATTCATTCGCTTACGTGGCCAACTCGCAGGACAGCAACGTGACCGCCTATTCCATCTCGTCCAGCGGCGCGCTTTCGAGCGTTGGCACATATGCCACCGGCCTGCAGCCCGTCGCCATTGGAATCGATCCCTCAACGGAACATTATCTTTACACTCTCAACTTCCTTGATGACAGCGTCTCCGGCTTTGACCTCAGCACGACCGCTGGAACGCTGCTCCAGTCGCAGGACTCTCCCTTTCGGTGCAATGACCTTCCCACGGCCGTCGCTGCCATACCGCACAACGGCACGGGAGGCGGCATCAAGCCGTGAGCGCAAGTATTCGCTCCGCTCCGGCAGCGGAGTTGGTGGCAAATCCCCGTATTCGCCTTTTACAATGACCACGGGGGCAACTTTAACGAGGTTTCTTGGGGCTTCTACTTACCGGCCCATGACGAAGGAAGCGCATGAAGTTCAATAAATTGAGCCAGCTTTTTCTGGTCTCTGCAATTGGCCTGATCCTGGCTACCTTTTTGACTGCCTGCGATCTTGTCACCATTGACTACGTTCTCGTTGCCTGCTCTGCGGGCAGCTCGCCGGGCAGCGACGGGCAAATCTACGAGTACGCCGTCGACGCCCAGTCGGGCGCATTGCGCACCTCTGCGTCCCCCGTTGACACAGGCGGTTCCAGCCCCATCGCCCTCGCCACCACCTCCGACTATTACAACCTCTACGTCGCCAACCAGGGCAACAACTCCGTGGTTCACTTCTCTATCTCTGACCACGGCGTCCTCACCAAGAAAGACTCCATCACTCTGGCCAGTGCCCCTACGTCCATTGCCGTGAACGCTGCCGGCACATATTTGTACGTGGTCTCAGGAACTTCTTCGGCCACTCTGACTGAATATGCGCTCAGCACGGGGGCCATCGGCTCCGCCACGGCCACGCTGCCACTTACTGTTCCCGGATTTGCTGGCGACACCATATTGCCAACGGGCGTTGCAGTGCTGGCCAATAACAATGCCGTCTACGTCACCGCTTACGACAAATCGGCCTACAATCCCGGCGGCTCTACCACCAGCAACGCCAATCCCGGCTGGCTCTTTGGTTATGCCGTTGCCTCCGGCGGCGCTTTGACTCCGGTTTCAGGCAGCCCGTATCAGGCCGGCGTCAAGCCCTCTGCCCTGGTTGCCGATCCCGTTAGCAGGTTCGTCTACGTCACTGACTTCGCGTCCAACCAGCTGATTGGCTATGACGTGCTCTCGAACGAGACGCTTCAGTTCATGGTCAACGGCCCCTTCAGAACCGGCAACCAGCCGAGTTCCATTGTCATCGATCCGCGGGGCATCTTCATCTATCTCGCCAACTCGCTCGATGAGAATGTCGAAGGCTATTCCATCTCCCTGCCCACCGGCGCACCCTCCCAAAATGTCAGCCTCAATGGCGCCGCTGCAAATGCGACCGATACTGAACCTGTTTCGATCATCGTCGATCCCGGGCTTGGCCGATATGTTTACACCGCCAACTATCTCGGCAACTCCGTTTCAGGATTCAAGCTCAACCCAAGTGACGGAACCATCGAGCCGACGCAGGCGAGTCCCTATCCTACGGGCGCGAATCCGAGAGCCGTAATTGCCGTTCCGCACGGCAACCATGCGTTGTCAACGCCCCAGTAACTGCCGGATTTAGCGGCCATGTAGCGAAGTTGACAATCCAAATCAAAAAAAGCCCAGCCTTCAAAGGCTGGGCTTTTTTTGCGTCCCGCTCTCTAATTCGCCGCTTTCTTTTCCTTCACTACCGTCGTCGCGTGCAGCCACTCGCGCAGTTTCCTCTGTGCCGGCTTTTCGATGAAGTACAACGCGCCGATAGCCAGCGCAATCAATAGGACGTAGCTGATCCACGGATCGAAGCGAATCAATCCGGTTGCTTCCAAAACGTGCGAGCCGTGAATCAGATTCCACAAGTTGAAGTGCAGCAGGTACAGGCAGTAGCTTGCCTCGCCCACAAACACAAGCGGGCGTACTCCCAGCGCGCGCGCCAATGGATTTTCACCAGCCAGTCCGAGCACAATGCAGCCGAACAGCGGCATGAGCAATCCATCGTGCATCATCGGATAAGGCATCCGCGTGCCCAGGCTCAGCAGTGCATAGATTCCACTGAATCCAAAGATTCCCAGCCACAGGCGCAAGCGCGCTGTGCGTTCAATCATCCTGTCGAGGTCGGCGAGCATCACGCCGAAAACAAAGCCGAAGACGTGCGTGTAGGGCGTGTACTTCAGCGCTGACAACCATGGACCGTAACTCCATCGATCCGGATGGACAATGCCGTCGGGCCGCAACGCAATGTAAATCGCGCCCGGGACCATCCCCAGCGCCCACACGCCGGCCATCTTCATCAGGTGCGGCGCCATCCGCTGCGGGCGCTTCCACTTCGCGACCCAGGGAAAGATCACGTAGTATGCCGCTTCGGCCGACATTGTCCATGCCGGTGTATTCAAAAACGTCGCTACCGCGGGAACAAAGCCCTGCAACAGCAGCGGCGTCAGCGCCACGCCCGTCCAGAACATCGCGTGCGTGTGCGTCTTGTACTCGCCGCCCAGCAAGTTCAGGCTCAGAAGCAGGCTGAGAAAGTAAATAGGATAAATGCGCGTGAATCGCGCTTCCCAGAAGCGTTTCCGGTCCAGCTCTCCATCGCGCGCGCGCTCGGCATAGTTGTACGCCAGCACAAATCCCGAAAGCAGAATGAAGTAGCTGACCGAGATAAACCCGGCGTTGACGACAGGCGCCAGAAAGCCAAACCATTTTGGGTTGGAGAAGTGAAAAAGGACAATGTTGATGGCCGCGAAGCATCGCAAGCCTGTCAGAGCTTTCAGCGGCGCTGGCTTGCGAGTCTCCACCAACTGTTAGACGTCTCCGGGGGACAGGAAATAAGGAACAGGCAGTAGGGAATAGAAATCAGGCTTCAGACATCGCGGGTAAGGAAATGGTAATGGAAACGAAAAGTGCGTCGATTGGAACGCCGGAGTTGCTTTTCTACTCCCTATTGGCTATTCCCTATTGGCTGCATTTTCACGCCGTCACCAGCGATCCGACCTTCTCGCCCAGCACCACCCGCCGGATGTTTCCCGGATGATTCATGTTGAATACGATCATGGGAAGGTTGTTGTCCTTGCACATGCTCACGGCCGTCAGGTCCATCACTTTCAAGCCCTGCTGCAGAATCTGCATGTACGTAACCTGGTCGTACTTCACGGCATCTTTAAACAGCACCGGATCGGCGTTGTAGACGCCCTCCACTTTGGTGCCTTTCAGCAGCACATCGGCCTTGATCTCCATGGCGCGCAGGCTGGCTGCGGTGTCGGTTGAAAAGAACGGATTTCCCGTGCCCGCGGAGAAGATCACGACGCGCCCTTTTTCAAGGTGGCGCACCGCGCGCCGCCGGATATACGGCTCCGCTATCTGATTCATGAACACCGCCGACATTACCCGGCACTGCACCCCGCGCTGCTCCAGGGCATCCTGCAAAGCGATGGCGTTGATCACTGTAGAGAGCATGCCCATGTTATCGGCGCTCACCCGGTCCATCTCTTTGGCCTGCTCCTCGACGCCGCGGAAAAAGTTCCCTCCGCCCACCACAATGCCGATTTCCACGCCCAATGCGTGTACATCCGCAATCTCGCCGGTTATTTCGGACACCTTGTCCGCATCCAGTCCAAAGCTGCGCGGCCCCGCGAGCGCTTCCCCCGAAAGTTTCAGCACAATCCGCTTGTACATGTCGTTTCGAGTATCGCATATGCGTGGCCTGTTGCGCCCCCGATCATCGCCCGCGCATCACGCCGACGCTCGACCTCATCCAATCCGCCAGAGAAGCGCCGTTCCCCATTCCCCCGTTCCATATTCCCTATTCCCTGATCTCTGATCTCTGATCCCCAACTCCCTGCAAATTGATACACTCGACTTGCAATGAATCTCAACCAACTTGAGCAGCAGATCACGCAGCATTTTGCTGCCGGCCCGGCCGCCATAACCGACTCCGCGGCACCCAGCCCCGCTCTGACCGCCTTTCTCGCGCTGCGTTCGGCGCTCGAGGCGGGCACAGTCCGTGCTGCCGAACCTGACGCCGCTTCGCCCACCGGCTGGCGGGTGAATGCCTGGGTCAAGCAGGGAATCCTGCTTGGCTTTCGCCTTGGCGCGCTCGAAGAGATGCCCCTTGCTGGCAGCTCTTTTACTGGCCTTTCTTTTGTCGACAAGCACACCTTCCCCGCTCGCCGCTTCGCGGCCGGCGACGGCATACGCGTTGTTCCCGGCGGCTCATCGGTTCGGGCCGGGGCATACGTCGCTCGCGGTGTCGTCTGCATGCCGCCCATGTACATTAACGTCGGCGCGTATGTCGACGAGGGCACGCTCGTCGACTCGCACGCCCTCGTCGGCTCCTGCGCACAGATCGGCAAACGCGTTCACTTGAGCGCCGCGGCGCAGATCGGCGGCGTCCTCGAGCCCGTCAACGCCAGCCCGGTCGTCATCGAAGATGACGTGCTCGTCGGCGGAAACTGTGGCGTCTATGAAGGCACGATTGTCCGCAAAGGTGCTGTGCTCGCCGCCGGCACTATCCTCACCCGCGGCACCCCACTTTTCGATCTCGTCAATGGCACAGTGCTTCGCGCCTCCGCCGATCTTCCCCTCATCGTTCCTGAGAACGCCGTCGTCGTGCCCGGCGCACGCGCCGTCAGCAAAGGCAAAGGCCATCCCCAAAGCGAAGCCTGGGGCCTCAGCCTTTACGCCCCCGTCATCGTCAAATATCGCGACGACAAGACGGACCTAAGCGCCGCTCTCGAAGATCTTTTGCGATAAAAAGACCCCTCCGTGAACGAAGCCCGTTCACAACTGCGCGGCGAGCAGTCAACGGACCGCGCTTTGCCGCGTCTAAACCCTCGGAATGTGTCTAGAAAGTGCCTGTTTGGAAAGTGTCTGGCCAAAAGAATTTATGAAGATCCGCTCCTCCCTCTACTTCGCCCTTTCGCTTGTCGCCCTGTCCTGCCTGCGCGATCCCGATGCCGCACAGCAGCCCTCCACGACTCAACCTATGACCAGCATCAAGGTGCAAGCGCGCGAAGTCCTGCTTCCCGTCACCGTCATTGACAAACACGGTGCGCTCGTTACCAACCTGACCGCCAAAGACTTCACCCTCACCGAGGACGGGCGTCCCGAGGTCATCAAGAGCTTCACCACCCAGAGCAATCTGCCGTTTCGCCTAGGCTTACTCGTCGATACCAGCCGCAGCGTCTACTCAGCGATCGACAGCGAGCGCCGAGCCTCCGAAAAGTTCGTCGACCTCATGCTACCCGCCGATCCCAATTCAGGAACCCGCGGCGACCAGGCTTTTCTCATCCACTTCGACAGCGAAGTGGAGTTGCTTGAGGACTTCACCAACTCCCGCGAGAAGCTGGATCACGAGATCGACGCCATGACGCCGACAGCCCGGGAGCACAACAACCAGGGCCCCGAGACAGGCGGCGGTGACGATCATGGGTACGGTGAACATGGCGGCGGCAGCCACGGCGGCGGAACGCAGCTCTACGACGCCATTTATCTCTCTTCAGACGAGCTGATGAAGCCGAAGGACGGCCGAAAGGCGCTGGTCATCTTCTCTGACGGTGTCGATCGCGGCAGCAAGGAGACACTCAACGACGCTATCGATTCCGCCGACCGCGCCGGCGTCGAGGTCTTCACCGTCTACTTCAAAGGCGAAGAGGAGCACGGCGAGAATGGCTTTCCCGGCCACCATGGCGGAATGGGCGGTGGCGGCTATCCCGGTGGTGGAGGCTACCCCGGCGGTGGCGGCGGTTGGCCCGGCGGCGGTGGCGGAGGCGGCCGGCACCCCGGCGGCTCAACAGCGCCACAGCTCGACGGCAAAAAAATCATGCAGGAGATCGCTTCGCGCACCGGCGGTCAGTTCTTTGAGGCAAAGAAGAAAGACTCACTCGACGACATCTACGGCCTCATCGCCGGCGCGCTTCGCCAGCAATACCTGCTCACCTACACCCCCGACAAGGTC
>CAVXPR010000014.1:0-49628 GCA_963763585.1 uncultured Acidobacteriaceae bacterium | reverse complement strand
CCGATTAAAACGCACAGGCCGGCAACGCTGCGCAGCGCACGGGCTACTCCCATCGTTCTCATGAGTTCTCCCTGATCATCCTCGACGAAAGTCGACTTACTTTGACGAGCCGGCTCTCTAATCTCTGCGCGCTAGGCTTAGAATAACCCTCTTATCGCGCCAACTCTCTCGCCTTCAGCCGCCCCAGACGCTAACTTGCTAACCGGCCGAATGCCCTGTTGCCCTGTCGCCGAATCTCCGGTTGCCCCATCGCCGAATGCCGGGTTGCCCCATCCTTGGCGTGCTTTTGTAATTACGCCAAGGGTGGGAAACCATTGAACTTTCATTCCCACAATCCCCTTACTCCGCCATCTCCGCCAACGCCGCTGACTCCTCTGCATTATCCTTTCCTCATGCCCAAGTCGTCCCTCTTTTCAGCCGCTCTTTTCGTCGCAGCGCTTTTCGTCCCTTCACTCATCCCCGCGCAAACCCTCGCCCCCACTCCGCCCATGGGCTGGAACTCCTGGGACTCCTACGGCCTCACCATCGACGAAGATCAATTCAAGGCCAACGCCACCGTCCTCGCGTCGATCCAGCAATACGGCTGGAAGTACGCCGTCATCGACGAAGGCTGGTACATGGCCAACCCCGCCGGCCACACCCTCGAAGAGAAAAACTATCTCTGGGACGCGAACGGCATTCTGATTCCCGTCTCAGCTCGCTTCCCCTCTGCAGCCAATGGCGCCGGCTTCAAGCCACTCGCCGACTGGCTCCACGCGCAGGGCCTCAAATTCGGAATTCACATCGTCCGCGGAATTCCCCGCCAGGTTGTCGCGGCGAATCTTCCCATCGCCGGCTCAACGTTTCACGCCACCGACGCCGCCGACACGCACATCCCCCTGCGGGTGGGACCAGGGCAATTGGGGCGTCCAGGACAACGCCGCAGGCCAGGCCTACTACGACTCCATGATTCGCCTCTACGCCTCCTGGGGCCTCGACTTCCTCAAAGTCGATTGCATCTCCGACCATCCATATCGCCCCACAGAAATCCGCCAGATCGCCGAAGCCATTCGCAAATCAGGCCGTCATATCGTGCTCTCGCTCTCCCCCGGCCCAACTCAGATCGAACATGCGACTGAAATCCAAAAATACGCGCAGATGTGGCGCATCACCAACGACCACTGGGACGCATGGGAATTTGAGCACCATACTCCAGACGGTTATCCCTTCGGCTTGAAAGGCGACTTCGATATGCTCGCCAAATGGTTCCCCTACGTCGCTCCCGGCAGTTGGCCTGATGCAGACATGCTCCCCGAGGGCTGGCTCGGACCCAACCCTGGAATGGGCCCGGTCCGCCAATCCCGCCTCACGCCCGACGAGCAGCGCACCGAATTCACTCTCTGGGCCGTCACGCGCTCGCCCCTCATCTTCGGCGGCAACCTCACCCGCCTTGACGACTTCACGCGCTCTCTCCTCACCAACCAATCCGTCCTCTTCATCGATCAGTACGCCACCTACAGTCGCCCCCTCGAAACTTCTGACACTTCCGCCTTCGGCCCCGACTTTCACGACGCACGCGTCTGGCGCGCTTCCATTGGCCAACCCGGCGACCGCGGATACTCTGAGTACTTCGCCTTCTTCAATCTCGCCGACACGCCCGCCACACTGCGCGCGACTTGGCAACAACTCGGCCTCGATGGCGCAAAGCACGCCGCGCACAATGTCTGGGACGATTCCACCACCAAAGAGTCAAAAGAGATCAGCGTCACTTTGCCGCCACACGGCTGCGCGCTGCTTGAGGTCCGCTGATCTTGAGATTCGCTGATCAGTTTTCATCGGCGCAGCACGAATTTAAACCACCACAAAGTCACCGGCTCCGCCTTACACCAACGTGTTAGTCGCCGCGCTTTTCCTTATGCCCATGTGCGAAACTGATATCGCTCCCAGGCGCGCTCTGGCAAGCGCGCTCGCCAGCAGGGACGAGTAATGCATCTTCTTCGATCCGCCTTTATTTCGCTCTCGCGCAACCGCCCGCTTCGCCGATTCGCTGAACACTCCGCGCTGGGCGCTCGCCTTAATGCGCGATTCATCGCCGGCATGCAGCCCGATGACGCATTGCGCGTCGCCGAATCTGTCAACCGCCAGGGCATCTCCGTCACCCTCGACTCGCTCGGCGAAAGCGTCACCTCGCCCACCGAGGCGCATCGCGCCGCCGACGTCTATCACGTTCTTCTCGACTCCATCGCCGAGCGCGGCCTCGACGCCAACATCAGCATCAAGCTCACGCAAATGGGCCTGCAGCAATCCCCGGGCGCTCGCCGAGTCCATCGTCGAAAATCTCGTACAGCACGCGCGCTCCACGCAAAATTTTGTGCGCGTTGACATGGAGGATTCGCACCTCACCCAGGACACGCTCGACATCGTTCGCCGCGTCCACGCCCATCCTGACCTGCGCGGCGCTGTCGGCGTCGTCATCCAGTCCTACCTCTATCGCTCTCAGGCCGACATTGAGCAGTTGCTCGCCGACGGCATTCGTGTTCGCCTCTGCAAGGGCGCTTACAACGAGCCTCCCGAAATTGCCTTCCCGATCAAGGCTGAGGTCGACGCCAACTTTTTCAGGCTCGCCAAAATGCTCATCGACAGCCCCATCTATCACGCCATCGCTACGCACGACGAAATTCTTATCGACAAGATAAAGGCCTACGCGGCAGAAGCCGCAATCGACCCCAGCCACTTCGAGTTTCAAATGTTGTATGGAGTGCGCCGCGAACTACAGCGCAAATTAGTCAGTGAAGGATACAAGGTCCGCGTATACGTGCCCTTTGGCAGCGAGTGGTATCCCTACTTCATGCGCCGTCTGGCTGAGCGGCCGGCCAATCTGCTCTTTATGGCCCGCAACTTCTTCCGCTCTTGAGCTTCTCGCCAGCTACCCAATTCTTTACGCGTCCTTCAGGCGCCGCAAACCCTGTCCGGCGAGCTCTGCCACCGCCCGTGCGAGCGTCGCCGATTCGTTCAGCGACTGCGGCCGCTCCAGGCGAATGTTCTTTTTGAGAGCGTATTCGCGAAACGAAATGTCCACATCAAACAAAATCTCTACGTGATCGCAGAGAAACCCGATCGGTTGCAAAATCAGGGCCTTCACTCCCTCGCCCGCAGCCCGATCCAGTGTCTCTTCCACGCTCGGCCCAATCCATGGCCCGCCGCTTGCGCCCTGGCTCTGGAACGCAAACCACCGCCGCGGAATCTCCGGCACCCTCGCCGCCACCATCTCCGCCGTCCGGCGCGCATCCTCCACGTAAGGGTCGCCGACCGCCGCAGGCCCAGGCCACAACCTCGGCCCCGCATTTTCCGCGCTGGCTGCCGGAGCCTCCACTGTTCGCGTCGGCACACTGTGCGCGGTAAACAGAACCGGTACAGGCTCGCCCACTTCCTCGCTCAGCTTCGCCAATGCCGGCCTTAGCCGCTCAGCAAATGCATCCGCCAGCAGCGGATGGTCCGCCCATCCAGCAGTAAAGTCGATGCGCAAACTGCCCGCTTCCGCTTCCACCGCGCGCCGATAAAGTCCCACGCTGGTGCGCGAATTTTGTGGCGCCATGCAGATCACCGCGGCCTCTTCAACTCCATCGGCGCGCATCTGCTTCACCACGTCTGCAATATAGGGCCGCCAATTCCTCATCCCCACATACACTGGAATTCGCTGTTGCCCCATCCAAGCTTCGCTTGGGTGGGCCGCGAAGTTCGCTCCGCCTGGGAGGTTAAGCTCCGCCTCCACCAGCCTCGCCTGTGCATTCGTAATCTCCGTCAGCGGGCTCTTTCCAATCAGCGAATATCGGTGCTGAATCTCTTCGACCACCGCTTGCGGCACCGGCCGCCCGCTCACCACGTTGCGCAGGTACTCAGGAATCTGCTCCACCGTCTCCGGAGTTCCGTGCGCCAGCAGCAGCACCGCTTGTTTAGGCATTCGCGTCCTCAAGTCGAAACTCGCGCACCATCTTCGCCACCGCTTGCACATTTTCGACAGGCGTTCCCGGCACAATTCCGTGGCCGAGATTGAAAATGTGCCCCGGCCGTCCGCCGGCCGCGCGCAAAATCTCCTTCACCTTTTGCTCCAACACTTCCGGCGGCGCAAACAGCGTGATCGGATCGAGATTCCCCTGCACCGCATGCGCATCTCCAACTGCGCGCCAGCCTTCGTCCAGCGGCTGTCTCCAGTCCAGGCCAATCACATCCGCTCCCGTCGCCGCCATCTGCTTCAGCAGTCCCGCCGTCTCCACTCCGAAATAAATTACCGGCACGCCCATCGCCTGCACCGCGCGCACCAGTCGCTTCGACGCTTCAAACGCATACCAGCGATAGTCGCTCAGCGAGAGCGACCCAACCCAACTATCGAAAATCTGAATCACGTCCGCGCCCGCCTGCACCTGCAGCCGGCAGTATTCCGTGAGCACCACAACCAGTTTGTCCAATAGGCTGATCCACGCAATGGGCTCGCTGTACATCAGTTGTTTTGTGTGAATGTAGTTTCGTGACCCTCCGCCCTCGATCATGTAACTCGCCAGCGTAAACGGCGCGCCGCAAAATCCAATTACTCCCAGTCGGTCGCGAAAGTGCGCGGCTACTTTCTCAATCGCCTGCGCCACGTAAGCCAGCTCACCCGCGCGATCCGTGCGCAATGCTCGCACATCCTCAGCCGTGCGCAGTGGCTTATGTACCACCGGTCCTTCGCCCGCCAGGAACTCAAAGTCCAACCCCATCGGCTCCAGCGGCAACAACAAATCGGCAAAGATGATCGCCGCATCCACGCCCAGCTTTTCCGCCGCGGTAATCGTCACCTCCGCGGCGAGCTCTGGCTTTTTGCAAATCTCCACCAGCGTGTGGTGCTTGCGCACATCGCGGTACTCCTGCATGTACCGGCCCGCCTGCCGCAAAAACCACACCGGCGTGCGGTCCACCGGCTTCCGCAGGCACGCGCGCACAAATCTGCTTCCCGCAAGAATCGTCTCGGTCGCTTCAGAGCTCTGGCGAACTGGGTCCATATTGATCATTTTACCGGCTCATCGCTGCTCGTTCATCAACCGAGTGGTGGGTCAAATTGAAGGGTACGGGCTTCAGCCCGTACATTTGTTGAGGAAATTGGGTGAGGGCTTCAGCCCCCGAGGGAATGCGCATTCAATTTGATCCAACTCCATCAGCCGGCTCTCGTCAGCCGACCGCACCGAATGTGAGATATGATGAACTTCTGCAACCCGCGCGACATTTCGTCGCTCTTCGCGAGGAGCCAGCCGGAGCCACCCATGACCGCTAGCTTGACCATTTCCAAGACCGTCACCAAGTTTGTTTGCGCCTTCTTTTCCGCACTATTTGCGGGATCGCTTTTCGCTGCCGCCCAGCAAGCTCCTCCCGCCGTCTCCACTCCGGCGTCATCACGGCAGATCAAACTGGATGTTGTCGTCGACACCAAGTCTGGCCAGCCTGTCACTAATCTCGCCCAGCAGGACTTCACTATCCTCGACAACAAATCTCCTCGGCCCATCACTTCTTTCAAAGTCCTCACCCCCGCTCAGGAGCCGGTCTCAGTCATCCTCTTCATTGACGCTGTCAATACGCCTTACGACCTCATCGCCTCCACGCGTAACGCCACGGAAAAGTTTCTCAAGAGCAATGGCGGCGCTCTTGCCAATCCCACCGCCATAGCGGTCCTCACCGATAGCGGTCTTCAGCTTCCGACTAAGTTCTCAGCCAACGGAGTGGAGCTTAGCGACGATTTGGAACACCGCGAGATCGGCCTTCGCCAAATCACCAACAGTACTCAATGGAACAACGCCGATCGCCTCACCATCAGCATCAAGGCCCTCCATCAGCTCACCGCCGTTGTCTCCCGGCTCTCGGGCCGCAAAATTATCCTCTGGATCTCGCCGGGCTTTCCTCTCTCCTCAGGTCCTGAATTTTCTTCTCTCAGCGCCAAGGCGGAACAGGAGATATTTGGAGACGTAACTTTTTTCTCCACCGCGTTGCGAGAAAGCAAGATCACGCTCTATAACATCAATCCCGTCGGAGCCTCCGAATCGATGCTCGCGGCAAACTACTACGAGAATTTTGTCAAAGGTATCTCCAGGTACGATGACGCGCAACTCGCCGATTTAAGTATTCAAGTGCTTTCCGTCCAGACCGGCGGGCTTCACTTCGTTTCTGACAACGACGTCGCGGGCATGATCCAGAAGTGCATTGCCGACGCGAACTCATGGTACGAAATCTCTTTTGACCCTCCGCCCCCCGACAAGCCAAACCAATATCACCGCATCGATGTCAAGCTCGCGCAGCCCGGCCTCGTCGCCCGCACCCGCAACGGCTACTACTCCAACCCAACTTCGTTTGAACCTTCGCGCTGAGGTCTATCCGCATCCGCTGATTGAAGGTCACTGACGCCGCGAAACGCGAACAACCTATCGAGTTCTTTTCGGCTACCTGCCCCACCCCGTGCCCCTCTGCCCCTGGGGTCATGCGAAGCTAAGCCCGCGTGAGCGGGCAAAAGAAGGTAGCCCCAGGTGCAAGCCTGGGGACAGCTAATGCGCGAATTTTAAAAGCCCGCGTCAGCGGGCGAAAGAACCGATCCAACATTCGTTTCTTATTCTGTGCTTTTCCACTCCATGCCTCTCGTTCCCTTGTTCCCTTCCCTTCCCTGCCGGGGTCCCCAGCGACGGTCCTCGTCGCTGGGTCTTGTTCCCTGCTCTTCTCACTTCCACCGGAAAATCCTCAACGCCACAGCAAACGGCACTGCGAACCACGCCAATAGAATTCCCACCTGCACCGTCAGTTGCCCCAGATGCACGCCTTGCAGCATATTCCCGCGCATCGCATCGATCGCCGCCGTCAACGGCAGCGCGCGCACCAGCGGCTGCACAATCGCCGGAAATCTCGACGCCGAGAAAAATACTCCCGACAGAATCCACATGGGAAGCATCACCAGGTTCATCAGCCCGTTCGCGGCCTCCATGGTCTTCGCCCGCGACGCTGTCAACAGCCCCAGCGCAGAAAATACCATCGACACCAAAATGCAAAGCAATCCAAGCTGCCAAAGCGGACCGCGAAATGGCACGCCGAAAACCAGCTTCGCAAATCCTAGAAACACCACTAATTCGACCGCCAGCAGGATCAGCCGCGAAATCAAATATCCCATCAGATACTGCCACCGCGGCATCGGCGAAGCCACCATCCGCTTCAGCAGTTTCTTTTGCCGCCCATCCACAATCGAGAAACCCAACCCCCACATCGCCGAGCCCATCAGATTCATTCCCAGCAATCCCGGCACCACAAAGTCGATGTAGCGCGAGCCCTTCTCGTGCACCAGTTCGTTCGTCGCCGTCACCACATCCCTGCGTCCTGCCGCAACTTCAATCGCTCGATCTGCAATCATGCGCGCCGTCCGCGCATCGGGATTCGTATTGTCATACCGATACACCACCGAATCCCCGGTCTGCTCGGCCAGCAACAAAATCGTTCCCACCGACAGCGCATGAACTCCCGCGCTCTCATCCATCTGCGCCGCTTTCAGCCCGCTGTCCGCAGCCAGCGCCTGCGTCAACTGCTCCGTCGTCGCGCCCACTGGCAGCACATCCGCCGGCCTGTTCCTGAACGCAATTCCCAGCCCAATCGCCAGCAGAATCGGAAACACAAAAATCCAGAAGATGGCCTCCGGCTCGCGCAGCGTCAACTTCAACCGCGTCACCGTCAACTGATACAGGCTGCTGGTTTCCAGCTTATTCATCGCGCAGATTCCTTCCCGTCAGCCTGACAAACACATCCTCCAGCGTCGCCGAATGTGTTCTGAATTCGCTCAAATGAAGCCCCTGCGCCTCGACCGCCGCAAAAATCCGCGGCACCGTCGTGTGCAGCTCGCTCACTGAAAGCTGATGCAGCCCTCCATCCACGCGATGCGACTGCACTCCCGGAATCGCCTTCAGCGCCTCCACGTTCAGCAAGTCCTTGGGTGCCCCTGGTCCCTCGCCCTTGGGGACCAGGGAATGCACCGCAAACTCCACAATGTCCTCGCTGCACTCCTTCGCAATCAATTCATTCGGCGTCCCCAGCGCAATCACTTTGCCGTGATCCATAATCGCCACGCGATCGCAAAGCTGCTCCGCCTCCTCCATATAATGCGTCGTCAAAATGATCGTGCGCCCCGCCCGCTTCAGCTCCTCCACCAGATCCCACAAGTGCCGCCGCGCCTGCGGATCGAGCCCCGTCGTCGGCTCATCCAGAAACAGCAGTTCCGGGTCACCCACCATCGCCGTCGCCATTGCCAGTCTCTGTTTCTGCCCGCCGCTCAGGCCGCCGACGCGCGCCTTCCGTTTCTCTTCAAGCTGCGCCAGCTTGATCGACTCATCCACCGTAATCCCGCTGCGATAAAAACTTCGGAACAGCCGCAGCGTCTCCTCCACCGTCATCTTCTCCGGAAACTGCGTCTCCTGCAGTTGAATTCCGATCCGCTGCCGCAACTCATCTGCACCGGTCTTCCAATTCAGCCCCAGCAGCTCAACCGTCCCCTCATCCGCCGCCGTCAACCCCTCGCAAATCTCAATCGTCGTCGTCTTCCCCGCTCCATTCGGTCCCAGTAAACCAAAGCACTCGCCCTTGGCCACGTCCAGGTCGATTCCATCCACTGCCTGCACATCCGCAAACGCCTTTTTCAGCGCACGAATTCGCAACGCCGCGACAGCGCCAGCCTGCGCGCGCAACTCTCCCACACTCGCGTGCCCGTCGTTCACAAGTTTGACCGCGTCGCTCATCGACCTAGATTAACGTATCTGGACTAGCTTATTTGCAGTGCAGAATTAGTCTTCACAGGTTGTTCATCGAGACGTTGCATCTCCGGTCACATCTGCTTCGAATCTGCTCCCGCCCACCCCTCGCACGGCATCGCCGACTCGCTGACCTGCTGACTCGCTCCCTGCTTCCTGTTCCCTATTCCCTATTCCCTTTCCCTGCTCTCACTTAATCCCCACCACCATCGAGTCCGGACCCACCAAATGCTCCACCCGCGTCTCCTTGAACCCGGCCTCGCGCATCCATCCCTGGCAATCCGCGCCCGTGTAATCAAATCCGCCATACGTCTCGATCAGCATATTCAGGCTCATCAATAGCCCAAACGCATTCTTGCTCCGGTCGTCGTCGATAATCGCCTCATACACAATGAACGCCCCGCCCTTCGGCAGTGCCTCATACACTTTCGCAATCAACATCTTCTTCGTCGGCAAATCCCAATCGTGCAAAATGTGCCCCATCACAATTACGTCCGCCGTCGGAATCGTTCCCTTGAAAAAATCTCCCGCCTGAAACTTCAGCCGCCCATTCAGCCCCAGCCCGCCCACATACTCCTCAAAAATCGGCCCCACCTCCGCCAAATCAAATCCCGTCCCGCTCAAATGCGGGTTAGCCAACGCAATTTGTGCCGCCGTATCGCCCTGCGCCGTCCCCACATCGCAATACGTCTTGTAATCCTTCCAGTTGAACTTCGCCGCAATCGCCAGCGCCGACCCATGGCTGATCCCGCTCATCGCCTTCAAAAATGCCTTCAGCCGCGCCGGATCGGCATACAGCGTCTCAAACGTCGGCTGCCCTCCGCCGCGCACCTCATTCTGCGGCAGCCCCGTCCGCAACCCCTCCGTCAAATGCGCCCAGTGCCCATACAGCCGCTGGTTCGCCATCTCCAAAATCCCGCCAATGTACGACGGCTTCTTCTTGTCCAGAAACAAATCCGTCTCCACCGAGTTCGCGTACTTCCCCTCGCGCCGCTCCAGAAATCCCAGCGCCACCAGCGTATCCAAGAAATCCCGCGCCGACCGCGGATGCAGCCCCACCCTCGCCTGCACCGCCTCTAATCCCTCAGGCCCTTGCGCCAGCTCCGTAAACAACCCCATCTCCACCGCGCTCAGCAGCGTCTTCGCGGCCATAAACCCCATGCCAATTTGCAAAATCTTTTCCGGTGTCGGATGCTCGCTCACAGTACCCTCCTCAGGCCTTTCTCAAATTCAATTTTGTTTCAGGAAATCTGGTCTGCGCTTCGGGGAAATCTATTTTTGTTTCGGGAACCCGTCCACTATAACCCATCCTCCGGCCCCCCTCCTCATTCCCTACCGCCTACTCCCTGCCGCTAGTCCTCAGTCCCTAGTCCCTTCGTCCCTTAGTCCCTGCCCTTCTCGTTCCCCCGGTCCCTGCCTTCTTGTTCCCTTGGTCCCTGCCGGGGTCCCCGGCGAGCGATCTTTGCTCGATGGGGTGGCTTGTTCCCTCGTTCCCTGTCTCTCTGCGATACTCACCCCATGTTCCTCCGTCCCGCTCAGCCAGCCGACGCACTCGCCATCGCGCGCGTTCACGTCCGCGCCTGGCAGCACGGCTACGCCGGAATCCTCCCTGCCAGCTATCTCAATCAGCTTCGCCCCGAAGACCGCGCCGAGAAATACGATCTCTCCCACGCCGACCCTTCCCACCCCTACACCATCGTCGCCACCGACGCCGACATCATCAGCCCAACCGAAACTAGCGGCCTCGCCAACGTCGCCAACATCGCCCGCCCCCCCGGCGACGCATCAATCCAATCCGCCCGCGGCCTCGGCAACGTCGCCCTCACCACCGAAAAAATTCTCGGCTTCGCCACCACGCGCCCCTCACAGGAATCCGACCTTCCCCATCACGGCGAGCTCACCGCCCTCTATGTCGATCCCGATTCCTGGGGTCGCGGCATCGGCGTCGCGCTCGTCTCCGCTGCCCGCGCCCATCTCGTCTCTCTCTCGCTGCGCCACGCCTACCTCTTCACCCTCGTTGACAACCTCCGCGCACAGCACTTCTACAAATCCGACCAGTGGACCCCCGACGGCCTCACCCGCACCGACACCGTCTGGGGAGCTGCCGTCCACGTCCTCCGCTTCCAGCGCAACCTTTAACGCTATCGCGTTACTCACTCAATCGCACCGGTTTTGAAAGGGCACGACTTCAGTCGTGCCGCAATCCGCCCCAAATGTGCGCGGGCTTTAGCCCCTGAGGGAAACCGTCGGAAGGAGCAGGGGCTCTCAGACTCTTGAAAAACAGCCCCCGCCCCGCATCGCTCTTGCCTTCGCCGGCTCCTCCTGCATCAAAAGGGTGATACCCACCTCCACTTCGGTCCGTTCACCTCTGTTTTCTATGGGCTATCATTTTCAGCGGGCCCCAAACAAATTCCCCCCAGGAGAGGTCTCGAAGTGCCAAATCGGCCACGCGTCGCCTTTGCGCTCGCCGTCGGGTTTGCCGCCATCTGTGCGCCTATCCTGGCTTCGATCTACCTCGCCTGGCACCAGAGCCTCGCTGCCCAGCAATCGCTCAGCCTCGCCTATGCGCACGATTCTCTTCGCCGCGTTGAAGAGGCCGCCAACCAATTCGCCACCGCCAAGCACCGCGTTGACGTCGCAAAATTTACTCCGTGCTCGCCCAACGACATCGATTTGCTCCGCCAGATTGATCTCGGTTCCAACTACATTCAGGCCGCAGGCCGCACCTCTGGAGACACGCTCCTCTGCACCTCGCTCGGTGTCACCACTCCGGTCGCGCTCGGCAAGCCAAGCCTCATTTCAAATCGCGGCGTCTCCGAGTACTTCAACGTGAATATCTCGCCGCAGCAGTGGCATCCGCTCGATGTCTTCTCTACCGGCGGCTTCGCAATCATCGTTGACCCCACGCTGCCCATCGACATTCCCACCGAAGGTCCTGATGTCGAGCTCTCCGTCTTCGTCCCCTCAGCCCCGAATCTCGACCGCCTCTCCGTCCTCGGCCATAACTTCCAGCCCGCCTGGTTCAACCCCATTGCCGCAGGCTCCCAGGCCACACTCCACGATCACGGCTATCTCGTCTCACGCGTCCGCTCAGCAAAGTGGGATCTCGCCGTCGTCGCGGCAGTCCCCCAGCATTACGCTTTTCAGCGCGTCCGTCACTTCGCTCTCTTCTTCACGCCCATCGGCATCTTCTGCGGAATTCTCTTCGGCTGGGCGGCCAACTATCTCAGCCAGATCCGCTCCTCATTCCCCTCCGTCCTCCGCCGCGCCCTCCGCAACAAGGAGTTCTACGTCGAGTACCAGCCCATCGTCGAGCTCGATTCGCGCCGCGTCATCGGCGCTGAAGCCCTCGTTCGCTGGAAGAGCCCCCTCGCCAACATTCCCCCTGACCACTTCATCCCGCTCGCTGAAGATCGCGGCCTCATCCATCTCATCACTGCTGAAGTCCTCGAAATCATCACCCAGGATCTGCCTCGGTTCCTCGCCATCGATCCCGGCTTCGAAGTCGCCATCAACATGTCGGTCGGCGATCTGCGCTCCGGCCGCACCCTCGAGCAGCTCCAGCAATTGCTCAGCGCTACCGGCGCTCTTCCCCACAATGTCGGCATTGAAGCGACTGAGCGCGCCTTCCTCCGTGATTCTGAAACCGCCGCCCTCATCAGCGACCTGCGCAGCCGCGGCTTCCGCGTCTCCATCGACGACTTCGGCACCGGCTACTCCTCGCTCGCCTGCCTGCAATCTCTTTCGCTCGACACGCTCAAAATCGATAAGGCCTTCGTCGAAACCATCAACACCGACGGCGCAACCAGCCAGGTCGTCGTTCACATCATTGAGATGGCCCGCTCGCTCCACCTCCAAACCATCGCTGAAGGTGTCGAGACTGAAGCGCAAGCGCAGTTCCTCCTCACCCGCGGAGTCCGCTACGCCCAGGGATGGCTCTTCGGCAAATCCATGCCCGCCGCCGCACTCCTAAAAAGGATTTCCGCTCGCACAACCAGCTCCGTAGCCAACTCCGCAACCAACTCCGTCGCCGTCCGCGTCTAACCTTCTCCTCGCGATGTCATCCTGAGCGCGGCGTTTGCGCGCGCTAACCCGGCCTTCACCGCACCTAAGTGGGATTAGATGGCCGTTTTCTGCGCGATTGTGCGCGCTGTCCGATCCCCGATGCCCGGCGCCATGTCCGCGTAGCGGGCAAAAGATGGTAGCCCCAGGCGCAAGCCGGGGGTACAAACGTTCCCATCGACCCACGGGGATGACATTTCCCCACATCCATGGGTGCCCCAGGTCTCGCTTCTGAGACCTGGGATACCACGAACCCTGACCGACACGCGCTAAATCACCACCACATCCATGGGTGCCCCAGGTCTCGCTTCTGAGACCTGGGATACCACGAACCCTGACCGACACGCGCTAAATCACCACCACATCCATGGGTGCCCCAGGTCTCGCTTCTGAGACCTGGGATACCACGAACCCTGACCGACACGCGCTAAATCACCACCACATCCATGGGTGCCCCAGGTCTCGCTTCTGAGACCTGGGATACCACGAACCCTGACCGACACGCGCTAAATCACCACCACATCCATGGGTGCCCCAGGTCTCGCTTCTGAGACCTGGGAACCATCACCGCTCATCTCGCCCACGATGGAGTATGCTCACTCCAAATGCCCACAGGACTCCGGCGATTTCAGCAGGCTCAACATCTGCACTTTGTCACCTTCAGTTGTTATCGCCGTCAGGCGCATTTCCAGTCAGCGACCAGCCGCGAATTATTCGAGAACGCCCTCGAGCGAATTCGCAAGCGTTACACGTGGGCGGTGGTCGGATACGTGGTCATGCCGGAGCATGTGCATCTGCTCGTCAACGAACCTGGCGAAGGAAGTTTGCCGCGCGCCATCCAGTCGTTGAAACTGTCCGTAGCCAAGCGGCGGCGCGAGCGCCCCTTTTGGCAGGCACGCTACTACGACTTCAACGTGTGGACGGCCAGGAAAACAACCGAGAAGCTGCACTATCTGCATCGCAATCCTGTTGCACGCGGGTTGGTGTCCAAACCAGAGGATTGGAAGTGGTCCAGCTTTCGGCATTATGCAACCGGTTTCCAGGGAACAGTCGAGATTGAGTCGATTTGGACAGCAGCCAAGCGAGCATACGAGCTGCCCGAAGGCATGGGACTTCGCACAACGGCAGATAGAGGTTCGTGCACTCCCGGGTCTCAGAATCGAGACCCGGGGCACCCAGCTTTTGGTGGTTGAACTAAATCCCTTTGAGACCTGGGCCACCCGCCCACCGCCCACCCGCGCGCTGTCATCCTGAGCGACTGGAGCGCAGCGCAAGGAGTCGAAGGACCTGCTTCTCGGGAAGCGAGGCCGCCGAGCGGACGAGTCGAATGGGGACCTGCTTTTCGCGGCCTTCACTCACCAGAAGAAATGGTTGCCCCATCCTCGCCACGCTCTTGTCATTGTGGCCAGGGTGGGATTGCACGAACCCCACCCACACGCAGCCATCCTTAGCGAAGCGCTTTTCAGCGGAGTCGAACGGGGACCTGCTTTTGCTTCTTTCTTCGCGGAGGGATCTGGGCTTTATCTACGGAAGGAGCAGGGGCCTTCAGGCCCCTGAAAAACGACCTCAAACCAACCCGGGCTTCAGCCCCGGAGCCCTGTATCAGGGCACGACTTCAGTCGTGCCGAGCGAAGGGTATAGGCTTCAGCGAAAGATACGGGTTTCAGTGAAGGGTACGGGCTTCAGCCCGTACATGCATCTACCCCCTGCTTTTTGAGAAGGAAAATACGCGGCGAAGCCGCGATAGAACCTCGCTCACTCGGCCGGCCCGCGTAGCGGGCAAAAGATGGTAGCCCCAGGCGCAAGCCGGGGGTATAAAAGTTCCCACCGGCCCGCAGCCCCGGAGGGGCGTAAGAAAAATGGCGCAAGTCCCGTCGTCAACGCTACCCATTCAACATCGGCGCGCCCACTGTTTGCCCATCCGGAAACCTTCCCGTCTTTTCCCAGGTCTCCAACTGGGCCTTAAGATTGTCGACGGCCTTCAGACGAAGACCGCAAAGGTTGCAAACAATCACGTACTTCTTCCCTATCGGGATCAGCGGAATAAAAAACAGTGTGAACCAGCCCTTTTGGACGACGGCCGAGTGCACGGTCTTCTTTCCACAGTTCGAGCAACCGTATAAGAGTTGACCCAGCGTCTTTGCAAACCAGCGAATGCCCCAAATGATCATGGTTTCATCCTCGACATGATTATGCACCCAGCCGCATCCTGCTTAACTTGGGGATAAGGTAGGTTACTGGTAACCTTTACCTCAATTTGAGTAACCAATGTCAACACCTTGATGCATTGTCTATTCGTAACTTGACGAATAATTCGGTCAAATTCACAGTTAGCTGCGAATCAACCCTCCCTTAAAACGGACGAAATTTCTGGAAAATTCACACCGATTAGGGTACGCTTGGCAGCAATCCCCTTCAGAGGCTGACATATGTCTATAAATGGAAGGCTTTATAGCTCTTTCCGTATGGGACGAAACTCTGCCACCCTATTGTTGGCGATGGGAGTCTTGACGCTTGCCGCAGGTTGCGGAGGCGGAGGCTCCAACAGCGGCGGTGGAGGGGGCACGCAGAAAACTACGCCGACAATCTCCGCGTGGCCCGCAGCAAGTGTCCTTACCTACGGCCAATCTCTCGCATTGTCAACTCTCACTGGCGGCACAGCCTCTGTCACAGGAACATTTGCTTGGGCTACCCCGAGCACCACTCCATCCGCGGGCACTCCTTCTGAAAGTGTCACCTTCACACCCACCGACTCGACCGACTACAACACGGCGTCGGGCTCCGTCGTAGTTACTGTCAACAAGGCGACGCCTACAGTCTCTGAATGGCCCACGGCAAGCGCCATCACATACGGCCAGACGCTTGCCTCGTCAACCCTGACCGGCGGCACTGCGTCGACCTCAGGAACTTCCGCCTGGACTACCCCCAGTACCGCTCCCACTGCGGGCGCGCCCCCTGAAAGCGTCACTTTCACTCCCACCGACACGACCGATTACAACGCGGTCACTGGTTCCGTTGTGGTCATAGTCGCAGCGCCTACCGCACTTGTAGTCACGATAACTGACTTGCCAGCGGGGACGTTTGCGAGCGTGACCGTGACCGATCCAAACGGCCAGAAAACGATGCTCGCTTCAAGTGGAACTATTAGCGCAGTCCAAGGGACTTATACGCTCACAGCGGCGCCTGTTGTTGTGGGGACCAGTACCTATAGTGCGACTCAACCTTCTCAGACCGTGAGTGTAACGGCTGGCACTACCGCAACGGCAGTCGTCGATTATTACGATATCGTTCCGAATACGACAAAGGTTCTCGATCAGGCTGGGCAAGAGAGCCTCACTGTGTCTTCGGATGGCAGCACAGTAACCATAAGCAGCACGAGCGGGATTGCCCAATCTCTTCAGGTCGGAAATGTGCTTGCTAGCGCACCAACGGCTTCTGCGCCCAACGGACTGTTAGTGAATATCCTCAGCGTGACCAAGAACGGCTCGACAGTTGTCGCGACAGTGAGCCAAGCCACGCTAGAAGAAGCCATCCAACAAGGTAGTTTGTCCTTTACGCAGATGTTTATTCCAGCCAGCAACGAAAACGCTGGAAACCTCTTGCGTCGCTCCAAAGTTCTTTCCGTACAAGAGGCACAGAAAGCAGGCATTCGGTATGCCACAAATGCGTTGTCAAATTCATGCTCAAGCGACTCAAATACTTTTATCGAGCCGTTCAGCTACACCATTGGTGCTCAGGGTGGTATCAGCAGCGGGGATGTTGGGGACGATGCGTCAGGCCAGGTATGGCTGGATGGCACCCTAGAGTTCTGCCCGCAATTACAGGTAAATGTTCAATGGGGTTTCCTTTCGCTTCGATCGGCAAGCGTGGTTGCGTCTTTCGGTGAACACGCGCTGATGAGCATGCAGGGACAGTTGTCCGCCACGATTGAGGTGGAGCATGATTTTGATCAGAGTGGCGATCCGGAGATTCTAACCGAACCGACAGTCGTTTTCGTCGGGGAAGTTCCCGTCGTCGTTCAAGGGCAGGCATTTCCCTATATAGGAGCTAACCTCGGGTCGCAGGCGAGCTTCTATGCCAGCGCGGAGCAGGATGCTCAGGCACAAGCGGGACTCGATTATGCTAATGGCGTCACGACTCCGGTCCTGCCGACACCTTCGTTCACTACTGCGATTGACGGGACTTCTTTGGATGGCTCCATAACTGGCGAGGTTTATGGTGGAGTAAAGATTGGAGCTCTTCTATATGGAACTCTATTTCCAAATATAGCCACGGATGTGTACTTTAGTGGAACAAGCGGCCCTCCTGAGGTGCTCTCATGGGGTGCCGAAAGCAATGTTGGAGTAGATGCGTCAATAATCGGTACAGATATCTCGGTTGGACTGAGTTCTCCCGAATTAAATCTGTTTAACATACCGATTTGGCAGCAAACTGGATCCTTCGTTCCGACGTTGCAATCCATCACGCCTAGCGCTGCTGATGAAGGCACTACTGATGTGACGATCGCCCTTATTGGGTCAAATTTCGTGCCAGATTCTATCGTCAGCTTTAATGGAAACCGGCTTTCCAGAAGTTTCAGCGGTCAGGGGAACATGAATGCTGTTATCCCCGCCAGCGACCTTCTTATTCCAGGTTCCTACACAATCACAGTAATTAACCCTGACACGGTGGAGCGGTCTCAAATGCAGTTACTTTCACTGTGAATGGTTCTGTGTCGAATCCAGTTCCTTCAATTACATCGCTGTCGCCGAATTCACTAGCAGCTGGTGCTGCGCCGCAAACACTCACCATCAATGGAACTGGCTTCCTGACCTCTTCCACGGTGACCCTCAACGGTATCACGCACTCCCCGACTTACGAGACGCAAGCCAACTCACGATCTCGCTCACCTCGACTGACCTTGCCACATCTGGAACTTATCCCATGGTGGTGACGAATCCTGCGCCGGGTGGCGGCGCGTCGACTGCCGCCCTCTTCACCGTGACGCCAGCAGGATCCGAGCCGGGACTTGTGTGAGTAACGAACGACTCCTCGACTGATAATTATCCCGCGTGGTCTCCAACATCCGCACTTATCGCATTCGCCTCGGCCCCCGGGGGACAGGACTCAGACATTTGGGAGGTCTCGCCGTCAGGGACAAATCTCCAGCGGCTCACAACGGGAACTTACGGGAGTTATGGTGGTGGCATTACATACCCCGTTTGGCTTGGGTCGACAGGTGATCTTGTTGTGCAGGATACTCTCTACTATTGGGAGTGGGATCGGTTCACCCTTTCCGGGAATCCCCTCCTCCCCGTAGATCATCTGTGGCCAACGGGAGCCAGCCGGACTTTGATCGATTGCTTTTCGTCCCTGGCGGACTTGGGGGGCAATGGTTCGCGGTGTCACTGGATGGCAACAACATGGCGTGGGACGCTCTCACAACGCTTACAGGCCAGTGTCCCTCTCTGAATACTGATCTTCATGTCGCGCCTTTGAGCAGTTTGAACGGGCAAGACAATAACACATACGGTCAAATCATTGACTCATTTGATCTCAACTGTTCGGTTGCCAACACTGACAGCATCGTCGGTGTGTCATTTTCGCCCGACGGCTCTCAACTGGTTGTTGGGACACTATCCGGTCCGAACAATTACGCTTTCGACATTTCCATCTACAATCTCGACGGAACACTGGTCCGCCAGCTCACAACCAATGGCGCGGGAGCGAATGTAGTTAATTGGCAACCAGTTTGGTCGTCCAACAATCGAATCGCGTTTTCTTCGAACAGCTCAGGCCAATATCAGGTCTACACAATCAATCCCGATGGAACGAACCTGACCCAGGTCACAACGAATGGCGGAGCATGGCCAAGCTGGTCCCCCGATGCATCTAAGATTGCCTTCTCATCAAATCGCAGCGGAAATTCACAGATTTATTTCCTCCCAGCGCCAGCGATTGCATCTCAAAGCAATTGATGGCGCGGGAAGCAGCGGCATGGACAGAGACGAACGCTCAAGTGGCGCCAATGCCCCTTGGCCAATAGTTTCTGATCCCTCGTCCTATTTTTTTCCTGTCAACCCCTCCGCCGCCCAAACAACCCCGCCATCCCCGCCTTAACTCCTTCCATTTCTGATCACTAACCACCGATACCAAATCTCTGCCAACTTTGCCGATAATTACCCCGCCTTGGCGCATACTCAGACCATGATCGCTCACCAACCGCAGGCCAATCTCTCGCCCTTCTCCGCAGCAAAGGTATGGGAGGTATGAGAGGTATGGAACAGGTATGAAAAAGGTATGAGGCCACCCCATAAATCCTTTGTTATCAAATATGGAGGTATGACATACCGGGGGGGAGGGGGGTAGGTTACTAAATGATAAACAAATCAGACTTCCGGCTGGCTATTCGCGGCTCCGCCGACCCGCTGCATCGAGCTGAAAGCCGAAGGCTGAAAGCTGAGACTCGCCTATTAGCTAACTTGTCGCCTTGCTTGCTTCATTGGTCCCTTGTCTTCTTGTTCCCTCGGTCCCTTGGTCCCTTGGTCCCAGCTTTTCGGTAAACTAGATTCATGGCGGAGATTCAGCGCAGAAAAACTCCAACCGTCCGCATCGGCAACGTCCGTGTCGGCTGGGAAGTTCCCGTCGTCGTCCAGTCGATGACCAACACCGACACAGCCGACATTCAAGGAACCATCGAGCAAGTTGCAGCGCTCGCCCTCGCCGGCTCTGAGCTCGTTCGCGTGACGGTCAACAACGAAGACGCAGCAGCAGCCGTTCCGCACATTGTCGAAGGTCTCGAAAAGCGCGGCCTGCGCGTGCCGATCATCGGCGATTTTCATTACAACGGCCACATCCTTCTAAAGAAATTTCCCGCAGCCGCGCGCGCGCTCGCCAAATACCGCATCAATCCCGGCAACGTTTCCATCGGCCGCAAAGACGACTCGAACTTCGGAACCATGGTCGAATGCGCCGTCGAGAATCACAAGCCAGTCCGCATCGGCGTCAACTGGGGCTCGCTTGATCAATCTCTGCTTGACGCGCATGATGGACGAGAACAGCAAGCTGCCTGAACCGCTGCCCGCGCGCGACGTCATGATTGAAGCCATGATCACCAGCGCGCTCGAATCCGCCGCCGCAGCCGAGCGCTACGGCCTCGGCCACGACATGATCATCCTGTCGGCAAAGGTCTCTGGCGTTCGCGATCTGCTCGATGTCTACACCAAGCTCGCCGCACGCTGCGACTATCCGCTTCACCTCGGCCTCACCGAAGCCGGAATGGGATCGAAGGGCCTGATCGCTTCGACCGCGGGCCTCGCGCCGCTTCTGCTCGCAGGCATCGGCGACACGATTCGCGTCTCCCTCACGCCGAAGCCCAACGGCGACCGCACCGAAGAAGTCCAGGCCGCGCAGCAGATTCTTCAGTCGCTCTCGATCCGCAGCTTCATGCCGCAGGTCACAAGTTGTCCCGGTTGCGGCCGCACCACCAGCACATATTTCCAGGAGCTGGCCGAGCAGATCCAAAGCTACCTGCGCGCGTCGATGCCCGAGTGGCGCAAGCTTTATCCCGGTGTCGAAGAGCTCAAGCTCGCCGTCATGGGCTGCGTCGTCAACGGCCCCGGCGAGTCGAAGCACGCCAATCTCGGCATCAGTTTACCCGGCACGTTTGAGGATCCGGTCGCTCCCGTCTACATCGACGGCAAGCTCTCTACAACTCTCCGCGGCGACACGATCGTCGCCGAGTTCAAGCAGATCCTCGACCACTACGTCGAGAGCCACTACGGCCAATCCGCCAAGGCCGGCGAGCTCGTCGCCACGCACTAATCACTCCTCGTCGGCGCTCGACAGTTATTTCTCGCTGTCGCCAGCTGCTACTCGCCGCTGCCAGTTGCGACTTACCGTCGCTCACCTGCTCGCACCTGCGCCGTTTCGCAACCGCGTCATCCGTCACTGACACATCCGCAAGCTCCGCACTAACCTGTCTCCAATCCTCCTCGGAGACCTCGATGCGCTTCATCTTTCCCTTCTGGCCTGCAGTGCTAATGATTTGCGCCCCCGCGCTCACCTTGGCCGCCAAACCCAAGCCTTGCGTTCCTGCCGACCATGTTCCGGAAATGGCACCGCAAATACTCAACAAAGACATCTGCATCTCCGCACATATTTATGACGTGGTTGAACTTCCAAACGGTACGCGCTTCCTCGATGTCTGCCCTCCGCAAACCCCCGACGACCAATGCCGCTTCACCGTCATCTCCCTTCCCGCAGATCGCACCGAGGTCGGAGAGCTGACCAAATACCGCGATTCGGACGTCCAGATTCGCGGCATCGTCCAGCCCATGCATGGTCGCGCCGGAATGGTCCTGAGCCACGCACGCCAGTTCTACGGCGGCCCACCCAGGTTCAAGCCCAATCCTCTACTCGCCCGCGGCTTCACCGCCGAACAGCAGCGGCCACCCATTTCAGATCCCAACCTGCGGCCACAAGGCGGCCGCCGCGCCTTTATGAACACCAGAGATCAAGAGCCGTTGCCGGCAAAGTAGCGCGTTGGCGGAATCAGCCAGGTTCTTCGAGCGGTGGCGCAAACTTCGCGCCCGCAAAAAGAATCGTGGCCGAGATGATCAGGAAGACGAGCGTTGCGCCCAGTCCAATGCTCAAGTTCGATCGGTCGCTGATGGTGCCGATTACTTGCGGCGAAAATGTGTCGCCGAAAAAATGAATGCAAAATAGGTTGATCGAAATCGCTGTCGCCCGCACCGGCGCGGAAACCGAGTTGACGATCGCGGCATTCAGTGGACCTGTATTGAGGAAGAGAAAGAACTCCGCGGCAAACAGCGACGGCACGGCCCACTTGTGCGGACCGAAGAAGAGCATCATCCCGCACGGCAGCGTCAGCGCCACGCTCCACGCCGAGAGCAAGTACAGCGCGCGATGATTTCGCTTCAGCCAAACGTGCGCAATCCAACCGCCCACCAGCGTTGCAACAATGCCGTCAACCACCGTTGTCGCGCCCACTGTCAGGCTCGCCGTACTCATCGACATTCCAGCCTCGCGCCGCAAAAACTCAGGCATCCAAAATGAGATTCCACCCATGGCGAAGGTCAGCATCGCCAGGCCAAAGGTCGCAGTCAAGAAGGCTGGGTTGCGAATAATTCCCGGCACCGTGACGCGCTTCAAGTCTGCCTTGACGTGATCACTGGCTCCCCGCACCGGCTCACGTCCGATCCAACCGTACAGCGCAGCCACCAGAAATCCCGGTAGCGCGCAGACGAAAAAGGGCGCTCGCCAGCCCCATTGCGAGCCAATCTGTCCTCCGGCCAGGTACCCCAGCGCTGCGCCTACAGGAATGGCTATGTAGAAAACCGAAAGCACGCGGTTGCGCTCGCGCTCAGAATAAAAATCAGACAGCACGGCCGGCGCGAAGATTCCGAAAGTGGCCTCTCCGATTCCCACCAGCGCCTGGCGCAAGTAGAGCGTCGTGTAACTGTGAACCCACAGAGCTGCCAGCGTGGCCAGGCTCCACAGAATCGCGCCGGCAATGATCATCGGCTTGCGCCTAAATCGATCGCCAAGCCAGCCAGTCAGCGGCGCGGCGATCATATAGAAGACAAAGAACGCCGTGCCCAGCGCGCCCATTTGCTGATCGCTCAGATGAAACTCATTCTTGATGGGCTGCAGTTCGCCGGCCAGAATGTACCGGTCAATATAGTTCAGCAAATTGAGCCCGAGCAGCAGCGTGGCCGTGGCAAAAGCCGGGCTTATGCGGGTGCGCGCAGGCTGGGCGAAGTTTGGCAAAGTTCTCCGGAGCGGAGCAGAGATACGAGCGGACTCAGGAATATCACGGCGAGGCGCGTTTACCCAACCGGCCCTCGTTGATTAAGCTGGAGGCCTTGGCCAGCGAGCTTCAACGATAGTCCCAATCCCACCGCGCGGCCTGAACTCACCTTTCACCACAGCCCAAACAGGGTCGCACGCCTTCGCCACATCCTCCAGAACCTGGTTGACGATGTTTTCCTGAAAGATGCCGAGATTGCGGTAGCTGAAGAGATACTCTTTGAGCGATTTCAATTCCAGGCAGCGCTCGCGCGGCATGTAGCGAATGGTCAGGACTCCGAAGTCCGGAAGGCCGGTCTTGGGGCAAACCGAGGTCAGTTCCGGATCGTCGATCTGGATCTCATACCCGGGAAATTGATTCTGCCAGGTCTCGATCGCCGGAAACGCAAAGTCCAGCCCGGCCTTGGCATGTTCGTCGGTATACCGTCGTTTGGCGGCCATACTGGTATTGTACGAGGCGGAACGGACAAGCGCGATCCGGTGCAACGGCCATTTTTCTGCTTCTTATCCCATGTTTTTGAGTCCTATATACTGACTCTGGTTAACTGAATGGCTGAAGCAAAATTGCAAACAAGCCGCCGCTGGCTTTGGGCTGGTACAGTCGTCGTTCTGCTTGCCGTATTTTTCACGGCGCGCTATTTTCTGCGCGAGCGCCTGCCGGTGCGCGTGGCGCGAGTGGAACACGCGCTGCTGGTCAATACGATCAGCACCAATGGGCGCGTGGAACCGATTGCGAACTACCAGTTTTACAGCCCGATCGCGACCACTGTAAAAGCGGTTTACGCGCAGGAAGGCGACAAGGTCCCCGCAGGCAAGTTGCTGGTCACGCTCGACGACGTGGCGGCGCTGGCGCAGGTGGCGAGTGCGCAGAGCGCGTTGCGGAACGCTCTGGCAAATTCCCTAGCAATAGAGCACAATGGCACGCTGGCCGAGCGGCAAGCTTCGGCCGCGGAGATCGCGCAGGATCAACTCTCGGTAGATCAGGACAAGCGCGATCTTGACGCTCTGATCAAGCTGATGTCGACAGGCTCGGCCGCGCCCAGCGAGGTGGCTGCGGCGCGAAACCGGCTGGATTCGGCCCAGGCCAGCCTGACGGCTGCCCAACAAAGGTCTCGCCAACGCTACTCGGGTGAGGACATGGGGCGAGCGACGTCCGCAGTGGCCGATGCAAAAGCCGCGCTCAACGCCGCGCAACACATCGAATCTCAGACCGAAATTCGCGCCCCCATTTCAGGAACAATCTACAGCATGGACGCTACGCCGTCGGAGTTCTCTGCGGCGGGCAACTTGCTGCTCCAGATTGCGGACTTGAGCCACGAGCGCGTCCGCGGCTACTTCGACGAACCCGACCTTGGACGTCTGGCAACGGGTGAAGCAGTCGTGATTCGCTGGGATGCCAAACCGGGTGTGGAGTGGCACGGGCACGTTGTGCGGCTTCCCTCGGCTGTCGTCACCTACACCACGCGCAACGTGGGCGAGGTGCTGATTGATTTTGATGGCTCCTCGGACGGCCTGCTGCCGGACACCAATGTCACTCTTACCGTTACAACCTCCAGCATGCCCGACACTCTGAGCATGCCGCGCGAAGCTCTTCACGAACAGAATGGAAAATACTTTGTCTTCAAGGCCGTGAACGACGAGCTGAAACGGGTTCCCGTTACTATCGGAGCTCCCAACCTTACGCAGGTTCCCATTCTCTCCGGGCTTGAAGAAGGCGATATTGTCGCCATCGGCACAACCAACGGGCAAGCCTTGCGGGAGGGCGTGCCCATCAAGGAACAACAGTGATGCGCTCACCAGCGATGGTCGTGGCTCTCGCGCTGACATTTCTGGTGTGGGCTGGCTCGTCCGCGGGCAGCGCGCAAATTTCTACGGCTACACTTGCGCAGGCAAATTCAGATCTGCAGGCCGGCGAAGCGGACAAAGCGATCGTGCTGCTCGCGACGTTCCCTTCTACCGGAGCCGGAGCCGCCGAGGCGCAGAACCTTTTGTGCCGGGTCAGATTGACGCTTGAGCAATGGTCGCAAGCTGTATCGGAGTGCCAGCAGGCAGTAAATCTTAACCAGCAGAATTCGGATTACCACATGTGGCTGGGGCGCGTTCTGGGCCAACAGGCCAGCCATGCAAGCTTCATCACAGCGCTCGGAATCGCGAAACACTCGCTCTCTGAAATGCAAACGGCGGCCAGGCTGAATCCGCAAAATGGTCCTGCTTTGACAGACCTCGGCGACTATTACGCTCAGGCGCCCGGAATGGCCGGTGGCGGAACGGACAAGGCGCAAGCCATTGCTTCGCAGTTGGACAAAATTGACCCGGCCAGAGCTGCGCAGTTGCGCGGTGATATCGCCATGCAGCAAAAGGATTACACCACGGCCGAGAATTCGTATCGCTTGGCAGCGATCGTAGCCAGAGAGCCCGCCGACTATTTGACGGTTCTCGCCAATTTCTATCGAACCCGTCAGCAATGGTCGAATCTTGATGCGGCCATTCAGAAATGCGTTGCTGCCGCGGCAAAGGACAGGAAGTCAGGCGTTGGCCTCTATGACGGCGCAGGTGTGCTGATCTCGGCAAAGCGGAATCCGTCGCTCGCCGCGCAGATGCTTGAGAACTACCTTTCGAACTCGTCCCTGAGCGAGCAGGCGCCGGCATTTATCGCCCACATTCGGCTTTCGCGCCTCAAACAGCAACTCGGCGATGCGGCGGGCGCAAAGAGCGAACTAGCGATTGCCGCGCAGATGGCGCGAGAGTTTAACCCGTCCCAGGCTTGAATCATTCATGCAAAGAGTTTCAATAAAATTTCGGCGAAAGTCGCTCAGGTTCACGGCGCCGGTTTTGGCCGGATTCGCGCTTGCCTGTGCGTCTGCCATTGTGCCTGCGCAGGTCTCGCTCACGACAGTGGTGGAACTCGCGCAGCAAAACTCGACTACCGTGAAGCTCGCCGACGCCGACCTTCAAAAGGCAAAAGCCGCCCTCGGCCAAACTGAAGACGCGTACATCCCCAACTTTGTCATCGGATCGCAGATCGGCTACTCTCACGGCTTCCCAACCGGCCAGCCCTCTGTGGGCAACGCTTCAATGCAATCTCTGGTTCTCAGCTTTTCGCAGCGCCAATACACCAAGGCGGCGCGAGCAGGCGTTGAGGCCGCCAACCTGGGTCTAAAGGATGCAAAGGAGCAAGTTGCTCTCGACGCCTCGACGGCTTACATCGAGATGGATGCCGTGAACAGCGAGATCGACGCCTCCCGGGAACAGGAAAAAGATGCGGCGCGTCTTGTCGCCATTGAGCAGGAGCGCACTGATGCCGGTGTCGATCCTCTCAGCAATCTGCTGCAAGCAAAGTTGACGGCTGCGCAACTCAAGCTGAGTCGCCTGCATCTCGAGACTCGCTCCGCCATACTGGCCAAGCAGCTTGCTACTCTTACCGGTTTACCAGTTGGATCCATCGTGACCGATCACGCCAGCATTCCCGCTATTCCCACCGTCTCCGCCGACGAAGTGCCGCAGCCCCTTCTCGGCATTCAATCCTCGAACGCCCTGGCCCGTTCCAAGCTGCTCGAGGCAAAGGGAGCCGACCTGGCATGGCGCCGCCCATCGATAGGATTCGGCGCCGTGTATAACTATGACTCCAATGAGCTGAACAGTTACAGCAAGTATTACAACAACTTCACGCCTAACAACGTTAGTTTCGGTCTCCAGATTTCGCTTCCCTTCTTCGACTTTTCCGTTCGCGCAAAGGCCAAGGTCTCTGCGGCAGAAGCCCTTCGCGCCAAGGTCGAGGCCGAGCAGGCGCAGCAGCAAAATGACATCCAGATTAGCCAGCTCACCGCGAGTTTGCGCGAGCTGGATGCCGAGGCTGAAGTCGCGAGCCTCAAGCAGCAGATTGCCGAGCAGCAGTTGAAAAGCGTCCTCGCGCAGCTGGAAGTGGGCAACGGAGGCACCGGCAGCTCCGGCGCGCCGCCGCAGCTTTCACCCACCGCCGAGCAGCAGGCTCGCATCGATGAGCGCCAAAAGTACGTTGACGCGCTCGACTCAGGCTTCGACCTGAGCAAGGCGCGGCTTAACCTGCTTCGCGCTCTGGGGCATATGCAGGACTGGCTTAACGAGCTTCACGGCAAATAGACGAGCTGCACACCAAGTAATTGCGATCAGGTACCCCCGAAACTACCCCTTCGAATGCCAACTGGCGACTTTCATATTTCCCAATATCTATGCTGATTCAGCACCATTTAAAGCTACCGTCGAGGCAACATCTTCCGCGAATTTCGACGTGCCGCGTGTTTCCGGGTAAATGCGTCTAAGAAAACAGCGTGAATGATAGAATGAAAGAGATGCCGATGCCTCTGAAAACGATCTTCCTCAATCCCCCTTCATTTGAGAACTTCGATGGCGGCGCAAGTTCGCGCTGGCCTGCAACTCGCGAGATCGAGTCTTACTGGTACCCGGTCTGGCTCACCTATCCGGCTGGCCTGCTTGAGGGTTCGCGGCTGCTTGACGCGCCGCCCCACCACGTCTCTGCCGCGGAAACCATCGAGATTTGCAAGGGTTACGAGTTCCTGGTGCTGTTTACTTCAACAGTAGGCTGGGAAGGCGACCAGCGCCTGGCTGAAGCCATTAAGGCGGCTAACCCATCCCTGCGCATCGCTTTCGTTGGCCCGCCTGTCACCACCGACCCGGACCGCGCCCTGAATGAGTGCGCCGCGCTCGACTTTATCTGCCGCAGAGAATTCGATTATTCGGTTGTGGAGTTCGCGCAAGGCAAGCCGCTGAACGAGATTCTGGGCATCAGCTACAAAAAAGATGGCCAGATCATCCACAACCCGGATCGCCCGCAGATCGAAGATCTGGATGCGATGCCCTGGGCCACAAAAATCTACAAGCGCGACATGGATGTGACGCGCTACAACGTGCCGTTCCTTCTCCACCCGTACATCGCGCTTTACTCCACGCGCGGCTGCCCGGCGCAGTGCACATTCTGCCTGTGGCCGCAGACCCTGAGCGGGCACGCGTGGCGCAAGCGATCAAGTGACGATGTTGCGGCGGAGATGAAATGGGCGAAGGAAAACTTCCCTGAAGTGAAGGAATTCTTCTTCGACGACGATACCTTCAACATTCAGAAGGTGCGCACCATCGAGCTTTGCGAGAAACTGAAGCCTCTTGGCATTACGTGGAGCTGCACTTCGCGAGTCACCACCGACTACGACACGCTGAAGGCGATGCGCGAATCCGGATGCCGTCTGCTCATCGTCGGCTTCGAATCGGGCGATCCGCAAATCCTCAAGAACATCAAGAAGGGCGCAACCGTTGAGCGTGCCCGCGCCTTCGCCAAGGATTGCCGCGACCTCGGCCTGACCATTCACGGCGACTTCATTCTCGGCCTCCCCGGCGAGACGAAGGAGTCGATCCGAAACACGATCAACTTCGCCAAATCGCTTGATGTGGAGACGATCCAGGTTTCAATCGCACACGCCTATCCGGGCACTGAGTTCTACGATTACGCCAAGGCCAACGGTTTCATCACCAACGAAAAGATGGAAGACGGCGGCGGCCACCAGATGGCTCACATTGAGTATCCTGGCCTGCCCACCGACTACATCATGGAGATGGTGCACCGCTTCTACGACGAGTACTACTTCCGTCCCAAGGCGGCGTTCCGCGTGGTGTGGAAGGCGATGGTAAACCGCGATCTGCCTCGCCTGTACGTCGAGGCCAAAGCGTTCCTCAAGCTGCGCGCGCAGCGCAACAAGATGGTCAAGGTGGCGCGCAGTCAGCAGGCCACGCCGACAGCCCCAGCTGGCGCCGGCGCATAAGTAGTTTTTCGGTATCAACCTCGAGGGCGGCGCGTTTGCGTCCGCCCTCAGTTTCTTTAGGCCTTCCACATCTGAACTGCAACAAACTGGACTGATGGCTCAACACTCGCTTTTGCCGCGCCAATACCTGATTCTGGGCCTCGTCGCAGTCTGCGCCCCGCTGGGCGATAGCTGCCTGGCGCGCGGCATGACGGCGATGCCGTCCATCTCGTTGGCTCATCCCGGCGCCCTTATTGCGGCAGTCTTCACGCCCTGGATCGCAGCAGGCATTGCGCTTCTGATCGGTTTCTTCGCCAGCTATCTAACGGCACTCTCGTGGGCTGACCTCACGTTTGTGTTGCCGGCCACGGCGTTCGGCAACGTCATTGTCGCGCTTATTTCGCGATTCTGGCTGCATGAAACGATTTCGCTTGAACGCTGGGCAGGAGTCGTACTCATCACTCTAGGCGTGAGCTTCGTCGCGCAGGGGCCTGCACTTACCGAGCGTCCAGCTCCGACAGCCGATAAAGCGCAATTGGGAGAGCCAGTCGCGACGGAGGCGCAACCGCGATGATGATATTTTTTTCGCTCCCTTTTGCAGCGTTTTTCGATGCCGCGCCGAATTCAGTAACGCTGAATGAATGGATGGCCGGAGCCATGCTCACGGCCGTCGTGCTCACGTCTGCTACGGGCGAAGTGCTCACTGCGTCGGCGATGAAATCGATCGGCGACCTGGACGTGATTCGCGCGCGATCCGGTCTGCCGGGCGCCATTCGCGCCGTTGTCACCTCCCCGCGTTTTTTTGCGGGAGTGTTCTTTCTCGCAGTAGCATTTTTCTCGCTCCTACTTGCGCTCAATTATCTAAACCTGAGCCTGGTAGCGCCGGCAACGGCTTCGCTCACGCTGGTCGCCAACACGATCGCCGGCAAGATTTTTCTCAAGGAAAATGTCGACCGCAGGCGCTGGGCGGCGGCCGCGCTGGTTTGTGTTGGGGTATATTTGCTGGCGCACTGAAAAACAGCTTCCAACTGTTAGCCTCTGAACCGCTAGCTAGTGACTGTTTTCACGAATCGCATCAGCCCGCGCGGCTTAAGATCCGCGACGAGGAACTTCTGCGGCTCGCCAATCGCGGCGCAAACCGCCTCCGCAGCCAAATGGCCACTACGCGCGGCGCTTTCCATCGTCGAGGGCCATCCCGTCGCGATCCAGTCGCCGGCCAGCACGCAGTTCGGCCACGGAGATTTGGAGCCCGGCCTTGCCGAATCGATTCCCGGCGGAACAGTGAACGTCGCACGAACTTCCTTCACCAACACAGCCTTTTCCAGCTTCGCCGCGGCAACCGCAGGGAAAAACTCAGCCAGTTCGCGCACGGCCAGCTCAATTGCCTCTTCGCGGCTGAGCGCCGCAAACTTGCGCGAGGCGCTGACCACAAGTTCGAGGTAACTCCCGCTTGTTTTGCGCGACGGCTGCAGGCGGCCCTTGTTGTACATCCAGTGAATCTCGCGGTCGAGCAGCACGGCGTGATCGAGATCCGTTATCTCGCGGTCGAACCAGAGATGCACGCTGCAGATCGGCCCATGCTCTTGCCGCGCGATTTGCGCCGGCGAGCCTCTCGACACCGTCGGCCGGCGGCATGAGCGGCAGCAGATTTCGCCGTGGCCTCGAACGGAAGCGCAAGCACTAGAAAATCCGCAACCTGATCACCTGCTCGCGTCGTCAGCGTCCATTGCGACGTCTCCTCATCCCACGCCGCTCCTTCGACGCTCGCATTGAATACCACCTCGCCGCCGCGCCCGCGCAGGTATTGCGCGACACCCGCATGCGACTCGCCGGAATACAACTCGCTCAGCGGCACCGTGCTCATTCCCATGCTGCCCGCCGCGGCGGAGTTCAGAAATAGCTCGCGGATCACTTTCGCCGCGTAGGGCAGCGCAATCTCGTCCACATCTGCGTTCAGGGCGCTGGCAATCACCAGCCGCCAGAAGCGATTGATGGCGCCGGGAGTTTGCCCGTTGCGTGTGAGCCACTCGCCCAGCGTCTCACTGGAATCAGCAGCCACCGGCCGCATCAGTTCGCGAAATGCGTGAGCCAGCGCTATTTTGTCTTCGCGCGTGAATGCCTTGGCCATCATCAGGCTGGGCAGGCCGTGCAAGGGAGCCGGTAGCGAGCTGCTTGGCATTGAAGGTCAAACGGGCTGGCCCTCACGCAATCTGTCGAACTCGATCACGATGTCTCGTATACGGCCTTCGACAATGAATTGGTGCGGTGTTCTACCTCCAAAAGCTTTTAAGCTGGAGGAGAGCCATTCTTTTTCCTGCGGAGCGATAACGTAGTCGTCCATCCTGGAGAGCAGGTCGCGGAGGTCATCTGTTTTCTTCGCCATCTGGCTCACACCTTTTCCAGCTTCCCAGTTCTGCAGCGTTCGCACGGGGACATTCAAGGCGTTTGCCAGTTGGGCCTGGCTCAATCCTAAACGTCGTCTCGCTTCTACCAAATCGAACGAACTTGCTTGTCTAATGGCCAGAAACCATACCCCACATTTGCGCTCGCTGTTCCCCAATTTATTCCCCAAATTCGCGTCTGCCTAGGGGGTTCTCTGAAGAGGACTCTCATTCTGACAAAAATGGCGCAATCTATTGATATGACAGTGCAAAACTACAAAAAACCCTGGAGTTTACAGGATCTTTGGCTCCCCAAAAGAATCGATTCGAATCCTTGTTTGGGAAATTTATCTTATTGATTATAAGGAGTTTATTTCGCTTGGTTGCCCCCCAGGGATTCGAACCCCGATAGGCTGCTCCAGAGGCAGCTGTCCTACCATTGAACGAGGGGGCAATGCGGCAAAACAGAGAAGCCAGCAGACATGCCTGACTTCCCTATATTAAAAGCACGGCTGGATTCGGTCAATCTACCGAATGGGGCGCCCGGCCCCGTTGGTCGTCCAGTATGCGGCTTCGCCTGATGGGCCGCTGCTGCTACTCATCCGTCACGCAACGAAAGCCAAGTGTTCCCGACCGGTCATAGCTCGGCGCCATCAAGCAGCAGCTTGCCATGCTGATCGTTTCGATATGCCTGCGGAAAATACCAGATGGAGCCCTGCGGCTGGTAGTAGTTGCCGCCGCGCAGAATGCCGCCCCGCGTGTGATCGTCGACATATTCATCGGTCCATTGCCAGACGTTGCCGACCATATCCATCACGCCGAACGGACTCGCGCCCGCGGGATGAGCATCCACGTCATCGGGCGCGTCAACGTACGTCCTTTATCAGGCACAGGAACATTCGCCGCATTCCAGGCATTGCCCCAGGGATAGAGGCGGTTCTCGTCGCCGCCCTGCGCTGCATACTGCCACTCCCACTCGTGCGGCAGCCGCTTGCCGGCCCACTTCGCGTAGGCGCGCGCATCTTCAAGCGACACCCAGGTCACCGGCTTTTTGGCCCAGCCCTCGGGATAAGTGCCGTTCTTCCAGTCGCGCAGAAAATTCAGATCATCCTGGGGATGATAGTGCGTCGCATCGAGAAACTTCTTGAAGTCGGCATTCGTGACCGGATACTTGTCGAGATAAAACGTTTCGATGTGCATCGCGATGCTCATGAAACCGCCGCGCGCGAATCCTCCCATGGATACTGCACGTCCACACCGACATCGTCGGATCCTTCAATCTCAATTCCCTGCACTTTGAAGACATAATCGCCGGCCGGGATCTTCACCATGCCTTCAGGCGCTGCCGCTGCCGGCTTCGTCTTCTCGATTTCCACTAACTGCTGGCCCAGAGGCTTCCACTCATGCGCATACGAAGAGAGCGGCTGCTGCCGTCATCTTCTTCATGCGCGACATCAGTTCATTGATGCCGGCTTCGGGGGCGCCGTGAACGGCCATCACCGCGCCCATTCCGTGGGCCTCGAGGGGAAACGAAAGGACCGCCTGGTTCCCCTCAGTGCTCCGGCGTCAGTTCCACGCCGTGATACAGATCGAAATAGCGAACTCCATCTTCCGCCGGAACCGACATCTGCCGCCCGGTCACGTCGTATTCATTGCGATTCACGATCGTCCAAACAGTGCGATCCCCCAGCGGCCAACGGCTGGCAAAGACACCATAGAGGTGCATCGGATAAAACGGCTCCCACCCGGCGCTGGCGAAGAAAGGCGCGACTGCGCGCTCGATCGTCGCCATGCGCCGGGTTGCCTCTCCATCGCGAGGGGTCACGCCATTCCAGATGCCCCACACGTTTTCCCAGCTCTCCCAACCTTCTCCGTTGAAGAACGCAAATTGCAGGTCGTCGGTCTTATCGCGATTCCAACGACCCTGGATATTGACCTGATGCCTCGGCTCCAGCCAGCGATAGCGATCAACCGTAGGCACAAATTGAAACTTGTACTGCCCCCAGGTGAGCACGTTCCAGGCCAGCGCCTCGTCCGCAGGGCCGCCCTCCGGCTCGAACGCGAGCGGATGCCCCACCGCATCGGCGGCCAGCGAAAAAGCCAGCGGCACGCCATCCTGGGTGTCGCCGTTGATGCCGTCGGCATCGATCTCCTTCATCAGGCTCGGCGATCGCTTCAGGCCAGGACTTGCCCGGCTCGTCGCGTTCCCTGGTCCCACATCATCATGGGAAACAGAACGCGCACGCCGCGCCTGTGGAAGTCCTCCACCATCTGACGAACGCCCGCCACGCCGCCGGGCATGGAACGAATCATGTCATGCTGATTGCGGTCGTCGATGCCCATGTTCGGATAGGTGGGCCATATCAGCACCGCGTCGATGCCGCCGTATCGCTTATCGAGATCATCCAGATAACGGTCGACGGTATATTTGTGCGCCACGGGATCGTAGAAGTATCGGTCCTGCACCATCATCTGCGGCTGGATAAATGCGGACTGCGCCCATTGCAACGCCGGCAGGCGGTATCGCGCATCGTCAAAGCCGATGCGAATCCGGCGTTCGGCGCGCCAATGGGTAACATCGGTCAGCCATTCCTGATGGGTCACGTCCGTACAGGGTGTGTAGCCACCTTCCCACGCGCCCTTGAGGGTGAGGCAGTGGGCGGAGGTATCTGCTGGTTCGCCGGCTTGTACTGCGATCCTGAGCCAGCGCCATCGGGCCCATGCGGCCGCCGCAACGAGAGCTGCAGCGATCCGCTTTCCCGGCATTTTCTTCGTTCCGCTGGTTTTCATTCCTCGCTTCCCTTCATCGCTTCCCTCACCTCTGCTGTACCCGTGCAGCCGCCATGATCGTCTCCACTTCCTCTGCTCGTTGGCATGGAAGGTTGCGCGCCGGCGCGGGTTACCGAAACGGCTGCTGCAGCCGCCGCAAACCTTGCACTCTGCTCGGGAGATTGTCCTCGAGCCAGCCCCACGGCGAAGGCCCCATTGAATGCATCCCCGGCGGCGGTTGTATCCACCGCCTTCACGCATACTGCGGGCACATGCACTTCCAGGCCCGCCGTCGCTGCGCAGGTACACGCCTGAAGCACCGAGTTTCAACACGACTTGCCGCACTCCCTGCTGCAATAGCTTCTCCGCGATTTTCTCGGAGCTTCCTGCTTTTTCCACCGGCGTAGAAACAAGCTTCCGTCTCGTTCGGAGTGAACCAACTGACTTGTCTCATGACCAGCGGATGAGAGCGCATGCGAAGGCGCCGGATCGAGCATCAGCGGAACCTCTTCCCGATGACAAAGCTCCGCCAGATACTCAATGGTATCCATGGGAGTTTCGAATTGCGCGAGCACCAGGCCAGCGCTGCGAATCATCTCGAGGTATGCATCCAGATCATTCGGCCGCAATGCCGAATTCGCGCCTGGGGTAACCACGATGATGTTGTCACCCTGCGGAGAAACAACGATCACCGCGACGCCGGAACTATCTTCAACGGTCGCGACCGCCGAAACATCCACCCCGGCTTGCTGCAGACCCGAACGCAATTTGTCTCCAAAGGAATCACTGCCGACTTTGCCGATCATGCGAACCGGATACCCGAGTCGCGCGACCGCGACTGCCTGGTTGCCGCCCTTTCCGCCCAGATGCGTTTTGAACTCGCTCCCGAGCACTGTCTCTCCCGAGGACCGGGATGCGTATCGGCCTTTGAAACGAGGTCGATATTGATACTGCCCACCACGACAATCGGCTTTTGACTGCGCGACATATACCTGCCTTTGAAAAATACGAGCTAGAAAAGAGGCGCCAGGGCCACAAGCGTGAGCCCCACCAGGAACAATGACAAACATCCAGAAAAGTATTTCTTCGCCCGCGAAGAGGCGGAAGAAAATTCCCGCCAGATGAAGACACCCCACGCGGCAGAGACCATGGTGGCGCCTTGACCGATGGAGTAGGAGACTGCCGGCCCAACCAGTTGGGCTCTTGACGCAACGAAGTTGAGGACGGCGCCGGTACACCAGATGACGCCACCCAGAATTCCCCACAGATGCCAGCGAGCCGGAGCGCCGGTAAAGCCCGCCATCGAGACGGGACTTTGGCTGTCGAGCGGCTTGCGCATCAGCAGGTAGTTGGCAGGGATGGCACACAGGGCTACGCCGAGCACGAAAAACAACGAGGTCGCATAGGGGCCTGGAGCATGCGGGCCGGTCATGGCGCGAGAGACAAAAGGATAGAAGGCGCCCATGAGCAGCCCGGCGATGAGGCTAATGACCACGCCTCTGCGGCTCGTCGTCTGGTGACCGCTTTCTCGCAGGCGATAGGCGATGGCGTCGCATACGATGGCAGCGACCACCAGCGTGATACCCCCGAAGAGCATGGCAGGGTTGCCATGAGGAGAGAGAATGTAACTGCTGCCGGCGCCTATGACCAGGGCCAGACCTATACCGACGGGAAAGGCAACCGCCAGCCCGGCGATCTCGATCGCGGCCACCAGCAAGAGATTGGCTACGTTAAAAATTACTCCCCCCAGCAGCGCAAATGCGATGTGAGACGCCGGAGCGGCCGCGACGTCGGCCAGGAACGATTTGCCTGTCTCCCCCGCGGACCCCAGGGTGAACCCCCAAAGCAGCGCACCAGCGATCAGGCCAACCACATAATCCCAATAGAAGAGCTGGAACCGGTAACCGGGACACAGCTTGACGGTATTGGCCCACGATCCCCAGCAGAGCATGGTGAGGATCATGAAAAAGAGAGTTATCGTGTAGGTTTCGGGCTGGTACAAGTTGTCCCCTTGGCGAACGCCGCTTACAGAGCGGTTGTCAGGCGTTGCGCGATACGCATTCTCCTCAGCCAAACCTGACTAGAAGACGATTTTTGCGACGAGCGAAATGATACGCCCTTCGCGGCCTCCGTTTACCTGCCCGAATTGGTAACCCGAGACGGTATCGTTCAGGGTTGTATCCACGCTGTTCCACTGGGTGTGATTGAACGCGTTGAACATGTCCGCACGAATTTCCGCGTGCAGCCGTTCATAGAAGGTGATGTTTTTGCCAAAGGAGATGTCCCAATTCTCCTGCCCGGGCCGCGAACGCTTCCCGGCGAAGCGGTTCCGCGCACATTGGCAGGCGCTTCGACGAAGGCATTTACATCGAAGTACTGCGTATAGGTCCGCTGCGAGCGGCCCAGGTTCGGATTATGAAGCACATTCGGCGTACCGAAACTTGCGGCGTAATCCTGCGCGAGGTTGTTCTGATCGGTAACCGTAAGCGCATCGCCTGACTCGTAGGTTCCGATGGCGGAAATGTGCCAGTCTCCCAGTGCCGGCCGCAGATACGAGGGCAAATGCCGCGCGTAGTCCGGCATGTAGTTGGCCTGGAACAGGAAGCGATGCCGGTGCGAAAGCGTCGCCTCGCCGCGGTAACGAAGTACGCTCTGCGGGTAGTTGTAGCCCAGGCTCGTGAACTGCCCGTTGAGTCCTCTATCCGAAATAGTTTTCGCAAATGTGTAGTGGGTGAGAATTTGCACGCCGTGGTTCATGCGCTGTTCGTATTTCACAATACCGGCGTTGTAATTGCTGTTCAAGCCGGCCCGCTGCGCGTAGATATCGCCAAATCTTCCCGAGTTGTAAGGACGCGCCGCATTGAATGTGTTTTGATCCGGATAGCCAGTCTGGTAGGCAGGAACGTTCAGATCCTTGTAGAACCAGCCGTTTCTGCCCAGCGCGCCGATGTAGGACAGGGTGAATACGGAATTGGGCGATAGCTCCTGCTGGATATCGGCCAGGTAGCGATGGAAATAGGGTGTGGACACTGACTGGTTGATATCGTTCTCATAGAGAGTGGTGTACTGGCCGTCACCAAAATAGCCCTGCGCTAGACCGGTTGAGACGGGATAGGTGCCGAGCACAATCGCGGGAGACGCCTGGAAAACCTGCGAGAGACTGGTGATGGGGTCTTCATCGTTGCCGCCGAGAGAAGTCGGCGTGACTTCATCGCCAACGAATGCGCCGGGGACGTTGCCGCCGGCTGTGCCGAGACTGTTCGATATCTGGCTCGCTCCCGAGTCGTAGTAGAGACCGTAGCCGGCGCGTAGCACCAGCCTGGGTCTGGCCTGGAAGGCCGCGCTGAAACGAGGCGCTACATCGCTTTTAGGGGTCGAGATATAGTGCAGAGGCAGTCCGGGCGCTCTTCCAGGGATGGCCAGGTCGTCGGTTGCCGGGCGGTAGATAGCGTTTCCGTATCTGTCACTGGTATAGAGCGGCACAGGCAAGTCGTAGCGTAAGCCCAGCGAGATGGTAAGCCTGGGTGTGAACTGGATCTTGTCGTTGAAGTAAATTCCGTAATACGGAATGAGCTCTGTTGGCTCTGGAGCAAAAGGGCCGGAGCCCGTATAGCTATACCGCTGATGAATGACCTTGGGTTTGCCTAGTAGCACGTCTGCGAAACCGTCTCCGCCCACCTGGCCGAGATCGGAACCTGAACTGGTGAAGGAATCGCGTCCGTTTCCGCAGTAAGCACCGGTACACCCGAAGTCTACGAAGCGGACGTTGTCAAAATCCACCTCCTTCTTCTTGATGTAGTTGAACCCGAAGGTCATACTGTTGCGTCCGTGAACCCAGTTCACATTGTCAGAGAACTGCAGAGAATCGTTCTCGGCACGAAAATATTCGTTAAAGCCCGGGGTCGCGTATCCATTGATGTTTACGGCGAGTATGCCGGCATTCCCCTCCACGCCTGTGTTGCCGAATACCTTGTTGAGTGGATTAGCGGGACTATTCAGATAAGAGACTTCTGACGGCGCCAGCGTGACCAATGCGCCGCTGCCGGTCGAAAAAATGAACTCGTTGGTAATCGTCGGGCTGAAGACGTGCGCTTCGTCGGCGGTGATGAGATAGGCCTGGTCACCGACGTTGCCAATAAATTCCGGAAAGACGCCGCCGGTATTGCTCGAAAGACCAGTGTATTTCGACCAGGTCACGAAGGCGTTGTCCTTCGCCGTGATGCGGTAGTCGAAACGGCTATCGAAGGTGTAAGTGGTCACCGCCTGGGTGGCAACATACTGGTAGTTCTGGCCTCCGTTTGCATCTGTTTTGGCGGTGTTGGCGTAGGAAACAGGCCCGTGATGCCGGCCGATGTGGGATCAATCGCCGGGGACCCGTTCGGCTGGGTGATGTTGTTGAGGTTGTTGAAGGGCACGGGTTGGCGCGCGAAACCAGCAGGCACATTCGCGTTGGTGTAGGGGTTATACAGTTGCGCAGTCGGGTCGGAGCATAGGCCCTGGCTATCGAAGGTTCCCGAAGCGGCACACAGTTCGCCAAAGTTGCCCGCCCTCTCCGCATCACTGGGCACAATGGCGTAGTTGTTACCACCGGCGAGAGACTGCGGGAAGCGTTCGTAATTGGCGAAGAAAAAGGCGCGATCCTTTAGATTGAGAATGTGCGGAATGTAAACCGGGCCGCCCAAACCTCCGCCAAACTGGTTTCTGCGATACGCCGATTTGACGGCCGCTCCCGGAAGAGCTCGCACTTTATCGAACGGATTCAGCGCGTTGAGGGCGTCATTCTCGATAAAGTCGTAAGCCTCACCGTGAAACGTGTTCGTGCCGGCTTTGGTGGTTGCATTGAAATTGGTGAAATCACGCCCGTACTCGGCTGAGAAATCGGCAACGCCGATTCTGACTTCGCCGATGGATTCGGCTGACGGCTGAAAGCTGATGCTGCTCTGATAGTTCTCATTGGCGTTTACGCCGTTGATGTAAACGCCATTGTCGCGCGAGCCCTCGGTGATGCCGCCGGCCGCAAACTGCACTCCACCGGAGGCGTAGGTCGCACCCACATCAAAGGTGCCGCCCACGTTGATATTGGTGCGAGGCGATGTACTGATACCGGCGGACAAATTAGCTAATGAGGTAAAGTTGCGCCCGTTGATCGGCAGGCTGTCGATCTGCTGCTGATCGATTTTCTGATCGAGGCTCGCGTGGTCGCTCTCAAGTAAAGGCCCAGAAGAGGTCACCTCAACGGTCTGTGTTTCAGCGCCAATTTCGAGATGAATGTCATAGCGGAGGGACGCCTGAGAAGTGACCTGCAAGGCGTCGGAAAGCGACTTCTTGAATCCCGCAACCTCCACGCTAACCTGATAGCGGCCGACCACAAGCTGCGAGAACTCATAGTGCCCCCCGGCATCAGACCGGATAGAGCTTTTCTGGTTACGATCCAGGTCCAGCAAGGTGACCTCGGCGTTGGGAACGACCGCACCGGAGGACTCCTCCACAATGCCTGCGATATTGCCTCGCTGCGAGAACTGTGCGATCGATATCTGACATGCTGCCAACAGAAACGCAGCCGCTACGATGGCTGTCTTTCGTATACGGTTTCCCATCATTCTTTCTCCGGCCGCCTACTTGAAAGCTTTCATTTAAAAACGTGTACAACACTACGTCCGGTTAAAGTGAATTGTCAATCAAAGAATGAAAGCTTTCATTTTATAAAAGCGCTTCGGTGTACGCCCATCGGACGGGCGCCATAGCTGCCACCCTTCGCCAAGGTTATGCTTGAATCAACGGCGTGAGGCCGGCCAGTCACCCGATGAAGACTTCGCGCCGTTATAGCAGTTTCACAGTAGGTGTACACCGAAGCGAAAGAACTTTACGTGGTTTTCCCCGAAGAAAACCACACCTCGCGATCCCGGTGGTGCATAGCAACTGGGAAACTGCTTTAACGGTCGCCGCGGTACGCATCGAGTCATGCTGGCCATGCACCGGGATTACCAACAGGGTTCGTTACTCAAGTACCAATAGGGAGTTGCCTCGACCACTATGGCCAATATGAACGACATCGCGCGCATGGCTCGTGTTTCGATCGGCACCGTATCGAATGTGCTGAGCGGTTCAGCGGCAGTGAGGGAGCCGCTGCGGGCTCGCGTCCTCGCGGCGGTCGCGGCCATCGACTACCAGCCCAGTCAGCTCGCGCGGGGCTTGCGGCGCGTAAAAACCAATATGGTGGGCATGATTATCCCCGACATCACAAACCCGTTCTTCCCCGCCGTGGTCCACGGCGCCGAACACGTCGCTTTTGCCAACGGCCTTCGCCTGATTTTGTGCAACACAGACAATGATCACGAAAAAGAGATCGTTCACCTCAACGAACTGCGCACCTACCTTCCCCAGGGCCTCATCGTCATCCCTTCGAACTTTAGCGAAATGACGGAGCAGGCGGATTCGTACCGCCGGGCCGGAGCGGCTGTGGTATGCATCGACCGTAAACCGCGAGGATGGAAGGGAGACACCGTCACGGTGGCGAATGAGTCCGGCGCACGCCGGGCCGTGCAGCACCTGGTGCAGTTAGGGCACACTCGCATTGCCATGATCGGCGGTCCCCTGCACCTGACAAACTCGCAGGATCGGCTGAAAGGCTTTAAGAAAGCATTGCAGGCAGCAGGAATCGCAGTGCGGCCCGAATATGTGTTGGAGACTTCTTACAGTAAGACGGATGGCTACTCGGCGGCCATGGCTCTGCTGAGAGCTTCTCCACTGCCGACCGCCGTCTTTGCAGGGAACGACCTGATTGCGCTCGGGGTGTTGCAGGCGATCAGAGAATCTGGTCTCTCATGCCCGCAAGACATTTCGCTGGTCGGCTTTGACGATCCCGAGATTGCCTCGATCACCAATCCCCCCATCTTCAGCGTGTACCAGCCCGGATACGAGCTTGGAGCAACTGCCATGCGGCTCCTGCTGCAACGGATTGCCAACTGGGACGCGCCACCGCGCCAAGTCGTGCTCAAGACAGAACTGCGTATTCGCGAATCCGTGGCTCCACCGGGCGTGCCCGCGGGTAAGACAAGAACTCCGGTTCAAGCGAATGAACCCGGACGTTCCCGGCGGGCAAAGCGATAGAACGGATTTCGCAGACCGCGGTACGTTCTCATTCGGGCCGCAGCTAAGCCCAACAATAAAAACGTACCTCAGGGCACTAGTGTCCGGTTAGATGTCGAACAAAACAAGCTGGTTAGCGTGGCCATGCAGGTCGGAATGGGAGATGGCTTGTTGCAAGGCGCATGAAATCTGTGTTTTTTCAAAGACGGAAACCGAGAGAATCTGTAGACAAGTGTAGAGCGAGGCGTCGAGTTGGAGTTCCTTCTTGATGATGGCGATCAGGACATAGGTGGCGATGGCACACCAAATCTGCGTTTTGACGGCATTCTCGGTGGTGGCAAGGAATCGTTTGATTCGCAGGTGCTGCTTGATCCACTTGAAAAACAACTCCACCTGCCAACGGCTTTTGTAGAGCGCGGCGATGGTATGGGCCGGCAAGGCGGTATTGTTGGTCAAGAAGATCAGAGTTTTGCCGGTGTCAGGATCTCTGAAGCGAATGCGACGCAGGTGTTCTGGATATTTTCTATTCGAGCGGCGACCGTTCAGCATGACGCGCTGGTCGCAAATCACCCCACGGTTGCGCTCTGTGGCGTAGGAGTATACGCGGCGTGCATCCATCACAGACCTGGCACGGGTAACGAAGAAGGCCCCGGCCTGATGCATCGCGAACAAACGCCCAAAGTCCAGGTAACCCCGATCCATCACATAGAAACTGCCGCTCTCTATGGGCAGAAAATCCAACACGTAGACATCGTTCAGCATGCCATCGCTGATGTAAAGAACGGCAGGAATGGCACCGCGCAGGTCCAGCAGCGTGTGAAGCTTGATAGCCGCCCGCGTGGCATGAACTGGCGCCCAATCGAATAGGCTCAGACAGAGCTCGACGGTGGTTGAATCCAGAGCGTAGACAGTAGCGTCGATGCCCAGCACCGGCTCATCGACATACAGTGCGCGAGCGCGGCTGATCAGTCTCAGTGCCAAGGCCTGATAAATACGCCAGTCGCGTGCGTTCAATGCATCGGCCAACGTAGATCGAGCAGGGGGTTGGGCCAACCCCATGTGAAACAGCTTGCTCTGATTGGCCGCCAGGCAAGCCTCAATATCACGCAGCGACTCACGCCAGGTGAGTTGGGAAAAGGCTAGTACACGAAATAAATCAGCACAGCTTAGCGTCCGTATTCCATGATCGCCTTGATGCTTCGCAACTATGCGTCCGAAGCTCTTCCACGGCACAAACTCCATCACCTGTGCGAACAGCGTCTTGCCTACGTTCATGCCAGCCTCCGGGTCGTTGAAACCCGGAAGCATCGCAAAACCGCATCAGCCGATTCAAATCGTGGACACCCCCGAATCGTCAGAAACCATACTCGATACTGCACTTACAGCCAACCTCACACAAACGAACCGGACACTAGTGACCTCAGCGGCTAAACAGCCTGCGGAAAAAGTCTGTGTAAACGCACCGGGATACGGTAGGGCACGGCCGCCTCGCCGCAGCGAGCTTTTAGGCCGTGCCAAAATGCCCTTTTCATACAAGAGGGGCCTTTAGGCCCTGAGGTACGTTCTTCTCTGCAGGAACACCGGGCCGATGGGAAAAAATGTACCTCAGGGCCTAATGCTCGCTGCGGCGAGGTAGGCCGTCGAATGGGGTGGTTTGTTGGCACGGCCTAAAAGCTCGCTGCGGCGAGGCGGCCGTGCCCTACCTAACGTGATCGCGCCCCTTTGGAGGCAGGAGCTTTTCCGCAGCTTGTTAAACCCGTACCCTTCAACAAAGTGGGCCTTTTTCCGCAGCCTGTGAAGCCCGTACCCTTCAAAGAAGTGTGTTTTTCCGCAGCCTGTTCAGCCCGGTCTTTCTATTCTTCCCTCAATATCTGGAGTGGCTTTTGGCCCAGAATGCGATAGCTGGCCGCCCAGCCGGTCACGGTCGCGAGCACGGCTGTGCCCACCAGGGCAACCAGCGTCGCGCGCCACTCTATGTGGAACGCAACATCGAGCCGGTGCAAGAGCACGCGCGTCAGCAGATTTGCGAAAATCACGCCGACCAGCCCGGCCAGTAGCCCAAGCACAATAAACTCCACGCTGAAGACCGCGCCGATATGGCTTCGTTTCGCTCCCAGCGTCTTCAGCACAACCACCTCGCGCACGCGGCGAAAGTGCGTGCTGGCAATGCTCGAAGCCAGAATGATCGCGCCCGAAAGGATGGAGAACGCTGCCAGAAAGCGCACCACGACCGTGATCTGCTGCACGACCCCCTGCACGGTTCTCAATGACATCCGCAATGTCAATGACTGTGACCGTTGGATAGGCATTGAACAAGGCTCTTTGCACGGTGCCCACCTGTTGTGGATCCACGTGGGCCGCACCGTCCCAAATCGCCGGCAGGCCAGCCAGGGCCGCCTGCGGAAGGATAAATTCACTGCGCGCGTACACGTGCTGGCCATTGTGACGGATAATCGCCGCGACCCGGGTCTGGAAGGTTCGTCCGTTCGAAGTGAACACGATGACCGAGCCAAGGTGGAGTTGCAACCGCTCGGCGATGTGCTCGGTAACCGCTAGCGACTGGCTATCGTTTCCGCTCCACCATTTGCCGGAAACGAGCGTCGCTCCCGCAGGCAAAGTAGGAGACCAGGTGAGCGAGACCGCCTGCAGCAAACGCTTGGGATAGTTCTTCAGCCTGAGCCCTTCGGTCGCCGTTCCATCGACGGAGACGAGGCGACCCGCAACGGATGGCCGCGCCTCCATCGCGCCGCGCAGGGCCGGCTGTTGCGCGAGCAGATGCTTCACTCCATCCAGTTCTTTATTGCTGATGTCGATCAGGAAGATGTTTGGCAGGTCGGGGCCGCGTCAACTTCATTTCGCCAATGACACCGTGCTGCATCAGGTAGACCGTGAGAATGAGCATCACGCCCATGCCCAGGGCGGCTAACACGGCTGAGGACTGATTCCCGGGGCGATAAAGATTGGCCAGGCCATGACGCAGCCACGATCGCAAATGGAGAACGGGCGCGCGAGAGAAACGCGCGCACGATACGCAAAGTAAGCGCAGCCACACCCAGGATGACCGCCAAGAGCCCACACAACGCTCCCGCAAACCAGCGCCCCACCACAACCGAATCAGAGAGAGCGGCAGCGATCAAGCCCAAACCGGCCAGGATCACCATGGCAACGATCCACTGCGCCTTGTTCGCGCGCACCCGTACCCACCAGTTTTGCTGCGGGCCGGGTCCTCCACCAGCCTGCGCAAAACCAGGTTGGGGCGCACGCTACGGATCTGTAACAGCGGCGGCAGACAAAAGAGCAGCGTCGTCAGTAATCCCGTAAGCAGACCGGCAAATGCCGGAATGTAAGTGGCGACGGTGATCGGCAGAAGCATCCTCCGAGCAATGCGGGAGCAGCTCCTCAACCCCAATGCCAAGCACGACACCGAGCAGCCCACCAGCCAGCCCCAGCAGCGTCGTCTGCAACACGTAGATGCGCAGAATGTCCGACGACCGCGCACCAATGGATTTCATCACCGCAAGAATATCCATGCGCTGCGCAAGGTGCGCACGCATTGCCATGGCAACACCGATCGCGCCAAGCACCATCGCGACCAGGCAGATCATGCTCAGAATACCGGTCGCCTGGTCGAGCCCCCGTGTCAGACCGGGGTTTGCCTGGCGAAAATCCGTAACCTGCGCCTCGGGCAGAATGGCCTGCTCCAGGCGGCCTCCTTTCAACATTGGGCCCGTTCGGCGAAAGATGAAAAAGAAAGCGCTCGCCCGCGCGACTTCCCTGCTGCAGCAGTCCGCTATTCTTCGAGTGCATGGGTAATAAAAACTCGCGGCCCAAGACCCCATCGTAGACGTCATCCGATCCGGTTCACGCGCAACGACACCGGCGATCTGAGCGTCGTCTTACCTACCTTGAGCGTGTCGCCCACCTTAAGATTCAAACGGTATAACAAGTCTCGGCAACGATCATGGTCTGGTCTGTGAGAACTTGATGAAAATCTCCCACGGGATCGAGAAGCACTGTCCCATAAAACGGATACGCCGCCGGATCGACTGCCTTAAGCGCGACCAGCAGCGGCACCGGATCATTGGCGCCGAGACCATCGACACCATTTCCGTCGCATCCGTACGCTCCACGCCCTGCAAATTCAGCGCGTCGAGCTGCTCTGTTCTCTTCGGCGTCAGCTGGCGAAAAAGCCGCGCAGACAGATCGCCCGCCATGATGCTGCGCGCCTGCGTCATCAGCGTGCGGTGAAGGCTTCACTGAGACCGCGCACGCCGGTCAACGCAGCCACACCGATCGCGACCGACAGAATCACGAAGAGAAACTTCGCGGACGCACGCAATTCGCGCCAGGCTATGCGGCAGCCGCCCAGCCTAATGAGGTTTTGCGCTCAGCGTCATGAGCCTGCCTCTCATCGTCTTCGACAAGGCGCCATCGCGCAGCACGATGCGTCGATTCGCATGCGCCGCCACCAGGGGATCATGCGTGACCATCACCAGCGTCGCTTCGCTGATCGCGGTTTCTCCCGAGCAGCAGATCGAGCACATGCTGGCCATTTACCGAATCGAGATTTCCCGTCGGCTCATCGGCAAGACGATCGGCGGCGCGAGCATAAACGCACGAGCCAAAGCGACGCGCTGCTGTTCACCCCCTGAAAGCTGCACCGGATAATGCAGCATGCGTTCACCCGAGGCCGACCTGGTCAGCAAATCGCGGGCAGCGGTTTGCCATCTCCATGCGCATTCAGTTCGTGAGGGAGAAGCACATTTTCGAGCGCCGTGAGCGTCGGGATCAACTGAAACGACTGAAAGACAAACCCCAATTTCCTGCCGCGTATCTCGGCCAGCTTGTCTTCAGGCGAATGGCTGATATCAATGCCATCCAGCAGCACTTCACCGTCCGTCGGCGAATCGAGGCCGGCCAGCAAACCCAGCAAGGTACTCTTGCCGCTGCCTGACGCGCCCATGATCGCGACGAATTGTCCCGAAGGCACTCGCAGATCGATCTGCCTGAGGATCTCCACGGTTCTGTTGCCGTTGCTGATCGACTTTTTCAGCCCACGAACTTCAATCATTCTCGATCTTCCTTTTGTTCCCTTGGCCAGTTTGCATTCGACGTTCCGTTATGACACTTAGATCCGTTTCATTCCTCAGCGTCTTTGCCAGAGTGCGAGCCGAGGGTCGCTGTACCCCACTCAAGCCAACAGCGGGCTTGAATGGGCCGCCCAGGTGAAGTGGGATGGAGAGGGTTAAGTTTCTGTGGCTTCCCACATGCGCTCTTTGCCCGGTTTGTAGTCTCGTACTTTAGAGTTAGAGTGTGCGCTATCGACTCATTTGCCTCATCGTGGCCAGTTCCCTGCTTGCGGGTTGCCGATCGCAAGCTCCTGAAACACCAGCTGCGGTTGCACCTGTCCCGTCGAATGACGCGGCGCCCGCGCCTGACAACCGGCCCGTCATTGTCGCCTTCGGCGATAGCCTGACCGCGGGGTTCGGCGCCGATGCCGGCAGCAGCTACCCGGACTACCTGCAGAAGGATCTTGATGCGCAGGGATACAGCTACCAGGTCATCAATCAGGGCATCAGCGGAAACACTACGAAAGACGGAGCCGATCGGGTGCAAGACGCACTGCGGCTCAAGCCGGTCCTGGTCATCGTTGCCTTCGGCGGCAATGACGGCCTGCGCGGACTCCCGATTGCCGGCACACGCGCAAATCTCGATCTGATCGTTTCTACCCTCACGCATGCCGGGGTCAAAGTGGTGCTGGGCGGTATTACCCTGCCGCCGAATTACGGCGCTGACTACATCCAGCAGTTCAACCAGACCTATGCACTGCTGGCATCCCGATATCACGTTCCCATGCTGCCCTTTCTGCTGCAAGGGGTGTACGGCGTTGCCGGAGGGATGCAGGCTGATGGCATTCACGCGACAGACCAGGGCAATGCCCAAGTGGCGAAGAATCTTCTTCCCCTGATTGTGCCTTTGCTCAGGAAGCCCTAACCCTAAGCCGCAGAGCATCAACCGAGGACCACGATCGGTTGAAAGAGCGTTCCAGCGACACGGCGCGCAATCGCCACCAGGTCGCGCTGGCCCGCAAACACCTTGGCCAGAGGAGCGGTAGAGAATTCCGGAAGATTGACTGGATTGCCATTTCTCAAGCGGCCGGCGGCCCATAGATCGGCAGTTGTGGACGGTAGTTCAGGCAACAGCGTCCGGGGATGAGGCAAAGACGGCTCAAGAGAACCGTCAGCCGCCCCGGCACAGATTTGTTCGAGCGTGAGCGCGTCGCTCAGCGTGAAGGGCCCAGCAGACACACGCCGCAACCGCGCCAGGTGCGCCCCGCAGCCTAACGCAAGTCCCAGGTCGTGAGCCACAGATCGCACGTAGCCGCCGGAAGAGATGCTCAACCTAAATTCGGCATAGCCATCGGCGATTTCACCGATCACGAAGTCGTCTACCTTAAGAGCAACCGGCTTCAAGACCACGGCTTCGCCGCGCCGCGCAGCCTTGTAGGCGGGCTTGCCAGCGATCTTCTTGGCGGAAAATGGCGGCGGGGTCTGCACGATCTCTCCGCGAAATGCCCTCGCCGCCGTTTGTATTTGCTCATCCGACGGTAGAGGAACATCCGGTTCGGAAGGGGAAACAGCAATACCCTCCGCATCGTAGGTATCGGTGGCAAATCCAAACCGGATCGCGCCGGTGTAGGTCTTGGTGAGCGGACCGAAAAATTGGGCCAGACGGGTGTATTTCCCCATCAGCATGGGGAGCACCCCGGTTGCCATCGGATCCAGTGTGCCGAGATGGCCGATCGCGGATTCTCCAGTGGCACGGCGCAAATAGGACACCACATCATGCGATGTCATTCCACCCGGCTTATCAATGACTACGAGCCCATTCACAGTCTCTACTATAGAGATTCTGTCGCGGGTACGTGGGTGAGCGTTGGTAGGCATGCAAAAGTGGCGGGTTCAGGTTCGAGTATCCCACCCGGTCAATGCGGGGAGACGAAAGGGCCGTGAGTTTTCCTGAGGAGTTGTTGCGGCACCGGCTCTGCTTTTAATCCGCATTTGTTTCTGGTGGAGCGAACCGCAGATCTCTCCACTCCCACGGCAGGCCGGGGCAGGTCCACGGCAAGCCGGGACAGGTCGGTCCCACGGCATGCCGGGGCAGACGAGATGACAAAGTAGTTTTTGGGACGGGGCTGATCGAGTCCGGCTACAGGGCGCTGTGCGCGCGTGATTGCACCAGTGAAAGGAATTCCGAGCGGGTGTTCTGCTCCTGGAAGACGCCGAGCATCGCCGAGGTGACGGTCGAGGATTGCTGCTTCTCCACACCGCGCATCATCATGCAGAGGTGCCGCGCCTCGATCACCACACCCACGCCATGCGGCTCGATCGCCTCCTGAATGGCATCGGCAATCTGTCGCGTCAGCCTCTCCTGCACCTGCAAGCGCCGGGCAAACACTTCAACTAATCGCGGAATCTTGCTTAAACCGATAACTTTGCCGTTGGGAATATAGGCCACGTGCACCTTGCCGAAAAACGGCAGCATGTGGTGCTCGCACAACGAAAACATCTCGATGTCCTTCACGATCACCATCTCGTCGTAGTCCACATCGAACATGCGCCCCGCGCAAAATCTTGTCCGGGTCCTCATCGTAGCCCTTGGTCAAAAAGGCCATTGACTTCTCGGCTCGCTCGGGCGTTTCGAGCAGGCCATCGCGCCCAGGGTCTTCCCCCAAACGCGTGAGTATCTCGGAATAGAGTTCTTCGGTGGAGTATCCACTGAGCTCCTTGCCGGCTTGAGGCTTACGAATGACTGCTGGGCGTGCCATGCTTTCCCCTTCCCCATACTCGAAAAAATTGTTTCTCGTCTCTTCCACCCTCACTCGTTCCAGTTCGGCGTGGAGAAAGTGCTCCGTGAGCAGGTTGTGAATGACAATACAGAGATTCTCAGTGGTGGGCGCCTCACGGGAGAAGTGCTCATCCGTATTTAAATTGGCGTGGTCAAAGCGGTCGATCACCCTTTCTGCACACACCCATCCAGGTCAGCCAGGTTGCAGACCATACCCGTTACCGGATCCACCTGGCCCCCTACCGTAACCTCAACCACATAGTTGTGGCCATGGCCATGGGGATTCGCGCACTTGCCGTAGACAGCACGGTTACGCTCTTCGCTGTATTCCGAGGAATACAGGCGATGTGAAGCACTGAAACCGTATCTCCGCGATAAGTAAGCTCTCATGCTTCACCGTAGTAGTCGGCGAACAGGTCGGGCATCTCATATACGCGGATGCGGTGCAGCTTCGCTCCCGGAATGCGATCGTCCAGCCGCTTCCAGATGGCTACTGCGAGATTCTCAGTGGTCGGAACCACGCTCTTGAATTCCGGAACCTCGAGGTTGAGATGACGGTGGTCATACACGTCCACTACTTCGCGGTTCATGATGTCTTTCAGTTGCTTCAGATCCACCACAAAGCCCGAAACGGGATCTATTTCGCCTTCTACCGTCACTTCGAGGGTGTAGTTGTGGCCATGTCCATTTCGATTCGAGCACTTGCCGAAGAGACGCAGATTTTCCGCCTCCGAAAGTTGCTCAGACCAGTAATAGTGCGAAGCGGAAAACTCAGCCTTGCGCGTAAGGAGAATCATAGGCAATCGACCATCGCGCCTCTTAGTATATCGGTTTGACAGCCCTATTGGTGGATGCCAGGGACAGGCTATCTTGTTCATTATTTTGCGGTTGATTTGTAGAGCGTGGCTAAACCGGTACGCCTCGCTCCAGGATTGCATCGTGGGTAATTTTCAGCCGCCCATGCCACGGCAAGCCAGGGTAGGCCGGGGCTGCTCGGTTGCAACACTAAGATCGGTTTCGTTTATGCAGGGTACTTGTTGCGCTTATGCAGAGTCGTTAGTGTGCGGGGCCGGTTTCCTCTGTACCCCACTCAAGCCAAAACCGGG
>CAVXPR010000013.1:0-58184 GCA_963763585.1 uncultured Acidobacteriaceae bacterium | reverse complement strand
GGACCGAGGCGGGTGCTGCATCTTTTTCCGCACTGGACGTGGGACGGCAGGGAAGGCGAGGAGATTCCGGTGTGGGTTCACTCGAATCTCGACGAGGTTGAGCTGTTTTTGAATGGAAAGAGTCTTGGCCGGCAAAAGGTCGCGCGGTTAAGCCACGTCGAGTGGAAGGTGCGCTACGAGGCGGGCGCGATCGAGGCGCATGGATGGAAGGACGGGAAACTTGTGTTGACGGAAAAGCGCGAGACTACGGGCGAGATAGTGGCTGTGCGGCTGACGGCCGACCGGACGGACGATCGACGCCGACGGCGCGGATGTTGTCGTTCTCACCGTCGACGCGCTGGACGCCGCGGGCCGCGCGCTGCCGACTGCGCAGAACCTCATCAACTTCAAAGTTACCGGCGAAGGCGCGCTCATCGGCGTGGGCAACGGCGACCCCAATTGCCACGAGAGCGACAAGGAACCGCGCCGGTCTCTTTTCAATGGCCTCGCGCAAGTCATCGTGCAATCGACCAAAACGGCGGGCACGATCACTATTGAGGCAAGCACTGCCGTTCGCGACAAAACGGTCGCACCGGCAAAGATCGAAATCACAACGAAGCAGATGGCACTGAAGGCGTCCGTCGCCTAGCAACGGATGCTTTCAGTTATCAGTCATTAACCCTTCTCGACTGACGAGCGGGTCGGCGATTCAGCTTCATTTGTTGGCCAAGCGAAAGGTCAGCAGCTTTTTGTGCCAAGTGTCGCCGATCTTGCGAAGGGACCTGTCCTCAAGCTCGGCAGTGTCCACAGAGAACCTATCGGCCTGTGGCCAAAACATTGTCCGGAGCGTTGCGTCGGTCTCGATGGGAGGTGCGCTTGGGTGCAGGCCTGCTGATGCGATCACTTCACCTATTCGTTTGCGGCCGAGGAACGACGATAGGAGAATGACGGCTTCCGGCTTGGGCTTGGGCAGCGCCGAGTACCAATTGAGAAATTGGCTGACAACGTCAAGCCCGAATTCGCCTCCCCAGCGAAAGCGCTGTTCGATTGGGTCGCTGTCGATTTTTCGCCGCGTCACCTCGTCAACGTACTTGTATGGGAGTTGAGGGGGATTGAACGCGGCAACATCGTGCTGCGCAATCTCCGAGTACGGAAGTTCGGCGAAGCCGGCGGCTTTTAGAAATCTGACTCGATACGCGGGGATTAGACCTCCCCGGATTTTGAGTGAAACGTTCTTTTTGGCAATTTCCAACCAAGTGGGCTCAATATCGGTGAATGTGGCTGATTTTGCTTGCTTTTCAATGAGGCTGAAAATCTCGATGATTCCACTGCCGCTGCCGATGCCGAGGAGTCTTGTTTCGCCGGGCTTGATGGGAATGGTCTGGGCAAATGCGGCGGCGAACTGAGAAGGTTCTTCGCCGCCCCACTCCGAGATATAGGCTCGATACCAGCTTGGGATGTACATGACGTAATCTCCTAGTGATTAACGGTGTTCGAAGGTTGATCGCCAAAGAGGCGACATTCGGGAGGGGCGCACAGCGGGCTTGGGATCAGTTGTATGCCTCGCTTGCGTAAAACCAGACGGAATCGTCGCCTGGGAAGCCATTCTCGCCGGCGACCTCGCAAGGGCCTGGAACGCGAACTCGGCGGCGCATCGGCCAATCGGCGTTTGCGCGAGCCCTCTCACTCTCTGGCAACACATTGATGATAAATATGTTAACTAGTTCTCGTCGCTTCGATTCTTTGCGTTTTCTCTGGCCGCTTCTCATTCTTATTTCCTCCATTTCACATAGGGGAACTCTCTGGTTCTGATTTTCATTATACCATTCATATTCAACATTATATATGGATAGATAATAGGTCAATATGGGATGATATTAGTCGAAATGGATTCACATAAGGTTGTTTATGGGTTACAATTGAACCAGGGGAAATGAGCGAGATGGCGAAGGCAGATGCATATGAAAAGGCGAATGGCAGGGAGATTCGTAAGAGGAGAAAAATAAGAGATTGGAGCCCTGAGGACCTGGCCAGAGAGGCCGGGATCGGGGTGAGCACCGTCAAGAGGGCGGAGCGCGGCCTCATGATGCAGTTGCGAAATCTCTCCAAAATCGCTACTGCGCTTAAGGTGGGGCTTGGGGAAATTGCTCCCCGGCAGAATAGTGCACGAGGCGTTCAGGTGCTCGATAGGTGGGGACATGAGTACGGTCTCATCGCGCAAGCACGAGTATCTGTTTTGGTAATCGATAGCTATTTTTCGGAATACGGGCGTTTGGGGTCGGCGCTCAGGGCGCGTTCAAGAACTCAGAGGGAACCGCTGGATGTTGAGATATTTATGGCGAGTCCGGACTATGACTTCGGCGCTCAGCGATTTCGTGAAATGACCTCTATGCCCGTTTTTCGATCAACGAAAGGTGGCCCACAGCCGCTGAGTGATCAGCTTACGGATAAGCAACGCGAGGATTACGAGTTTCATTTTCATTATTTAGAACAGGGTGCGATGGCTGCGGCTCAGCCTTATGCTGGGAGCAACGAACACCCTGGGAGCGTCAAAATCTACGAGTACCGATGCATGCCAGGGTTACGCATAGTTGTAATCGACAACTTCCATTTCATTTTTGGATGGTTCCCGCTCTTCGCTCAAAACCCGGCCCATACGTGCTTTTACTTAAGGGACGAGAACCTTGAGGGAGCCGATGCGGCGCTGCTCGACGATATTAATATGCAAATCAAGAACGTCAAAGAAGCGAGCGTTCCTGCACTCGCAAGAGATCAACGGCCTCGCACGAATCGAGGGGGCGTTTCGCAACCCACAAATTAGAAATGGATTGCCGAGCCCACGAAGCGCGTTGCAAGAGCCTTCTTTCAACTCAGGGGGAGGCCCACTTGCTTCTGTTTCCACCCGCGGATGACATATTGTTTGTGGGGAAGGTATTCGAATGCGCGCTGCGGAACTGATTGCTCCACTCACATTCCGGCTCACCGATATGGAGATCGAAGATCCGGGACCTGGCGAAGTACAGGTCAGAGTGGAGGCCGTGGGCGTATGCGGCTCGGACATGCACGCCTACACCGAAGGCGCTGTGGGCGGCAACGCCAATGTGTACCCGATGTTGCTAGGACACGAGCCGGCGGGAAGAATTGTGAAGGCAGGCGCGGGCGTAACGGGCCTGGCGACAGGCGATCGCGGGGCTCTGGAGCCGGCGTTTTACTGCTACCACTGCGAGTTCTGCCTGAGCGGGCACCATAACGTGTGTGCGAACATTCGCTTTCTGAGCACGCCGGGGCACCCTGGATTTTTTCGCGAGCTGGTGAATTTGCCGGTGGCCAACTTCAAGCCGATTCCGGCAGGCATGAGCTACGGCGAAGCGGCGCTGGCCGAGCCGCTGGCGATTGCGATCCATTCTGTGCGGTTGGCGTCGATTGGCCAGGGCGAAACGGTAGCGGTGATTGGCGCAGGGCCGATTGGGCTGCTAACGATTGCCGCGTTGCGCGCGACGGGCGCGGGAAGGATTTTGGCCGTGGAACCGCTGGCGCATCGCCGCGAGTTAGCGCGCGGAATCGGCGCGGACGTGGCGCTCGAGCCGGGCGAAGCGTTGGACGAAATTCTCAAAGCGACGGGGCAGCGCGGCGTGGACTGCGCAATTGATTGCGCAGCCGGAGAAGAAACCACGAGCCAGGCGATGCAAATTACGCGCAACGCGGGGCGAGTGGCGCTGACCGGGATTCATACCTCGGCGTTTGTGAAAGTGGATGCAGGGGCGATGCGACGCAAGGAATTGACGTTGTTTAATGTGCGGCGATCGAATCACGAGACGGATGAAGCGCTGGAACTGCTGGCCGCGCACGCCGAGTGGTTCGCGCCGCTACTAACGCATACGAGAAACATCGACCGCATCGACGAGGCGTTCCAGATTGCCAGCCAATATCGCGACGGCGTGGGAAAGATGATGGTCAGGCCGTAGAAGTGCAGGGAACGAGGGACCAAGGGAACAAGGGGATGGGCATCAGAACGCTTGCAGGCCGCCGCAGCCACACCGGACAAAACCGATCACTCAGAATTCAGGGCCGTCCACGCTGCTAACGAGTCCATGTAATCCCTCCAATGGACGATCTTTCGGTTCTCAATGGTGACGACCGAGATCAGTCTGTTGTCGTAGGGAGCGCCGGTTCGCAGAATCTTGCCATGCACTTCGTATTCGAGAATCACGACACGACGATCCCGACCGGGCTGCGCAACACCGGGGTGCACAACGAGCGCGTCGCAGGAATGAAGGCGAATACTCTTGCCGTATCCCGCGAAGCTGGCGACCAGATTTGCCCGTCCGCGAATAGTGAGAGGCCAGCCCGGGAAGTGATAGCGAGACTCGAAGATTGCGTTGTCGGCGAACGTGTTGAAATAGTGCTCGCCATCGACAAGTCCGCTCAAGCCCTTCATTACAACTTCAAAGAATGGGTCGAGGGCTTCGTGCGCTGCATATTCTGTTTTCGGCATTAGCAGGTCTCCGGTACAGAAGGATGAAAGTTGAAGCGAGACCGGCGTTCAAGTGAGCCGCAGACCATTGTGACACTGACTGCGGTTCGCATCCCCCAAAAGATCAAGTGATACCAAACTCATTGGTATCAAAAGGTTAACGCAATTTCCGATTGGCCAAGGTTACATAATACTAACGATCCGAACCTAAATTGGCGATAAGTCATGGTGTAAGCCCTTTTGCGGACCGGAAGATCGTGTCCGTCGGGCAAGGAGCGCCATGAGCAGAATACTGGCACGGCTACTGCATGGCCTCCGCGAGGAAAGTGGCCAGGCCGTGGTAATCGGAGTGGTCAGCTTGATGGCGGTATTGCCATGCGTGGGCCTGGCCATTGACGTGGGCCAGTTCCGTTTCCAGCAGCAGCGGATGCAGGCGGCGGTCGACGCCGCAGCACTGGCAGGCGCAATCGAAGTCAGCAGCTGCGCGGGCACCGCGAACTGCGCGGCATTGCAAACGGCCTCGCAGCAGGCACTGGTTGAAAACGGATTTACCGGCAGCACTCTGAAGAAGCAGTGCGCCGCTGTGGCTGCTGGACTGACTCTGGTCGTCAATAACGGTCCCTGCTCGCTGCTCTCAACGAGCGGAGATCCCAACTACGGCAACACGAGCTATGTCGAGGCGCTTCTTTCCGCACCCGCGAACACGTTTTTCGCGCATCTTGTGGGCATAAACTCGATTCGAATCTCGGTGAGATCAGAAGCTTATGTCGCCCCATCGTTCTGCCTGTTCACGTCCACGTCGAACACCACTTCTTCAGGCCCGCAGGGCATCCTGCTTAACGGCGGGACGCTAAGCGCGAATTGCGGCGTGATGGACGATTCCGGTTCAAGCGGCGCACTGGCAAGCAACAGCGGTGCGACTTTCAACAGCACGAAATTTCAAGTTCACGGCGGCTGGAGCCCGAATAACGGCGGCGCGTTCAGTTCAACACCCGTGACCGCTGCACCCGCGGTTGCCGATCCCCTAAGTTACCTGACGGCACCCACGGCGGGCAGTTGCACGAGCCAGACCGTGGCCGGCACTGGCTCGACAACTCTGAGTCAGGGGACATTTTGCTCGGGTTTCAATCTCAACTCCAACACCACGGTTTCGCTCAATCCGGGCACTTACATCATTGAGGGAGGGGTTAACGTTGGCTCCGGCGCGACCCTAAAAGGGACCGGGGTAACCCTGTACTTCAGCGGTTCTGGGGCACTGCAAATGAATAGCGGCAGCACAGCGCAACTGGTGGCGCCGACGACGGGCAGCCTGGGAGGAATTCTGATCTGGGAGGCCAGCAGCGACAGCAATGCGATGATCCTGAACGGCAATTCATCGGCGGAACTCCAGGGGGCCGTGTATCTGCCATCGGCGCAACTGACGATTAACAGTGCCGCGAATACGGCACAATACACGATTCTGGACGTGAATACGCTGATTATTAATACCGGAGCAAATTTCACGGTCAACAGCAACTATTCGTCGCTGGCCAGCGGCTCGCCTGTCAAATCCGGCAGCGCGGTTCTTGCGGAGTAGCCTATGCGATTCAAACGCCTGAAAATTATCAGTTCCGAAGCCGGCAACAGCCTGGTGGAGACGGGACTTTTTGTTCCGCTGCTGTTGCTTTTGCTCATGGGCGTGGCGGATTTCGGCCGGGCCTATTATCTGGCCATTGAGGTGGCGGGAGCAGCGCACGCAGGCGCTGTTTACGGCGCGCAGAATATTACCGATACAACGGGCATGCAGAACGCGGCAAAGCTGAACTCTCCCGATGTGAGCGGCCTTGTCGCCACGGGTACGTGGGGCTGCGAGTGCTCGGATGGAACGGCTTCGTCGGCAAGCTGCGCCATTACTCCTACTTGCTCAGTGAACGTGGTTTATTACGCGAAGGTGATCACGACCGTGACTTACCACCCGATCATGCCGTGGCAGGGAATCAACTCGTCAATGATCCTCACTGGCAGCACCACTATGCGATCCGCAAGTGAGTAAGATGACCGCCATGCACGAGCTTCCGGAGCGTAGTGGACCGAAGCGCAAAGGCCCAACGCAAAAAGGCCTCAAGCCCAAATGGTGGAAGAGATTCGTTCGCGGAGAGCGCGGAGATTCGCTTGTCGAACTCGGCATCGCAATGTCCGTGCTCATGATGGTTGTCTTCGGCATTATCGACTGCTCGCGGGCGCTCTACACCTATCATTTTGTTTCCTGCGCGGCGCAGCAAGGAGCGCGCTACGCAATCGTGCGCGGCGGGGACTGGCCTGCTACATGTGCTTCCGCGACTTCCTATAGCTGCCAGGCCAGCGCCGCGAATATCAAGACGTACGTGCAGAGCCTGGCGACGCCGGGTATCACGGCCGCAAGCATCACTGTGACGCCAACGTGGCCACAGCAAACGGTGAACGGCACGACAACCGGATGCAACTCCAGCGCCACCCAGGCCACAGAAGGTTGTGTGGTGAAGGTTCAGGTCAGCTATTCGTACCACTTCTTCCTGCCTTATCTGCCCACGGGCGCAATACCAATGACGGCGACGTCGGAGCAGGCGATCGCTTATTAGAGTCGGTCGCGGGTGCCCATCCAGCGAACATGCGGCCGCCTTGCAGGACCATCTATTTTTGCGCGTTGTGGGACAGCACTCCCCCGAATGCGCCTTTGGTCTGATTCGCGCGCACTGCTTGGGTAGTCAAAACAGATAAATTGGAGTGATGGCGCAAGCAAGGGCTGAGTGGCGGGGTGAGCTGGGAGCGATGGTGAAGCTCGCCGTGCCCGTCGTGTTGAGCGAGCTGGGCTGGATGGTGATGGGCGTGGTCGACACCATGATGGTGGGCAGGCTGGGTCCAGCGGCCATTGGGGCCGTGGCGCTGGGAAATGCCGTCTGCTATACGCCGAGCATGTTTGGAATTGGGCTGCTGCTTGGGCTGGACACCCTGGTGTCGCAGGCCTACGGGCGCAAAGATCACGACGAATGCCACAGATGGCTGGCGCAGGGAGTTTATCTGGCGTCGATTTCGGCTGTGCCGATTATGGCGGGGATCGCGTTGGTTAGTTTTTTCTTTGCGCGCTTCGGAATTGCGGCGGAGGTAGCAGCGCCGGCGAGCGGTTACATGAGCGTGTTGCTATGGGGCACGCTGCCTCTGCTGATCTATGCAGCGTCGCGGCGCTATTTGCAGGGCGTGGGCCAGGTGCGCGTGATTACTGTGACCTACGTAGCGGCGAACCTCGTCAACTGGTTCCTGAACTGGGTGCTGATCTACGGCAAGCTGGGAATGCCGGCGCTTGGGGTGAACGGATCGGCGCTTTCGACCGTGTTTGCGCGAGTGACGATGGCGGTGGCGCTGATCGGTTTCGCGTGGAGATACGAGCGCAAGCGCGGGCATCCACTGTTCCGGCACTGGGCAGGACCGCAGATCGCGCGGCTGAAGCAGATGCTGAAATTGGGCGCCCCGGCGGCGGGTCACATTCTGCTGGAGGTGGGCGCATGGAATCTGGCGACATTTTCCGCGGGCTACCTGACGCCGGTGGCCCTGGCGACTCATCAAATCGTATTGAATTACGCGAGCGTGACCTACATGGTGCCGCTTGGGATTTCGGCAGCGGCGGCGGTGAGCGTTGGGCACGCGGTTGGCGCGGGCGATCGAGCGCGCGCGCGACGAGCAGGATGGCTGGCGCTTGGATTGGGGACAAGCTTTATGCTGCTGGCGGCGATGACGTTGCTGATTTGGCCGCGGCCGCTGATTGAGCTATATACAAATGACGCGCGCGTGTTGGCGGTGGGGCCGGGACTGCTGGCGATTGTCGCGGCATTTGAGGTGTTCGACGGAATTCAGGCTGTGAGCACCGGCGCGTTGCGCGGGCTGGGCGAAACGCGCGCGCCCATGCTTGCGAACCTGGTGGGTTATTGGGTGCTGGGATTGCCGCTCGGATTTTTTCTGTGCTTTGGATTGCACTGGGGGATTTACGGATTATGGATCGGGCTCACGCTGGCGCTCGTGGTAATTGCGATTGCGCTGATTGCGCGATGGAAGAGAGATGCGGAGAGACAGCTTCTAGCCGCTAGCTCCTAGCTGCCAGCTTGTTTCGTGCGTGGCGCAGTCCCACACCCCTGGGCTGCGGCGCGGTGAAAAGGGCGTAACATCCAAAGGATCCCGTATAGTGATGAAAACAAAGCTTTTGTTGGATCTGATTTCCGGAGGGCGGCTGTATGTTCTCCAGGGGTCGAAGCGCGAACAACAATGAAAACGGGGGGTTACCTTTGTGGCGCTGTGTGGGACGGTGTTATCGAGAAAGTGACTATAATCACATATCGGGGCGCAACGCGTCGGCACAGTAGGCACAGTAGAAGAGAAGCAAGCCGGCAACAGTTGATCAGCCGTAATTTATTGGAAGGGAATCCCGCCAAATGGCGACTGGAAACCTGGCCCTGGGTCAAGAACAGGGCGAAACCATCGCGCGTCCGCGCGTCGTTAACGACTTCACCATCAACGTAGCCACGGTCAACGGATCGGGGTCGCAATCCGCCAACAGCGTGTTGCTGAAAAGCATTTTTGCAATGGGAATTCCCGTAAGCGGGAAGAACCTGTTTCCATCGAACATCGCTGGTTTGCCGACATGGTTTACGATCCGTGCGAGCAAAGATGGCTACGTGGCGCGGAAGCGCGACTCGGACGTACTGGTGGCCATGAATCCGGAGACCGCGCGCGAGGACATTTTGTCGCTGCCGGCAGGCGGCGTCGCAATTTACGACGAAAACCTGAATTTGAAGCAATACCGCGACGACGTGGTCTGCTATCCGGTGCCGTTCGATAAGATCACGGTCTCGATTTGCCCTGAAGCCAAGCTGCGCAAGCTGGTGCGGAATATGGTGTACGTCGGCGCGGTAGCGCAACTGCTGGCGATCGATCTCAGCGTTGTGGAGAGCGGGCTGCGCAAGCAGTTTGCCAAAAAGCCGAAGGTCTTTGACTTGAACTTTGGCGCGGTGCAGGCGGGCTTCGACTACGCGAAGACGACATTTACCAAGCAGGACCCATACTGCCTGGAGCGGATGAATCAGACCGCGGGCAAGATCATCATCGATGGCAACGCGGCGTGCGGCATGGGCGCGGTGTTCGCGGGGGTCACGGTGGTGGCGTGGTATCCCATTACGCCGTCGACCTCGCTGGTTGAGGCGACGACAGATTTACTGAAGAAGTTTCGCGTGACGCCGGAGGGCAAGGCGACGTTTGCCGTGGTGCAGGCTGAGGACGAGCTAGCCGCAATCGGCATGGTTCTGGGCGCCGGCTGGGCCGGCGCGCGGGCGATGACGTCTACTTCGGGGCCGGGAATCTCGCTGATGGGCGAGTTTGCGGGCCTGGGCTACTATGCCGAGATTCCGGGAGTGATTTTCGATGTGCAGCGCAGCGGCCCCTCAACGGGCATGCCGACGCGCACGCAGCAGTCGGACTTGCTTTCGACAGCGTTCCTTTCGCACGGCGACACCAAGCATGTGGTTCTGCTGCCGGGATCGGTGAAGGAGTGCTTCGAACTGGCTCAAGCGGCCTTCGATCTGGCGGAGCGGTTGCAGACGCCGGTGTTTGTGCTTTCGGATCTGGATCTCGGAATGAACAACTGGATGTCAGAGCCGTTTACATATCCTGACAAGCCGCTCGATCGCGGCAAGGTACTGACCGCTGAAGAACTGACGAAGGCGGGCAGCTTTGCACGCTACCGCGACAAGGATGGAGACGCGATTGGCTGGCGCACGCTGCCGGGAACTCCGCATCCGAAAGCTGCGTACTTTACGCGCGGCTCGGGACACAACGACGCGGCCGGGTACACCGAGCGGCCAGACGAGTATCAGCAAGTGATGGATCGGTTAGCGCGCAAATTTGAGAACGCGCGCAAGCTGGTGCCGGCGCCGGTGGTCGTGAAGGACGGAACCTCGAAGATCGGGTTCCTGGCCTATGGTTCAACCGACTTCGCGCTGCGCGAAAGTCTCGATCAGATCGCGAAGGAGCACAAGTTGAGCGTGGATTACATGCGCATCAGGGCCTTCCCATTCGCGCACGAGATTCACGACTTTGTTGCGAGCCATGACCGGGTCTACGTGGTGGAGCAGGATCGCGATGGGCAACTGGCGAGTTTGCTGAAGCTGGATCTTCCCGCCGACCAGGTGGCGAAGCTACGCAGCATTCTGCACTACAACGGATTGCCAATCGACGCGCGCAGTATCACAGATGAATTTGCAACCAGGGAGGGCCTCTAAAATGGCGACCACAACAGCGACTGGGGCGGCCCCTGGGCCGGCGGGCCCGAAACTGAATCACATTGGATTGCCGGTGATTGAATATCGCGGCGGCAAGTCAACGCTATGCGCGGGTTGCGGCCACAACGCAATCTCCGAGCGCATCATCGACGCTATGTTCGAGATGGGCGTGGAGCCGGAACGGGTGATGAAGATGAGCGGCATCGGCTGCTCGTCGAAGAGCCCCGCGTACTTCATGAGCCGCTCGTTCAGCTTCAACAGCGTGCATGGGCGCATGCCCAGCGTGACCACGGGCGCGATGCTGGCCAATCACACGATGACGGCGCTGGGCGTCTCCGGCGACGGCGATACAGCCTCGATTGGCATTGGACAGTTTGTCCACCTTATGCGGCGCAATCTGCCAATGATTTACATCATTGAGGACAACGGCGTTTACGGGCTGACCAAGGGCCAATTCTCAGCGACCGCAGATATCGGCTCGAAGCTGAAGACCGGCGTGATCAACGAGCTGCCGCCGATCGATACGTGCGCCTTGGCGATCCAGTTGGGCGCGACGTTTGTGGGGCGCTCATTTTCCGGAGATAAAAAGCAATTGCTGGCGATGCTGAAAGCAGCGATTGCGCACAAGGGAACGGTGATGCTCGATGTGATTAGCCCATGCGTCACGTTTAACGACCACGAGGGATCGACGAAGAGCTACAAATTTTTGCAGGAGAACGACGAGCCAATCAACGAGATTGGGTTTGTGGCCAGCTTCGACGACATCGAGGTGGATTACGATTCGGGCGAAGTACTCGACGTCGAAATGCACGACGGATCGCATGTGCGCCTGCGCAAGCTGCTTGCGGACTACGATCCAACAAATAAGGCCAACGCAGTGCACACGTTGATGGAGGCGCACGAGAAGAACGAGATTCTCACGGGCGTCTTCTATATCGACACCAAGAAGCCGACGTTCATCGACCAGCTGGACCTGGTGGACGAACCGCTGGGCACGCTGCCTGAATCGCTCACGCGGCCGCCGAAATCCACGCTCGAAAGCCTGATGGCGAGTTTACAGTAGCGCGGAATTGCGGTTTAGATTGCAGCAGTAAGCCGCTCGCCCGCGAAGGGCGTCTCTTTGGCGTCAAATAATCGAGGGCGTTTAGGAAGCTTTTGCGCGCAGCTCCCGCTCGGCGCGGAACCAGTCCTCTTCGTGGCGGCCGTGGGCGCGGCCGCGCTCGATCCAATATCGATGCGCGAGCAGTGCGACCTGGTCGTGAGTGATTGAGCTGCTATTTCCGTTTGTTGCCCCGTTTGCCGAGGCAACGGGTTTCTTCACGGAAGATGTGTTCCCGGCGGATCGGGTTTCGGCGTTGGTTTTCTCGGCAGGTGTGCGTAGTTTCGCAGTAGCTTTTGGCGCGGCGCCAGATTTCTTGACGGACTTAGCCATGGGCAACTCCTCTTCTGCAAGTTTGGCAGATTCGCAACCGTTCAACTATTAAGATACCGAAAACCCGATTGGCGATGCACGAAAAACTATTTTTGCGAAACAGTTGGTGTCGATCCGCGGTTGACGGCATCGCGTTTTTCAAACGGGTCGAGTCTCGAAAGTGGGGCCTGCGAAGTGAGGCCTGCAACGTGTATCGTGATCACTGGTCATAAAGACTCATGACAACGCCGGCCATCGATACAACGAATCTCACGCGCCGATTCGGCGACTTCACCGCAGTGCAGGACGTGAATCTGCGCGTGGAGGCCGGTCAGTTTTTCGGCTTTCTCGGTCCCAACGGCGCCGGAAAATCGACGACGATCAAAATGCTGACTGGCCTGTTGGCGCCGACCTCAGGGAGCATCCACATTCTCGGTGAAGACCTGAAGCAGAATTCAGCAGAGGTGAAGCGCCAGATCGGAGTGGTGCCGGAAGGGATGGCACTTTTCGGCCGTTTGACTGCCGAAGAATACCTGCGCTTTGTGGGGCGCATGTACGGCCTGGATCACGCCACCACGGTGCAACGCACCCATGAATTGCTGGAGTTCATGCAGCTGGCAGATGAGCGGAAGAAGCTTATCGCCGACTTCTCGCATGGAATGCAAAAAAAACTGGCTCTGGCCGCGGCGGTGATTCACGGTCCCAGAGTGTTATTTCTCGATGAGCCATTTGAAGGCGTTGATGCGGTGGCGGCAGGCACGCTGAAGGCGATGCTGCAAAGAATGATTGCGCGCGGGGCAACCATCTTCCTCACCTCGCACGTGCTGGAGATTGTGGAGCGGCTTTGTACGCATGTCGCAATCATTCATCGCGGGCAACTGGTGGCGCAGGGATCGCTGGAGGAGCTGCGCGCCGGGGCAGGACGCCGGGCACAAGCGAATCGCGGTGAAGGGGCGAATACAGGTGATATGGAGCCGGCAAACGAACAGAAGCGCAGCCTCGAAGAGATATTTCTTGAGGTCGTCGGCACCGACCGCGCAGGAAATCCGGCTGCTGCTGCCCCTGAGCAGGAGCTTTCATGGCTGAGCTAGAGGCCGGGAGACCGGTTCCTTTCTCTGCGCGGGACATTCCGGCACGCGTACAGCTGCTTGCGGTGGCGTGGCTGCGCTGGCGCATTTTCGTCAACACTACGTTTCGCCGGCGATCATCAGGCAAGGGCCAGGCGGTTGGGCTTGCGTTAGCCATCCTCGCGCGCATCATCGTCTGGCCTTTTCTTGCGCTGATGGTGATTGGTCCGATCGGCGGCAGCGGATACCTTGCGTGGACCATGATCGCCGGTAATCATCCGCAGCGCCTGGCTCCGCTACTGGCCGCCGTCACCGTACTGTGGCTATTCGTGAGCGTCAACGGCCAAAACGTCGCTGTAGCCCTCTCCAGTTTCGATCCGTCGTCGCTGATCCGCTTTCCTCTGCGCTTTGGTCGCTACCTGGTTCTGCGAACATTCATCGGATTGTTGACGCCGAGCACCATTGTGGGCTGCCTAGCTCTGTTGGCCGCGGCTATTGGAATCGGTTTGGCGAAGTCTGAGCTGGCGCTGCCTGCCCTGGCGGTTCTCGCGGCGTACGCGCTGATGAATGTTTTTCTCACGCGCATGATCGGAGCGTGGCTGGAGCGTTGGCTTGCCAATCGCCGCTTTCGCGAGATTTTCAGCGCTTTGATGGCGCTGTTTGCCGTCGGATTCCAGTTCCTCAATTACCAACGCGCTCCGACGCATGCTATCGGCGAAAGAAGCACTTTGGTTCTGAATCTGCTGCACAGTTCTGGAGCCGGCCTGCGATGGTTGCCGCCGGGCTTCGCCGCGAATGCGATTCTTAAGCAATCCCATCCTTTTGCGGCGCTGGCGCAATTCGCTGCGTTGCTGGCGAGCGCGACGCTATTTGCGGCAGTGTTCGCTATCAGGCTGCACAAGCAGTTTCTCGGCGAATACCTAAGTGAAGGAGCAAGCCGGAGTGCCAACAAAAGCCTGGCACAGCGCAAGCCATTGCCTCCACGGGCCGGCACCACTGCCGGGCCAATGCCGATTGCCGTTCGAAGGCCGTTCGCGCCGATTGTTGCGGCGTGCCTGCACAAGGAATGGCTGACGCTTCGCGGCAACGGAGTGCAACTGATTGGCATGCTCACTCCATTGGTTTTCGTTGTGATTTTGGACCGATCGGTTTTTGCCGGACATTCCACGTACTTTCTTCCCGGAGCGATCGCCTATGTTCTCTTCGGCGTTCTAGCTGGCCTTTATAACGTCTTTGGAGCCGACGGCCTCGGTGTGCAGATTTATCTGCTCGCGCCCATTCGTCTGCGCGATGTGATTGTGGCCAAGAATCTGATGAGTCTCCTGATTATCGTCGCTGAAGCTGGGCTGGCATGGGCTTTGGTTTCGATACTCACGCGCACGCCTATTCCGCTTTCCACGCAAGTTTCGACGATTCTCTGGACGGTTTTTGTGATCGCCGTAAACCTGGCCCTGGGAACGGTGCGCTCAATTCAAGCGCCGCGCCGATTTACTCCGGGGCAGGCACAGCAGCGGCGAACCACACCGACCAATCGCACCAGCGGACTTTTAATTATGCTGGTTTTGTTTGGAAGCATGGCGCTTCAGTTTCCCGTGACGTTTCTTTGCCGCTACTTCGGGAATCCGTGGCTTGGCGTGTGGATCTTCTTGCCTCTTGCCGTGGCGTCAATCATCGCCTACCTACTCCTGCTCCTCAACGCCGACCGCTTCATCCTGGCGCATCGCGACGTGTTTGCGGAAGAGCTGTGCAAGATATAGAGGCCAGCGGCGGGAATTGTGCGGCCGAACGAAGCTGCTCAATCCGCGTCGTTACAGCTGCCACCAATCGAGCAGCGCCATGCGCGGATAATAAAGTCCGCCGCATAGACTGACGCCAGCGCCGTGAAGGTTGCGAAGGACTGCGGCGTAGGCCTCGATCTGGGGCGCAAATTGGCGGCGTAACTCGGGCAATACTGAAGCGGGATCAAGGCCGTCCTCGTGAGCTGTTTTGTAATCGATGATCCACCAGGTATCTTCAGCGGTTGAATCGGCGACTGCTTGGCTCGTGGTTTCGTTGGCGTTTTGCGGCACGGTTCCGGCGCGGAAAATGCGATCCACCTGCACTGTGCGCAGGCTGCCGGCAACTAGGCCGGCCAACGGACTTCGTTGGCCGCATCGGTGTGCGGGGCGAGAATCCACTGGGCAAGAGGATCGTCGGCGGCGCGAAGCACGATCTGAAGCGCTTTCCCGGCGATGCGGTTTGCTGCAGCAATCTCAATGCCCAAGGCGCGAACGGTTGCAACCAGGCTAGGCTGCTTCACGGAGAGTTTTTGCAGAGCGGCCTCGCGAGTGTGAGTGGTGAGAAGTTGAGCCAACTGTTGAAAAAGCGCATGAACGGCGTTGCCGAGCGCGCGAGATTGCACGCCGCCTTCGTGGCGCTCGTACAAGCGACCAGAACCGACGAGTAGATCGTCGCCGGATGTAGATGCGAGTTCGGCCGCCTGTCGGTGGAAGCCGAGCGGCAGGCGTCGCAACATCGTTGGCCGAAACACGGGGAGCGCAATCTCAATCAAATTGTCGCCGGCACCGGCAGCCACAGAATCTATGGTGGAGGGCTCTGCGGTTGAGGCAGCAAGCGCGATCCACTGATCGAATCTGCGGCGAATCTCCGACTCCCATGCAGGCCATGCAGCCTGCAGCAAGCTGTCGCGAGGCTCAACGAGTGCGAGCGAGCCATCTTTCGCGGTTTTCCAGGATAACTGCGCGAAGAGATGCAACTCCTCGCGGGCGCGCGTGGCGGCCACGTAAAGAAGGCGGCGCTCCTCCTGCTTTTCGCGGGCGCGCCGAAGATCATCGACCCACTTTTTTGATTCGCTGCGATCGGAGCCTTTTGGAGAAAATGGCGCTATCAGAAATTCCGTGACCTCGCCGGAATTGTCGCCCTCGTTTGCCGCGATCTCAGCGGGCAGGCCACGTTCGAGCCAGGACAGCATCTCGTGTTTACCGCTGGCGCCGCGCTTCTGCAGATCGGGCACAATGACAACCTCGAACTCAAGTCCCTTGGCCTTGTGAATAGTCATTAATTGCACGCCGAAGTCGCTGTCCACGGCGGGATCGGGCAACGCTGTAAGGTTCTCGAGCGCGGCATTGAATGCGGGTCCGAGAAGATCGGGCTCTCCTTGCGGGAGATCGTCGAGGCTTTTCCAGAGAAGATCGAGGTTAGCGCGGGCTTCGGTGTTGACGCATTGCGCGCCGCCAAGGCGCAACCAGATTTGTTCGAGACTTGTGCCCAATGCCGCAGCTGGCTGCTGTGAGCGCAGACGCTCGGCAAACTCGATGGCGCCAGTGAGGCGGTCGACGGCTTCGCAGCCCTCCGCGCTGAGAAGGTGCGAGCGCTCGGAGAGAAGCTCTGGAACAGAACGAGCGAGAAGCTCGGGCGAGTCGCTGCTAATGAGCAAGTGCAGATCGCCAAGCGAAAGTCCGCACCAGGGCGCGCGCAGCACGCCGAGCCAGGAGACACGATCGTAAGGATTGAGGAGAGCGCGCGCCAGGGCGAGGGCGTCGATGACTTCCGGCCGATCCTGCAATTTCTCAAGCTCTACCGCGCGAAAATGAATTCCGGCGTCACGGAGTGCGGCGGCAATCGGCACGAGCGATTTACGGGCGCGGCCGAGCACGGCGACGCGGAATTTCTTTCTCTCTCCAATGTTCGGATTGTTATTAGTTCCGGCTCGGGCCGCCGCAATCAGAGGGAGTCGAGTGCGAACAATCTCGACAATTTCGTCAATCTGTTCTTGTTGAGCGGCTTTGCGCTTAGCGGTGATTTCTTTTTTCCGGCGGCGGTCGGCGTTGCGAGGCGACTCCTGCAAAAATTCAAGGTGAAGCTGCATGCGCGGGACCGGCTCGCCAACTAGGTGCGGACCGCGTTGCGCAGCGTCACCACGCGCAGGTTGCGATGCGGCGAAGGCGACTCCGCTGGAGGCGTCGAAGACCTGAGCGAAGGTTTCATTAACGCTCGCGACGAGCGAGGGCTCGCTGCGGAAGTTGGCGGTGAGATGGACGGGATCGAAGGGGAAACTAAGTTCGTCCGGAATTTCGAGGCCTAGCTTTTCAACGCGCGGAAACAATTCCGCGTCGGCTTCGCGGAATCCGTAAATGGATTGCATCGGGTCGCCAACGACGAAGCAGGTGCGGCCCCCGCGATCGGACCAGGCGGCAATTAGGCGGCGGAGCAACTCGTGTTGGCGGCGGCTGGTGTCTTGAAATTCGTCGACCAGCAGATGGCGGATGCCGTCGGCGACGGCCTGAGCTGTGTCCGTCGGGAATCCGTCTTCGCCCTTGAGCACGCTGAGGGCGATCTGCGCCACTTCAGTAAAGTCAGCCGTGGCAGATTCAGCAAAGACGACGCGCAGCTCGGCGGCTGCGCGGCGCAGCAGATTAAAACAGGCGCAGACTATTCGCCATTCCGCGTCAGAGTATCGGATTGGAGTTGATTCGCAGTCAGCGCGAAGGAAAGGGGCTTCGAGACGCGCGCGAAGCAGGTCCCATTCCGGCTCACGCTCAAGAACAAAATCCTGCATCCAGCGATCGCGATTCTTGAGCATTTCGACCGTCAGGTCTTCAATCTCGCGCCAGTTATTGTCGCGCCAATCGAGCAAAGTCTCAATGGCAGCGCTCAATACGCTATCGGCCCGGCCGATCTGTTGCAGGGTGCGACGGGCGGCGCGGCGATAGAGTTCCGCGGGCTGCTGGCTAATGTCGAGACCGCCGCCCAGGCCAGAGAGAAGAGGCTGTTGCAAAGCAAGATCGCGGCAAAAAGAATCGATAGTGGAGATGCGAAGCTGTGCCGGGAGGTTGAGAAGATCCCAGCCAAGCGTTTGGGAACGAGCGAGTGCGCGGCGCGCGAGAGTCTCCATGGAAAGTGGATCGGCATCGGAATCAGCTGCGCCGGCGAGCGCTGCTTTTTCAAGCTCTGAAAGAATGCGGTTGCGCATTTCAGCCGCGGCAGGGATGGTGAATGTGATCGCGACCACTTGGCCGGGGTCGTCGACTTCTCCGAGGAGGCGCAGAAATCGGCGCGTGAGCAAATCGGTTTTTCCCGAGCCGGCGGGCGCGCGAACGAGAATGGAACGCCGATGATCAAGCGCTAAATCTCGCTGCGTCTGGTCGGGGGGCGGATTCCTGCGAGGCGCGTCATGCATCGTTAGCCTCCTCGCTGCTCTCGTCACCGGATAGCGGAGGATTTTCAGAAACGCGGCAGACCACTTGCAGGCCGCAGCGCTCGCAGGTTTCAGGATAGTCGCGAGGATTCACGACGGCGCGACCGGCAAGAAAGTCCTGCGCGAGTTCCTCTATGTATCGTTTCCACACGGAAAGCTGCTCCGAATCAAGCGGCTTTTTCACGAGATTTGTATTTCCTCTAAGGTCCGCGCGCAGATTGGCTTTAGCGTTGCGAACCTTCCCGGAGAATTCCGTTTCTCCGGCACGGACTTTGGCGAAGACGAGACCGCCGACAAGGTCCGAACCGGGATCGAGCGCGAAGTCGGCGTAGAGGGGAAGTTGCACGTCATCGGGGCGCGGCAGGTCCCAATCGGAGGGGGATACATCGCCGGATTTGTAGTCGATCACGAGCAGTGTGCCGTCGATGAGGCGGTCGATTCGATCGAGGCGCACTTTGATCGAGAGGCCAGCGACGGAGACGCTCGTCTTTTGTTCAGTGTCGAGCACACTAAAGGGAACACGCTCGCGCTCGTACACGAGCCACTCGGCGACAAGCCTAATGAGGCGAGTCTCTTCGAGCACGAGATAGCGTTGTGGCATTGATTCAATTGCGCGCGAGGGCATTTGTGTTGCAAAAACCCGACGCACATGATCAGCGACAAAAGAGTCGAGGTCTTGAACGGCGAGAAGTTCTTCATGCGAGCGAATGCCGTGCGGAGGGCCCGCCCAGACGGAGTGAAGCACATCATGCAGAAGCTGGCCGCGCTCTTTTGCGGTAAGGCCTGCTTCGGCAGGTTCCCAGGACTGCGCGCCGAGACGCGCAGTGGCAAACGCTTTGAATGCGCATTGCGATTGCGCAGTGAGCGTGGCCGAGCCGCCGGAAGCATCACCGGCAGGGAAGGGAACCTGGCTTGCATCTTCAAAGGGTGCGGCGAGCAGCGGAGGAATCGCAGGCGCAGCCAACGCGGCGTCGAGAAGTTGCGGCGCACCTGCAAGTTGCTCGACGATCCGCGAGGGTCGAGTCTCGACACCTTCGTTTTGGGTCGCATAGCTGAAGTGAACTTCGGGTGCCGAGGTAAGCAGACGACGCGTGACCGCATAGGCGAGTTCCCAATCGAGACGCGGTGATGCGTGGGGCATTCTGGCCGCACGTTGCGCCGCGAGAGGGAGCAGCGGATGTGTGGCGCCATTGGCAGGCCACGCATCCTCGGTTGCGCCGAGAAACCAAATCGCATCGGCGGCGAGGCCCGCGGATTCGGCGGGTCCAGCAATCAGGATCGGCGCATCTTGCGATTCCGGTGCGAACAGAGTTTCACTCAAGGCGCGATCGAGGACCACCAGGAATTCTTTCCACTCGATGGGCCGGCCATTGAAACCGAGCGATGCACAGTCGTCGACGGTTTGCTGCCAGCGGCGACGTGCTTGAAATTCAGCGCTCGTCAGCGGGCGCACGCCGGGCCAGCCGGCAAGTTCCAGAAGCTGCGGCGACTGCTCGGCCCAGGTCAGCGGAGATTGCGGCCGGCGCGCGAATTCCTGAAGGTGGCGCTGAGACTGCATGACGCGAGTGACCCACGCGGCAGGTAGTTCTGATCCGGGTTTCTGGCGCAGGAAATCCGCGAGCATCCAGCGGGTGCGCTGCTGATTTCTGCGGCGCAGCGCGCGCATGAAAGCAGTAAGTGTGAGCGACTCGCCGGGCGACGCAGCTATTTGGCCAGTTGATAAAAGCCAGTCGAGCTCGTGCTCTTCGATTGGTTCCGTGAGCCAGTGAAGCATCAGACTTGCGCCGCGCGCGAGTGCAATTTGGCTGAGCGGGACGCCGAGAGAAAACTCAAATACGCCGGACGCGGCAGACGCGCCCCCGCCTTCGCAGGCTAAACGGAGAAACGCGCGCTCAATTTCGCCACGACGCGTGGGCACGTCCTGCGTGACGATCAGCAGGCGCGCATAAGGATTGGCGGTGAGCTGCTGCTTGCACCAAACGGCGCACGCGGCGAGCTCTGTCGCCGGATCCGCCGCCTGATGGAAGTCGATCTGAGCCGCGATCTCGCCGAGAGAAACCTGCGTGCAGGCGCCCCATGCAGCGAAGAGTTCCTGCTGCGTGGGCATGGCGCGATCGAAGCCGGCGAGTAACAGAGGCGCGCGTTCGGCGGGATCCCGCCTGAGTGCCTCGATCTGTTCGAGCGGAAGCCGCGCAGCGCTGATCAAGTTGTCCTTACGACAGACTTCGTCGAAACGGGTGAGCCAGTCGCTGAAGGCCGCCGCGTCCTGATCCCAGGCGCTCCGCGCTTTCTTATTCAGCAGATGCGGTGCATAGGCGCAGATTAGACCGTGTGCCTCCATGGCCAGCGCCGCGAGACGGTCGCGCGCACCAACGAGGCGTGCGGCCTCCGGCGCAGCGGCGCTCACAATTCCAGCCCAAAGCGAATGCTCTTGTAGCGAATTCAGAACGAGACGGCTGTCAGTGTCGCGGAAGGGGTTGCGCTCATCCCAGGCGTTTCGAACAAAGGTGTGCCAGTCCCGAATCCTGGGAGCGAGCCATACGGTGAGACCCTCGCCGCGACGTGCGCGATTGAACGCCGCCGTGAGCGATCGAGCGGCGCGTTCGCTCGCAGTGACCACGAGTCCGCCATCACGCAGCCACGCATCGATCTCAGATGGAAGTTCAAAGTTCACAATTCACGATTCGAGGCTCGCAGCCTTACGCCTAAGAATACCGCTGAGGGGGTACACCGCTTCGCAATCGCTGGGCACGGAGAACAAACGCCCGAATAACCGACAGAAGCGGCGGAGGATTAGCGTCTTAATGTGGTCAGTCCACGAGTTGTACACTGGTTTGTGATGCGCACCGTTCTCGCAAACTGCCTTCTTGCCGTTATCGCATTGGCGGGGTGTCATTCCGGCCCAACGCAAGGATCACAATCTCAGGCAGATTCGTCTCTGACGGTGTATCACCTCCGCGGGAAAATTGTTTCGACCGACACCGCGCATGGAATCGTGGTCGTGGATCATGAAGCGATTCCGGGCTTCATGGACGCGATGACCATGCCCTATCAACTTAAGGATCCAGAAATCGCCAGCGAGCTGCACCCGGGCGACTCGATTACTGCCGACGTTTTGGTGTCGAAGAGCTCTGAAGAGACGGTGATGCTGGATCACGTCGTCGTAATCGCGCAGGCCAAGCCGGATTACAAGCCAGCGGTTTTCTACCATGTGCCCGCGCCCGGCGACGCGGTTCCCGATTTTAAGCTGCGCAATCAGGATGGCCGCGCGATACATCTCGATCAGTTTCGCGGAAAGACGCTGCTGCTGACATTTATCTACACGCGCTGCCCGCTGCCCAACTTCTGCCCTTTGATTACGCACAACTTTGCCGTAATCGATCGTGACCTTGCCGCGAATCCGGCGCTCTACGCAAAAACGCATCTGGTATGCGTCAGCTTCGATCCGGAGCACGACACGCCGGCGCGGCTGCGCGCATACGGCGCTGAATATATTGGCAGCGACGCGAAGGGCGCGTTTGCGCATTGGGATTTTGCCGTGCCCACAAAGCCGGAGCTGCTGGAAATGGCGAAATACTTCGATGTGGGCATCACGCAGGGGCCTGATGAGACGATTACACACACGATGTCCACGACCTTGATTGGCCCGCATGGCAAGGTGGCGCAGTTTTATCCCGGCAATGAGTGGACGCCGGAACAGGTAATTGCGGACGTGAAAAAGCTGCATGGGTGAAAGGCAGCTACTAGAGGAGAGAACGATGAGTGACGGGCTGAACATTCGCAAGGAAGGTGAGCTGGATTTTCTCGCGCTTGGAGCGTTAGTGCATCGGCTCGATCCGGGAATCATTCCCTTTGGCAAAGCGACGGAGTGCAAGATTCATGTGAGCGGCGGTGAGTTCAACGTAGCCGCCAACCTGTCCGATTGCTTCAAAATGAAGACGGCTATTGCGTCGGCGATGGTCGACTATCCCATCGGCGATTTGATTGCAGAGCGCGTGCGCGCTATGGGTGTGAGATCGATCTATAAGAATTTTGACCACAACGGCGCCACTGGCCCGAATATGGCAACTGTCTACAGTGACCGCGGCGCCGGAGTGCGACCGCCGGTGGTCTTCTACAACAGAGCCAACGAAGCGGGCGCAATGCTGAAGCCGGGGGACTTCGACTGGAAGGCAATTTGCTCGAAGGGCGTGCGCTGGGCTCATTCGGGCGGCATTTTTGCCGCGCTTTCGGCCACTACCGCGCCGCTTGCGGCAGAGATGATGAAAGACCGCGAAGGAATCCGGCGCAGTTACTTCTTTCGATCTCAATTTCCGCGAGAAGCTGTGGAAGATTTCAGGCGGCGCGGATAAAGCGGTGGAGACCATCGCCACCATCGTGAAGAATGTCGACGTGCTGATCGGCAACGAAGAGGATTTGCAGAAGGGGCTGGGCATTCCCGGTCCCGATGTTCATGCGAAGTCGAAGCTCGATCCCAGCGTCTTCTTCGCGATGATCGACAATGTGGTCAAGAAGCACCCGCATGTGAAAGTGGTGGCGACCACGCTGCGCGAAGTGCACTCCACCAACCGGCATAGCTGGAGCGCGGTGGCGTGGATTAACGGCAAGACCTATGTTGCGCCGACGGCCGAACTTGATGTCGTGGATCGCGTGGGCGGCGGTGATGGGTTCGCGGCCGGTTTAATCTACGGCCTGCTGACTGGAGAAAAACCGGAAGATGCGTTGAAGCTGGGCTGGGCGCACGGAGCGCTGCTGACCACATTTATCGGCGACACGACCATGGCGACTCTGGACCAGGTGCGCGCGCTCGCCAAGGGCGGATCGGCGCGAATCCAGCGATGAGCACGTTGGACTGCGTTCGCTGACAACGACCAACTTACAACTGTTATTCTTGCCATGTAACGCTGGGAGTCTGGGCTGGAGGGCTGGCATGGCGAGAGTCACCTTTGCATTTGGAGTTCTACTGCTTGCTCTGGGACTGATTGGTTATTGGGGCACGGGAAGCAAAGCGCCAACGGCACTGATCCCCACATGGTTCGGGCTGGCTCTCATTGCAGGCGGCCTGCTCGCAATCAGCCGCAGCGAAGGGCGGCGCAAGCTCTTCATGCACATCAATGTGACGGTTGGGCTGCTGGGCCTGATCGGCGCTGTTGCCGCGGCTCTGCAAGGCTATGCCCACGCCAGATCGCTGGGCGTCGATCCAGACTATATTGCGCTCGCGGCCAAGCTCACCATGGCCGGCCTGCTGCTGATTTATGTGAGTCTTTGCGTCCGCTCATTCATCCAAATACGCAGGTCTCGTCAGCAATAAATCAGAAACTAAATCAGTCGCAATAAATCAGTTAGGAAAAACTCATGGGAACAATGCGCAGCGGGGGCGGGATCGGAATGCGCGCTGAGCGTTCGCCGCACGGCCGAGGTGCGCGCGCCGGCGTCGACGAGCCAAAGAAGAAGACAGATTTCCGCAAAGCGATGCCGGAGATATGGAGGCTGGTGCGGCCGCGGAAATGGCTGCTTCTGATTGGCCTGGTACTGGTCGCCATCAATCGTGTCGCGGGCCTCACGTTGCCCTTTGTATCCAGGCCGTATGTCAATCTTGTGCTCAGGAAGCATGAGGCTGACAAGCTGATGCCGCTGGTGATTGCGGTTCTTGTTGCCACGGTCGTTCAGTCGATCACATCGTTTCTGAACACACAACTGCTGTCCAAAGCAGCGCAACGCATGATTGCGGAGCTGCGCCAGGAAGTGCAGCAGCACGTGGGCCGCCTATCGGTGAGCTTTTATGACGCAAATCGCACGGGGCTGCTGGTGTCGCGCATCATGAGCGATGTTGAAGGCGTGCGCAACCTGATTGGAACGGGCCTGGTGGAATTTGTGGGCGGCCTGCTAACCGCGGTGATGGCGTTCATTTTTCTGATGCACCGCAGCCCGCAGATGACGCTGATCGTTTTCTCGGTGGTAGGCGTCTTTGTCTTCGTTCTGCAATACGCTTTCAAAACGATTCGGCCAATCTTTCGCGAACGGGGCAAGATCACCGGCGAAGTGACCGGACGATTGACGGAGTCACTCGGCGGGGTACGCGTGGTGAAGGGCTACCATGCCGAAGGGCGCGAGGCGGCTGTGTTCAAGGTGGGTGTGTTGCGCCTGCTGGATAACGTGATGAAGACGCTGACCATGACCAGCGTAATGTCGATGACGGCCACAACAGTGCTGGGAATCGTAGGCGTTATCGTGATGTTGCTAAGCGGACACCTGGCATTACAAAACCGGATGGACGACGGCACCTACATTCAGTACACGATGTTTCTGGCGTTCATGATTGCGCCTGTGATTCAAGTGGTGAATATCGGAACGCAATTGACCGAAGCTGTCGCGGGCATAGATCGCACGATGGAGATACTTTCAGAAAAAGATGAGTTCGCGGATTCAGGGCGCACCGTCAAGATGGGAGAGATTCGAGGCGCCGTGCGCTTTGAGCATGTGGACTTTGCTTACACACCGGAAAAGCCAGTGCTGCACGACGTGACCTTTCGCGCCGATCCTGGATCGGTGACGGCCTTGGTGGGCTCGTCGGGTTCGGGCAAGTCGACAATCATCAGCCTGATCTGCGCTTTCCACAAACCGGTGAACGGCAAGGTGCTGGTCGATGATATCGATCTCGCGACGGTAGATCTGAACACCTACCGCTCGCAATTGGGAGTGGTGCTGCAGGAGTCATTTCTCTTTGACGGAACTATTCGCGAGAACATTCTGTTCTCTCGACCCGACGCGACCGAAGAGCAATTCCAGTTCGCCTGCCACACGGCGTGCGTAGATGAGTTTGCCGAGCGCTTCCCAGAGGGTTACGACACAATCGTCGGCGAGCGCGGCGTGAAGCTCTCGGGCGGGCAGCGCCAGCGGCTTTCGATTGCGCGAGCGCTGCTGGCCGAGCCGCGCATCCTCATCCTCGACGAAGCTACCAGTTCGCTCGATTCAGAATCAGAGGCGATGATCCAGAGCGGGCTTGCCGAGCTGATGCACGGGCGCACCACGTTTGTCATTGCCCACCGCCTGTCGACCATCCGGCGCGCCGATCAGATTCTCGTGGTCGAGGGAGGCCGCATTGTCGAGCGCGGAAATCACGGCGAGTTGTTCGCGCTCCGTGGGCGCTACTTCGATCTCTACACTCGCCAGCACGGGCTTGAAGCGAATCTGTTTCTTGCGCCGGGCGAGGGCGGTGAAGTGGAAGAGGCGCAAGACAAGGTCTAGATCAGCAGGCGCAGAGATTGCATTCCTTCAAGTGCGGTCGATTTCCATAAGCGCAAATTGAACTCAATAAGCGCTGCTCCTGACCTGATTTATCCATTTTGAGCCGCTGCGGATCTCGCGCTTCACGCTGGCGTCTCACGCTCGGCGTCTCACCAGTTGACGCATGTCCCATCATGTGAGAAGCTGGACTTGAACTCTAGGATTGGAACAGAGGATCAATATGCGAGACGCTCTTCCCCAAGGTACCTACAAAGTTCAAGCTCTTGACCGCGCTTTTGCGGTTCTCGATCTGCTTGGCGAAAGCGAGACGCCGCTTGGCCTGGCGCAGGTGGCCGCTTCGCTGCAGTTGCACAAGAGCACAGCGCATCGTTTTCTGATGGTTCTGGAGCGGCACCGCATGGTGGAGCGCACTGTGAATGGAAAATTCCGCCTCGGCCTGCGGCTGTTCGACTTTGGCAATCGGGCGATTGAACAATACGATCTGCGCGATCGCGCGCAAGTGCACCTGCGCAAGCTGGTCGCTGAGACCGAGGAGACGGCGCACCTGGCGCTGCTTGAAGCGGCGCGAGTCATCTACATCGACAAGATTGAGCCCACGCGCGCGGTGCGCATGATTACGCGCATTGGCGCCAGCAATCCCGTGCATTGCACCTCGGTTGGCAAGGCGATTCTGGCTTTTCTGCCCCCCGAGCGCGTTGCGGAAGTTCTGCGCCGGGTCCGCTACGAGCGGCCCACGAGCCGCACCATCGCCACTCCTGAGGCTCTGCGTACCGAGCTCGAAAAGACTCGCCGCCGCGGTTACGCTGTGGACGACGAGGAACTGGAAGAAGGCCTGCGCTGCATCGCCGTTCCCTTGCTTGACGCGCAACGGCTGCCGGTAGCGGCCGTGAGCGTCTCCGGGCCATCGTTTCGCGTTACAGCGCAGAAGCTGCCCGCCATTGCCAACCATCTTCTGCAATGCGTTCGCGGCATTTCGGTGGATATGGGCTACGTGCCTTCAGGGCCGCGCCGCACGGGCGGTTGTGAACGGCTAATCGAAGGCCACGCTTGGTAGAACTTGCTTCGCGTCTGGACGGTGATCGCTACGCCTGGGCCGACTTTGCTCGCAGACCCCACAAAATTAGAACTGTCGAGAAGACCATCACGAAGCCGACGCTCATGAAGCCGGCGGTGACGACGGTCTCCTGCCACGGCTGCGCGACGCGTCCAGGGGCCGAGATGGGAGAAAGAGCTCCGGTGCCGAAGATCGCGGCTAGCGTGGTGACAACCCAGTTCATGTAAGTCCCGTAAAGGATCGTCCAATATGCGGTTGCTTTGATTGCCGGCCGCAAGTTCACCGCGCTCCACGCACCGCCCAGAGCAAGCAGGAAAATGCCGTTCATCACGCCTTCAAGGTGAGCGGCAAGCCCCATTCGGACATTAGCGAAGTGCTGTTCGAGGAATCCTGTGATGAGGCCGATCAGGAACAGGAACATTCCATGGCCCATCAGGCGGCGGCCGGTGTTTTCCATTTCAAATCTCCTCGTCTTGCTGGAAGATGACTGGATGAACAGGGATTGTGCGATCCCTTTCTAGCATTCGAGTGAGTCATCGCGCAATCTGTATTTGGGAGGGACGGCTTTTGGGTACGGGGCGCGCTTCGGCACATGCCGAGGAACGCGCGTTTCTGGTACACTCATGGATGTTGCCTGCCAGAAAGTTCGGCATTTTTGCCGGCGCTTTTGCGGCATCCCAAGCTCAACTTGGGGACGTAGCTCAGTTGGTTAGAGCGCTGCCCTGTCACGGCAGAGGTCGCGGGTTCGAGCCCCGTCGTCCCCGCCATCAATCAAGATGTTCCACGATTGATGGCTGTTCCCGACCGAATTTCACGTTGCCAACGACCAAGCATTTTAGGTGTCCCCGCTGACTCACCTCATTGGATGGCGCGGCTACTGAAACTCTTGGCTCAGGCTCATGGGATCGAGGCCTGCTAGAAATTTCTGCGCCTCGGCAGTGAGAGCGCTCTGCGTAGCCGCCTTTGATGCCTCGGAATGCGGCTGATTGGTTTGGATCTGATCAATGCGGATCATGATCGGAACCGGATGCGCTGCGCTGCCGGTGAGATCGCCGATCTGTGGTTTGAGAACGAAGAAGCTGACGCGGCCTTTCGAGGCGACCTGCTGCGACTGCGAGCATGATCCCGGAGTGCAGACCACGCTGACGACAATGCTGTCGGTGACTCCGTCGTTATAGAAGCCGGTGCTGAGGTCGACTGATTTTCCCTGCGCGGCGACGAAGGGCAGGGAAGTAACGAGGTCGGGCTTGAGGCCGCGCGCCAGCCAGCAGGAGTTGGCGTCATGATAATAAACAAAAGGCGCAACCCAGATGGCGAGAATGATCTCGTCAGATCCGGATGCAGAGTAAGCACCGCTTTCGACCAGCGTTTGACCGCCTGATTGCTCGTACCAGGTGCGTGTGAGCGTGAACTGACCGATCTGCTTCGGGAAGCGCGCGAGGGATGCCGTTGACGATAAGGCTGAGTCTGAGCCGCTTTGCCGCGCTCGAAGCACGGAGGACGGCAGCGCGAGAACTGCGAGCAGCACGACGGAAAACGCCGCAAGCCGGATGAGAAGACTCCTTGGGGGCGTCGCAAGTTTTTCGCTGCGTGGCCCAGGCGCATCATTAGTGCGCAGAAGATCAGCCGGAGCAGGCTCCTCTTCCTTCAGACTCGCGAGCCAGATAAAGATCAGGATCGCCACCAGAAACAAGCAGCTTCCAATGGCGTAGTCGGCCTGTTTTGCTACGCCTTCGAGCGCGGGATGACCAAGCGCGATGCGGTAGTAGACAACAAGGACACAGAGGCGGATGAAGTTGAAAAGATAACCCAGCAGAACGCCGCCGATAACGTAGGCCGCCCAGCGGCGCAGCGAGACGCGCTTGAGATAGCCGAGGACAAGCGCCAGATACCCCAGCGTGACCGCGCCGCGAATGCCGTCGCAGCCGGGCGCGATGAACATGCCGAAGTCCGGCGAAAACATGAGGCGTAGTTGCGGCGTGGTCGGCGCAAAGTGAATGAGCGTAGCGAAGGCGCGTGCGACGCGAGCGGAGATCTCCTGCAGAGGAATATCGATCATGCTGCTGGTGAGCACAGGGACGGGCTGCGATAGCAGCAATAGGCCAAGGGGAAACCATGCTTTGCGCGACACGCGCGAGCCGGCAAACAGCAGGACGACTCCGCTGCCGTAGAGATAGACGGGCAAAGTAAGCGGTATGAGCGATACGAGCGCGCCCCCGGCAGTGACGAAGATCTCTCCACTGGCGCGAAGAATACTGACGAAGAACGCGGCGCCAATCACAGTCAGGCCCCACCAGCTTCCGCGTAGCTGCCAGTCGTTTTGCCGCCACACGCGAAGAGTTAGAATGATGCTGGCTGGCGGGATCAGCATTCCAATCGATCGCAGTGGATCGGTAGTCCAGCATCGCCACAGCAGAACCAGCTCGCGCTCAATGCCGAGGCAACCGGCCGCCGCGAGAACGGCGATGGCGCACCAAAGCGCGATTGAAGGAGAAGCAGTCCGGCCGGAAATTGCGCCTGGATCGAGTGGGGCCTGATCCACTTGCAGTGTTGCGATTGCCAAATCGTCCGCCATGGAAACTGCGATCCCCTCGTTCGATATCATCGCATCCCGCTGCATCAGGGCGCTTGCGGCGGACCGGCCAGCGGCGTTTTCACCGGCGTCGCAACCCCAATAAACTGCGTGAGCGTGTTCTTGCCGGAGTTCGTTACCCAAAGATTTCCGCTGGCATCGATGGCAACGCCGTAGGGTGCGAGCAGGGAAGCATCGACCCCGAATCCGGTCGATGGAGAAAGAAGCATACCGGCCGTGGCGCTGGACGAACTGCCTAGCTCAGAGAGCGAGTTGCCCTGGTAGTTGGCCACCCACACGGTTCCCGCGCCGTCGACTGCAATTCCCTGGGGACGCACCAATCCGCCACCCATTGCAGCATCCACTTCCAACTTTCCGCAGGTATTCACCTCGCTGATGCTGTTGCCGTAATAATTCGCGATCCACACATTGCCGCTCTGATCGGTGGCCACGCCTGAAGCACCATCGCAATCGCAATCGTAATTCGTAACCGCGGTGCCATCCGCTGAGATTTTGGTCACGGGCAGCAGTCCGCCCTGATTGGCGACCCACGCATTGTGATCTGCGTCGACGGCGACGGCCAGGGGAAACGCAAGCGAAGTACCGCCCCATCCGGAGGAGCTCGAAATGGCCGAGCCGGAACTCGACAGCAGCGACACTTTCGAGTCGCCATAATCGGCGATCCACATGTTGCCGTTTGTGTCTGCGGCCACCGCGAGGGGAAAGTAGATGCCGCCGCTGGTGATGGCTGTAGCGATGGGCTGGCCGGAAGAATTCAGTTCGGTAATGTCGCCGGTGCCGCTTTGCGATGTAGTTTGCTCGTTGGCAATCCATACGTTGCCCTGAACATCGAGCGCCATGCCGTAGGATTCGTTAATTCCCGAGCCACTGATTCCGGAGGGGAAGACTGCGCCGCCGGCCGGAGAAAATTCCGAAACGGTGTTGAAGTAGTTTGAGGCCCAGACATTGCCGGATGCGTCCACGCCTAGCGATGCGGGCGAATCCATGCCTCCGCCAGAGACGGTGTTATGCAGCATCCAGTCAGAAGGTGCGGCCGCGAGAGCAGGCGAGAATGCAGGATTGGCCGCGGCGAGCGAGTAGATCGCGGCGACGTTGACGGCGGGAGCGCGAGAGATGTTGAGGGCAGCGTCGAGCGTGTTGGTTGGCACAGTGCTGCCGGACGTCGCTGCGGAAAACAATGCGGTGCAGGAACTGATGCCGCTCGCGCCAGTACACGACGCAAGTGCATCGGCCAGCGAATTCAGCTTTGCGGTGGGCGCGATCAGCGTGGAGGGAACGCCCGTGCCTGGTGACGTGCCTGTCGCGGAATTCACGAGTTCGTTGGCGGTTGCAAAAGCATTGTCTAGGCCGGTCGTATTGGTGCAACTGGCGCCAACCTTTCCGCCGCCGGACATGAAGGAGGCAAGCGCCCATACCGAAGCGGCCGTGGTGGCTTCATTGATGACGAAGGAACTGCCGGACATAATGCTGCCGCAGGGGCCGAGAGCGCTCATCAGCCACATAGCGGAATTGGGCGCAGAAGCGGAGGCCGGCTGGCCGCCTTTCGACAGCAGATAGACAGGGGTTTTCGCCGACGGACATAAGTATCCAGTGGGAACCGTGAAGGTTCCATCGGATGCAGTGGTCGTCGCATTAGTCAGAAGCCCTGCAGGCGCAGAGCCGTTGCCTGCGTTCCCCGCGGAATAGAGCTGAACAATCGCGCCGCTCACAGGTTGCGAAGAGGCCAGAACCTCTCCGGTGAAAGAGACCCCGACGACCGGTGTTCTGGACGGGCAAGAGGCCGGCGTGCTCGAGCTAACACTCGGAGTGCAGCCACCACCGCCACCGCCCCCACCACCGCCGCCAGTGGAAACACTGCCGCCACAACCGGTCACGAATAGAACGGCCAAGAAAAGCGGGGCGCCAAAAACGGCAGCCAGACAAAAAGCGCCACGGGCTGCAGAGATCGAAATAGAGAGTTGGGGCGAGAGAAAAATGCGGGGAAGCTTCACCGTCGTATTCCCCATTCTATGAAGAAGCGGGGTCGCTCGTTGAGAGCTAGCTCTTGCGTTTGCGCGCTGCGCGTACGCTTGCTGCCAAAGCGCCAGCACCGCCCACGAGAGCAAGCACGATGGTTGGATCTTCAGGCGAGTCGTCGCATCCGGTTTGCGCGCGGAGCGGAAGAGCAACGGCGGCCAGTGTCAAGGCCAGGAGAAGAGCGTAGCGGGGGTTCATTCGAAGCTCCTTTACTCCATCCACGATTGTTCAGCGCAAAACTCGGTGACGCCGCGGAGCGAACTCCAAAGCAATCAGTTCCAGAATACACGGAAAATTGCCTTAGGTGGATATGCCCCAAATGGGTGATACCAGAGCGGTAAACTGTCCTGTTTTCCACATTAAGCCGTTCTGGCCCTAATGGCGCGCTTATTTCGTCTGCCGATGGTCGAAGCTGTCCCGAATCGCCCAAAATGCGTCTTTGGGACGGTAGTCGCGATCGAAGGGCAAGGACCGGGGGCGCACTCTCAATCGTGCGGTTGAAGCATAAGTCACGCGCTATTCGAGACACTTCCTTTGCCAGAGCGGCCAGGAACCTGGGGAATATTCGATGCAGAAATGCTGCGCTGCGCAGGTCAATGATTGATTGTGCTGGAATGATCCAAAATGTGACCCATCTTTTCCTGCTTCGTTCGCATGTAGCGCTCGAAGCTCTCCTGGCTCTCGACCTCTGCCGACACGCGCTCGGTCACGGCGATCCCGGCAGCCTCCAATGCGGCAACTTTTTCGGGATTGTTGGTCATCAGGCGCACGCGCTTGACGCCGAGCAGCTTCAACGCTCCCGCCGCCAGATCGTAATCGCGGCAGTCGGCGGCGAAGCCCAGCTTCTGGTTAGCTTCCACCGTATCGAGTCCTTGATCCTGCAATTCGTAGGCCTTCAGCTTGGCCATAATGCCGATGCCGCGACCCTCCTGTTGCTCATAAAGCAGGATTCCCGCGCCTTCTTCGGCAATCTTCTTGAGCGCCATCTCCAGTTGCTGCCGGCAATCGCAGCGCAGCGAACCGAAGACGTCTCCAGTGAGGCACTGCGAGTGAATGCGCACCAGCGGCGGCGCGGCGTGAATGTCGCCCATCACCAGCGCGACAAGATCCTCGGCCTTCGGCGCAGTTTCGCAACCGGGCGCACCTTCATTGCCCGCGCCCTTGAAGCCAAGAATGCGGAATGCGCCCCAACGCGTGGGGAAATCCGCTTCCGCAACCTTTTTCACGATCTCCAATGCCATATCTTCATTCTACGGGGCAAGCGCTCTAAGCGCCGCGATTTGCCCTTCCTACGGATGCCGCTTGCCCAATTCGGCGAGATTCGCGACCCTACCAAACGCTGCCCAAATTAGATTGCGGTACGCGCGCCGCGATACATTGATCCTGTGACGGACAACCTGATTTGGATCACGCTGCTGGTCAAGCTGGGCGTGGTAGCGTCGGTGGCCAGCGTATTGGCGCGCGTTACCACATTCCGTCGCCTGTTTTTCGCCGAGAAGCGCAGTAGCAGGCAAACTCTCGCGCTGTTGGCATTTTTTCTGGTGCCGCTTACTTTGGGGGTTTGGCTTCGGTTTTGGGTTCCCAACTTTCTTGCCGCCGACATCTCTTTTGAAACCACCATTCTCCTTGGCCTGCTCGTCGGTCCCGGCTGGGCCATGCTCAGCGGCGGCGTGCTGTCTGTCCCCGCCGTTCTGCACCACGAATATCTCGCGCTGCCTTTCAACATCGCTCTCGGCCTGGCCGCTGGCGCCATCGGCCGCTTTGTTGAGAGAGAAGAGATTTGGTCTTTCACACCCTTCATCGACCTCAGCCTCTACCGCTGGATTCGCCGCAACCTGATCCAGCCGCGCATCGACCGACAGTTCCTGCTCCTCGTCCTCATTGCGGTCATGGAGATGGTTCGAGACTGGATCGCCCACGCCTTCCCGCATCGCCTCTTCGCGCTGCTGGCCAGTAATCTCTGGCTGCAGGCGCTGGTCTGGCTGTGCGCGCCGATCTCGGTTGGAGTTGCGATCAAAGTGTGGAATGCCTTGCGCGTCGAGATGTCGCTCGAAGAGCAGAAGCGCCTGGTGCTTGAAGCTCGCCTCGACGCCCTGCAGCGCCAGATCAATCCCCACTTCCTTTTCAACACACTCAACTCCATTGCCTCGCTGGTGCGGAGCAAGCCAGAGATGGCGCGAACGATGACCGTCAAGCTTGCCAACATCCTGCGCGCACTGCTCAAGGATCACGACGCCTACGTGCCCCTGCGCGACGAGTTGAAATTCACCGACGATTACCTCGACATCGAGGTCGTCCGTTTCGGCTCAGAAAAGTTGCGCGTTGAAAAAGATATAGACCCGCGCACGCTCGATATTCTGGTGCCCAGCATTCTGCTGCAGCCGCTGATCGAGAACAGCATCAAGCACGGACTGGAGCCCCGCATTCACGGCGGCACTGTCACGCTGCACAGCCGCCTTGAGGGCGATCGAATCTTCATCGAAGTCTCCGATGACGGCGTGGGAATGACCGGGCGTCCCGAATCCGCGATTCGCCGCACCGGCTCAGGCATCGGAATGAAAAATGTGCAGGAAAGGCTCGAAGTTCTCTACGGCAATCAAGCCAGCTTCAACGTGGTTTCGAATCCCGGCCGCGGCACGAAGATTTCCATCGAACTGCCGGCGTCGGTCGCCTTCTCAAAATAATCGGCTCGAAATGATCGACTGAAGGCAATCGGCTCGGCACAGTCGAAGAACTTGCGAAGCGATTCGCGGTATTCTGAACTCATGGTTCGCTTCACAGTGCTGGCCTCGGGCTCCAAAGGGAACAGCACCGTTGTCTGCGGCGGACGCACGCACATCCTCGTCGACGCCGGCCTGAGCTGCCGCGAACTTTTTAAGCGCATGAAGCTCGCAGGCGAAGACCCCGCCACTCTCGATGCCATCGTGATCACCCATGAGCACCAGGACCATATCAACGGGCTGGCCATCACAGCGCGCAAGCTCGGGATTCCGGTCTACTTTACTGAGGCCACGCACCGAGCCTGGATGCGCTGGCTCACTCCGCGCCGCCAGATGACCTACACCCAGTGGCTTGAGCTATGCCGGAAACAGGCCGCCGAGCGCGAGGCCGAGCCGGAAGCCGTCACCCTGGAAGCCGCTGCGGAAGAAAACGATCCCGAGGAAACGGGGCTGGAAGAAGCCGAGGCCGACTGCTTGCCAGACACCGCCGGGTTGAGCGAGTCGGCGAGCACCGACCCCCATAGAGTCTTCGTCGCATCAGAAGACCAATCTTCGGCTGAAGTTCCAGCTTTAAAACGTGACCCCACATGGTTACCTGCGGTGGAGTACTTCCGCGCCGGGGAGCCATTCTCGATCGGCGATATCGCCTTCAGCCCCTTCACTATTCCCCACGATGCCGCCGATCCGGTCGGCTTCGTTCTCAGTTCTGAAGGCGTCCGCATGGGCTTTGCCACGGACCTGGGCTACATCCCGCCCAATGTAAAGGAGCAGCTTCGGGCCCTCGACTTGCTTCTTCTTGAGTCCAACCATGACCTGGAAATGCTGCGCGATGGACCCTATCCCTGGTCGGTAAAGCAGCGCGTGCTTTCCCGCGTTGGTCACCTCTCAAATGACGCCACGGCCGAGTTCCTTTCGACTGCCTACGACGGCCAGGCCGCCTACGTAATCCTTGCGCATCTCTCTGAAAACAATAACCTTCCTGAGCTTGCCAGGGTGGCCGCCGAGCGCGCCCTCCTTGGCCGGGCCAGCCTGCTGGCCAATCGCCTGTTACTAGCGGAGCAACACCAGCCACTTTCGTCTATTAGTTTCTAGCCAAAAAGTGTAGAATCAACGTAAGTTACGGCCGCAAAAGTGGTTATACGCGCCGCAACAAAACGCCGGGCAATCTGGCCTGGCAAACCAGTATTTTCTAGACTTCGTGCATCGGTCACCAGGGAATCGGCGTCCAATTGGTAGCTTCAAATGCCGTTTCGGCAGGCGGAAGCTCGGTGTTTCAACTGACTTTTTTAGAGGGTGACTCTGGATGGCTACACTGATCAATCAATGTACCGACCGGGTCGTAGGCGCAATTTTGGCAAGTTGGCGCTATGACATTTCGGGGATCTCCCCGGAGATGCGCCGCGATTACGAGAGTCATTTTGCGGAGTGCGCCCGTTGCAGCGCCCGCCAAAAGTACCATCGCAGCCTTGACGTCACGCTAGCCGTTCTGACGTCGACTGCCGTGCTGTTCTTCCTCTTCGCGCTGGCGGTTCTGGAGCACATCAAGCCACTGGAACACGTCGCGTTCAAGGTTTTGGGCCTGGATATCTTCGACATGTATCACATGTTGATTTCGGCCGGCATCGCGGGATTCTGCTTCTCGCTCATCGCCTTCGCACTGGTGCTGATGGCCACACCCGCTCCGTCGTACCTGGGCGGAATTGCCGCGGAGCACGCGCGCCTGATTGAGCAGCGCCTGCCTGCGGCCATCAAATCACTGCGTCCGCGCTAAATCGTAATCTGCCCTCCCAATGCAAAAGGCCTTCCGCAAGGGAGGCCTTTTTGCTTTCCGGAGTGACTTCGCTCTCGGCACGCGTCCGTATAATTGGATCAAATCGGGAACGAAAAAAGAGATCCCAGCTCGAGAAAGTGAGTCTTGAAATGTACAAAGTTGTCCTCATTCGCCACGGCGAGAGCATCTGGAACAAGGAAAACCTATTTACCGGCTGGACAGATGTTGACCTCTCTGAAAAGGGCAGGGAAGAGGCCACGCAGGCCGGCCTGATGCTGAAAGAGCAGGGGTTTCAATTCGATGTCGCCTACACCTCGGTGCTCAAGCGCGCGATACGCACTCTATGGATTGCCCTCGATCAGATGGACCTGTTGTGGGTTCCCGTCGAGCGCGACTGGCGGCTGAACGAACGGCATTATGGCGCGCTGCAAGGCCTCAATAAGGCGGAGACGACAGCGAAGTATGGCGAGGAGCAGGTGAAAATCTGGCGTCGCAGCTACGACATTCCGCCGCCCGCATTGGACGAAGCTGATCCGCGGTATCCGGGCCACGACCGTCGCTATCGCAACCTCACCAAGCAGCAGCTCCCGCTCACGGAATGTCTCAAAGATACCGTCGATCGCGTTCTACCTCTTTGGCACGACGTGATTGCTCCCAGCATCCGGTCAGGGAAGCAGGTTTTGATCGCGGCCCATGGCAACAGCCTGCGCGCACTCGTGAAATATCTTGAAGACATTCCCGACGACAAGATTGTCGATCTCAACATTCCTACAGGCGTGCCCATGGTGCAGGAACTTGACGAGAACCTGAAATCGATTCGCCATTATTATCTGGGAGACGCCGCGCAGATTGAAGCAGCGGTCAACAAAGCCAAGAGCACTGGCGCCAGCCGGTAATCCGGCCGAATTGGCGGCCTCATTATCGGACCCGATCGTCGAGGCAGAAACCGAAATCGTCCAAACGAGAAGAGGGCAGAGCATTGCGCTCCGCCCTCTTCCTGCTTAGAACGTCACCGGCCTACTCGTTGTAGTTCAGGCTCTCAAGCCCCAGATAAACCGCGCCTGAAGCCAGCTCCTCTTCAATGCGCAGCAACTGGTTGTACTTTCGCGATGCGATCGGTGCGGCTGGCCGAGCCGGTTTTGATTTGCCCCACGCCGGTAGCCACTGCCAAATCGGCGATGAATGTGTCCTCGCTCTCGCCCGAACGATGCGACATGACCGACGTATAACCGTAACGGCGGCCCAACTCAATCGCCTCAAGCGTCTCGGTCACCGTGCCAATCTGGTTGAGCTTGATGAGAATGGAATTGCCCACGCCCTCTTCAATGCCGCGCTGCAGCCGTTTTACATTGGTCACGAAGAGATCGTCGCCCACCAGCTGAATGTGTCCGCCAAGCTTGTCAGTAAGAATCTTCCAACCTTCCCAGTCGTCCTCGGCCAGGCCGTCTTCAAGCGAGACGATGGGGTACTGGCGAATCCAGTCTTCGTAGAAACCAACCATCTGCTCGCTCGTGCGCTCGCTCTTGTCGCCCTTCTTGAAGACGTACTTCTTCTTTTCCTTGTCGTAGAACTCACTCGATGCCGGATCGAGCGCAATTGCAATCTGCTCGCCTGGCTTGTAGCCCGCCTGCTCGATCGCTTCAAGAATCAGCTCGATGGCCTCGGCATTTGATTTGAGCGACGGCGCAAATCCACCTTCATCGCCGACTGCCGTGTTGTAGCCCTTCTTCTTGAGCACGCTCTTCAACGTGTGAAAGGTTTCGGTCGACCAGCGCAGCGCCTCGCTGAAGCGTTCCGCTCCAACGGGCATGATCATGAACTCCTGAAAGTCGACGTTCGAGTCGGCGTGCGCGCCACCATTCAGAACATTCAACATTGGCGTGGGCAGGATGCTCGCATTCACGCCGCCCAGGTAGCGATACAGCGGAACTTCCAGCGTCGAGGCCACCGCGCGGGCCGCGGCCATTGAAACGGCCAGAATTGCATTCGCGCCCAGCTTGCTTTTGTTCGGTGTTCCATCCAGCGCAATCATTGACTGATCAATGAGTCTTTGGTTTGCCGCGTCCATGCCTTCCAGTTCCGGAGCGATCGCTGTCTCAACGTTATCGACGGCCTGTAATACGCCTTTGCCGAGGTAGTGGCTCTTGTCGCCGTCGCGCAACTCAACGGCCTCATGCTCGCCCGTTGAAGCGCCGGAGGGCACAATGGCGCGGCCCATCGCGCCGCTTTCTAGAATCACGTCAGCCTCTACGGTCGGGTTGCCGCGCGAATCCAGAACCTCGCGGGCACGAATGGCAACAATCTCAGTCATATCGCTCCTCAAAATGCGGTGTTGCAGCCGGTCGTTCAGTTTGGGACGGCGATCCACGGGCAGGGTCTGTCCGGCGGCGCTTTGAATGGTCCCCAAAAGCTCCTGTCCGTGCAAAAAGTGTTCTCCCGTCCAGCGAAAATTGCATGTGGAAAAAATGGTTGTTTCATTTTGGATTCTAGCAAACCGGTTGTGGATCGCCTGCGTGGCGACCGTCACAAGCCGCGTGGCGGCCGTCACATGTAGGCGGGCTCACATGGTGGATGCTGAATGATAACTATGTTGATTCTTGCCACCCACGGCACGCGCCGATCATCCACCAATTCGCCATTGCTCAATGTCACGCTACGCTTATCTTGGCTGGTTTTACGTCCGCGGCCAATAGAGGCTGTGGGCGCAGAACTTTCCCGTCACCGCAGGGTCTAAAACAAGTAAGTAGATCTTTGCTTGGGGTGAAGGAGGTCGGGATGAAACGGAAAATTTTTGTATATGCGTTGTTGGCTGCGACCGCGGCAGTATTGGGTGCTCAGCAATCAAGCCAGCAGGGCCCATACGCGGGCACGTCCAATCCTCCTCCTGATGACACCATCACCACTCCCGAGCCGCAACCTGCGCCGGTGGCCAAGCCCTCCCCCAGCCATCCGATGTACGCGCAACCTGCGGCGCCGCATCAGACGCCACAAAATGCGCAGCCAGCGCAGCGCTCGCTCGATGGGTCGCTCTACACCATACCCGCAAACGCGGCTGACGGCACCGACGACGGTATTGTGCAAGTTGCGCCTGACGCTTCTGCTCCTCCAGCGCTGAATTCCCGCGCGGCCGCCATCGATGCAGCCCACAATAATTCAGCCAGCACCGATCCAGACGGCGACATTGTTCATCCTGCTCCGCTTCCGCCAGGCACGCTCGGCGAGGGCGCTGTCATTCGCGTCCGTTTGATGGATCGCCTTTCGACAGCGATGAACCAGAGCGGCGATGCGTTCCGTACGCGCGTAGTCTCTGACGTAATTCAGGATGGCCAGGTTCTCATTCCCGCGGGAGCCGAAATCGACGGCAAGGTTGATTCGGTTTCGAGCGGTCACTTTGCCGGCCACGGATCGATGCGCCTGCAGCCGGAGTTTGTAATTCTCGCCGACGGATCCCGTTTCCATCTTTATGCCGACACTACTGGCGCGCCCGGCTCCAATGACCGAATCGGCGGCGAGGGCAACGTCACGCCCGGATCGCGAATGAAGAAAGTCGGCATCGAATACGGCGCAGCGACTGGCGCAGGCGTGGTCACGGGCGCCATTATCGGCGGCCCTGGCGGCGCGCTTGCCGGCGGCATTATCGGCGCCAGCGTCATCACAGTGCACTTACTCATGGATCATCCTCAGGCTACGCTGGACGACGGCGCTGTGCTGCTGTTCACGCTCAATGAGCCGCTGCATCTTGTCGCTGCGGCGCAAACCGGGAACTAAAGGTGGCCGGAAACTAGAGCGGCCCGGGGGAAGCGGCAAAAGCCGCTGCTCCCGAATCAAGAATCAAGAAACACGGAGGCGAGCAATGAACTGTAGTCAACTATTGGAACGGCGCACGGCAACGAATTGGGAACGGCCCGCGCAAACCACTCGAACCTACAGCGAGACCCCCGAGCCCAAGGCCACGGATTCTTATCGCTGGAGCGCGGTGAGATTCACGTCGGTTGGGCAGACCTTTGCGCACGGCATCGCTCCGGCCTTTAAGACGACGCACTGAGCCGCGATCGGCGCTCCCGTTTACACTGAGTGCTAACGGCTGGCAGCCGGGAGCAGTGAGCCCGCACTTTCCCAGCCGGCACTTTCATGGATAAGTTCGTTATTCGCGGCGGCAATCCGCTGGTCGGCACCATTCGCGTCTCCGGCGCGAAGAACTCCGCGCTGCCCTGCATGGCCGCGGCCATCCTCACCGAGGATGAAGTCACTCTCGAAAACATTCCCCAGGTCCGCGACATTGAAACTGAACGGCGGCTGCTCGCTTCGATGGGCGCCGAAGTCGAGCTGCGCGAGGGCGAGTTCAAGGACCAAACCACCATCTGCTGCCGCACGCTCTCCGATCCCGTCGCGCGCTATGAAATCGTCAAGACTATGCGCGCCAGCTCTTTGGTGCTGGGCCCGCTCATCGCCCGCGCAGGCGTGGCCCGCGTGGCTATGCCCGGCGGCTGCGCCATCGGTGGCCGGCCCATCGACCTGCACATCAAGGGCCTCGAAAAGATGGGCGCAGTCATCGAACAGGAGCACGGCTATCTTGAGGCTCGCGCGGACCGCCTCCACGGCGCGCATATCGTCTTCGACAAGATCACCGTCACCGGCACAGAAGATCTGCTGATGGCTGCTGTGCTCGCCGAAGGCGACTCCCTGATGGAAAACTGCGCTCGTGAGCCGGAGGTAGCCGATCTCGCCGCCTTGCTCAACGCAATGGGCGCGCAGATCGAGGGCGCCGGCACGGCCACTATCCGCGTGCATGGAGTTACCAGCCTCCACGGCGCGCGCTACCGCATCAACCCCGACCGGATTGAGGCGGGCACATTTCTCATCGCCGGCGCCATCACCGCTGGCGACCTCATCGTCGCCAACTGCAACACGGCTCACCTGGGCGCAGTGATTTCGAAGCTCGAGGAAGCCGGCGCGCGCATTGACGTGCTCGGTCCCGATTCGATCCGCGTCAGAGCCGCCGCCCAACTGCGCGCCGCCGACATCTCGACCGAGGAATATCCCGGGTTTCCAACCGACATGCAGGCCCAGTACATGGCTCTCGCCACGCAGGCCGAGGGCGTCAGCCTGGTCCGCGAAAACATCTTTGAGAACCGATTCATGCATGTGCAAGAGCTCATCCGGATGGGCGCAAACATCAAAGTGGATGGAAGCGCGGCTTCGGTGCGCGGCCCCGCCCGTCTCTCCGCGGCCGCCGTGATGTGCTCCGACCTGCGCGCCTCAGCTTCGCTGGTTTTGGCCGCCCTGGTTGCCGATGGCGAGTCCATTCTCGACCGCGTCTACCACATGGATCGCGGCTACGAGCGCTTTGAGGAAAAGCTCATCAGCGTTGGTGCCGAGATTCAGCGCCTGGGCAACGTGTTTGCGCCCAAAGAACCAGCTGAAGTGGCCGGTTAACTATTTGGCCTGATTGCGCATCCCAAGCGGCTGGAAAGGGTTCCATGCCGGCTTTTTTCAACAGCGCGCAACCAAACCCCTAGCCTGGTGTTGTTATGATTAACCGCCAGGAAAAGGCTTACCGATTCCGGCAGATCCAAACCACGGAGGTTAAGATTTCTGTGAAAAAGACTCTTTTGGCAGGGCTGCTCGCTCTGTGTCTCACTCCTGCGATTGCATTGGCACAGATTGTTGTGCGCATTGCACCGCCTCCGCCCATCGTTGAGCATCATGACCATCCACCCCATGACGGATGGGTGTGGAACGATGGCTACCACCGTTGGGATGGCCACCGCTACGTTTGGGTTCATGGTCAGTGGGTGCGTCCGCCACATCACGGCGCCGTCTGGGTTCGCCATCATTGGGAACGGCGTGGCGACGGCTGGGTCCTGGTCGAAGGCCACTGGCAGTAGCTTTCAAATCAAAATTGGAAAAGCGGGGCTCAGGCCCCGCTTTTCTGTTTGCCGCCTTATAAATCACGATCCGCATCCACGCGGATTGGTCTTTACTTGATCTCGATCACGTCCGAAGCTGCGGTCGCGGCCTTTTCGGCCTGCTCCATCACCTTCTCCGCAATCGCGTAAAACGCCGCCGCCTGCGGGCTCTTCGGGCCAGCCAGTGCCACGGGCAGTCCCCGGTCGCCGCCCTCGCGGATCGCGGGGATCAATTCGATCGCTCCAAGAAATGGCACGTTGAACTGCGTTGCCGTGCGCTCTGCCCCGCCGCGCGAGAAGATATCGATCTCGTTGTGGCAATGCGGGCAGGTAAAGTGGCTCATATTCTCCACAATGCCGAGCACCTCAACATTGACCTGCGCGAACATCTCCAGCGCCTTGCGCGCATCCTCCAGGCTCACGTCGCTTGGAGTCGAAACTACAACCGCGCCGGTCAGCGGCACTGTCTGCACTAGCGAGATCGCCACGTCGCCGGTTCCTGGCGGCAGGTCAACTATCAGGTAGTCCAACTCGCCCCAGTTCACCTGCTGCAAAAACTGCCGGATGATCTGGTGCAGCATCGGCCCGCGCATCACAAGAGGCTTGTCGCCGGGCGAAATGTATCCAATGGAAATCGTCTTCAGCCCGTGCGTCAGGTTGGGCTCGATCGTGTTGCCTGCGCCGATCTTGGGTGACTGCGTGCTGCCCATCATCAGCGGCACATTGGGCCCATAAACGTCGGCATCCATCAGCCCCACGCGCTGGCCCAGCTTGCTCAACGCAATCGCCAGGTTCACGGCCACCGTGGTTTTGCCCACGCCGCCCTTACCGGAGCCGACCGCGACAATCTTCGAGACGCCGGGTAAAGCGACCGGCGAAGGCATGACCTGGGAATGAGCCATAATTCTCTACTCCATTTCCCGCAACCTCGTCCGACCAACATTAATGAAGCGTGCACCGGACTTTTTGCGGCTCACAGCGAATCTCAATCTTCTCTCAATGAAATTTTACAGGAGCGATGCTTCACGCCTTCGCGGGCTCGGCTTTACCAGATCGAATTCACCGGGCCGATTTCACCGAGTCAAGACCCGGTGCCGCTTCCGCGCCCACTGCATGCGCCAGAATCGCGTGCACCTGTCTCACGCCGTCGGTCAGCGACCCGGGGCCGGGCTGCAGGATTGGTCCCGAAGACAGCTCATAGACATGGCCGTTTCGCACGGCGGTCGTCGCGTCCCATCCCGCGCGCGAGCAAATTGCGTCTTTGTTCACTTTCATTCCGCACCATGAAGCCAGGATCACTTCAGGATCGCGTCGGGCAACTTCCGCTGATTCGACGACGCGGTCTTTCGCTTTCCCGCAACTGCGCAGCTCGGGAAAAATCACCTCGCCGCCGGCAATCTCGATCAGCTCTTCGACCCATTGAATGCCGCTGATCAAGGGATCATTCCATTCTTCAAAATAAACGCGCGGCCGGTGCGGGAACGCCTTTGCCGAGGCTGCAATATCGGCCAGTCCGCGCCGCAGCTCCTCGATCAGCGCAAGCCCCGCTTCCTGCTTTCCTACCATGCGCGATAGTACGGCAATCATCTCCAGAATCTCCGCAATGCTGCGCTGGTTAAAGTTCATTACGGTCGCGCCGCGCAACACGAGCTCGCGTGTAATCTCCGCCTGCACATCGGAGAATGTCAGGATCAGATCCGGTTTGAGATCGAGGATGGCTTCGAAATTCGCATCGCGGAACGCTGAGACGCGGGGTTTGCTGCGCGCCTCAGGCGGCCGATGCGCGTAGCCTGAAACGCCAACGATCCGGTCCTGCTCGCCAAGCAGATACAGAACTTCCGTTGTCTCATCGGTCAGGCAGACAATGCGGCGCGGGTATTCCGTGCAAATCGGCGGCGCTGGACTCGACAAATCGGGAAGGGAAGTCGACATAGAGAAATCCATGATCAAGGCCGTGGTCTGGCCACTGCTACTTCAGGACGAAGCGTCCTGCTCGGCTGCCAGCTTCACTGCCAACTTGCCGGCGGTGCGCCGCACGCTCTCCCGTTCGCGATGTTCTCGACGCCGCAGCGCATCTTCAAAGCGCCGCACTTCGTCCGGCGTCTCCGGCTTCAGTTGCGGAACTTTCTGCACGCGCCCCTGTTCGTCGACCGCAACAAACACCAGGTACGCGCTGGCAACATGACACACCTCGCCGGTTCGCGTATTCTCCGCCCACACCTTCACGCCCACTTCCATCGAACTTGTAAAGGCGCGGTTCACGCTCGACTTCAATGTAACCAGATCGCCCAGGCGCACCGGCCGGATGAAGTCGATATGATCCATCGCCGCGGTCACCACGTTGTAGCGCGAGTGCCTGTACGCCGCCATCGCCCCGGTCAGATCGATAAAATGCATCAGCCGCCCGCCCAGCAGATTGCCCAGCATGTTTGTATCGTTAGGCAGCACAATCTCAGTCTTCTCCGACTGCGTGCTCGCCACGGTGCGGACATTGGGATGCAAATCGATTTTCGGCTCGACTTTGGGGTGGAGATCAGGGCTGCTCATGCCGCCTCCTTTTCTGCTGTTTCTTTTGACCTTCTTCATCGCTCGCCAGCTAGAATAGAACTAACGGCGGCTTTGGCCCGGAATTCTCGCTCATTCTCTGTCTTCCAGTGTGGGCATTACGGGTCAAAACCGCAAATCCCCTACGGTCTGATTCATCGGATCAGCCCGGACACAGGCACAATGGATAAGCTTTCAGGATTGAGAGAGATTCTCGCGCTCGACCCAAAGAACAGCTTTGCCCGATATGGGATCGCTATGGAATTGGCGAACCAGGGCGAAACCAATGCCGCGATTTCGGAATTTGATACGCTCCTGGCTAGCGATCCGGATTACACTGCAGGCTACTTCATGTCTGCGCAGACATTGGCTGGCGCAGGCAGAAAGCCAGAGGCTATTGAACGGCTAAGAGCCGGTATCGCTTGTGCTGCGCGAAACGGTAACAGCCATGCCCTTAACGAGATGCAGACAATGCTTGGCGAGATAGAACCGCGTGAATAACCAACCGTTTTCCGCGCAAGCCACTCTGTTCTCGGCAACAGGTTTTGAATCGGGCGCCAAATTGCATCAATCTCATGGTGAGGGATTGCCGGGACATCTAACATTTACTGTTAGCGTCTAAAAGCCTAAGGCTCTAAGCACGCAGGGTCTAAGGGTTTTAAGGAGATATATGGCCAGATACTCCATCGTTGTTCCCTTCCACAACGAAGAAGAGAACGTGACCATCCTGTATGCCCGGCTGAAGCAAGTCATGGAGCAGGTGGACGAACCTTTTGAGATGATTCTGGTTGACGACGGGTCAAGCGACCGCACCTACAAGCTGCTGGAGGAGATCGCCGCCGTAGACAGCCGCGTTTTGATCGTCAAGCTGCGTCGCAACTTCGGCCAGACCTCGGCCCTGGCGGCGGGCTTTGACCATGCCTCGGGCGAATTCATCCTGGCCATGGATGGCGACCTTCAGCACGATCCCAATGACATTCCCGCTTTTATCGAGAAGCTTGATGAGGGTTACGACGTCGTCTCCGGCTGGCGCAAGGTTCGCATCGACAACTTCATCTTGCGCCGCGTTCCCTCTGCGGGCGCCAACTGGATCATGGCGCGTCTCTCTGGTGTTCCGATTCACGATTTCGGCACCACATTCAAAGCCTATCGCCGCGAGGTGATTCAGAATATTCCGCTCTACGGCGAGATGCATCGCTTCATTCCTGCCCTCGCCAGTTATTTTGGCGCATCTATCTGCGAGATTCCTATCCGCAACCTGAATCGCGTCCGCGGCAAGAGCCACTACGGCCTGGGCCGCACATTTCAGGTTTTATTCGATCTCATGACCATTCGATTCCTGCTCAAGCACATGAGCAGGCCGTTGCGCTTCTTCGGCGGGTGGGGAATATTCGCCATGTTCGCAGGCGGCGGAATGTCCGTGGCCCTGCTGGGAATGAAGCTGCTCAAGCCCAGCCTGGATCTGATGCAGGTGCACGGGCCGATGTTTGTCATCGCTTCGGTGCTTATCGTCTCCGGCATCCAGTTGCTGGCGCTCGGGCTGCTCGGTGAGTTGCAAGTGCGCCATTACTACAGCGGCCAGCGTCCCGCCTCATACACAGTCGATCGCCTGGTGCGCCTCGAATCCTCCGACGAGCGGACCTTGCTGTCGGAGAGCAAAGACGAGAATCTCTAGCCACGGGGCCGGATCGCCGATCCTCTATTCTCTTGCCCTGGCCCCGCCTCAAGGTTCATTCTTAGCAAGTCATGAAAGCCATCCATATCCATGCTGCCGGCGGGCCAGAAGTACTGCAGCTCGTCGACTTGCCGATTCCCATGCCGGAAGCGGGTCAGGTTCTCATTCGCATTGAGGCCACCGGCGTTAACTTCATCGAAATCTACTTTCGCAAAGGTGTCTACAAAGCATCGTTCCCTTTGATTCCAGGCAGCGAGGCTGCCGGTACTGTGGAAGAGATTGGCCCCGGTGTTACAGGATTCAAAGCCGGTGACGCTGTGGTCTCGACAAGCGTCATTGGCAGCTATGCCGAGTACGCTCTGGTTCCCGCCGCCCAACTGATCAAGGTTCCCGAAGGCTTGAGCCTGGAATGCGCAGCCGCCGCCATGTTGCAGGGAATGACCGCTCACTATCTGGCTTTCTCCACGTATCCGCTTAAAAAAGGCGACACGGCGCTCGTGCACGCCGGAGCCGGCGGCGTCGGCCTGCTCCTCACGCAGGTCGCTGTTCGCATCGGCGCGCGTGTCATCACAACTGTTTCCACAGAAGCCAAAGCCGAACTCTCGCGCGAGGCTGGTGCATCCGACGTGATTCTCTACACTGAGCAGAATTTTGAAACTGAGGTCAAGCGACTCACCGGCGGCAAGGGTGTCGATGTGGTCTACGACTCGGTTGGCAAAACGACATTCGACGGCAGCCTCAACTGCCTTCATCCCCGCGGCATGATGGCGTTATTCGGCGCTTCAAGCGGTCCTGTTCCGGCCTTCGAACCGAGCCTGCTCAACAGTAAAGGTTCACTCTTCCTCACGCGGCCCACGCTCTGGCACTACATTGCCACGCGCGCCGAACTCGAGTGGCGTGCTGGCGATATTCTCGGCTGGGCCGCCAAAGGCGAGCTCAAACTCCGCACCGAGCACACCTATCCTCTGGCCAACGCCGCCCAGGCCCACATTGATATGGAAGAGCGCAAGACTACCGGCAAGATTTTGCTGGTGCCGTAGAACAGCTTTAAGCCGATAGCTTCTAGCCACTAGCTGTTCATGCTGATTCGCGACGCTTTTAAAATAGAAGAAAGTCTTGGATGGCAGGTCGAAGCTGCAAGCTGACTGCTAGAAACTGGAAACCGTATGTTGCGAGTCTCCATCAAGCCTCCTGATCGCGTCTTCATCCTCACCGGCGCGGGCATCAGTGCCGAAAGCGGTTTGCCTACTTTCCGCGCCGAGGACGGCCTCTGGGCCGGTTTCCGCATTGAGGACGTGTGCACGCCCGATGCGTGGAAACGCGATCCGGCCGCGGTCTGGGCGTTCTACTCCGCGCGCCGCGCACAAGGCGACAAAGCCAATCCGAATCCAGCGCACATCGCGTTGGCCGAACTTGAGGCGCAGCTCTCCGGGCGCTATTTTCTCTGCACGCAAAATGTCGACGACCTGCACGAGCGGGCCGGCTCGCGCAATCTCATCCACATGCATGGCGAGCTGGCGAAATCGCGCTGCGAGCGCGAGTGTGGCCGCCCGCCTGTCGATGACCGCGCCGTCTACACGAGCCTCGACGAGGTCGCCCGCTGCGCCTGCGGTGGCCGCATGCGGCCGCACATCGTTTTCTTCGGCGAGATTCCCCTTGAAATGCGCCGCATTGAGCGCGAGATCGCCGAGTCCACGCTGATGATCGTCATCGGCACATCGGGCAACGTATATCCAGCTGCGGGCTTCGTTCATCGGGCGCGGCAAAGCGGAGCGAAAACCGTCTACATCGGCCCCGAGCCCCCGCTCAATGCCGAGGCCTTCGACCAAATCATCACAGGCAAAGCCGGCGAAGTGCTGCCCGGGCTTTTCGCCGCCCAACCCTGACCGGCTGACTTGCTGAATCGTCACCGAGCTTACTTGCAGACGAACTAGAAATGAAACCGGTACCGCGCCTCCACCGAGAACATCCGCGGATCGTTGTAATGAAACCCTCCGATGGTGACTGAATTATCCAGCAGCACCCGATGATTTGTTACGTTGATCACCGTCGCTGACAGCTTCCAGTTTTCGCCGAACGAATGGCCTACCGACGCGTCAAACGTGGTGTGCACTGGCAGGTAGCGCGCGTTGTAAGGCCCTTCATTAGCACCCGCCAACCCATTCACAAATCCTGACCCGTAGTACACATTCGTCGCGAACCATGTATGCGCCGGAAGATTGGCCGTGAACCCCGTGTTCAGCGTGTCGCGCTGGTCGTGGTCGACGGGAGTGTAATCCGGCCCCAGGTCGCAGGCCGGGTCGGTTGCAATGCTGCACGTAAATCCGCCGATAATATTTCCGCGCTGCTCGGCAATCTGATTTGAATACGTCACATGGAACTGACCATATCGCCACAGTGACGGCGAGCGAAGCGCCATCTCCCAGGCGCGAACCAGCGCACCATCCACGGCAATTGGGAAGTACATATTCGATTCGCCCAGGTTCGAGTGATCAAGAAAATTGTTCACGCGATTCTTGAACGTGTCCACGTCCAGCGTCCATCCCCGGTAGGGAATCTCGATGCCGAACTGATGCTCTTCGTCCCGCTCCGACGGCAGCGGTGTAAACGTGTTCTCGCCGCCACCAAGACTGCCTGCATAGTTCAGCACCGAACTTGAGATGGTTAGGACCGGCGCGGGCTGAAAAAAGTGCCCGTAGAATCCGCGCAGCACCCAGTTCAGTTTCGGAATTCGCACCGTCGCCCCGATGCGCGGATAAACTGCGCCTTCGTTCTGGTCGGATCGGTAATACGTGAACCTCTCGCCTCCCAGCAAAGTGACGTATTGACCCAACCGCAGGTGATCGCCAATATAAAACTCCACGAGCTCCGCTGTTGCGTGGGCCCTCGTATCCGGTTGCGACGGACCGCTGCCGTCGTTAACCCGGACGCCAAAGAGATCGTTTTCCCCCTGGATAAATGAGTAGACTCCGCCAGAAAACGCGTTCCATCCCAAATCTGTGCGCCAATCCGACTGCGCCCCACCGTAGTTCGACTGCTGGTGCCATGTCGTTGATACCGGCTGGTCCGTTGCGAGCGAATCGTAGTCAGCCTGATTGAAGTGATAAAAAGGCGCGAACGATGCCACCGTCTTGGGCGAAATCGTGTGCACCCAATTTGCGATCACAAACGAATCGCGCTCCGTCTGCCCATCCCTCAATCCAGTGCTGCAGTAGTAGTCCGAAAAGCATTCGTAATCATTTGCGTTCGGGTCGTAAGGAACCTGGAAATAATCCTCGCGGTATTGCCCGTCTAAGCGCACTTGATCTTTAGGCGTCTGGTTGCGAATCACAGATACGAAGCCGCTCTCGGAGTTCGTCGCATCGTGGTGGATGGCTGCCACCGGCGTCGCCAGCCCGTAGTTCGACCGCGAACCAGTCGCGCTTGCATACCACGCGCTCTTCTCCGAGTGATCGCCGAGCGCCACCTGCACCTCGCCCGTATCAAGATTGCCCCCATAGAGCATTACTTCGCCATTGCGGTTGAATTCAAACCCATTCCGCGGCAGCACGTTAAACATCCCATACGTGCGGTCGCCCTGTTCGGCGTCATAGCTGCCACGCTGGGTCTCCATGGAATCGATGTCTTTAGGATCGATTTGCGGACCAACATTCGATGCGATCTTGGTATTGGGAATCGCTACGCCGTCAATAAGCCAACTCGTCTGGTGGCCTCCGCGCATGTGCAGCATGTCATGCGTCATGTACGCGCCGGGCACATAGTCGGTAATCATCTCCGTGCCCGTGGTGCGGTCCGCGCCGGGTGTCTCGTCGATCGTCGAGCGCGTAATCAGCGTTGTTGGTGTTACCGTGTCGGCTGAGCTGGCTTCGCCATTCACGACAACAGACTGCGTTGCGCCCGCCACATCCAGCTGAATGTGCAGCACCGGATTCGTCCCCGAGGCGACCATCACCGTCTGCGTGGAATCGGCAAATCCACTCGCCGTCACCGTCAGCCGGTACACGCCAATCGGCGCTTGCGGCAATTCGAACTCGCCGTCGGCATTTGTCGACGCATGCAACGCAAAATCGGAACCCGCCGCGTGCAGCGTGACTGTTGCGCCGGCAATCGGCCGGTGCTGCGGGTCGTGAACCACTCCGTGCACCGTGGCAAACACAGTCGCGAACGCGGGAAGGGAAGCGGCCAGCAACAACGCTGCCGCAAGAGTATGAAGAAAATTTCGCATAAAGAAACGATCTCGCTTTCGTTTGCGCGATAAAGCAGGCAGTTTTCGAGTGCTGTGCATTCAGCTCTTCGACAACTGGCGAAATGACGGAGACTGCCGAAGACGATTGCTGCCGGATGAAGGACACGTCGTTGCTCAGACGGACGCAGATCGTCGCCGGTTCCATCAAGGCATAGTCTTCAATGGAGTTGCTAGCTTGGGTTCGAAGCGGGAGGGCCGCGGCCGGCATGTACGCGGCTCGGGCGAGAGAATGCCGCTATGCGCTCGAAGGCGGGAGCGGGAGCGAGCGTGAGCTCAGCGCGAACAGTAGCTGGCGCCGCAGTCAGTGCGTGCGTCGGCATCAGCGTTGCAAAGGTGGGTCCGTGATAGAGCGGGCAAGTGAGCGGAACAGAAATGCTTGGCGTTGAATCGGCGGCCGAGCCCGCCCTCATGGCCATCATCTGCGCTGACATTGCGCAGTGGTGAGCCCCGTGGCGCCGGCAACACGCCGGCAAGCCTGCATCCTCGCTGCCGTCGACTAACGCCGACAGTGGTCCCGCTGCAAAGAAGAGGATCAGAAAAATGGAAGAGACGCGACGCATCTGCACATCATGCTAGCAGACGCTGAGCGCGCGAATGCAGACGGTGACAAAAGAGTGACAATGCTCAGCGCCGCGCTTAGAAAGAACATTCGAGGGGGCCAGAGGCCGCCGATAACAGGGCACTGAGAACTGGTTCCCTCAGTTATCATCAATTTGTTGCTCGGTTTTCGCTTCGCCGGCACAATGCAAAGGAATATCCGGTGCCTCAAGCGCATAGTTCCGCCCCGCCATCCGACGCGCCTGCCGCGCAATCGCACAAGGCCGGCTCCGCGCGCCATCTGCGCATTGCCATCTTTGGCTTTGGAACGGTGGGCAGCTCGGTGGCGCGCATTCTCATCGAGTCCAAACCGCACGGCCTCGATTTGACGCACATCTTCAATCGCAAGGTCGCGCGCAAGCAGGTTGACTGGTTGCCTGCGAGCGTTGTCTGGAGCGAAGACGCTGAAGCCGTGCTCGCCTCCAACGTGGACGTGATCGTCGAGCTCGCCGGAGGCCTTGATCCCGCCGGAAGCTGGGTGCGCCGCGCTCTCGAAGCAGGGAAAAGCGTCGTCACAGCAAACAAGAAACTCATCGCCTATCACGGCATCGATCTGGAGCGGCTGGCCGCAGCCAAGGGCGGCCATCTCAAATACGGCGCAGCAGTCGCCGGTGGCATTCCGGTCATTCCCGGCCTCGAGCAGGGCATGGCCGGCGATCGCATTGAACGCATCGAAGGCATTCTCAACGGCACTTGCAACTTCATCCTCAGCAAAATGGAAGAAGGCGCGGAGTACGCTGCGGTACTGGCTGAGGCACAGGCCAAAGGCTATGCCGAAGCCGACCCCACCGAAGACGTGGGCGGATTTGACGCGCGCGCCAAGCTCGCAATCCTAATGCGCCTTGCGCTACGCGTGCAGGTTGACCCTGAGGAGATTGTTCCTCGCGCCATTACGACCATCACGCCTGTCGACTTCAGCTATGCCCGCGATCTGGGCTGCACCATTCGCCAAGTGTCACGCGCTCAACAGGTGGAAGGGCGAATCGCGGCCGCTGTCGGACCTATGCTCGTCGCGCTTCGCTCGCCGCTTGCCTGGTCGCAGGGAACCGAGAACATGGTCATCGCCAGCGGACACTACGGCGGTGACGTGGTTTTTTCGGGTCACGGCGCAGGCGGCCATCCGACGGCGGTTGCCGTGGTCAGCGATTTACTCGCCCTTGCCCATGGCTCGCAGCGCGTTGAAATTCCGTCGGCTCCGGCCCGCCTGGGCGCAGAATTCGAAGTACCCCACTACATCCGCTTTTTGGTGAAAGATCGCCCCGGTATCGTGGCCGCCATTACCGCCGCGCTCGCCCATGAGCAGATCAATATTCGCGCCATCGTGCAGAAGGCGGGCTATCCGGCGGACGCGCTGCCCTTTGTTGTTACCGTCGAACCTTGCAAGACCTCCGCGCTCCAGCGCGCTCTTGCCGCCATTCGAAGCATGGATTGCATGCTCTTCGAGCCCCTTGATTTGCAGATGCTCGAGTAGAATTGACTCGGGACCAGCAAAGGTCGTTCTCGGTCCTTTGTTCCCTCGATCCCTTGTTCCCTATCTCCGTGAGGTCGCACCCGTGATCGGCACTAACTATCGATGTGAAATCTGCGGCGAAGAGAGCGACAATCCGCAGCGCTGGTTTGTCGTCCGCTGCAACGATGCGCAATTGACGGTCTTCAAATGGACCAGGGAAGCCGCCGACGCACCAGGCGCGCGGCACTATTGCGGTGAAGCTCACGCGCAGGTATACGTCAGCCGCTGGCTTGAGGCCGCCTGCAGCTGAATCTCCATGTCAATATCAGTTCTTTGCTGGGCCTGTCGACTCGCGGATGATGAGTTCCGATTCCATGAAAATGTCAGTGGGAAACGTTTTGTTCCGGTCAGCAATCCTCTCCAGCAGCACTTTGGCGCCGCGACGTCCCATCTCTGTCAGCGGCTGACGCACGGTGGTCAGAGATGGCGTAACAAAAGCAGCCGACAAAATATCGTCGAATCCCACCACTGAAACGTCCCCGGGCACGTTCAAGCCCGCGTCCTTCAGTGCGCGAATGGCTCCGATCGCCGAAACGTCATTGAAGCAAAACACGGCAGTAAAATCGCGCGTCCGTTCCAGAAGTGCCTGCATCGGCTTGTAGCCCATCTCAGGCGCCATGGGGTGCTGCCCGTTCTTCGTCGACCATCCCGACGTGTCGATGCGAACGGTGAGCGCCGGATCCAGCTTCAGATTCATCTCCCTGGCCACTTGCTGGATGCTTTCCCAGCGAAACTCCGAGTCCGGAATGGCATGCGGGCCGCGCATGAAGGCGATCCGCCTGTGGCCCAACTTGTAAAGATGCGAGAGAGCGCGCTGCACTGCCTGGTGGTGATCGAGAAGAATATTTGTGACCTGTTCTGCCGAGCAGTGCGCCGAGATAGCCACCACTGGTACCGGCACTTCAAGCTCATCTACCGACGTATTCAGCAACAGGAAACCGTCGACCGCCCGCTCCACCAGCATTCGGGGATACTTCTCAATAAGTTCCGGCTTAAAGTCGTGGCAGGCCGTGAAGTAAAAGTAATGTGCCGCGGTCAGCTCTTCCACCACACCGCTCATCACGCGGGTAAAGTAGCCTTCGCTCAAGTCCGGCGCCAGTACCCCCACGCTCATTGACTTGCTTTGTCGCAGCGACCTGGCAAAGTAGTTTGGACGGTAGTCCAGCCGTTGCGCCGCCTCAACCACGCGATCCCGCGTCTCCTGGGGAATGGACTTGGCGCTGGGAGAATTGTTCAAAACAAGGGAAACGGTCGTCTGGGACAGACCCAGATGATCCGCCAGCATGCGCAGGTTCACATGGCCGGGCACGGGCGTCGCTTTTCCCTTTGTCATGTTGGAGTTGTACCATGCTCAACCGGCCCGGGGATAGGCAGTTTTCACGCGAGTAGATCGATTTTCTTCGCGTTCGCGAATCGCAAAATGGTCCGAAAAGGCCCATTTCCGCACGTTTTTGCCGCACGCGCACACCACCAGTCCTCTGAACCCTAATAACTGCCCCGCGGATAATTGCGATTTCCACCCGTATGCGCTTGATTTTGCTTCGTTGTAACCTCGCGTTCACAATTCCCCGGTAGCCTGACGGATGTGGACGCCACTGTGCCCGAGATTCGTATTACCCAGCCCCAGACTCAACCGGAAGCTGCTTTGATCCCGCCGCCGGCCCCTGACGCTACCCCGGCGCAGGAGCACTCGCAAATTCGCCGCTTTCTGCTGGCACGCGGCAACTCCGCCATCGCCGACCGGATTTTTCGAGTGCTCATGGTCTTGTGCGCGCTCAGCATCTTTGCGATCGTGATCCTTATTGCCTATGAGCTCGTCACTCAGGCGCAGCTCTCCTGGGCTGAATCCGGATTCAAGTTCTTCTACACGGCCTTTGTCGACCCGGATACTCATCAGACCGAATATTGGGATCCGGTCAACGGCCACTTCAGCGCCATTCCTTTCATTTTCGGCACTCTGGTTTCGTCGTTTCTCTCGCTGCTGTTCGCAGTCCCGCTGGCAGTCGGCGTCGCCATCTTCCTCACCGAGATGTGCCCCGGCATCTTGCGCGGACCTCTGGCCTTCCTCACCGAGTTGCTGGCCGCCATTCCCAGCATTATTTATGGCCTGTGGGCCGTCTTCGTCCTTGTCCCATTGATGCGCCAGTATGCGAACCCCGCCCTGGTGAAAGTGTTTGGCTGGACAGGTCTCTTTACCGGCGACAACCCTACAGGCGACGGCTATTTTACGTCCGGGATTATTCTTGCCGTCATGGTGCTGCCCATCATCTCCTCGCTCACTCGCGAGGTGATGACGGCCGTGCCCCACTCGCAACGCGAAGCTGTGCTGGCTCTCGGCGCCACGCGCTGGGAGATGATCCGAATGGGCGTACTGCGCAATGCGCGCATCGGCATCGTCGGCGGCGTCATTCTCGGCCTCGGCCGCGCCCTGGGCGAAACAATGGCCGTCACGATGGTGATCGGGAACACGCCGGAGGTCCATAAGTCACTCCTATCCAACGGCGCGTCAATGGCTTCGGTGATCGCCAACGAATTTGCCGAGGCCACCAGCGACCTGCACCGCAGCGCTCTGGTCGAGATCGCCCTGGCCCTGTTCGCAGTCACGATTGTTGTCAATGCGATTGCCCAGGTGCTGGTCTGGGCGGTCACGCGCGGCGCGCCGGCGCAGGCGCGGTAAGGAGAGCAAGGTGAGCACAAGCAAATTCGAGCTTCGCTCCAGGATGAGGACGGTGACCGACCACACCGTTACGGTGCTGGCGATATTGGCCACCATCCTGGTGATCGTGCCGCTGGCGGTGATCTTCGCCGAGCTCATCTACAAGGGCGCCAGTTCGCTCGACTTGAATTTCTTTACCAAGGTTCCGGCTCCCGAGGGCGAGACAGGCGGCGGAATGGCCAACGCCATCGTGGGTTCCGGTGTGCTTCTTGCGCTCGCGAGCATCATTGGGATTCCGATTGGCATAGGCAGCGGAATATTTCTTGCCGAGTTTGGCCGCGGCACCAAACTGGCCAACGCGATTCGCTTTACTGCCGATGTACTCAATGGCGTTCCCTCCATTGTGATGGGCGTGACGGCATACGCACTTATTGTGGTACCGCATGTGAGTTTTCTTCCGCTCCTGGGCCACTTCTCGGCGCTCTCCGGCGGCGTCGCGCTGGGCATCATGATGATCCCCACCGTCTGCCGCACCACCGAGGAGATGCTCCTCATGGTTCCGAATGCGGTGCGAGAAGCCGCACTCGGTTTAGGCGTGCCCAACTGGCGCTCGGTTATCTCCATCACCGTCCGTACCGCTTCGCCCGGCATCATCACGGGCTGTATGCTGGCCTTCGCCCGTGTCGCCGGAGAAACCGCGCCGCTTCTGTTTACCGCGCTGGGCAATCAATTCTGGAGCACCAGCCTCAACGAGCCCATCGCCGCGCTTCCGCTGCAGATCTACGTCTACGCAAACTCCCCCTACGAAGATCAGCAGAGAATGGCGTGGGCGGGAGCGCTGGTTTTGATTGTTCTCATTGTGCTCGCCGTTTCGCTGGTTCGTTTTGTCACCAGCCGCGGCGTTTTGAAAGGGGCAAGCTAAGTGGGTGTTGGCATCGAGGTAACAAACCTGAATGCGTGGTACGGCACCAATCACACGCTGCAGGATATCAATCTGAATATCCCCGCCAACCACGCCACGGCGTTGATTGGCCCATCGGGCTGCGGCAAAAGCACCTTCGTGCGTTGCCTCAACCGCATGCATGAGACCAATCCCATCGCCCGCGTCACTGGCAACGTCCGCATGGGCGACCTCGACATTTATCAGGATGCCTCGCCGGTAGAAGTTCGTCGCCGCGTGGGCATGGTCTTCCAGCGGCCCAATCCTTTTCCCACTATGTCCATCTACGACAACGTCGCTGCCGGTCTCAAGCTGAACGGCTACTCCAATCGCCACTCCCTTGATGAAACTGTCGAAAAATCCCTCAAGAACTCCGCGCTCTGGGACGAAGTCAAGGACGACCTTAAGAAGAAATCCGGCGCCAGCCTCTCCGGCGGCCAGCAGCAGCGCCTCTGTATCGCGCGCGCGCTTGCCGTCGATCCCGAAGTCCTGCTCATGGACGAGCCGGCCTCGGCCCTCGATCCCGTCTCCACCTCAAAGATCGAAGACCTCATCTTCCAACTAAAGTCGCAGTACACAATTGTGATTGTGACGCATAATATGCAGCAGGCGGCCCGCGTGGCCGAGAAGACCGGCTTCTTCCTCAACGGCCGCATGGTCGAGTTCGATTCGACCCACAAAATCTTTACCAATCCTTCTGACAAGCGCACGGAGGATTACATCACAGGCAGGTTTGGATGACACGCATACGCTTTCAACAGAGCCTGGAAGATCTGAAGGAGAATCTCCTGGTAATGGCCGGCCTCGCCGAGCAGGCGATTCAACGCGCCATTGAGGCTTACCGGGTTCGCGATCTTTCCATTTGCGACCTGGTCAACCGCAGCGAGATCGCCATCAACCGCATGGAGCGCGACATTGATCAGGCCGCGCTCGACTTGCTCGCCATGGAGCAGCCCATGGCCATCGATCTGCGCTTCATTCTTAGCGTGATCAAGATCAATGCCGACCTGGAGCGCGTGGGCGACGCCGCGAAAAGCATCAGCGACCGCGTCCGCATCATGGATCGCATGGCCACCGTCGACCTGCCTGTCGACATTCCGCGCATGGCCTCAATGGCTGCCGACATGGTGCGCAAGAGCCTGCAGGCCTTTATTGAAGGCGACGCCGAACTCGCCCGCAGCGTCCTCACCATGGACGATGCAGTTGACCAGATGAACCGCGCCGCTTTCCGCGCCCTAACCAAAGTCATGGAAGACCAGAGCCATCTCGCGCCGCAGGCGCTCAACGCGTTGATGATCTGTCGCAGCCTGGAGCGCGTGGGCGATCACGCCACCAACATCGCTGAAGACGTTATTTTCTGGGTGCAGGGTGCCGATGTCCGCCACCACAAGAGCGTGATGAAAGCGGCTGCCAATGCAGCAGCAGCTGCCGCAGCCGAGGCCGCTAAGACCGGCAGCGTTGCCCCGGACGGCCCCGTCCCGATCGATCATGCCCCGATCGATCCCGCCCCCATCGACAGTGCTTCCGCCAAGAGCTGACCGGCCAATCTTCTCCCAACAAAAAGCCCCGCTCATCGCGGGGCTTTTTTGTTTAGGTCCGAAAGAATATTCCTCTAATTCTCGGCGTCCGTCACCTTCACTTCACTCCAAGCGCCGTCAGCCTTGCGCGCGCCGCTCTCGCCTCCGGCGTTTGCGGGTGACGCTGAATCAGCGAACGCAACTCGTGCTCGCCTTCTTCGCGCTTATCTAATGCAATCAAGGCGAAGCCCTTGTGCAGTTGCGCAGCAGAAGCCTTGGCATTCCCGCTGAACCCTTCAATCAGCGCGTTGTAGTCGTTGATCGCCGTGGGATAGTCCTTTTGCTGGTAGGCAATCTCACCCAGGTAAAATTGCGCCGTTCCGGATGCGTCGTCCAGCGGATAGTAATGCACCACGTCCTGAAACTCTCCCTGAGCCACCTGGTACCGTCCGGCGGTGTAGTCGCGCACGCCAGCTTGCAGCGTCTCTTGCAAAGGCGGCGCTTGCTGCGCGGGATTTCCGACCGGCGATGGTCCCGGGGCTCCTGGCATTCTGCGGACCCGGTCCGGAATCCTGCCCGCCTCGGCGTCCCCGCTCCGGCCGGTCCAGTTGAGCCTGGTGCCGATGTACCCTGTTGCGCCTGTGCCTGCGCCGCCTGCAATGCTTGCAGTTGCGCCTGCAGGTCCTGCACGGATTTGTCCAGCTTGGCGATGCGCGCCTTCAGCTCGTCAACCGAGTCGTTCAGGGTCTGCACCTGTCCTGAGGCTGCGTCCAGCTTTC
>CAVXPR010000012.1:0-26469 GCA_963763585.1 uncultured Acidobacteriaceae bacterium | reverse complement strand
CATTGCTGAGCGAATGCGTGACCGGGCCATCGGCCTCTCCCATCGGGACCAGCTTAGACTCTGGATCGAGACCGCTCCGGAAGTGCCCGAAGGGGACTGGTACAAGGACTTCGAGTCGTTCAAGATCTGTGGACGCGGTTCCCTGGCGAAGACCTTCTTGTTACGCGGCCAAGCAGCGGTAGGGAAGAAGCTGGCATAGAACGGTAATCCATATGATCTCGGCGCGGTAAGCGAACGAACGTGAGCCAACCGCCGCTACTTCAATGGGGGCAGACGAGCCCACGCCTGACCTCCGGACCCGCTCATAATGAGTAATATCTTACCCATAACGAGCCATTCTAGAGTATAATATGACTTGTTATGCCCAGAACAATCCCTTCCCTCCTTCCCCGCCTGGCCCGCCTGAACGCCGGCCTTGGAGAGAATATCCGGAAAGCCCGGCTTCGGCGCGCCTACCTTTCCATTCACGTTCGTGCAAATGGCCCCGCACAAAAATGGAACCGGCCCACGGAACGGGTTTACCGCAATGTTCACATTTGAAACCCGCGCGCGTAAACACGGCTTGCCGGATTTTCTCTATGGCGTCGCCGTAAGGCCACAGCACAAACAGCACGCCGCTGGCAACTGCAAACTTTATGTTTTTGAAAATGCGAATGGGAACGCCTGCGGCCAGTTCAACGTGAACCTGTGCATTAAGATTCATGGCCGCCCGGCAGCATTAGTACGGCTGGCGTGTTTTGCTTTTCCTCTGGCGCGTTGTGTTCCGGCAAGTGCGTGGCGCGGTAATCCTGCATCCATGCAAAGAAAACCATTTTACGCCGCACGTGTTCAGGCGTAGACGGGCTGATATCCATTTTAATACGAGCCTCCGGGAACGTTGCGAAACACGGATATTTATACAACCGAAGCGGTGACAATCGCCCGCGTGCCAACCGTAAGTCCCGGCACAGGACAACAGGGTGGTCACACCACCGAGGTCGGCACCGCCGTCGGTGTGGGAATCGGTGCGCCTCCGCAGCTCGGCTGCAGGTTCAGCGACTGCACAGCAATCCGTACCCAGCCAGCTACCCGTCAAGCAACTCCCCGCGCACAGGCGACATAGCGCAGGCACTGTGGGAAAAGTCATTGCCTGACGGAAAGACCAGAGCAGCCATGGCAGGCTATCTCTATTTCCCAAAGCCCACAGGCAAAGGCAAAAACGGACCGTGCAGCTAATGATGGACGGCCAGGCAGGCCGCGTAAAACTGACAATCCGCTAACGGACTAAACCCCGTTCCGAAAGGCGAAATATCGCCCTAAGCTTTCAACAGGCACAGCAATTCATCAGTCGTAGCCGTCTCACCCAAGCGGGGAAAAATCTTCTCAACACTATTCCGGTGCGCATCGGCGTCCCGATCCGTCATCGCATCCACCACCAGCGTCACGTTATAACCCAAATCGTGAGCACTGCGAGCCGTGGACTCAACTCCGATACTGGTCGCCACACCAGTCAGCACAATCTGCGTCACACCGCGCGAACGCAGATAACCATCCAAATCGGTACCCAGAAACGCACCCCACCGCTGTTTGGTAACCGTATGGTCCCCGGCCTCCTGCTCCAGTTCCGGAACAAGCTCAGTCCAGTCCGCCGGAAAAGAAAAACCAGGACGTCCCGCATCCGAACGTCCCGGAGCCGTGCCCGAAACATTAACGAGAACAACAGGAAACCGACGCCCCCGGAAAGCCCGCGCGAGTTGGGCCGACCGGTCAATAATCTCCGCGATCGGATGCACAGCAGGTATACCGACAATACCCTTTTGCAGATCAATCACTACTAAGGCGCAGACGTCATCGATTTTTGTAAGAGGCATGGTTTCCTTATTCAAATGGACTCAACTCACGACTCCACCAGGCGCTTGATAATTTCACCAGCCCTGAACAGCGCCTGCTGCTCCTGTTCATCAAGCTGAGCCACGGCCTGCGCCAGCCAGTTCCGCTTGGCATCGGCCACGCGAGTCCGCACAGCGAGGCCCTTTGCGGTCAGTTCAATATTCACCTGGCGCCCGTCCGTCGGATGCGGCGTGCGCTCCACATAGCCCATTTCTTCAAGGGCCGCAATGGTGGAGCCCATTGACTGCGGTTTCATGCTTTCCGCCCGCGCCAGATCGGCGATCGTGGCGGGACCATGCTTCGCCAGCCGCGCCATCACGGCAGACTCGGTCATCGAAAGCTCATGCGAAGCGGCCGCTGCCCGTACCCTGCGCACCAGTAGGCCGATGGAGTGAGTAAGTTCGATTATGTCAATTTCGGAGGTTTTCCGCGGCACCGGATTTCATGGTACCCACAAAACAGGTAAATTTGCAAGTTAAACTGGCAAGGCAAACTGTTTGCTTCCCTGGGTCACAACCAGCCAAAAAATTTCTTCCTCTTGCTTTCAGTCGATTAGCGAGTTTCCGATCCTCAATCCGCCCAATCGGCTGTTACGCTCTGACCGAGGTTCTAGGAGCCAAAAATGATATGTGGGAGCGGATGCGCAAACGGTCGAGAAGGCGGTGACGATTCCGCTCGAGGAGGCGATCAACGGCGTAGAGGGCATGCGCTACATCAGCTCGACGAGCACGAATAACGGCAGCTGCGAAATCGATATCACCTTCCAGACGGGATACAACCTGGATATCGCGGCCGTAGACGTGCAGAATCGCGTGGCCAGCGTAGAGGGCCGCCTGCCGGGTGAGGTTGTTTCGACGGGCCTCGACGTCACGAAATCGAACTTCAACTTTGTATTTGGCGCGGGATTTTATACGCTCGACGGACGCTACTCCCCAGAATTCATCTCGAATTATCTCGACGTTTATGTAGTTGACGCGCTCAAGCGAGTGCCGGGCGTGGGCGACGTGGTGAACTTCAGTCCGCGCAAATATGCGATGCGCGTGTGGCTCGATCCGGAGAAGCTGGCGGCCCGCGACCTAACCGCGACTGACGTGATCGCCGCTCTGCAGGAGCAGAACGTCGAGGTTCCAGCGGGACAGCTAGGACAACCGCCTGCCGACCCGAAACAGGCTTATCAGATTCCCGTGCGCGTTGTGGGCCGACTTACCAATCCGCAAGAGTTCGACGACATCGTGGTCAAGAATTCCGCGAACGGGTTGGTGCAACTGAAGGACATTGGCCATGCGGAAGTAGGCGCCGAGAGTTACGGTACCGCGCTCAAGTTCGCAGGCCATGACGCGATGGGCCTCGGCGTGGAGCAGCTTTCGGTCGCGAATTCGCTCGATGTGGACCGCAAGGCGAAAGCCGCTCTGGAGGAGCTCTCGAAGACTTTCCCGCCCGGCCTGCATTACGCGATTGCATTCGACTCCACTACTGCGGTGGGCGAATCGATACAAGAAGTGCTCAAGACTCTGGCCGCCGCCATCGTGATCGTGATCGCGGTGATCTTTTTATTCCTGCTCGATTGGCGCGCCACGATTATTCCCGCGGTCACCATTCCGGTTTCGCTGGTTGGGACATTTGCATTTATCCGGATCTTCGATTTTTCTATCAATTCGCTCACCCTGTTTGGCATTACGCTGGCAACGGGCCTGGTAGTTGACGACGCCATTGTGGTGATTGAGAACGTGCAGCGCCACATAGCCATTGAGCATTCAGACCCACATGAGGCCACTTCGCATGCCATGCGCGAAGTGACCAGCGCCGTGATCGCCACATCGCTGGTGCTGATCGCGGTGTTTGTGCCGGTTTCATTCTTCCCCGGCGCTACGGGCATTCTGTATCGCCAGTTTTCGCTCACCATCGCGTTCGCAATTGCCATCTCGGCCTTCAACGCGCTTACGCTTTCGCCGGCGTTGTCGGCGCTTTTCTTGCGCGGCGAAGAGGCTCGCCCACGCCAATTGGATTTTCTTCACATCCGGCCGGTATCACGGGCCTTTGCGGCATTCGTTCACGGCACCGACGCTTTCATCGGTTGGCTGGGGCGCACGTATGCGCGCGTGATTCATGGGGCACTGCAACTGCGTTATGTGCTCCTGCTGGTCTTTTTTGTTGGGCTGGCCGCAACGGTGTGGATCTACCGCTCGGTGCCGACCGGATTTATTCCGGAGGAAGACCAGGGATATTTCTTTGTGATCGTGCAGGCGCCGCCGGGCTCTTCGGTCGCGTACACGACAGCCCTGGCCGATGAAGGCGCGGCGATTATTTCGCAGAATCCGCACGTGGTCGGGTTATTTCAGATTATTGGCTTCAGCTTTGCAGGCAGCGCGTCCAATGCCGGAATGATGTTTGTAGACACGGCCGCGACGGATAAACAGGGTGGAAAGCAGAGTGGAAAGCCTTACACGACGGCCGACGTCATTAAGGATCTGGGACCGAAGCTACAGATGCTGATGTTCTCTCCCAATGGCGGCATCGTGGAGCCGGTAGAGCCGCCGGCGGTGTCGGGCGTGGGCAGCCTGGGCGGGTTCCAATTTATGTTGCAGGACCAGGGCGGAAACACGCTGACCGATCTGGACCGCGTAGCGCATCAAATCACGAGCGCCGGCGCTTCAAATAAAGATCTCACTGACATGTTCACAACTTTCTCAGCCAACGATCCGCAGGAGCTGGTGACGATTGACCGCGAGAAGGCCAAGGCGATGGGCGTCTCAATCACGCAGATTGCGACAACGCTGAACGTCTTTATGGGGTCGGAATACATCAACGACTTCGACTATAACGACCGCACATATCGCGTGTACGTGCAGGCCGACCAGCAGTTCCGGATGAATGCGAGCCAGTTGCACAGCTATTACGTGCGCTCCGACTCAGGGCAGATGGTGCCGCTCGACAACCTGGTTACCGTTGCCGCAAGCGCGGGTGCCCCGGTGATTACGCACTACGATCTGTTTCGCGCAGTGGAGATCGACGGATCGGCCGCTCCGGGCGTGAGCTCTGGACAGGCACTGAAGAGCATGGAGAAACTGGCCACCGACAACATGATGCACGGCATGAACTACGAGTGGACGGGCCTTACCCTCGACGAGATCGAGTCGAGCGGCAAATCGCTGCTGATCTTCGGGTTGGGAATTCTGGTGGTTTACCTGACGCTGTCAGCGCAATACGAGAGCTTCGCGCTGCCGTTCATTATTCTGCTGGCCGTGCCTATGGCGGTGCTCGGCGCGCTTGGATTGGTGTCACTGCGCGGCATGGCCAACGACGTTTATTGCCAGATTGGCCTGGTGATGCTGATCGGACTGTCGGCGAAAAACTCGATTTTGATCGTCGAGTTTGCCGAACAGTTGAGGCGCAAAGGCAGATCGATTAGCGAAGCGGCGATTGAGGCCGCGGAGTTGCGCTTGCGGCCGATTCTGATGACTTCATTCGCATTCATTATGGGCGTACTGCCGCTGGTATTCGCAACCGGAGCGGGCGCGCAGGGACGCCAGTCGGTAGGAACAACGATTGTCGGCGGCATGCTGCTATCGACTGTGCTGAATCTCGTGTTTATTCCTGTTCTGTATGTGATTATGAGCCGATTGTTGAGACGCGGCGGTGCGGCGGAAGCAGAGGCGGAGGCCTAGCGCGGCGGCGTGATTCTATAGTCGCGCCTAGGGCTTCTTGACTACCTGAGCCGGTCCCAGCTGCGCGGCCGAGGCTGTGTAGAGATGGCAATTGTCCGCGGTTTCTTTGAAGCGGAAATATGGGTGGAGGAATAGCGCGGCGCGCGCATCACCCGAGCCTTCAGCCAAATCAGTGAGCCAGACGCCGTCGGGGCGGGGCTGATTGCGGATGTGCAGCCACAGGCCCTTGTGCACGTTGGCCACGAGGCCGCCGCCAATCTTCAAATCTGCCACCGAAGTGACGTTGATATCGATGAGCTCGCCGGTTTGCTCTTCGATAGAAACTTTGCCCTGCATTACCTGGGCCAGATGCTGGTTGATATTTTTTGCGTCGAATTTTGGGTTGGGCACGATGTCATAAAAGAGCACGCTGCGGCCATCGACAACCTGCCTGTGCCCATTGGCCAGCATCATGGCCTGCATGAAGTCTTCAAGCTCCTGGTTGTCCTTGTCTTCTTCTTTTTGTGCGTTGGCCTGGTTGCTATATTTCATCGTCTCCTTCATCACGCGATCATCCTGCTTGCGCTGATCGTCCGCGGAGAGATCTTTGCCGTCTTTCTGGAGAGTGCGCTCGATGGGAATCCCATTCACGTAGAAGAGATCTGAAACTGTCGACGTATCTTTTTTGGTGTTGCCATTGCTGTCGGTCTCGATTGCGTGTTCGGTGATGCGGCAGTCGTATTTTTCCCGCTCGGCGGCGAGCTTATGCTCATTTGCGAGCGCGCGTTGCAGAATTTCGCCGGCATTGGGCAAGGGCGCGTTGAGCGGAGGCGTTTTGGGTGCGGGATTGGGATTTTGCGCGGTGCTGCGACCGCTGCCTGCGCAAAGAGAGGCGGCTGCGAGAAGGACAACGGCGAATTGAAGGCTGGCTGCGTTACGATTCACGGGAATCGGCGACATGCATTTGTGACGAAGGAAATCGCGTTGGGTTACGTGGCAAGCTGCGCCGGGCCCGGCTGCAGGGCAGGCATTTCACCCAGCGCCTTTGCTTCGGCAACCACGGCGTCAAGATGATCGAGCACCTCGGCCACGGTCATGGTACAGATTTCGCGCCGGGAGTCATAGCCCGCCTCAACCATCTGCTTCAAATATCGCCCGGCAGCCTGGGCAGCGAGTTGGTCGGTGATCACTTTGCCGGTGCGCTTTTTCTGCTCAACCCAGGCGGTGCAGGGCAAAGCAATCCACATAGGGCGGCCGTTCACGTCGAAACGAATGTCCACGGCGTCGGCATGGCGGGTGGCGATGGCCACGATCGTGCCCTTCCAGCGGCAGTGGAGGTCTTCGCCGCTCCAGCGGTCGGTGACGTGGAAGTCTTCGTACATGTCTTTAGCGTACCGTCCCAGCCGCGCTGCGGCAAGCGGGCGGCCATGTCTGCAGGGAGGGGAGGCCGCTCGCGATTGGGCATCGGCGTTCGCAAATGGCTCTGATAGACTTGCGGACAATTCCAAAATTGGTCAGCGATTAGGCAGGCGGGGGCGGACGTAGGGTGGGCATGGGATCGGGATACAATCCGGCGGATTGGATGGGATTTTTCTCGGCGGAGGTTGGCGCGTCAGCCGGGCTCGCGGGATTGATCTTTGTCGCCGTGTCAATCAATCTTTCGCAGATCGTCAAGGAGACGCACCTGGTGTCGCGCTCAGCCAAGGCGCTGCTGAGCCTGATGGGCGTGTTGTTCGCGTCGTCTCTTTGCCTGATTCCGAATATGAGCCGGTTGATTCTCGGGTACGAATTGGCGGCGCTGGGACTGGTGATCTGGGCGGGAACGTCGCTCTCGCAGTTCGGAGCCTCGCGCAGGAACCTGTATGTCGGAACGAAGACGAAGGTCTTCCATTGGGTGCTTACGGAGCTCTCCGCGATTCCGTTTGTGATCGGAGGGCTTTCGCTGGCGCAGGGTTTTGGCGGGGGCCTGTACTGGCTGGCGGCAGGGACGGTTTTCTCGCTCGCCAACGCGCTCTTTGATGCGTGGGTTTTGCTGATCGAGATTCAGCGCTGACATAGACGGAGGGCGGCTGTCGTGGCCCAAGCGCCCCGGTGGACTGCGCTTAAACCGCGCTGGTACACTAGCAGGGTTGCAGTGGCGCCATTTTCTTTAGTTCAGACCCGCCTGCAAGGCTAACCATAGCCACCAAAGGACAAGAAAGACCAAGTGGATACTCGAACTCGTCACGCCCTGAAAAAGGACAAATTTGCGCAGGCTGCCGCAAGCAGCGCTAGCTGGATCGGCGAACACCAGGCCTCAGCGGTGCGCTGGATCATTGGCATTGGAATCCTCGTGGTTCTGGCTATCGGTGGGCTGATTTTCTGGAACTTTCGCACGTCGGCAGCGGACGCGGCGCTGGGCTCGGCCCTGGATATGTATACAACGCCGCTGGCTACCCCAGGAGCGCCTCCTGAGGCGGGCACATACACGACAGCTGCCGCCCGCGCGACTGAGGCCAATCGGGAGTTTGTGGCCATTGCTCATAACTTCAGCTGGATGCCGGAAGGGACCAAAGCCCGTTATTTTGCAGGCATTACCTACGAGGATATGGGGCAGAACACCAATGCCGAGACCGAGCTAAAGGCTGCTGCCGGCTCGTCGGACCGCAATGTGGCTAACCTGGCCAAGCTGGCATTGGCGGGACTTTACCGGCAGACTTCACGTGATAATGACGCGATCGCGCTTTATAACGAGATTATTGCCAAGCCTTCAGCCACCGTGTCAGAAAGTGTTGCTCAGTTGGACCTGGCCGATCTTTACTCCTCCGAGGGCAAGCAGGACCAGGCACGCGCGCTGTGGGCCAAGGTGAAGGATGCGGACAAGAACGGCGCAGCGGGGTCGATTGCCACAGAGAAGCTGGGGGCCAAGTAGGCTGCTAGCGCCGGCCCGGGCTGGTTCGGGCTAAATAGGGCCTTACTGGACTGGGCTGCAGGGGCTTTTGAGCGGTTTCGGGGCCGATTTTGGGCAGTTCCTGGCCCGCTGGGCACAATTGGCTAGCTGGCCGCAAGCAGCTGGCAAGCCGGGCGGCAACCCAGGCGATAGGGCACGCGGCGGGGCAGGGCAAAGGGCAGTCCCAGAGCAGGACCTGAGCATTTTCTTATCTGGCTGCGTCTGGTGAGTGATGAGCACCAGCCAGGTCATTGTCGCAGGCATTGCCGCGGAGTGGATGGACAATCCCACGAGCGCCGTGAACGATGAAGCCCGCCGGCGCGCGGAAGACGCTGCGCTTGCGGCGCTGGTTGACCAGTATGCGGGCGCTCTTTACCGCGTAGCCTTTTCCGTCTTACGAAATCAAGCTGACGCTGAAGATGCAGTGCAGGAGGCGTTCGTGCGCGTCCTGCGGCATCGCGACACTCTGGGCGAAGTGCGGGATCACAGAGTCTGGCTGATTCGCATTGTTTGGAACATTGTGCTGGACCGCAAGCGCCGCGCGAAGACGCGACCTGAGACGGACGACGTGGCTGACCTGGCGCGGGTACTGCCGATGAAAGGCCTTTCAGCCGAAGAGGTTGCGGCGGCCGCGCAACACCACGCGCATGTGCTGGCCTGCGTGGACCAACTGCCCGCTAAGGAGCGGCAGGTAATGATGCTTTCAGCGTTTGAAGAGCTGAGTAGCGTGGAGATCGCGGCGGTGCTGGAGATTTCAGAATCCAGCGTTCGCTCGCGGCTGTTTCGCGCACGCAACCTGATGGCCGGCCTGCTTGATCATGAGAGAAGTTCGCATGAGAGGAGTTTGCGATGAATTCGAACCCTCACGATCCGATGACTTCTGAATCCGTTTTGTCTCAAGCCGAAAAGACTTTGCGGCTGATCGCGAGCTTGCCTGCGCCTGACGGGCTTGAAGACCGCGTGCATACTGCCCTGAATGCGGTGCCGCGCGGACGCCGTGTTCTGGCCTGGCCGAGGGCGTTTCGCGTTGAGAGCGGCTGGATGCGGGGCGCGGCGGCAGCGGCAATTGTTTTTGTGGTTGCCGGCGGAGGCTGGGGCGTTTACATGCGCGTGGAGCCTATGCGCAAAGGGCAGGACCAGCCGGCCAAGGTAATCGTGATGCCGGCGCGGATGCCCAGTGCAGGCGGCTTCTCCGGTGCGGGCGCAATGCGGCCGCCGTTGACGCTGCCTGGACCCGCTGCGCCACAGCCTGTCAAAATTAGTCGCGAGGCAAGTCCCTTGAAGGCAAAGGCGGGGAAAAAGCCGGTTGCGAGCCGCAAGGCTAGCGGCGATGGGGCGAGGCCTTCCGCCGCAACGAACTAGCCGTCCGGCTGAGAACGCGCCAGTGGTCGACCCCGGCGCGTCCCGGTAGAAACCTCAATCCAAATCTCGATCCGAACCTGGATTTTGGGCCGCAAGAACAAAAACCCCAGGAAAACCTAAGCGGCGAGATGCTATGCGTCTTTGACGATTGCGCGGATCAACATGCCGAGCAGCGCCAGCACGATTGCGCCCCAGAAGGCCGGCCCGATGCCATTGACATGGAATCCTGGGACGATGGCCGAGGCCAGCAGGATCATAAGGCCGTTGATGACCAGCAGGAAGATTCCCAGCGTGAGAATGCTCAAGGGAATGGTGATGATCTTGAGCAAGAGGCCGAGAGTGGCATTGAGCAGGCCGATGACTACCGCGGCGATTAGCGCAGGAATCAAGCCGGCGACGTGAAAGCCAGGCACGAAATGGGCAACGAGGATCAGCGCAAGCGCGCTCAGGATCCAATGTAAAAGGAGTCTCATTCGGTCTTCCTCCAGCGAATCGGCCGATGCGTGCAGGCGATGGAGTCGCCGCACTTATGGCCGTCGCATCTACGGTATGATGCGCGGCCCGGGCGTGTCACTAGTTCAGAGATCAATGTTTTCCGAGATCGGTTTGCGGTTCCAGTCGTTTCGTCTCATTGGTTACCATTGAAGGCATGTTCGCGCGGCGACTGACGGTGAACCGAATCGACGGCGCCGGCGCGCGCCACGCCTGCCCGATCGGTCAAATTGACAACTTTGCGATGCGGAACTTTACTAACGATGCGGTGTTTGATGACACTTTTCCGGTTGCGGACGGGATTTTGGAGGCGGGAAAACTCGTTCCGCTGGATCAATTGCAAACCGCGATGGAAGATTGGTTTCGGCGCAAAGGCTACCTGAAGCCTGATGAACGGCTTGAAGTGGTCGAAGAAAACGCCAGCGCTTGAAAGAGTCAGGCTGCGGCGGTCTGAGTTGCGCCGGACTGGGTTGCGCAGTTCTGAGCTGGGCCGCTTGCGCCGAACCAAAGTTTCAGTTCGGCCTCGCGACGTGCTTTGAGACCCGCAACGACTGCGCCTCCGGCATGGTCCCAGACGAGCAGTTGTTCGCCAGCGGCTTGGTAGTTGCCGGCATTCAACTCGCGGAGCAGGGTTGAGCCCGCCAGCTGGGTTGCGCCGAGGTTGAAGCAGAAATCGACGAGCGCGTCGAACTGACCCTGGGTGAGCGCGACCTTAACCAGACGGGCGACAGCCCTTTCAGCGTCCTGGACGTCGCTTAAAAGAATCGCGGCGGCCCGCGGCTCGGTGATGGCCTTAGGAAAAGATTCGTGAGGTTTGATTAGGTGACCATAGCCGATGGTGGGAAACCCGGCGACATCAAGATAAACACGATCGCGAAAACCCTCAGACTTCTTGATCAGATCCAAACCCGCAGCGCTTAATTGCATGGAATGCTCCTTTTGCCGGAAATGAGTTCTGCCAGAAATGGCAAAGGGCCCGCCTTGAAGCCCCCTCGGAAGGAGAGTTCAATGCAGACCCTTAAGACCACGCTAGCAAAACCGGCGAATTAATCGGCAAACTTCAGAAAAATATTTTGGTTGACGTGGGTGACCAATGAAGATGTTGTTTTACTCGTTGATTCAGCAAATCCTGCCATTCGCTCGGCTAATTTGCCAAGCACTCCCTCGCGGTGTTTCAATCGAATTACTGAAACAGGGGTGCTCCACGCGGTGTGGGGCTGAGAGATACCCTCGAACCCGATCCGGATAATACCGGCGTGGGAAGTTTTCTCCAACCGAGCGGCATTTTTCATCATCTCCCTTTGCGGCGCAAGCTCCTTTGTTTCATTTGAACGCTGAAACGAAGGTTCCCATGCACGCAGCCGGTTACGTCCGAAGCAAATTCTTATCGGTCTCAAGTCGCGCTCTATTGGCCGCCGCGTCCGAGTTGCGCTGGCACCGATTTTCTTTTTAGGCTTCTTCATTGCCTCTCAGATATCTCCGCCGCTTTGGGCGCAAACCACGCAGACCGCATCGCAATCTCCGTCCGGTAATTCTTCGGCGACACAAACGAACGCGCAAAATCCAAGCGCGCCGCAGCAGAAACCGACGCCTGTCACCACAACCGTTATCGTCCACGGCGAAGTGGATGACAATTTTCTTCCGGAATCCATAACTGTAGGCACTCTGGACGGCGGTGAACTTAAGAGCACACCACTTTCGGCGTCCGTGATCACGCGCGATCTGCTCAACGACCAGGTTTCGCGATTGCTTTCTGACGTGATTCAAAACGACGCTTCTGTCGGCGACGACTACGTGCCTGTGGGCTACTACGGCGTCTACGAGATTCGCGGTTTTCCTCTCGATCTCGCGACGGGACTTGAGGTGAACGGCATGACCATTGCCGGCGAGCAGGATGTGCCGCTCGAGAACAAGGAAGCCGTCGAATTTCTCAAGGGCATTGCGGCTGTGGAAAGCGGCGTGGCCTCGGCGGGGGGCTTGATCGATTACGTGACCAAGCGCCCGGTCAACATTCAGGCGCTGGATTTTGCAACCGATCATCGCGGCACGGCTTATGGCGCGGTCGACCTTGGGCATCTCTTTGGCAGCCGCAAGCAAGTGGGCGCGCGCGTGAATCTGGCCGGCGAACGAATCGTGCCTTATATGAATGACACCAACGGCTGGCGCGCGATGGGCGCGGGCGCGGCCGATTGGAAGCTGAATCCGGCAACAATTCTCAAAGGCGATTTCGAGTATCAGCACAAAACCGAGCGCGATGGCAGCGGCTATCAACTTCTTGGCGGAACTGCGCTGCCCGACATCGACCGCATCTACCGTTCGACGATGGTTGGCGATCAGCCGTGGGCGCTGCCGGACACCTACGACACTTTCAACACCGGCGCGCGGCTCGACCACACTTTCTCGCCGATCGTGGCTCGGCTTCGTGGCTGCCAGCCTGAGCCACTCACTGATCCAGGACAATGTGATCTACGCGTACGGCTGCTACTACGAGGCCGAGTGCAATACCGGCTCGGCGCCTTATCCATTTTTCTTCGCGCCCGATGGAACCTATGACATTTACGACTATCGAAACCCCGGCGAGCTGCGCATTGACGCGGAAGCTGAAGCCATGGTCACGGGCCACATTCATACCGGCGCGATCACGCATGACGTTACAGCGGGTGGAGTCGCGTTCCTGCGCAGCGTGCAGGAGCCGGGATTCTACACTCCGCAGAATCCATATTCCGCCGACGGCATCGTGCAGGATGGCGCTGTTTACACTTATGTCGGCTCAGAGAACATCTACCAGACGAACGCGACGCTGCCGCCGCCCGGCGATCCGAATTCGCTTGAGCCAACATACGAATCCGCGGGCCCGCGACGGCTTTGGGAAGACAGCCATCAATCTTCAGGAGTGATTCAGGACCGCATTCATCTTCCGCATCGCGTTGAGCTGATCGCCGGGGCGCGCTACGATTCGCTGCGTGACCACAACTACTCGGCGTACGCGAGCTGTAGCGATCCGACTGAACTCGATCCTTCGACGGTGACCGATCCGAACGCTTGCGCGCCGGCGATTACTAACAAGCCAGTCTGGCTACCGCAATTTGCCGTCACATATAGCCCCGCAGAAAATCTCACGCTCTATTCGAATTACGGTGTGACGCTGTCTCTCGGTCAGCAAGCTCCCTTCTGGACCGATAACGGCAGCGATTTTCTTGCGCCGTTCTTCACGCGCCAGGCTGAAGTGGGCGCGAAGTATGAGCCGGGCCAGCGCATTCTGCTTACCGTAGCGCTCTTCGAGATGCACGCGCCGTTCTTTTATCCGAAGATGATCGCGGGTGCTGACGGGTTTTGCCCCACTGGCGCCGCGGGCGATCTCTGCTTTGAGCAAGAGGGCCACGAAAGGCACGACGGCATCGAGCTTAATGCCGAAGGCAAAGCCACAAGCTGGTTGCGCTTGAACGGTTCGGCAGAGGCCATGAATGCAGTGTCGACCGGCACCGGCACGCCGGCGTTTGACGGTAAACAGGTGATCAACGTGCCTCACCTGCACACGAACGTCTTTGCCGATCTAACCGTGCCGCATGTGCGCGGCTTCCATCTGATGCCGGGCTGGAGTTACACATCGCGCAAAGAAGCTACGCGCGACGATGCGGTGAGCGTGCCAAGTTACAACCTATTCAACCTGGGTGCGCGCTACACGCCGGGCGGCGAGCAGGGACACGTCACTTTTCACATTGATGCCGACAACATCGGAAACAAACGCTACTGGTCCGACACTGGCGCGAGTTATGGCGATACTTTTGTCTGGCTGGGCGCGCCGCCGACGGTGCGCCTTGACGCACACTACACTTTTTAGAACCGATGGATATGAAGAACATAGTCGCACCGAGCGGAGCGGCAAAAGCTCACGGCATGGACGGCTCGCTGGTCGAGCCGGACTGGCCCGCGCTTAATCTGGCCGAGCTGCGGGCGTTTGTTGCGCGATTTCCCGATCTGGGCGAAGCGATTGGCATCGTATCTGTAAGCCCGCGTCCGTTTTCCGCGGCCGGCGTCGTCGCCACACGGGGCGACAACGGGACGGAGCGGCGCATCTTCGTCAAGCGCCATCACCGCACGGTGCGCGACCGCGAAGGGCTGCTTGAGGAGCATCGCTTTCTGGCGCATCTGTTGGCGCATGGTGCGGCTGTTCCGCGTGTTTTAACTTCGGCGGCCGGAGAAACGGCGATTGAAACAGGCGAATGGACTTACGAGGTGCACGAAATTCCGCCCGGCGGCGATCTCTACCAGGACGCAATCTCCTGGACGCCCTTCCGCAGCGCGGCCCATGCGCACTCGGCTGGCCGGGCGCTCGCGCGGCTCCATCTTGCCGCGCAGAATTTCCATGCTCCGCCCCGCAAGCCTCATCCGCTCGTGGCCAGCTTCACCATCTTCGCGGAGAACGACCCTGCTGCTGAGATGAAACGCTATCTCGCCGCGCATCCTTCGCTGGCCGGCGACAAAACTATCTACGACTGCGCGGAGCGGGCGCTTGATCTTCTCGCTCCGTTTCACGCAGAGCTTCTACCGCATCTGCCCGCGCTCGCGCCGCTTTGGACGCACAACGACCTCCATGCTTCCAACATGTTTTGGACCGACGCTGGTCCAGATGCCCGCGCCACTGCCATCATCGATTTCGGCCTTGCGGACCGCACCAATGCGGTGCACGATATCGCACACGCTATCGAGCGCAATATCGTCGAGTGGCTTGATTCTGGTCAACTATCCTGCGCACTCGGACCATGTGCCGATTCATCTCGATCATCTCGATGCGTTTCTTGGTGGCTACGAATCCGTTCGTCCGTTGTCGCGCGATGAATCCCACGCGCTTGCTCCGATGGTCGCTCTTTGTCACGCGGAATTCGCGCTATCCGAAGCGGATTATTTTCTCGGAGTTTTGCGCTCTGAAGAAAAGGCGCAAATGGCCCATGACGGTTGGCTGGTCGGCCACGCGCGCTGGTTTTCGAGCGCTGCCGGGCGCAAGCTGCTCGAGTTTCTTCGCGATCGCGCAGATCAGACTTCAAAGCATGGGAAGCCTCATCCATGAGCTGGAACTTGATTACCAACTATCTCGCCGGTCACTGGCTCGAGCTTGCGGGAGTCGTTACGGCGGCTCTCGGAATCTGGCTGACGACACGGCGACTTCTCATCTGCTGGCCCATCACGCTCGTTTCCATTTTTATTTACATGATTGTTTTCTTCCGCGCAGGGCTGTTCTCTGACGCGCTACTGCAAGTCTTCTTTGTCGTATTTACTTTCTACGGTTGGTGGCACTGGTGGCGCGGGGTGCGCGATGAAGGCCAGGTGCGCGTTGTCGCGTTGCCTCAATCAAGCCTGTATATTGCTATCGTCCTCGGCGTGGTTGGGAGCTTCGTCCTCGGATCGCTGGCTAAGCGTCTCAATGCTGCGCTGCCGTATCTTGACGCGATGCTGATGAGCTACAGCCTTGTGGCCACATGGTGGCAGGCGCGCAAGCACATTGCGAATTGGTGGCTTTGGATTTTGGTGGACGCGATCTACGTCGGCGAATATATCTACAAGGGGCTGTGGCCGACGGCGCTGCTCTACGCGGCCTTTGTGCCGCTGGCCGTGCTTGGGCTGCGCGACTGGCGCCGGGCGACAACCAACGCTTAACTCGCCGCCTGCACAACATTCTGGAGCGGTTCGCCTTTCATATATCTCTCCAACTCTTGGGCCGCAACTCGCAGCGCGCGCGGCGCAAACTGCGGCGTCGAGCCGCCGATATGCGGCGTGAGCAAAAGGTTTGGGCAGCTCCAAAGCGGGTGCCCTTCAGGCAATGGCTCGGGATCTGTAACGTCGAGCGCCGCTCGAATCCGCCCCGAATTGAGCGCACTCACCAGTGCGTTCGTATCCACAATTGGGCCCCGCGCGGAGTTCACCAGCAGAGCGCCCTGGTGCAGCAGGCCGAGCTGACGCTCGCCGATAAGCCCGCGCGACTCTGCCGTTGCCGGAAGAATCAGAATCACCACATCAGCGCGCGGCAGCAAGTTATCCAATTCGCTTACGGCGTGAACTTCTGGATCGGTCCGCGCGCTTCGCGCCACGCGAATCATCGTGACAGTAAATGGCGCCAGCATGCGCTCGATTTCCTGTCCAATCGCGCCGTAGCCCACCAGCAGCACCGTCTTGCCTGTCAGCTCCTCAGCCAGCACCGGCGGATAGACTGTGTGCGTGTCGCCGGTGATCGCCGCGTAGTGCGTGCTGGCCTCGACCCGCCGTCTCCAATTGCCCGACCGCTGAATGTCGAGATACAGAGGAAAATATTTCAGCATCGCCAGGATTGCTGAGACCGTCCACTCCGCGGTCGAGATATTGTGCGCGCCGTGCGCATTGCAGATCGTTACGTGCGGGCCGACAGTCCCGGGAATCCACTCCGTCCCGGCCATCATCGACAGCACCAGCTTTACGCCATCCAGGTGCGGCCACGTGCGCATCGCTCTGGTCGGATATGGATCGGGAATCCAGACATCGATGTCGATGTCGCGATCCATTTTGTCCGACACCGGGATCAGCTCAATCTCTTTGGGGAAATCGCGGAACAGCTCGATGGGTAATGTGGCAGGGTATCCGACTCGCAGCATGCAGCCTCTTGCGCGCAACCGGCACGCGCTCCTCGATTCCATCCTAACGCAGCCGCGACTGTGCTTGAGCCTGCCCTGGCCGCCTTGTTTTGTTGACTCTCGCCGATTGCAGACGCGAAAACGTCCATTGCCGCGCGCGCACAAACTATCCTGAAAGAATTGAGACGTTTATCCGGATATCGCATTTATGCGCTTGAAAGCCAAAAAAACGTGGTCCCAGCATCAGCTCTCCGCGAAATTGCGCGCAGCGGGCGATGAGCACGGACTCCTGACCTTCGAGCGGCGCCGCCTCGTCATCGACGCGGCCAAGACCGCGCTTGCCGCGGCTCTGTGCTGGTGGCTGGCATTGCGTTTCGGCCTGCACGATGGCTACTGGGGCTCCATCAGCGCGATTATTGTCTTGCAATCGAACGTCGGCGCCACGGTAACGGCCTCGCGCGACCGCCTGCTCGGCACGTTTATGGGCGCGGCATTTGGCTTTGCCTGCTCCGTCTTTGGCGCGCCCCCCTGGAACTACATTCTCGCCGTCGTTCTCGCTATCGTGGTCTGCGGACTGCTGAGTCTTCGCAACAGCTCGCGCCTCGCCGCGGTCACCATCACTATCATCATGCTCGTCCCAAAATCCGGCTCGCGCTGGGAGCTGGCGCTCGACCGCGTGGGCGAAGTGCTGCTTGGAATCGTCGTTGCGCTCCTTGTCTCCACATTGGTCTTCCCTGATCGCGCGCGCCTCTGGCTGCGCGACGGACTGGCGCAAGAATTTCTGGTGCTCGGCAGCCTATTTGAGGCGATTCTCGAAGGCTTTCGCGGCCCGCCATCGCAAAATCTATCAGCGCTGCGCGACGATGCGCTGGCCCTGCTGCGAGGCAACAGCCAGCTCCTCGAAGCTGCGCGCAATGAGCCGAGCGGTCCCGGCTGGCGCGAAGGGCTAAGCACGCTTTCTCAGTTTGGCCGAGCTCTATTCGACGTTCAGGTTGCGCTAGAGCTTGCAGTGAAAGACAGCCATGAGGATCGCTTCGCGCAGCAGCTGGAGCCGGCACTCTCGCATCTAGCGGCCGACATTCGCACTGGCTTCAATTACCTGGGCAGTTGCATTCACAACTGGCGCTTCAGCGCGCCGGCAGAGGGAATCAATCTCGAACAGGATATCGCCGACCTGGAGGCTCGCATGGACAAGGTTCGCCATACCGGAAAAGGTTTCTCGCAGGCCGAGCTTCTGCGCGCTTATGCGGTCCAGCTTCACCTGAAGCAGATTGCGCGCCTGCTTCGTGCGACGCGCGTTGAAACCAGCAGCGCTGTCGGCGATTCTGAGAAAGTCGTCGATTCCGTGTGATCCGAGCCGGCTTCTGGCCTGTTCTGGCCGCTTTCTCGGTGGAAAGACGTTGAAGGTAGCAGCGATCAAACTGCCAGCAACTCCGTGTAAACTGCCATCCCAACGACGGCATCAGCACCCATCGCATCGAGCACGTCCACTTCCTGCTGACTGCGAATGCCTCCAGCCACGATGAGCTGGCGTTTTGTGAGTTTGCGCAAACGCGCCGCAGTTTCGGTGGGAAAGCCCTGCAACATTCCTTCGCCGTCGACGTGCGTGTAGAGAAATGCTGCCACGTAGGCTTCGAGCTGCGGAATCGCCTCGTCTGGGGTAAGCGCAACCTGCGCCTTCCATCCTTTCACGGCGATGCGGCCGTTCTTCGTGTCGATGCCGGCGACGACGCGCTCCGAGCCCACTCCTTCGGCTAGATTCGAAGCGAATGTTGTATTGATCGTGCCTTCTGCTGAAAAAAGCGCCGAGCCGATGATGACGCGCTTCGCTCCGGCGTCCAGAACCTGACGCGCGCGGTCAATCGTGTGGATCCCTCCGCCGGCCTGCACTGGAAGCCGCTTTGCGATCTGCTCCACAAGCGCGGAGTTGTCGCCCTGCCGCATGGCTGCATCCAGGTCGATGAGCTGCACAAGGGGGAAGCGGGAGAAGCGCTCGATCCAATATTCGAAATCGTCGAAGGCCAGCCGCAGCTTTTCGCCCTGCACTAGCTGCACAATGCGCCCGCCCATCAAATCAATTGAAGGAATCAACATGGCAGCCTCACCGGTACGCCCGCCTGCGCCAGCTCCTCTTTGAGCGAGCGTGAAGTGGATACGCCGAAATGAAATATGCTGGCGGCAAGCGCCGCATCAGCCTTGCCGCGCGCAAATACGTCGGCAAAGTGCGCCACGGTTCCGGCGCCGCCGGAGGCGATTACTGGGATTCGAACGGCTTCGCTCACCGCCGCGGTTAATTCGCAATCAAAGCCAGCGCGCGTTCCGTCCGCGTCCATTGAAGTCAGCAGAATCTCGCCCGCGCCGCGCTGTTCCGCTTCGCGCGCCCACTCAACGACTGTGCGGCCGATGGGGCGGCGGCCGCCTTGCACGTACACCTGCGCATCGCGAACCGGGTCAGCGGCTTCAGGGTCGCGGCGCGCGTCAATTGCGACGACGACAGCCTGCGCGCCGAAGCTCGCGCCAATCGCGCTAATGAGTGAAGGGTCAGCGAGTGCCGCGGAGTTGATGCTCACCTTATCCGCGCCTGCCTCGAATACTTGCTCGGCGTCGCTTGCGGACTTGATCCCGCCGCCAACGCAGAACGGAACAAAAAGCTCGCGCGCCGTGCGCCGCACCGTATCGAGCAGAGTCTGCCGGCCTTCGTGCGTTGCCGTAATGTCGAGCAGAACGATTTCATCGGCGCCCTCGCGCGCATGACGCGCCGCTTGTGTTGCGGGATCGCCCGCGTCCACGAGGTCGACAAACTGCACGCCTTTCACCACGCGGCCGGCGTGCACGTCGAGGCAGGCGATGATGCGCTTGGTCAGCATGCGGAGCCTTTCGCTTGCCACGCGAGAAAATTGCGCAGGATCTTAAGGCCGGTCTCGCCCGACTTTTCCGGATGAAACTGCACGCCCATGACGTTTCCGCGCTCGACGGCTGCCGCGAAGGGTTCAATGTATTCAGTCACTGCCGCTGTGTCATTTGTGACCGGTCCCTTGTATGAGTGCGTGAAGTAGACAAATTCGCCGGGATCGACTCCGTCAAGCAGTCGCGAGCTTTTTCGCACTTCGAGCGAATTCCAACCTACGTGCGGAACCTTTTCCGTGCTTTCGGCAAAACGCGTGCACGATTCCGGGAAATGCCCGAGCCCCGGCTGATCAAGCGCTTCGGTCGATCCGGAATAAAGCCACTGCATGCCGACGCAGATTCCCAGGAATGGCACGCCGCGAGTAATCGCCGAGCGGATCGCGCCGGTCAGCCCGGTCTTGTCGAGCCGTTCGGTTGCGGCGAAGTGACCGACGCCGGGAAGCACAATGCGCTCGGCCGACTCGACCAGCGACAAATCGCCGTCTGTCACGACCGTCTCCGCGCCCAGATGCTTGAGCGTCTTGAGCACAGAGGTCAGATTGCCCGCCTTGTAGTCGATGACTGTGACGCGCATCAGAGAAGGCCCTTTGTTGAGGGCAGCATTTTTCCCAATTGCTTGTCGCGCGAGCAGGCCACGCGCAGCGCCCGCGCAAATGCCTTGAAGATGGCTTCGATTTTGTGGTGATTGGAGCGCCCGTACATTGTCTTGACGTGCACGTTGGCTCGCGCGCCGCGTGCGAACCCTTCAAAAAAGTCGGTCATCAGCTCGGTTTGCAGATCGCCCACCAGCCGCGTGCGTACTTTGGTGTCGACGGCAAAGGCCGCGCGCCCGCTGAGATCGACGGCCGCAATCGCCAGCGTTTCGTCCATCGGCATTACGAAGTAGCCGGCGCGCAGAATGCCGCGCTTGTCGCCCAGTGCGCGATCAAACGCCTCGCCGAGCGCGATACCAACGTCTTCGACCGTGTGGTGCTGATCGACATCCAGATCGCCTTTGCAGGTGAGGTTCAGGTCAAATGCGCCGTGCCGCGTGAAAAGTTCGAGCATGTGGTCGAAGAATCGAATGCCGGTGGAGACTTTGTATTGACCCTGTCCTTCAATCGTCAGCTCGATCTCTATGCGCGTCTCGTTGGTGTTGCGAATGACGGTTGCCGTGCGCTTTTCCGTGCCCGCGCGGCCCTTTGTCTTTTTCTTTGTGCTCATCGCGTCTCGCCTCCTGTCTGCAGCGTCGACAGTGCATCGCGCAGCATCTTCAGTGCATTGCCCAGAGCGGCAACCGCCTGCCGCATCTGTGCGCGCGTCCCGATGGTGATACGCACTCGGCCATCGCAGCCGGGATCGCTCGATCGGTCACGCACCAGCACGCCAGCTTCGCGCATCAGCCGAGCAAAATCCACATGCTGAGGGCCAATGTCAACCAGGACGAAATTCGCCTGGCTTGGCCAACGGCGCACCTTCGCATGATCCAGCGCGGCCTCGAACTCTTCGCGCGCGGCCAGCACCTCGCCAACATACCAATTGATGTACGCCGTATCTTCAAGCGCAGGCGGCAGGCAGGCCAGCGCCAGCGAGTTTACGCTGTAGGGCGAGAGGACTCGCCGCACCCAGCGCATCAGTTCTACAGATCCAGCGAGAAGTCCCAGCCGCAAGCCAGCGAGGCCGTAGGCCTTTGAGAAAGTTCGCGCGACCACTAGATTCGGAAGCGTTCCTGCGAGATCCATTACGGTTTCGCCGAAGAAGTGAAAATAGGCTTCGTCGACCAGCAAGACGGCTTGCGGCGCGCGCCGCGCCAATTCCAGCAAGTGCTCTCGCGTGGCCACGGAGCCCGACGGGCTGTTGGGATTGGCAATTGCAATGACTTTTGTTCGCGGTGTAATGGCCGCGATGAGCCGGTCGAAAGGAAATTGAAGATCGTCAGCAGCCTGCACCGTGACAACTCGCGCATCTGTTGCCGATGCGTAGACCTCATACATAGTGTAAGTGGGCACAGGCATCAACACTTCGTCGCCCGCGTCGAGAAACGCCTGGAAGAGCACATGAATAGCTTCGTCCACGCCGTTGGTGAGCGCTACCTGATCGGCGTGCAGGCCAAGATGTGCGGCCACGATCGCTTCCACGGGCTCGCGCTCGGGATAGCGGGTCAACGCGCCCGCCGAAATCTGCGCCAGCGTCTCGCGCACTCGCGGCGAACATTCAAGCGTGTTCTCGTTAAAGTCCAGCCGCATCGCTTCGCGGCTGCCCAGCGGAGGGTGGTACTCCTTCATCTGCTGCACACGCGCGCGCGGCGCGGGGGGTGCTGTTGTCGTTGCGTTAGCCACGTTTCTCCCTCCTTCTGCCAGCACTCGAGCGGAGCCGCGTTCGAATCGCCTCTGCGTGGCCGAGCAGCCCTTCTGCTTCAGCCAGTAGCGCAGCCTTTGGCCCCAACGTCTCGATGCCGTGCGTCGAATACTCCTGCACGGTGATGAGTTTTACGAAATCGTTCACGCTCAACCCGCCGCGCACCCGCGCCATGCCGCCTGTGGGCAGCGTGTGATTTGGCCCTGAAATGTAGTCGCCCATGGGCTGTGTAGACCAGCGGCCGACAAAGACCGAGCCTGCATTCTCGACCCACTTCAGATCGCTCGCCGCATCGACGGTCAGATGTTCCGGCGCGAGACGATTCGTAATTGCACGCGCTTCCTCAACCGAACTTGCAACGATCACGACTCCGTTGCGTTTGAGCGCCTCGCGGGCAATGGCGTTGTTCTGGCTATGCTGTTTCGCTTCGGCGACCACCGCACGCGCCAGTTCCTCGCGTGTCGTAATGAAGATCGCGAGCGCCTCAGGATCGTGCTCCGCCTGAGCAACCAGGTCGCTGGCAATGTCGGCCGCGTTGCCGCGCTCGCTGGTGACCACAATCTCCGTGGGCCCGGCGAGCATGTCGATGGCGCAGTCAAAGGCGACAAGGCGCTTGGCTGCGGTGACGAATAGATTTCCCGGCCCCACAATTTTGTCGACGAGCGGCAGGCTATTGGTTCCGTATGCCAGCGCGGCCACGGCGTGCGCGCCGCCCAGCCGATAGAACTCGGCAATCCCCAGCAAGTGCGCCGCGGCCAAAGTTTCAGGAGCGGGCTTCGGCGAAACTACGACGATTCGTTTCACTCCCGCCACCTGGGCAGGAATTGCAGTCATCAGCAGCGTCGAAGGCAGAGGATGCCGTCCGCTGGGCACGTAACAGCCAACAGATTCAAGTGGGCGCACAAGCTGGCCGGTCGTCAGACCTTCAACGGTCGGTTTATTCCACGATTTCGGCATCTGAAGTTTTGCAAATCTGCGGATCTGCTTTGCGGCCGTGGTGAGCGCATCGCGTAGCGCCGGGTCGAGCACCATCCATGCCGCCGCCATCTCGTCCTGAGTCACGCGCAGCGCCTTCGGGCCGGCGAGCCCGTCGAACTTCGCCGCGTAGCGCAGCAGCGCGCGATCGCCGCTTTTTCGGACATCAGAGACGATGCGCTTTACTGCGGGCAGCACCGATCCAGCGCCGCGCCGCCGCGCTGTTCGAGAGCGGCCAACATGGCTGTTGCCTCGCGCGCATTTCGTCCTGTGGTTCGGATCAGCTTCATCGTTCCCTTATCCTTGTTTCTCTTTCTTGTTTACCTGTCTTCTTGTGAATGCCAGGCTCTTGCGCAGCCCGACCATACCTTATCTGAGCGGCTGCGCTCGCGAATTTTTCCGCCCAATCGCTCCTGCGCTTTTTCAGTAATTCATCCACTTCGAGGGAATGCAGGTCCTTCTCGAAGCAGTCCAAAATCTCGTATTGAAACGACGGCTCTCCGTGAAGATTCCATTCTTCCTGCAATGAGCTGTCCACGCTCAAACCATTGCGCAAAGTGAACCAGCAACGGTTCTGGGTGGCTTGAAGATTATTCGTCGCGCCCACCCAGACGCGCCCTGTCACCGTACAGCGCACTGCGTAGATTCCGACGTCCGGCTTCTGTTCTTTGTATCGCCTTACGGTCTCTTTTCGTGATTCATTGGCCGGCATTCGCTGCTCCTTTCATCGCGATGGTTCATCTGCGGTTGTGCAACCTTTGCCTCACAACACCACTTTGTTCAGCGGATACTCGACGATGCCAGCCGCGCGCGCAGCTTTCAAACGCGGGATCACGTCGCGGGCCACGCGTTCCTCGAGAATCGTGTTGACCGCGACCCACTCCGAATCGCTTAACTGCGAAATAGTCGGCGAATTCAATGCCGGCAGCACGGCCAGCACGGCCGCTAGGTCCCCGCGTTTCACGTTGAGCATCAGGCCCATCTGGGCCTGCGCGTCAATCGCGCCGCGCAGCATGAGCGCGATCTGGTCGATCTTCTGCCGCTTGTCCGGATCGGCCAGCGCAGCCTTGCTCGCGATCAGGTGCGTCTCGCTCTCCAAAACCGTATCGATGATCTTGAGGTGGTTGGCCTTCAGTGAACTGCCGGTCTCCGTCACTTCAACAATCGCGTCGGCCAGCATCGGCGGCTTCACTTCGGTGGCGCCCCAACTGAACTCCACCTTTACATTCACGCCCTTGGCGGCGAAGTAACGCTTGGTCACTTCGACGAGTTCCGTGGCGATGATCTTGCCTTCGAGATCTTCGGCCTTTTCATAACCGCTCGCCTCTGGCACGGCAAGCACCCAGCGCACCTTACGCCGGCTTTGCTTGGCATAGGTCAGCGTGGTCACGCTGGCGACGTCGAGGCCGCTCTCGACCACCCAATCGATGCCGGTGAGCCCCGCGTCGAGAACGCCGTGATCTACGTAGCGCGCCATCTCCTGCGCGCGAATCAGCATGCACTCGATGTCGGCGTCGTCGATCGAAGGAAAGTAGGAGCGGCCGTCGGCATAGATGTTCCATCCCGCGCGCTTGAAGAGCGCAATGGTCGCATCCTGCAGGCTGCCTTTGGGAATTCCGAGTCGAAGTTTGCTACCCACGGTTCACCTCCGCGCTGATCGCGACGGGCCGCGTAAAGCAGCTCACCGTGCCCTCGTGGCAAACCAGGCCGTCGCCTTCCACCTCAACGCGAAACAGCAGCGTGTCATTGTCGCAGTCGGTGGAGGCCGAAATCACGCGCAGCCGGTTGCCGCTGGTCTCGCCCTTCATCCAAAGCTTCTGGCGCGTGCGGCTCCAGAAGGTCACAAAGCCGGTCTCCTGCGTTTTCGCGTAGCTGGTTGGGTTTAGAAAACCCAGCATCAGCACCTCGCCGGTGCGCGCGTCCTGCACGATCCCCGGAACGAGGCCATCCATCTTTTCAAAATCAATCGCCGTTGTCCTGTCTGAAACTTTCTGGTCGCTCATGTTTTTTCCTGTCTTTGCTTAGGTTCTTGCCCAAACACAAAAAACCCACCAGCGTTGTTCGCCGGCGGGCTTGGGTGTATCTCTTCGATCTCTCTGGCCGATTTAGCTCAGGCCATAGCAGTCCGCCGGCATGGATGTTCCATGATGATGGTGGTGGCCGTGATGGCGGAGGCTCTGCATCTGTATCCAAGGTACGGGGAAAGCCCTTTTGGTGTCAACTTCATTTCTTGCCGGCGGCGCCTCGTATTCTTGCGCCGGCCAGTGAGCAGGCAGAGAATGGGTGGGTGCACGCCCGGAGCCGATTCGCGGTCGTTCCTGTCGCCATGCTGGCGGTGATCGCTGTTTGTTGGGCGGCATCCGCCGCGGGCGCTCCGCAAACGAATACGGCGCAGGCTGCGCCGCAAGCAGCAGCGAAGACAAGGACAACTCCGTCTCCTGAGCTGCGTGTAGACATTAATCACGCCAGCGCGGAAGAGCTCGCCAAAATTCCCGGCTTGACGCCGAGCTGGGCCGGGCGGATCGTGCGCTTTCGGCCCTACAGAACCAAGCAGGACCTGCTGGATCGTGGCGTGCTGCCAAGCGATGTCTACGACCGCATCAAGGACTACGTGATCGCGCATCGCGGCGGACAATAACGACTGGTCGCGGGCGCTGATCGGGGGCCGCGGGCGGGGAACGCCGGCAGAGAGCTCGATTGCGGAAAGATTTCTATCAGGCGAACGTCAAGGCCATTACACTGGCCATTACACTGTTGGTGACAGGAGGCTATTGCGATGCAAACCCGAATTCTGGGCACCACTATGCCGGTGCTTGAAGTGCTGCTTGAGCCGAACGAGAGCGTTTTTTCTGAGAGCGGAGAGCTCTCGTGGATGACCGCGAGCGTGCAGATGATGACGCACACGCAGGCCGGCGGGGGTGGCGGATTTTTCGGCGTGATCAAGCGCGTGGCTGGCGGCGGCAGCCTTTTCATGACCGAGTACCGCGCCGTTCAGTATCAGGGGTCGGTTTCATTTGCGACGCGGGTGCCGGGCCACATTGTGCCTGTGCAGCTTGGCCAGGGGCCGGAGTATATGGTGCACCGACACGGATTTTTGTGCGCTACGCCTCAGGTGACCATTTCAGTTGGCTTTCAGCAGTCGCTCGGCGCGGGCATCTTTGGCGGCAGCGGATTTCTGCTGCAAAAGATCGGCGGCGTGGGCACGGCGTGGATCGAGTTGTCGGGCGAGCTGATCCAGAAGGACCTTGCGCCCGGCGAGATTCTGTTTGTGCATCCCGGGCATGTGGGCGCGTTTCAAACGTCGGTTGGGTTCCAGATCACCACGGTTCCGGGAATCAAGAACATGATCTTC
>CAVXPR010000011.1:0-84728 GCA_963763585.1 uncultured Acidobacteriaceae bacterium | reverse complement strand
TTTTTTTGCACGTCTACTGGTTTCATTACGTATTGCTAGGCGCTTCAATGCCGGTCCGTGTCCGTCTTTTTTCACTGGCCTCCATTTTTCTTCTAGCTGGTTGCCTCGTTACGCTCCCCGCGCAACGCGCTGCGAACGCTAACACCACATATCAGCAGCTACGCGGACTCTTGCCAGGCGGCGAAGTCATCACGGTCAAGGATTTCGAGCTCAAGCGCGATGCGGCGACATTTACTTTCAGCAGCGGCAGCTTTGCCTTTTACGGCCAGGTCAACGGCAAGGTCACCGGAGCGGTCTTCAAGGGTCAGGGTCACCTGCGCATCATTCCCCCAAACGAGGAAGAGGGCCGCAATCTCTTTCTCCAGATGCACACCGAGGTCGTCAACGAGGATTTCGATCGCGCCGTGTTCCGCTTCACCGATTCCACCGCCGATGATCTCCGCCGCGCCTCAACGGGACAGGGCCCGGCAGACGGCGATTTCACTCGAGACGCGCAGGAGCTTCAAACCTTTCTCCGTCATCATTCCGTACGCTCGGTCTTGGGCTCTGACGGCACCTACTACTTCAAAACGTTCTACGGCAATCTTGACCTTCGCCTCCTCGAAGACGTTCTTAGCCCTGTTTCGGGCCAATACTTCATGGCGGCTATGCACGCCGACAAGTACAGTCATCTTTTTTTCATCCTCGATCCGCACGGCATCGACGAAGTCGCACCGGAAGAAGTGGCCCTGCTCAACTGGGATTCGACGAATGACGTCGAGACCATTCCCTTGGCCTTCCATCGCGCCGCGGAATACTCGAGCAACACTGCCACTGGGAATGAGCACAACTCACCCACAAGAATTCTCGATGAAGATCTCGACGTCACCATCGAGAAGAGTGGGCTGCTCAGCAATGTGGCAACAGTCGATGTGCGAGCTGAACAGGATGGCGTCGCCGTTGTCCCACTCGCGCTTTACCCGTCCCTCCGTGTTAGCCAAGTCGCGGCCAGTAATGGGGCGCCACTCGATTGGGTTCAGGAGAAGAAGGACGAGGATCCGGACTTCGGCGTGGTGCTCGCTGCTCCTCTCAAAAAGGGCGAAACCGCGACGTTCAAAGTCACATACAGCGGCCATGACGTCGTCATGAATGAAGGCAATGGCAACTACTATCCGGTGGCCCGCGAAAACTGGTATCCCAATTCCAATCAGGGGTTCGGCGACTACGCGACTTATCACATGCTCTTTCACATTCCTCCGGAGTTCCAAATCATCGCCACCGGCACCAAGGTTAGCGAAACTAAGGCTGGTAAATTTATCAACTCCGAGTGGAAAACTGAAACGCCGCTACCCGTCGTCGGCTTTAGCTTCGGTGACTTCAAAATGAAGGAGACCAAACTTAGCTTTTCCCCCGGCGGCGACCTAACCATGGATGTTTACGCCAACACATCGCCGCCCACCTCGGTTCAGCAACTTGCCGAAGATCCGCAGGAAGGCGAGAGCCTGGGCACGCTTGCAACAACGCCCATGCTTGCGAACGAGCTGAGCCAGGGAGCCGCCGCTGCGCAAATCTATACCGATTACTTTGGCCCGCTGCCGTTTCCGCACATTTCGCTTACGCAGCAGTCGGCTTGCGACTACGGCCAGAGCTGGCCGATGCTGGTCTATCTGCCGATTTGCGGATTCTTTGACGCGACACAGCGCCACTTTCTCGGGCTCAGCGATTTTTCCGCGGCCACCTATTGGCAGATCGTCACGCCGCATGAGGTCGCGCATCAATGGTGGGGTCACACCGTCGGATTTCGCGGCTATCGCGATCAGTGGATGAGCGAGGGCTTCGCCGACGAGTCGGCGTCAATCTTTTTGCAGGCCACGCGGCCCAAGCCCAGCGACTTTCTCCAATTCTGGAACGAACAGCGCCGCCTGCTTACTGAGAAAAACCAATTTGGATTCCGCCCCGTCGATGTCGGTCCGGTCACAATGGGGTTCCGTCTCAGTTCGCCGAAAACCGGCTTCAACGTGTACGAAAACCTCGTCTACCCCAAGGGCGCTTTCATCCTGCACATGATTCGCATGATGATGTGGTCGACCAAGGACGGGGACGCGCGCTTCAAAGCTACGATGCAGGATTTTGCGACCACCTATCGGCTCCGGGCCGCCACCACTGAAGATTTCAAGGCCATCGTCGAAAAACACATGAGCCCGCAGATGGATCTTGAAGGTAACCATCGCATGGATTGGTTCTTCAGGGAGTACGTGTACGGCACGGATCTGCCGGCCTATCACTTTGCGGGCGAGGCAACGCCCAATGATGCGGGTGTGAGCCTGCACCTAATGCTCGCGGAGGCTGGAGTGCCCGAGAGCTTCAGGATGATGGTTCCTCTTTATTTGAATCTCGTCGACGGCCGCACCATCCGCCTTGAAGTTATCATCCACGGTGAACACACCGTCGACCAGACTCTTCAGTTGCCGCCGCTCCCCGCTGCTGTCAAAAACGTCTCCATCAACAACAACTACGACGTTCTCTGCACGCAGAATTAGCCAGCGTGACCGCTCTGAGGCAAAACAACAAACGCGGACCTTTCGGTCCGCGTTCATTGTTTGTGGAGCTAATTGCCGGTCCTACGCCTTCGCCAGCACCGGTTTTCCCAGCCGCTCAGCCACGATTTCGTGCGCATGAGCGAAGAATTCGTCCTTCGCGATTTTGCCCGCATCGAGATCGGCGAGGATGGCCTTCTGCGCCTGATATTCGCGATTGACGACGCCGGCCTTCGACTGCAGCATCCGCCACGCCTTGCGCCGCTCCACGCAGAACATAACCAGTTGGCGGCTGAGCGCGTAGTAGACCGTCTTGCCATCCTGATCGAACGAGATATACACGCCGAAGTCAGGAATGAAGCTGCGGTGCTCCGGCAACAGGTAATAGCGGTAGACGACGTCCTGCTGCGTGATGCGCATCAGCATGTTGTCGAGCAGAATCTTCCCCTCGAGCTGATCTGGCTTGATTTTCTTGAGGTGATTTCTGAAGCGCGCCTCAGTCACGCACCAGTGCGCGACCGTGTAGCGATAAGGCTCGCTGGTCACCTTGGACTTGGTCTCGTACCAATCGAGATCGATCGACGGATTGCCCTTGATGTCGAGCGCCTCCTGATATGTTTCACCCAAGCGTGGGTTGAAGACGAACTCCGGCGCGCCGCGCGAGTCGCGCACACGCTGCGCCTGGAAGAGCGCCATGTCGTCGGCCACGCCGTGCTCCGGCTGGCAAGTGGTGAAGCATTGCAGGAACATCGTGCCGCGATATTCGAGGCCGTCGAGAATCGCGCGGTAGAGCTTGGGCGCGTTGGCCATCGAGACTTGCGCAACAAACGGCGATCCGTGGCCGGCGAGGAACGTCTCAGCGACAGTCTTCTTCTCGGTGTTCTTGCCCTGCGTGGCAGAGCCAAAGACGTTCATGTCGTTGCCGCCAAGCATCGGCGTCGAATCGGAGTTCTGTCCGCCGGTGTTCGAGTAGACCTGCGTATCGAGCATCAGCACCTTGACGTTCGGCCGGTTCTGCAGCATCACCTTCGAGGTGTTCTGGTAGCCGATGTCGCCGATGCCGCCGTCGCCGCCAACCACCCAGACCTTGGGCAGCTCAACGATTTCCTGGTCGGTCATCAGCGCGTCAGTAAAGTGCGTGAAGTGGTAATACTCTTCCCCGCTCAAGAAATTCGATTCGCGCGTGAGCAGAATGTCGGCCAGCCGCTCAGGCAGAACGGAGCGGCGCGAGTGATCCACGATGAAGCTCTCGCCCATCAGCCAACCCACGGTCACGCCATCCTGGAAAAGCGAGTTCATCCACGGATAAGGATGCGGATTGTTGGGCGCCGTCGATCCGTAGACCGTGTTGCAGCCGGTATGCGCGGCCATGGCCATCACGCTCATGCCATTCGCAAGCCGTCCATCGATAGGCTGCAGGTTTTTGTGGTTGAATGCCTCGGTTAGCAGCACCGCGGCGATTGCCTCAACCAACTGCGCGTCAGTGATTGCGCCGTGCTCCGCCTCGTAAGCTTCAATGCGCGTCTTGGTGTCCGCAGTGTCTTCGCCGCCCAAACCCATCACCAGGTGAGCAATGGCCTGCCGCAGCCTCGCGTAATCCTCCGGGCAGGTTTCTTTCATTGCTGTAAGCTTCGCTGCGCCGGTCTTCTCCAACTCACCGGCCTTCGCGATAAAACGATCGCTTTTGGCGTGGTACACCGGGCGCATGTACGCCTCGGTGACGGCGGCAATCGAGCGCAGCACGCTCTTTTCTCCGCAACCGGCGCATGCGCCGTCGCCCGAGACCAGCGCGTCGTAGTTGGTCCGCACCATCAGCATGTTGCGCAACGTGGCAGTCTTTGAGTCCGCCGGATTGGCGCCGTTGTAAAGTCCCAAATACTTCTGCGCGGTATCAGGCAGCAGATCGAGGAATGCCGTGCCGGTTTCATGCTCGGCGTTCACCTCTTCTGTCTCTTGCACCATCTTCAGCGCCATGTGGTCGCCGCAAGCCGTGACGCAGGCTGCGCAGCCCTTGCACAGGTCGCTCACAAAGATGGAGAAGATGCCGCCGGAACCGGGAGCCTTGCGCTCCGGAGAGGAAAAGATGGCGTTGGTCTTCTGATAAGCCATCGGCACCTTGTCAATAATCGAATAAAACTGAACCTTCGATTCGGTCGAGAAGCCGTCAACAGATTCCGTAACTTCGCGAATGATCGTCGGCAGCGGAGTGCCGGTCTTCATTTCTGCCAACATGCGCTGGCGAGCAAGCTTTTCGATTTCGGGCAGCTTGTCCAGCATCTTTCTGCGCTCGGCGGGATCGGCGACGTAGCGCGTGACCGCTGTACCGAGAATCGTGCCGAGGTCCTGCGAGCAGTTGGGCAGCGCCGTATCCGGGCATACCGAGATGCACTCCATGCACTGCGTGCAGTTTTCCGCAATGTAGAGCGGAGTCTCGCGCCGCGCAACGTACTTCGACGCGGTGTCGCCTGTGGCAGCGGCGATGATGCCCATCGCCGATAGCGGCGTAGCGGGCTGGTCGTAACCAAAGTGGGAGCGGAACTCCGCATCGAATACATTGACCGATGAAATTGGCGTGCGCGCGGCCTGCCCCGCAGGCGGCGGCGTGGAGCGGCGGCCGGTGCCGCAACTCGCTTCAGCAAAAGCCGGGACGGTTTCGAGAATCGGCAGCAACGCCTGGCCGCGCAGGCTGGAGTGATCGACCGCGGTGACTTCGCCGATGGCGATCTCTTTCACGCGCTCGAACCCCTGAATCATGACTTCCATGTTCGACTGCACGACCGCGTCACCAAGTTTGCCGAACTTCTTCACGTATTGCTTGTGCACAACTTCGCGGAACTGCTCCTGCGTAATGCCGAACTCCTGCAGCATCGGGCTGACCGCGAAGAATGCTCCGAGAAATGCATTACCCTGCATGCGCAGTTGCAGGTCGGCGCGATCGGTGGCGTTGCGCGCGATTTCAAAACCGGGAAGCGTGAACACGCGAATCTTTTTCTTGATGATCTGCTGGCGCGCCCAGATGGGCAGGTTCTGCCATGCGCGCTCGCCGTCCACGTCTGACTCCCAAACCAGGCTGCCGCCTTCTTGGATGCCGTCGAGCGGGTTGGTGTGCGTAAAGGCCTTCGGATCGCAACAGAGGACAACGGTCACGTGGCGCAGATCGCAGTTGACGCGAATGCGATCTTTGGCCGCGACCATAAAGTAACTCGTGGGTGCGCCCTTCTTCTCGGAGCCGTATTTCGGATTAGCGCTGACGTGAATCACTTCCTTGGGATTGCCCAGGTCGTCCTTCAATCCGTCGCGCTCGAAGAGCAGATCGTTTAAGTCGCCGAGAATTGCGCCGAGATTCTTGCCCGTGGTAATTGCGCCCCAGCCGCCGATGGAATGGAAGCGCACTGCAACCGCGCCCGTGGGCAGCAGCGAAGGCGATTCATCGCCGATGACGCTATAGGGATGATCGATGCCGAGAACGATAAAGTTGATGCCGTCGGCAGCAGTCTTGCCGTCTTTGCGCGCGCGGCCAGCAGTGGCGAACTCAAAGGCTCCAATGATGTGCTCAGGGCGGAAGTCGCGCGAACCCAGGCCGTAGCTGCCGCCGATGAAGCGCGGAACCTCTGCCAATGTGATGGACGGCAAACCTTCTGTTCCCTGCAACGCTTTTGAAAACGCTGTGCGGATGTCGCGGCCAAGCGGATTGTCGCCGGAAAGTGCCTCGTCTGTCCGCTCCAGAATAATGACGTTCTTTTTGCCCTTGAGTGCCGCCACAAGAGCGGCCTCGGGGAACGGGCGAATCACGTTGACGTGGACCGATCCAACACTAGAGCCGCGTGTCTGACGCAGATAATCAACCGCAGCCTCAATATTCTCCGCTGCTGAACCCAAGCGAGACAAAAACCGTGTCGGCATCTTGAGTTTTGTACTCAGTCACCAGGCCGTAATAGCGCCCAGTCAAATCGCCGAAGTCCTTGTATGCGGCTTCGAGAAACTCAAGAATCGGCTCGGCAAAGTTGTTGCGCCGCGCGACGATTCCCTGCATGTAGTGTTCTTGATTCTGTACCGGGCCCAGCAGAATGGGGTTGGTGAGATCCATCATCTTGGGAACGCGGCGGCGTGTCGGCCCAAACAGAACGCGCTGCGCTGGCGTGGGGCAATCGATAATGTCGTCGGGAGCGCCGAGATATTCGCGGATCAGATCGGACTCGTGTTTGTAGAACGTGCGCTCGAGGTGCGTCGTCAGGAAGCCGTCCATGATGTTCATGCCCGGCGTGAGCGAAAGCTCGGTAACGCGGCGCAGAATCAGCGCCTGATCGGCCGCCTGCTGCGCATCCTTGCCAAAAATCATGATCCAGCCGGTGTCGAGCGCTCCATAAACATCGTCGTGGCCGCAATGAACATTGAGTGCATGCTTGGTCAGCGCGCGCGCGCCGACCTCGAGCACCATGGTCGATCCCTTGCCGGGCGCGTGGTAGTACTGCTCAACGCCGTAGACAACACCCTGGCCGGAAGTAAAATTGACAACGCGCTTGCCGCATACCGAATGCGCAATTGCTCCGCCCTGGGCCGCGTGCTCTCCCTCGGCCTCAATCGCGATGGTGTTGCTGCCAAATACATTCAGCTTGCCCTCGGCATAAGCCTGCTGGAAAAGCTCGCCGCCCTCAGTCGACGGTGTGATGGGGTAGAAAACGCCGGCGTCGGCGATGCGCGTCTCGGTGTGGTAGCTGACGAGTTGATTCCCGTTGGCGGTAACGCGGATGCCTGGATAGCGAGCTTTCATAGTTCCCTCACGTTGAAGCCTGATTTTGCGAAATCCGGTCTAGCGAAGTCTGGTTTGGCGAGTTCTGGTTTAGCGAAGCCTGGTTGAGCGAAGCCTGGTTTAGCGAAGCCTGGTTTAGCGAAGTCTGGTTTAGCGAAGTCTCGTCCGGCGTCTTCAGATTGCATTCCATGCGCCGAAACGCTCAGGGCGTGGACCAGAATTGGCTCCGCAGCATTATCAAGCGCCCTATTGAACTTAGCGCGTAATTCACTGGCTGTCTGACCGACAGCCTTGCCAAAAACCCTATCAACTGTCGAAAATGTCGAGCGGCCGGTCCGTAAAAAGGAGGCCTTAGGGGAAGGTTACTCCTTAAACACAACAAGCCATTCTCAGTATGCGCCCAATACAGAGACGGCATACCGATATATGAGATGGCAGCCATTGGCTGCGTATCGGACCAATTCGCCCGCGACACCGGCTGCGCTACCATTAACACAGAATTGGGGTTCTCATGTTCGTCGTGGTCTGGCAATTCGAGATTGCAGAAGACAAGGTGGCCGGCTTTGAGGCCGCTTACGGGCCCGACGGAGCCTGGGCGCAACTCTTCCGCACGTCCCCAGATTATCTGGGGACCGAATTGCTTCAGGACACCCATGCATCCGGGAATTATCTGACCATTGACCGCTGGACAAGCGAAGAGGCGTTTCGCGCCTTCCGCAAGGATCATGACCGCGACTATGAAGTGCTTGACCGGAAGTGCGATGACCTCACCAGCCGCGAGACGCGAGTCGGCGCATACTCGGTTTGAGTCAAGGATTTTCGCTCATTCAAGAATCAGCACGTTCCGGCTGAACTCTGCTCCGGCCATATATCTAATGCCGCGGTCAAACGTCACCAACACTCCGTCTTCCTTAATCGCCAGGCCCAGCAGATAGGCATCGGTGATCTGCTGATGACCCGTGATGCGTGCCGCAAAGCAAGCCGTTACCGCGACCCAACTCTCAGTGTCGGTGATCGGCCAATAGCGGTAACCGGAATGCGATCTGAGCGATTGAAGGATTTCAATGGCTCGCTCCAAGGTGATTGTTCCCGTCTGCAGCGCCGGATTCGTCGTTATACGTATGAAACCTGCTTCGGTGAGTGGGCAGACGCCCCAGTTGTCCTTCCCAGTTGAAAGAAACCAGCGTTCTGCCTTTCGGCGATGAATGTGTTCCGGCTCGGTCAAGGCGATCAAAACGTTCAAATCAAGCAAATTTCGCCGGGTCATACTCATCCTCTTCTAGCTTCTTCACCATTTCGCTTGTGATCGTCTTCCCTGTCCGAGGCAACAAAGGGAGGCCAATATCGGAATACTCGAGCTTGGGAAGAGGCGGCGGTGGCGCAGTCTCCGCCTTGCGGATCAACTCGTTAATGGCGGTGCTTAAGGAGATTCCTCGCGACCGCGCATAATAGGCCGCGAATTCGTGGGTCTCGTCATCAAGGGAAATCGTAGTTCTCATAGACCCATTATGCATCAATCCATGATTTGATGCAAACAATCAATATTGATGCTTATTTGATATTTTGATGCTCTTTCTCAAATCTGATGCAGTCTTGCCGATTTGATGCAACTTCCCTGCCCTCACTGTGCTCCCCGGCACACCTGTCCGCGCCAAGCCTAATCTTTCTCTCTTTGTTCGCCATTTTCTCCTGTCCTTCTATGTCTCGTCCTGCTACAATCCCATCGAAATCCAATTCAAGCTCCCTCGCCGTTTCCTGCCTGAAAAGCGTGACTAGCAAGCATGAGACTTGGCTGAGTGAGCACCTTTTGAGGAGCCCTCCCAATGCCCATCGTCGACGACCGCGCCAAAGCTGTAGAACTTGCCCTGGCACAGATTGAAAAACAGTTCGGGAAGGGGTCGATTGTGCGCCTCGGTTCCCGGGAGGCGCTGCTGCCGATCGCGGTCATTCCGACGGGGTCGATCAGCTTCGATTTAGCACTGGGAGTGGGTGGCGTCCCGCGCGGCCGCGTAACCGAGATCTTTGGACCGGAATCTTCAGGCAAAACCACCATCACGCTACAGATCATCGCCGAAGCGCAGCGCGCCGGCGGGTTGGCGGCATTTGTTGACGCGGAACACGCACTTGATCCTGGCTACGCGAAAAAACTGGGCGTCGACGTCGACAATCTGCTTGTTTCGCAGCCCGACAGCGGCGAGCAGGCGCTCGAAATCACCGAAGCGCTGGTTCGCTCCGGCGCCATCGATGTGCTGGTCGTCGACTCGGTCGCCGCGCTTGTGCCCAAGGCCGAGCTTGACGGCGAAATGGGCGACTCGCATATGGGCCTGCAGGCGCGGCTCATGTCGCAGGCGCTGCGCAAACTCACCGGCACGGTTTCAAAGTCGCGCACCGCGCTCATTTTCATCAATCAAATTCGCGAAAAGATTGGCGTGATGTTCGGCAACCCTGAAACCACCACCGGCGGCCGCGCGCTCAAATTCTACTCCTCTGTCCGCATCGACATTCGCCGCATCGCCGCGGTAAAAGAAGGCGACACCGTGGTCGGCTCTCGCACCAAAGTCAAGATCGTGAAGAACAAGGTCGCCGCGCCCTTCCGCGAAGCCGAGTTTGACATCCTCTACGGCGAGGGCATCAGCCGCGAAGGCGACGTGCTTGACCTGGCGGCCACGCACAACGTCGTTGAAAAGAGCGGCGCCTGGTACAGCTTTGGCGGCGAGCGCATCGGCCAGGGCCGCGAGAATACGCGCAGCTTCCTCAAAGAGAACAAAGACATCTACGCCAAGATCGATGCCGAGCTGCGCAAGCGCCTAAACATTGGTGCTGCAAAGGCCGATGTACCCGAAGCTCCCGCTGGCGGCGCGGCAGAAGCAAAGGAAGTGGTGCGCGGCAAAAAGGGCTAGAGGCTACTTCCGCCGCACACCAAAGCAAACCCGGCCAGTTTCGCGTTATTTGCTAGGTGTCGGCGGATTGCCGCTCATTCGTCCGAAATTTCACCCGTCCGAAATTTCGTCTTTAGGCCGACGACGATTTCACTGTAATTACCCCGCTGACAGCGGAACTGCGAACAATTGTCAGCACTGTGATGTCATCTTCTTGTCCGAAGTCCTTCGCGGCTTGCGCGATGGCCTCTGCCGACCGTCCGCTGATCGCCTCGGTTCGTTCAAAACCGAAGAGCTCTTTGTTCTTATTCGTGGCTTCCAATACGCCATCGGAAATAAACGTCAGATGGTCGTCAGGCTTTAAGTCGAAATTGGATTCATCATAAGCTGCGTCGGAGGTTAGCCCGAGTGGCAGCCCTCCGTCGATGGGCCACGCCTGACCATTGCAGTAGGGAGGAACATGGCCGGCATTTGAAACTGTTGTAGCGCCGTTCTGTTCAATCAGTGCCACGCAACACGTAGCAAAACCTGTAATCTGCCCGCAGAGAACGCGATTGAGATGGGCCAGCACCTTTTCAGTTCGGCGCTCGGGAAAATCGCGCAGTGCGCCGACAATCGTGCTCACCGTCATGGCGGCCTTGAGCCCTTTGCCGCTCACGTCACCCACGATCACCAGTAAAGACCCGTCTGCCCCGGGCAGGATCTGGAAGAAATCGCCCCCAACCTCCTGCGCGGGTATGTATACGCTCTCCACGACGAATCCCGGAGTACTGGGAATGACCGCGGGGATCAACATCTCCTGGACTTCCCGGGCACTGCGATACTCCTGCTCCAGGGCGCTTTGCCGCTGCCCCTGCTCCACGGAGTAACGCCAGGCGACATAAAAAATTGAGGCGAGAAACAGGGCGCCGATGATGGCGCTTGCGGGCAGGGCCGTGCCCCCGATGCTGAGCAACGGAGCGCTGAGCTTTAATGCAAGAGTCCAGTGAGTCCAGCGAGCACCGAGGCCTGAGAAGTCGATAGCACCCTGATAGATATCCGAAATCAATGCGGTGAGAGCCAGAGTCCATCGTGCGGCATCCAGTCGCTTGCGGACGGCGAACAGGAAGATGACGACGATGAAGAACTCAAGCAAGATAACGGGAATAGTTGAAACAACGTCGGCGATGAGGAAGAAGCGCGGAAAGAGGCGGGTCCAGTCAAAGCAGACCATCACCGAATCAACCAGGGCCAGTGAGATACCGGCAACAGAGAGGATTTTGGTCCAGCGAACCAGGCCGGCGTTGTCGTCCAGGCCGAGCAGATAGAGAAGCAGGAACCAACTGGCAATGTCGTTGATGACAACCATCGGCCCGATGGTGCCATACAGAACAGCGAACAAGTTCATCCGGACAAAGGCGAAAGTTGCTAATCCTGATAAGGGAAGGACCATGGCCAGCGCCAGCCAGCCAAGCATGTAGCGCCGGCGGTTGCGCAACCAGGCGAATAGCGCGAGTATCCCCACCAGCCCGGAGATCAACTGCTCTGCGAGTTCGAACAGGTGGCCTCGCAGTTCGTTGTAGGCGGTGCGATCGATGTGCGCATTAACGGCATCGAGACTGCCCACCCTGGGCATCCCGACCAATCCGCCCTCGTCCGGATAGCTGAGATAAATATGCGGCGCCTTCCACACTCGGAGTGCGAGAACTCCTGACCGCGGCGCACCGAGCGGGATGGCGAAGGGCAAATGGTACATGTACCACGATGGACGCGGTGGCAGCTTGCCGATGCCGCCAACAAGTTCGCCGTTCCAGTAGACCTCGCATGAGTCCTCGACATTGGGCAGCGAAAGCGCAAGAGTCCAGCCTGCTGCTGTGTTTTCAGGAAGTACCAAATGCACTCGGTACCAACCGAATCCGGTGTAGCCGGGATGGCCTTGCCCCTCCCAAGCCCGGCCTATTTGAATCGGTTGCCACTGCGAGTCGTCCAGTGCCGGCGAAGCCCACGCGAGATCATCGCCAGTTTGGAACTGCCATACGCCATCGAGCGGAATCGTCCCTTTGCCCAGCCCATCCAAAACAATTGGGACCGCAATCGCACGTGTCGTTGCCTGTCCGCTGGACGGAGCGGCAAAGCCGACGAGCAGAACAAACGAAGTTAGTAAGCGGGTCAATAGACCCCGGGGAATCATGCGGCAAGCATATCTTGGCCCACCCGAATTACCACAAACGAGATTTCCATGCGTTGCCCCAAGGCCTGATATCGACCGGTAATCGGTTCCCCGCCGCCGACGCCTCTGCCGTAGAATTCCTTTAGAGCAAAAATGCCCGTCAAAGCCATCTATCCCGGCACATTCGACCCGCCGACAAACGGTCACGTTGACCTGATCCAGCGCGGATCAAAGCTCTTTGACCATCTGACGGTGGCCATCCTGATGAACCCGGTTAAGAATCCGCTGTTCACCGTGGCGGAGCGCATCGAGATGCTCAAAGAGGCGACCAAGCCGCTCGGCAACGTCTCGGTTGCCAAGTTCGACGGCCTGATGGTCGAGTTCGCTCGGACAGTTGGCGCGACGGCTGTGCTGCGCGGTATTCGCGCCATTTCTGACTACGAGGGCGAATTCCAGATGGCGCTGATGAACCGGCGTCTCGCTCCTGAGATCGAAACCGTCTTCCTGCAGCCGGCCGGGCGATACTCGTTCGTCAGCTCGCGCATGGTCAAGGAAGTCTTCAGCTTCGGCGGCGACATCACTGGCCTGGTGCCCACGAATGTGCTGAAGAAACTGCGCGCGCGGATCAAAAACGGCAGCTAAAGCGTGCCAACGACATCTGAGTCGAGGCATCCACAGTCTGAACTTTGCGCCAACCTCAAAATCTGTCAAGATAGAAGAGATATGACCGTCACAGCTCCCACAAAAGTATTTGCCGACCGCATTGGCCGGATTGAAGTTTCCGCAACCATGGCCGTCGCCGCCGAGGCGGCCAAACTGCGCGCGCAGGGCGCGAACCTGGTGGATTTTGGCGCCGGCGAGCCTCACTTCGCTACTCCGCGCCACATCAAGGACGCGGCGATCGCCGCCATTGAGGCCAACTTCACGCGCTATACCGTGGTGCCGGGAATTCCCGACGTGCGCAAGGCCATTGTGGAGCGGCACGCGTGCGACTTCGGATCGGACTACACGATCGACGAGGCGGTGTTTACGTCCGGCGGCAAGCTGGCGCTGTTTAACACCATTCAAGTCCTTATTGACCACGGCGACGAGGTGATTTTGCCCGTTCCCTACTGGGTCAGCTTCAAAGACATCATCCAGTACGCGGGTGGCAAGGTTGTGTTCCTTGAAACGAGCGAAGCCGAAAGCTTCCGCATCACGGCCGACGCGATCGAGCGGGCGATTACGCCCCGCACCAAGGCGATCATTCTGAACTCGCCATCGAATCCGGCCGGCTCCGTGGTGTCGGCGGAGGATCTTGAGCGGATCGTCCACTTGGCGCACGACCGTGGAATTTTTCTGCTACTGGACGAGTGCTACGTCTACCTCAACTACGCGGGCAAGCCCGTTTCCGGCGGCTCGTTTACTTGGGCCAAGGAGCACATCGTCATTCTCGGTTCATTGTCGAAGACTTACTCAATGACCGGGTGGCGAGCGGGATTTGCGCTGGCCGAAAAGAAAGTGGCCGCCAACCTGAGCAAGCTGCAGTCGCAATCAACTTCGAACGCGACCAGCTTTGTGCAGAAGGCGGCGATTGCCGCGCTGACCGGCTCGCAGGAGTGCGTAGCCGAGTTTCGCGCCGAGTTTATTGAGCTGCGCGACTACATGCTGGCCGCGCTCGCAAAGATTCCCGGCGTAACCTGCACCAAGCCCGAGGGCGCGTTCTACGTTTACCCGAACATCTCGGCGTACCTGGGCAAAGGCGGCATCCGCACCGCAACCGAGCTGGCAACGCGCCTGCTCCACGAGGGCCATGTCGTAACCGTTCCGGGCGAGGCGTTCGGGACAGGCGAGCACGTCCGCATTTCGTATCCCGTGACCAGAGAGAACATCGACGAGGGTACGCGGCGCATGGGCGAATTCCTGACAGGATTGAAGTAGCTTCCGACCTTGCTGCAGAGCTAGCGATCCGACACTGAAGCGCTGATTTGTTCGGCGTGATTTTCGTGTGCGCCGGCAACCCACTCGTCGATCGGATGAAGTTTTTGGCACTCGCCGCACATCGTGTTGGGAAATTGAGCTCTGCAGTTGGGACAAACAGCCCCAGTCTCAAACGTGTCGAAGTTACGGCTGCATTTCGCGCACTTCCAAAAAGGACCGGCGTGCGGTTTTGTTCCGCAACTAGGACAGGCAAAGCCCTCCCGGCGCGGCTGTTTTTCTACAAGAATCAAGGCCCGGGCGCTCTTGAATCCGCTCCAGCAGTTCATCAGCATATAGGCGGCGATAAGCAATGACCAGCTGGAGCGCATCCATATTGCGAGCCACACCAACCCCGCCGCACCCACAAATCCAAAGATAGTGGCGACGTAAAGACTGCGCCCGCGGCCAATAAAGAACCAAAGCAGTGAGCGCAGGATCTGGCCGCCGTCGAGCGGATAGATGGGCAGAATGTTGAAGACGAAAAGGCCAACGTCGATCCACAGAAACACCGTCCAGAGAAATTCGTAGACGTTAGGCATGGTCTGTGCCCAACCCAGGGATTGGCCGACGAAGTAGGCCGCGGCGAGGATCGGCATAAGAGCCACGTTGACCAGCGGCCCGGCGGCGAGACTCCAGAGCGTGGCGCCGGGTCGTTGGGGCGGGTTCACATATGCAACGCCGCCCAGCGGCCACAGCACGATGCGATCAACCGTTCCTCCGACCTGGCGGCAAGCCAGCGCGTGACCGAATTCGTGCAGAAGCACGATCGCAAAGAGCGCCAGGTACTCCAGAAGGCTCCAAACCATGGATGTGTATCTGCCCTGACGGCTGCCAATCTCGTAGACCGCTATCACAAACCAGGACCAGTGCAGGTAGAGATCGATTCCGGCAATGCGGCCCAGATGAATGGAGCCTTGGCGTATAGATGGCATTCCTGATAGCTTACGCCAGTCTTTCAATCGGCGACGATGGGTGAAATCGGCTTGAGTAGACCAAACGAGCCGGGTGTTTCCCTCAATGTGGCAAATGAAAGTGCTTCAGAAACGACCGGTTGGAGATTTATTCGCTTCGCTATGGGCAAACGTTGTTGCTGTCGAGTACGATGGTTCTTCAAATGCTAGAGCAAATCGATTTTCGTCCCGTTATACTGGCCGGCGGCAGCGGCACGCGATTCTGGCCGCGCTCCCGTCGCGCCCACGCCAAGCAGGTTCTTGCGCTCGACGGCGAGCGTTCCATGATTCAGCAGACAGTGGAGCGGCTGAAGCCGCTGGCCGGCCTGGAAAAGACCTGGATCATCACCAATGAGTATCTGGCTCGCGAGATTGCTGACCAGCTTCCCGGCCTTCCCGCCGCACACATTGTGCAGGAGCCGGTGGCGCGCAACACGGCCCCGGCCTGCGGTCTGGCCGCATTTCTCATCGAGCGCGAAAATCCCAATGCGGTCCTGGGCGTGTTTCCGTCCGACCATGTGATTGCTGACGAGCCGCGTTTTCTTAAGGCTCTGCAAAAGGGCATCGCCGCGGCTGCCGCTGGCGAAAACATCGTGGTGCTGGGCATCGAGCCATTCCGCGCCGAAACCGGATATGGATACATCGAAACCGGCGATTTGACCAAGGACGATTCCGCGCTGCACGTGCGCCGATTTATCGAAAAGCCCAACCAGAACCGCGCCGACGAGTTTGTAGCCGCGGGAAACTACTACTGGAACTCTGGAATGTTTCTGTGGTCGGCACGAACGCTGGCCAACGCGGTCCGCGAGCATCTGCCGGAAACAGCGCCGTTGCTCGAGGCAATCGCCGCCGCCTGGGGCACGCCCCAATTCGACGAGGTCTTCCGCACTGCGTATCCCAAGTGCGAAAACATTTCTGTTGACTATGCCGTGCTTGAGCCGCGATCAGCCAAAGGAGAGCACCTCTCTAATCTGTATTGCATTCCCGCGGAGTTCAACTGGAACGACCTCGGCTCCTGGGCCTCGCTCTACGAGTACCAGGTGGAAACAAGGCTGCGCGGTGACGCCGAAGGCAACGTGGCCGATTCCATCGGACACATCTCTATTGAAGCCAGCGACAATTACATCTTCAGCCCTAAGAAATTTGTCGCGTTGGTCGGCGTCGAGAATCTTGTTGTCGTGGACACAGAGGACGCTCTGCTGATCGCACACCGCGACCACTCCCAGGACGTGGGCAAAATTGTGAAAGAGCTGAGCATCACTGGCCGCTCCGAGCTGATCTGAACACGATTCGCCTTCGGCTGCCGCTGCGAACTCGTCACAAATTCAGCATCTCGATAAGCACTTCAACACTGAGCCGGTGGTGAGCGGCGATGTGCTTGAGGATGCTGGAAAGCGTGCCTGTTTTGATGGGGTTGTGCGAGGGAATTACTTCGTGGTTCTCGCCATCCCGCTGCGTAGTTACTCGAATATGGGAACCCTTTTGGCGCGTCACTTCATAACCCAAAGCACCCAGCGCCTTTACCAGCTGCGATCCGCTAACGTTGCGCGGAAGCTTCACTGGACCAGGACTTCGTCGCGCACGAAATGAAGACGAATAATTTTGGGCGACGGCGCGGACTCATCGAAGTAACACTTGACAGCATCTTTGACCATTGCACGCAGTTCCTCAAGGGTTTCCCCTTGGGTGTGGATCCCGTATCCCAATGCCGTAGCGACGTAGCCGCCGTCGACCTCGTCCTCACGCACCTCAAAGATGATTTCGCTCATCGAAGCAAGGTCCTTCCTGTCTGCGTCAAATGTTAACACCGCCGGAATCCCGCAACAATCACCCCGCTCAATCGCTGTACAATTCTTGGGTAACTCAGCGCGTACTTGTCGCCTGAGTGGGGTGGAAAATGCCCGAAACAATCGATTGGCCCGCGCATGGCAAAACACAGCGTCCGCGCCTCGCAGTCTATCTCTTCCTCGCCGTTGTCATTTTGATCTTTGTCGGTGGCCGCACGGCCATCTCCTACTGGGTTGACCTGCTCTGGTTCCGCTCGCTCGGCTTTGCAACCGTCTTTTGGAAGAGCTTTGGCCTCGAGTGGGGAACTTTTGCGGTATTCGCGGCGCTCACGTTCGTGATCCTGTTCGGCGCGTTTCTCGCGCTACGTCACAGCCACTCTGCCGACCTGCCAGATACGCATACGATTTTCCTCGCCGGTAAGGCCGTTGAGCTTCCGGTGGCGAAGGTCCTCCATATCATCGCCGTCATTGCCGCGCTGGTAATTTCGATCGCAACCGGCTTTGCGATGGAAGCGCAGTGGCCGACACTGGCCCTCTACTGGTACGCGCCGCACACCGCGACAATAGCCGATCCCATTTTTAATCGCCCGCTCGGCTTTTATCTCTTCACGCTGCCCGCATGGCAAATGATGGCCGGATGGCTGCTCACTCTTGCGGTGCTTGTCTGCGTTCTCTCCGTGCTCTTCCTCATTGCCGCGGGCGGAGGTCGCGCGCTTGGCGGCCGCTTAGGCAACGCTAGTTCCCTGCCCTGGCGGGGCGTCTCGATCGCCGCCGGCTTTCTGCTCTTCGCGCTGGCCATTCGCGAGTATGTTGGCCGCTTCAGCCTGCTCTTCGAGGAGCATACGATCTTTGACGGCATCACTTACACCGATGCGCACATCACGATCATCGGAATGTTGTTTATCACCGTTGCGCTTGCGTTGGGCGCGGTGATCGCGATCGTCTCCGGGGCGATCCGGCCACGAGCGCGCTGGCTGTTTGCCGCAGTTGCTCCAGCGGTGGTTTGCTTCGTGGTGACCGGGGTCGCCGGATGGTACGTGGACACCTTCATCGTTAAGCCAAACCAGCTCGACAAAGAGCGGCCTTACATCGCGTATAACATTGCCGGAACGCGCCAGGCATACGGGCTGGACAGCTTTGCGCAGCAGGAGTTCCCCGCCGAAACCACGGTCGCCGCCGTCGATCCTGAACACAATCAACCCACGCTCGAGAATATTCGCCTGTGGGATGTGAATGCGCTGCAAGACACGCTGCGCCAGGTTCAGGAGATTCGCACCTACTACGATTTTCCCGGCATCGATATCGATCGCTACAAAATCAACGGCTCCCTGCGCCAGGTAATGCTCGCGGTGCGCGAGCTCAACGTCGACAAGCTGCCCGAGAGCAGCCGCAACTGGATCAACGATAAGCTCATCTACACGCACGGCTACGGCATCACAATGAATCCGGTGAACGGCTTTTCTTCAGAGGGGTTGCCCGTTCTTTACCTGAGCAATATGCCAGTGCAGAGCACAGTGCCGGGCTTGAGCGTTACGCGACCTGAGATTTACTTTGGCGAGCTGACTGACAGCGATGTGTACGTGAAGACGCATCAGCAGGAATTCAACTATCCGCAAGGCCAGACCAACAACCTTTCTTCGTACGAGGGCACCGGCGGAATTGAAATGGGAGGATTCATGCGCCGCGCGCTCCTGGCCTTCGATCGCGGCGACCTGACCAAGGTTCCATTCAGCGACGACATCACTGCCGATAGCCGCCTGCTGATGCGACGCAATGTTGTGGCGCGCATTTCCACGCTGGCGCCATTCCTGACCTTCGATCACGATCCATATATTGTGGTCGGCGCCGACGGACGTCTTTCATGGATCATCGACGGCTACACTTCTTCCTCAAGTTATCCTTACTCGGCGCCGTCGACGCTTGGAAGCGATTCCGTCAACTACATCCGCAACAGCGTGAAAGCCGTGGTCGACGCGTACGACGGCACAGTGACCTTCTACGTTTTCGACAATCAGGATCCGATCCTGGCCGCATGGCGCGGCATTTTTCCCGGATTGTTCAAGGATGAATCCGATATGCCCGCGTGGCTGCGCGCGCACGTTCGCTATCCTGAGTCGCTGCTGAGCATTCAGGCCGATCAATACGCCCTTTACCACATGACCGATCCTGAAGTGTTTTATAACCGCGAGGACCAATGGAGCGTTGCCACGCAAACTGGATCGAATCAGGGCGATCAATCGGCGCAGGAGATGCAGCCGAACTTTGTCTTGATGACTCTGCCCGGCGAATCCGGTGGCCTGGAGTTCGTTGAGATTCTGCCCTTCACGCCAACCAACCGCAATAACCTGATCGGCTGGATTGCCGCAAGAAGCGATGGCGCGAACTACGGTAAAGCCGTAGTCTTTGATTTCCCCAAGACGCGCCTCGTCGATGGTCCGCAGCAGATCGAAGCGCGCATCGACCAGAATGCGCAGCTCTCAGGCCAACTCACGCTTTGGAATCAGCAAGGCTCGCATGTAATCCGCGGCAGCCTGCTCGTGATTCCATGCGGGCAGGCACTTCTCTACGCGGAGCCGATCTACCTGCAAGCGCAACAAAGCCCCATGCCGGAGTTGCGCCTCGTCGTACTGGCGCTGCAGGATCGTCTCGCTTATGGCCCGACCTTTGAAGCCGCATTAAGTTCGCTCTTCGGATCGGAGGCGCCGTCGCTTACGAACGGCGAGACGCCGCCGACCACAGGGGCCGGGACAAGCGGGGGGACAGGTGCCACAGTACCTTCCGCCACCGCGCAACCCGGAACCAGCACCAGCGCGCTCATTAGCCAGGCCAGCCAGGACTTCGCCGATTATCAGAGACTTACCTCTGAAGGCAAGTTGGCCGACGCCGGACAGAAACTCGACGATCTCAAGAAAGTGCTGGGTGAATTAAACTCGCGCGGAAAATAGCGCGGCCCGGTTAACATTTTTCCAAAATCGTTTGCTCTTTTCTATCGCAACGGAGGTTCTGGTCACTCCATGTTCGCTTTCAACCGGCGCAGATTTCTGAAAACCGCTGCGGCAACTGTGCCGCTGGTTCACGCAGGGGAATCCTTCGCAATAAGTCCGTCCGTAGCGGCGGCAGGAGCAGGCTCTCCCGCATCGCAACTGCCTGCTGAGGACGTTCCCTGGCAGAAAAAACTGCGGCGCATTGGCCAGACGAACATTACCGAGCACGATCCCGCGGTTCTCGACGTAGAAGCGTGGGCCGACTATTGGGTCAGCGCCAAGGTTGGCGCGGTCTTCGTCAGCGTGACAGGAATCGTCGCGTTTTATCCGAGTAAAGTTCCGTTCCATCGGCCCGCAAAATACCTGAATGGGCGCGATTTCACCGGCGATTTGAATAGTGCGGCGAAGAAGCGCGGGCTACATACAGTAGCCCGCTACAGCCCCGATCTGAATTGGGGCGACGCACTCGCCGCGCATCCCGAATGGTTTATGCGCGATGAGCATGGCCAACCGCTCACGTCGGCTGAGGCTCCCGAGCTTTTTCAGACGTGCATGTTCTCGACGTACATGACCGACTATTTTCCTGCCGTCATGCGCGAAGTCAATTCGCGCTACGACGTAGACGCGCACTACACCAATGGCTGGCCCTCGTTCACACTGCCAGTGTGTTATTGCGATCAATGCCGTCAGTTGCCGCCGGCAAAAACTCCGGCCTACTGGGACAAATTTAATGAGCGATTCACGACTTTATGGAAGCTTTACGATTCGATCGCGAAAGACAAGAAAGCATCGAGTTTCTACATCACCAATATGGGCGGAGGCTTTCACGCCACGCCGAATCTCGCGCAACTGGGCGAGATCAGTGAGTGGTTCCAGGGCGACAACCAGGGCCGTAACAGAGGCGACGCGCCGGTTTGGGGCGCCGCGCAGCAGGGACGCGTGTGCAACGCCGTGCTTGACGGCAAGATGGCGACGAATCTGACAGGCGCATATACGACCGGGCCGATTCGCTGGCGAGAAGTGACCAAGTCGGCTGCCGAAGCCGTGATCTGGACCAGCCAGACGCTGGCCAGCGGCTTGGTTCCCTACTACCACGTCGTCGGCGGAGAGAACGGTCTCGGCGAAGATCTGCGCTGGGAAAAGATCGGCCGCGATTATTTCCAGTGGACGGCGCGGCACGACGCACATTGGGTGAACAAGCGCGCCATCGCAAACATCGGCGTCGTGATGGGCCAACGCACCCAGCTCTTCTATGAGCCGCCCCGCGACGTCAACATGCAGCAGTATATGGATGCGATGTACTCCGCGCTCCTCGAAGGAAGATTTCTCTTCGACTTCGTCCACGAAGACCGCCTGCAACTGGAACGAATCAAACAATACGCCGCAATCATTCTGCCCAACACTGCACTGCTCAGCGACGAGCAGTGCCGGCAACTGCGCGATTATGTCAACCAGGGCGGCTCACTGCTGGCCACATTTGAGGCCAGCATGTACAACGAGCGCAATGAGCGCCGCGCGGACTTCGGGCTGGCCGATGTCTTCGGCATTCACGCGGCTGGACCTGTGATCGGGCGGCTGGGAAACGCAAATCCCTACATGGCGCGCATCGAGCGGCCGCACCCGATTCTCGAAGGATTCGCCGACACGCATTGGATCGCCGGTGCGGAGTTTCGCTTGCCGCTGAAGCCGGTCGACAATCCAGTGCTCACCGTCGTGCCCGGTTACACCGCGTATCCGCCCGAGCTCTCGTATCCGCTTGTTCCTCACACCAATGAGCCGGCCGTGGTACTTCGCGAAAGTGGCGCGAGCCGTCTGGCCTACTTTCCCGGTGACATCGAGCCGACAATGTGGCTCTCAGGCCAAACCGATCTCAGCCGCCTGCTCGCAAACACGATTCGCTGGGTGGCGGGCGCGCCGGCTCCGGTCAGTGTAGAGGGCAAAGGTCTGATCGAAATTTTCGCATGGGAGACTGAGCCGGGTTTCGCAGTTCATGTACTGAATTACACCAATCCAAACGCGCATCACGGATGGTTCAGCGACTTTTATCCCATCGGTCCGCAGAAGGTTCACTTCAAGCTTCCCGCTGGCCGTCGCGTCACGCGAGTTGAACTGCTGCGGGCCGAGCGCGACATTCCCTTCCACGCCACGGGCGACGCCACCGGCAATCTCGTCGAGTTCACCATTCCGTCTGTGACCGATTACGAAGTTGCGGCTCTGTATTCTGCCTGAGGACTCGGCAGCGCTTTCCAGCAACGCCGGAACATGCAACAGAGATTCAGCAGCTACCAATCAACGGAGTAAATGCCATGCCTCGTTTTGCCGCCAACTTGACCATGATGTACACGGAGCACGGCTTTCTCGATCGCTTTGCCGCTGCCGCGCGAGATGGCTTCTCGGCCGTCGAATATCTTTTTCCGTACGAGTATCCGGCAGCAACGCTCGCTGCGTTGCTCAAAGAGCACGGCCTGCGCCAGGTGCTTTTCAATTCTCCTCCCGGCGATTGGAAGGCCGGCGAGCGCGGCATCACAGCGTTGCCCGGCCGCGAGCAGGAGTTCCGCGATGGATTTCTGCGCGCCCTCGAATACGCATTAACGCTCGAATGCCCGCGGATACACGCGATGGCGGGCATTGCTCCGAAAGAAGCGAACCGCGAACACCTGCTCGGCGTGTACACCGCGAATCTCGCCTGGGCCGCGGAGCGGGCACGCTCGGCTGGCGTCGATTTACTGATTGAGCCAATCGCACTGCGCAATATCCCGGGCTTTTTTCTCAATCGCCAGGAAGAGGCGCACGCCATCGTGGCTGAAGTCGGGGCTCCTAATTTGAAAATTCTGATGGACCTGTTTCATTGCCAGGTGGAAGAAGGCGATCTGGCCTTCAGGATTCGCAAGTATCTCGCGGACGCAAAGCAGACCCGCGTGGGCCACTTCCAAATCGCCGGAGTGCCGGAGCGCCACGAGCCTGACACTGGCGAGGTGAATTACAGCTATCTTTTCGACCTGATCGATGCGCTGGGCTACGAGGGCTGTATCGGCTGCGAGTACATTCCCGCGGCCGGCACGTCGGAAGGCCTGGGTTGGTTCAAAAAGCAAACCGCCGCGAGATAGCGAACTCGCGGCGGCAGCCTTTATCAGAAACCAACTCGCAGGTATTACTTCTCCACGCCAAAAGTTAGCGTCGTCGTCGAGTGCATAGTCTCGCCCGGCTTCAACGTCGTCGTTGGAAAATCCGGATGGTTCGGCGAGTCCGGGAAATGCTGTGTCTCCAGGCAAAGGCCGGCATGCTTGGTGTATTTCACCCCGTGGCGGCCGGTAAACGATCCATCCATGAAGTTGCCAGAGTAGAACTGCACGCCAGGCTCCGTAGTTTCGACCGTTAACTTACGCCCGCTTACCGGATCTGTGACAACAGCCGCTACTCGCAGCGTGCCGGGCTTGCCGTTCACAACCCAGTTATGGTCGTAGCCACCGGCGATCTTGAGTTGCGCATTATCGGCATCGATGCGGGCTCCTATCACCTCCGGCTTCGTGAAATCCAGCGGCGTACCGGCCACCGGAGCCAACTCGCCGGTCGGGATCAGCGTTTTGTCTACAGGCGTGAACCGGTCGGCATTGAGCTCCAACTTCAGGTCAAGGATATTTCCCTGGTCGTCCCCATGCAGGTTGTAGTACGCGTGATTGGTCAGGTTCACCACGGTGGGTTTGTCGCTGGTTGCGGAGTAATCGATGCGGAGCGTGCCGCCCTTCAGCGTATAGCGCACCTTCGCAGTCAGCGTTCCAGGAAATCCCATGTCGCCGTCGGGGCTAACGAGCGTGAATTCGACGCCGCCGGGTATCTCCTCTGACTTCCACACGTATTGATTGAATCCCTTGGGTCCGCCATGCAGCGCATTGGGGCCGTCATTGAGCGGAATCTGATAGGTCTTGCCGTCGAGCGTAAACTTTCCGCCAGCGATTCGGTTTCCGTAGCGGCCTACAATACCGCCCAGGTATGTCTTGTTATCCGCCAGGTAGCCTTCGAGTGAATCATATCCCAGCACAACGTCGGCCAACTTTCCCGCGCGATCCGGAGCCTTTACGCTCACCAGGTGCGCTCCGTACGCTGTGACTCTCACTTCAATCTGCCCGCTCGTTAGCGTATAGATCGGGACGGGAGTCCCATCCGCGGTTTTACCCCAAATCGACATCTTCGTTTCTCCCTTTGCAATGGCAGGAATCGCCATCGCCACAGCAATGATGAGTGCAACAACATGAACAATTCGTCTCACGGTTTATCCCTTCGCATTCTGGCGCGCACGCAGTTCGAAAAACGCGCCGCCCTTGGCCAGATTATCGCTCGCCGGGCTACAACCGCGCTCGCAGCGCGATAACGCTGACAAGCAAATATAACCGAACCAGCAGACTTAGCCATCATATTCTCCAAGGCCGCGCGCAGCAGCTCAGGGCCCGGAATAGTGCGCCATCATAGGGAGATTTCGCGCGGAGCCGCCTTTGCTGGCGAGAGAAGAAAGAATGAACAGCTGATTTTCCTGCTGGCCGCTACCGCAAGATCAAGGCGCGAGGCGGCTCCGAGGTGGGCGTAACAAATTCCGCACTCGACGATCAGATCTCTTCGAGCGTTCGATCTTTGCTTGAGTACGAAAAGGCTTGCGGAACTATGTTGCGCTGTTCGCCACCTTCGCGGGCGACCGAAAGCTCGCGATCCGTTGCTGGAATGACGCAGGCCCTGAAAGTTTCTGCAACAATGCGTATATCCGACAACAGGGTCGCGTGCGCCATGTAGTCGACATCGAGGACCGCCTTCATTGGGCGAATATGCCGGTCGTAAAAAGCATCGAGAAGCGCGGGGTGGATGTGACGAAGCACTTCCTCTTCCCTGCGGAAGGCGAGGGTCGCTGCGCCGGTGATTCCGGGCCGGAAAGGCATGTTGAGAATCGCGGCATATTGCGGCAGTGTTGGCCGCGGGCCGATCAGGCTCATATCGCCGCGTAGGACGTTGTAAAACTGAGGCAGCTCATCAATTTTGAATTTGCGCAAAATGCGGCCAAGGGGCGTAATGCGGCTGTCGCCATCCTGCGTGAGGCCGGGACCCGGCGCAGCCCCTGCGGAAAAGCCCATGCTGCGAAATTTGTAAATCGAAAACAGCTTTCCCCCGCGGCCCACGCGCTGCTGCACAAAGAGGGCCGGCCCATGCGCGAACAACCGGATCAGGATCGCCACGGCCATCATCGGCAAAGCAAGAGAGATCAGCACCACGAGCGCAACGCCGGCGTCGAAGCAGCGCTTGGCCGGCGAAACGCTCCATTTACTTGCAGATGGAGAATCCGGTCTCAATTCTAGAGCTGGGTCCGCATCAAAAGAAGCTTCGGAACTGCGCGCACTGAGAGGAACAAGATTCCAGGGAAGCGAAGAAGGAAGTGGAGAAAAAATGGGTTCCCGGTCCTGATGGCCGTTAACAGACTGCATGGGTCAACCTCTATTAAGAAATTCACAAGACTTGCTGCTCAGGCTCAGTGAGTCGTTCAACTGACAAAGCATCCACCGGCCCAGAATTTGCGCCATGGACCTGTCGTTGGGACTCGCCGCCTAAAGGCGCACCCAATGTCGTGGCAATCGTGGTGTTGTTTTTTAAGACGAATTATGAGGAAACGCTTATTTGGGCAGAGCGCGTCATTTGATCACATCGAGTGCGGCGGCGCTCAAAGTCAATCCAGATATCACCTGCGTCCAATTTGCAAGCGTGCTCAGTCCTGACGGTCTCATCATCCTCTCCGGCACAATGATGGTGTCGCCCGGATAGAGGCGGACATTGTCCAGTGCCGAAGCCTCGAAGATTGAAGCCCCGCTGCCCCGATGCACAACCGAGCCATCTGCGCGCAAGACGAAGATTTGATTGCGGTCCGCCTCGCGGGCAGGTCCCCCCGCAAGACGCAAGTACCTTCCCACTGTGGCGTCCTTCTCGAAGAGGAATGCATTCTGGTTGAAGACCGCGCCGATCACTTGAATCGTCGAAGGTCGAGACGGAATCACGAACCGATCCCCATCTTCCAGGATCATTTCCGGCAAACTGCTAACGCTATCGCTGACGGGAGCAAGGTTGAGCACGATCCGCCCCGTCGCCCGCGACCGGCGCAGGCGCGACACCAGGCTCTGGTTTGCCGACATCATCGGGCTCTGCGCGCCATTTTGGCCGTCGCTTTGCCCCGATTGACCCTGCATGCCCGAGATCGCAGTCCGCTCAACGAGATGTTCGAGATGATCGGCATACTCGTCCAGCCGTTGCTGCTCGAGCTCCTGAGTACTCTTGCGCGTGAACTCGGCGCCGTAGAGATAGGCTTTCGGCGTCAGTCCGCCGGCGCGCTCCACGAGCGATTGCAGGTTTTCTCCGGGCAAAACGCTGTAAACGCCGGCTTTGACAATTTCTCCTTCGAGGCGCACGTACTTGGTTCGGCGGTCGACCGGCAGCTCAAGATCCTTGCGCGAGAAGATGGTGACGGCGTCGCCCGGCTCGAGGGCAAGATCCTGTGACGCATCGTGTTCGAGCACCAGCTTCCCTAAATCGAAGGGGATCAGCGAAGTGGTCATCGTGGATCGATCGAGCCGCTCGATGACTGCGTAGTCCCAATTGGTCTCTCCGCTTGGGCTCTGCAGTGCCCCCACCGGGCCGGACGAGTCCTGGCCTGGCCCGTCATTCACTGCCTTAACGCCGCCCGCAATGGAGCGGTTTCCGCTATGTTGGGCATCGCCCGGTGCGTATCCGGTGGTCGGTTCCTCATCGGCCGCGACAGCAAACTCGGGCACGGGAAGCCCAAGCTGAGTGCGGCGCCACCAATAACCGCGAGATAGCAGCGAATCGCGATCGGGGATGAGATCGCTCAGGCGCATTCCCTCGCGCCAGCGAAAATGGCCCGGATTCGCCACCGATCCGCGCAACGTGACGGTGTCGCGATAGTTTGAGGTGATCGCATCAACGCGCACGATATCACCATCGTCTAACTTCGCCGCCAGTCCCTCGGGATTGTTCGCAAGCTCGAAAGCGATGCGCTGTGCATGATCGGCAATGCGGTCGATCGAGATACGCGAGCTTGCCGCCATAACCGTTGTGCCCCCGGCGGCGTCGAGCAGGCCGCCAAGCGTCTCTTCTTCGCGCAACTCAAAAATGCACGGTTGGCGAACACTGCCCAGCAATGCAACCTGCGGCCCTGCGGGCGGGATGTAAAGCACGTCGCCCGGCTGCAGTTGCACGTCGCCCGTTTTATCTCCCTTGATCAGCAATTCATAAAGGTCGAAGTCGCTCACAACCTTACCGTCCCGTTTGAGCTGCATGTGCCGCATCGAACCGGAAGATGAAGGTCCGCCGCTCGAGAACACCGCATCAACCAGGGTGCTGAGCGCGCTGACCGTGTATTCCCCCGGTTGCCGCGCCAGCCCAGTGACGTAGACCTGAATGGAATGAATCTCGCCAAGATCTAATGTCAGCTCGAAATTACGGTAGATGCGGTCCATCGCCTCGCGAAGATGATCCTGCGCCGCTGCAACGGTCAAACCCGCAACGTGCACAGCTCCAACTTTGGGCAGGTAGATATCGCCCTCACGGCTGATGCGCAGATTGGCGCTGAAGTTAACCTGGCCCCAAATTCGAATTTGAAGTTCATCGCCGGCACCCAGCATGAGATCTGCTGGAGATGGAGCATTGTTTACCGGCGCGAATGTAACCTGTCGATCAGTGAACAATCCCATTCCGAATATGGGCAGCGTCTGACCAGTGGTTGCTGTCACAAAGCGCTGAAACTCCGTCGGCTGCTCCGGGGGCAAGCTCCTCGAGCGCGACGGATCGAGTCCTTCTCGCGGAGTCCGTTGTTCCGTGTAGCTTGAGCCGGCGGTGAGACTGCCGACTGCCGACGCTTCACTGGAAAGGTCGGCGCGAGGCTGGCTCTGCACTGGCCCGGGAAGACTAAAGACAGCCGGTGCTTCCTGTGTGTGACTCGACGAATTGCCGGAATCCTCAACCTGGCAAGCGAGGGAGTTCGGATCCGTGTCATCCGAGCATTGCGCGTGTAGCGTCCACGGACAAAAGGCGAGAACCGTGGCAGCAGCCAATCCCCAAGAACACAGATAGAGCCGGGTTGAGCTCGGTAATGAATTCTTTCTCATATGCGGATCAATTTTCCCGCATCGCAATTGAAGCGCACTGCGAAAAATGCGCATAGTCTTTGCCGTCTTCCCGATTCCAGACTCTTCCTGAGGAATTTCCCATAATTGAAATCCGCGCATCAATCTGCGGCATTTCGTCGTCAGAGTCGCTCTCGCCCCCCGGTAATCTAGGCCCAGCTTTCGAACCCGTCATCAGGTCGCAAACTCAATCTTCCTGACACGGAAGAAGCGCGTACATCCTGCCGCAATCGACTTAGGAGAAAGGCAAGCGTGTCCACGGAAACACAGATACCTGCCGACGGCGTCAACGCAAAGCTCCTCCCGGCGCTTCGTTCGCTGCTTCAGATGGCGCTCCGCCGCGGAAAACTGGTGGTCGTGGAGGCGGCTGTATTGATTCTGTGCGCGTTGGTGGTGGCGATTTTGCTGCCAAGTCTCTATACCGCGACGGTCGCGATTATGCCTCCGCAAAGCGGCTCATCGAGCGCCGCCATGCTGGCGCAGTTGGGCAACCTGGGAGCGTTGGCGTCGATGGGCGGCGGCGGGCTTGGCGTCAAGAATCCCAATGACATGCAAGTAGCGCTGCTGAAAAGCCGCACCACGGAATATGCGATGGTCGAGCGTTTCCAACTTCAAGCCGAGTACCACAAGCGCTACATCTCGTCAGCGCGCGCGCAATGGGAAAAAATGACGTCGATTGACTCTGGCTTAAAGGACGGTTTGATTCGGCTCTCGGTTACCGATCGCGATCCTCGGCGGGCGGCGGAACTTGCCAACGGTTGGGTGGAAGAGTACCGGCGCGTGACCGCGAATTTGGCGCTGACCGAAGCCGCGCAGCGGCGCATGTTCTTCGAGCGAGAGGTGAATGGAGAGCGTGCCGAATTGGAGCTAGCCGAAAACAACTTGAAAAACACCGAAGACCGCACCGGCGTGCTCGAGCTGGACGGACAGGCCCGCGCCCTGATTGCATCGGCGGCACAGCTGCGCGCACAGATAGCGGCCAAGCAGGTCGAGATTCGCGCCATGCGCGAGTTTGCCACCAGTGAGAACCCCGACATGGCGCGCGCCGAACAGGAGTTGAGCGGCATGGAGGGCCAGCTTGCGGCCATGGATGTGGACAGCGACCACTCCACGGGCGACCTGATCGCGCCCAAAGGCAAAATGACGCAGACCGGACTTGAATTTGCGCGCGCGCTGCGCGAAGAGAAATTCCATGAGGCGATGTACGAACTGCTGACCCGCCAGTATGAAGTAGCGCGCGTCGACGAAGCACGGCAGGGATCAATCGTTCAGGTTGTCGATCCGGCTATTCCGCCTGACCGACCCGGGTCTCATTACAGGCTCTGGATTTTCCTCGCCGGGTTGGTTTTTGCGCTTCCAATTGCGCTGATAACCGCATGGATTGTGGAATTGGTTTCCGTCGCTCTTGGCCTGCGCCGCCGCTTGGGCTCGTGGACTGCCGTGCTCGAGCAGGGTTGGACTGGAGAGCCTCGATCTGGAGAGCCTCGATCCAGAGAGGCTCGATCTGGAGAGCCCCGATGAAAGCGCTGCGGGCTCTGGGAATGGACGGCGCAGTCACCTATGCCTTTCTGGCGCGGCTTACTGCCATCGTCGGCAGCACGGGAACGGTTCTGCTGATTGTGCATTCGCTCAGTCCAGAGGAGCAGGGCTACTACTACACGCTCCTGAGCCTGGTGTCGCTGCAAATCGTCTTCGAACTGGGCTTCTGCTTTGTGATCCAGCAGTTGGCCGCGCACGAATGCGTGCACCTGGAATTGCACCCCGACGGAAAGGTGACAGGCGATCCTATTGCGCGCGCTCGCCTGGCTGCTGCATTGCAGCTCAGCGTGCGTTGGTACACCATGGCAGCCCTGGCAATGGCGCTCCTGCTGGCGCCGCTCGGCCTCGTATTCTTCTCTCACTATTCTGCCCACGGCCCAACCCGAATCGCATGGCAGGGCCCATGGATCGCTGCTGTGCTGGCCAATTCGGTCAGTCTGTGGTGCATGCCGTTCTACTCATTTCTTGAGGGCTGCGGCCATGTACGGGCGGTAGCCGCCATGCGCTTCCGCATGGCCGGCGCCGCTGCCCTATGTACATGGACGCCGATGCTCTTGCATCGCGGGCTTTACTCACCCGCGATGATGATCGCAAGCCAGATCGTTGTTGGCCTGTTGTTCGTGGCTGGGCACCGGAAATTGCTCGCGGCAATGCTGCGTGATCGAAGTGTCCATGCGGCGATTGAATGGCACAGCGAGGTGTGGCCGTTCCAGTGGCGCATCGCCGTTAGCTGGATGTGTTCGTATTTCACCGCCCAGGTTTTCATTCCCATTTTGTTTGCGGTGCGTGGCCCCGTTGAAGCCGGGAAGATGGGAATGGCGCTCAGCATCACCGGATACATGACCGTTTTGGCGCTGGCATGGACCTCAACAAAGTCGACGCCATTCGGAAACATGATCGCGCGTCGCGCGTTTGCTGAACTCGACCGGCTCTTCCGCCGCGCGCAGGCTCAGTCGTTCGCCGCATTTTCCGCCATGGCCTTCTCGGCGTGCGCCGGAGCGGCGGTGCTTCCTTTCCTCGCTCCTCGGCTCGCGGCGCGCCTTGTCTCTCCGCAAATCTTCTTCGTCTTGGTGCTGGCCGCCGGGGCTAACTGCATTATTCAAAGTCTGGCCACGCTGCTGCGCTCCTTCAAGAAGGAACCATTCCTCATTCAGTCGCTGATTGCGTCCTCGCTCACTTTGTTGCTGGTCGCGCTCACTGCCCGCCGCTGGGGTGGCGCAGGCGCGGCCTTCAGCTATCTTTCCGCGACGGCGGGCTTCGCGCTGCCCTCGGCGCTTGCAATCTTCGCGCGCGCCCGCCGCAACTATCTGGCGCGGATTTCAGAACCAGCTCTCGCTTCCTCATTGAGTCCAGCCCCAGGAGTCGACAATGTTCTTGTCTAGATATCGAAAGGCGGTTGACACTTTCGCTCCCCCGCTGGGACGGTCGTACCGCGTTTTGCGTGACGCAACCAGCCGCCGCCGCGCCGTCCAGACGCCCTACGGCTTCACCCTGGCCGGCGATCCGGAAATCGCGGCTGCGGGCTGGGAAGGCGACGAAGTCGCGGCCTTTCTTTCCTTGCTCGAAAACCACGAGGTGGTTGTCGACATCGGAGCCAACGTCGGTATCTATTCCTGTCTGGCCGCCAGCCGCGGAAAAAAGACAGTGGCCATCGAGCCGCTTCCCCGCAATCTGCACTATCTCTATCGAAACCTGTGGGACAACCAGCTTCGCGATGTCGAAGTGTTTCCCATGGGCCTGGCGCGCGCGCCTGGGCTCAGGCGCATCTACGGCTATGGCGGCATTGCCTCTTTTCTGCCCGGCTGGGCGCAGGCGCGAGAAGGACAATCGACGCTCGTTCCGCTTACGTCCCTCGACGCGGTCGTCAATGGCCGATTCGTCACGAAGAGGCTGCTCATCAAACTGGACGTCGAGGGATTTGAGCTCGATGTTCTGGCGGGAGCAGTTGGCACTCTCGATCGGATCCCCAAACCAACTTGGCTTGTAGAGATTCTGCTACGCGGCGAAGTTATTCCCGGCGGCTTGAATTCGAAGTTCGCCGAAACCTTTGCGATGTTTTGGGAGCGCGGCTACAGCTGCCACAAGCTCGACCGGGCGCAGACTCCCGTGGGACCGGACCAGGTGAGCCGCTGGATACGCAACGGATCTGTCGACGGCGACGCGCACGATTTTCTCTTCTCCGGCCGCATTCCTTCCCGGACTCCTGAAAATCTTCCCAACGTGGAGGACTCCTGCACTGCCGACGCGCGCCCGGAAAAGGAGGCACAGTCGTTTAGCGATCGGTCGTCGAAAAGGAATTAGGAAGACGCCCCGCCGAACCGCGACCTCTGGCCATCTTTAATTCCAGGTGCGCGCAATAAACATTCGTGGAAGAAGATGATGAATCGCCAATATCCGTCCAGAATTCTGATCACCGGTGGCCATGAAGTTGGCGGCGTCTCGAGCTTTGCCGAAACGCTCTGCGCAGGATTCGCCGCCCTTGGCATATCCGCCGAAATTGTTTCGCCGTCGCGGATTTTCGCTCGCTGGCGTGACCTGCGCGACCCGCGCGTGCTGAAGATTCTGAGCACCACCGCGGTTTTCGCCGCGCCGTTTGCCAGGCGCGCGATCTGCGTGGCGCATGGTTTTCCCCGGCCCGATGTTCAGGGCTGGGCGAAAACGTTGGGAGTGACAGCGTCATTCAAAGTCGCCGGTTGGTTCGCCCAACTGGTTGCGGTCTCGTATTACTCCGCTATTCACCTGCGGGCCATCTTCAACCTCCGCGTGGATGCGGTCATCCACAATCCACTCAACGATACGTTTTTAGCCGACATCGAAAACGGCGGCGAAGGGCGCGACTACATCACCTTTGCCGGGCGGCTGCACCCATCGAAAAGGCTCGAACGGATTCTTCCCGCCATTCTCGAAGTGCTCGAAGAACATCCGGAATTGCGCGCGGCGATTGTCGGAGATGGTGAGCTTCGCGCCTTCGTTGAGACCACCGCGCGTGGCAATTCGCGCATCGAGCTTGTTGGGCAGGTGCCGTCGAACGAGGTGCGAACGTGGCTTCGCCGCACCAGGGTCTTCGTCTCCGGATGCGAGACCGAAGCGCTCGGAATCGCTTATCTCGAAGCCCTAAGCCAGGGCTGCAACGTTGTGATGCCCGCCTGCGGCGGAGGCGTGGAGATTGCGCCGGAGTCGATCGGCAGCGCAATCCACCTCTACTCCGGCGAGGGCAGCGAACCGGTCGCCCGCGCCCTGCGCAGCGCTCTCGCTGCCGCGCCACCTGCGATATCTCTCGCCGCCTACTCTGCGCGCGCCGTCGCTCATGCCTATCTGGCCGTTGACTCCTGTTGCGCTACGGAATCAACCCTCGTCACGGAGGCCGTCGCATGAGCGAGAGCGAAAATTTGAGCGAAAGCCGAATTCCAACCGAGAGCGGGCAATTCGGCGCCGTCCACGCAGTGCGCTCCCGCGCGAAGCAGTCAAGAGCCGGAAGCCGGTCTCCGGGGAAGTGGCTTTTTCTCTGCTCGTTTATCTTCTCCTGTTTATTGTTCTGGTGGATGCGCAGCATCATTCTTCAACTGCTCCTCGGCCTTCGGGACTCTGTCGACGACAGCACGATCCAGATCAGCGTAATCGCCGTCATCTGCTTCACCGCGGGCTACCTCTTTCCAAGAGTCGGCTCTGGCACCCGGCATCTGCCGGCCACGATGCTGGACGCGTGTGGAGATTTCGCCTTTCGAGTAACGACCGTCCTCTTCGTTCCCGCGTTCTTGCTCGCGATCTCTCTTCTTGAGAGTCGCGCCGCTCTGGACTACGGATCGAGTGGTCCCATGCCCAGAGCATTACAGGCTTTGCTGTATACCCACCTCTTTTTCGGATTTATGTGCATTGGCGCGGCCGATCCCGCGAAGCAGGGATGGAGGCGAATTTGGATTGCGGCCGCTTTGCTCACCCTGCCCCGTTTGGTCATTTCGTTGCACGGAGGGCGGTTCTTTCTGGCGCAGGCGCTCGTGCCCGTCCTTCTCATCGCCATGGCGCGAGGCTGGATCCGCATCACGCTCAAGCATCTGATGTGGCTTAGCGTCAGCGCCCTGTTCATCATTTTCGTTCCCGCCATTACCCGAGGAGACCCGATTTTCGGCGGCAGTCAAGATCAACAAATGTTTTTGCAGAGCGATGTGCTCGGCCTCTATCAGAACAACACCGACCTCGCCCTCGATCCCGGCTGCCCGCCGCTGCTGATTTCGCTCACCGCCAAAACCATCCCGTACGGCTTGCTGGGCGTATGCGTCATCGATTTTGGAGGTTTGAAAAATCTGCCCGCGACGCTCGAGCGCATTTTGACCAACAATGATCCCGGATCGTCCCAGGGCACGGTCGCTGGTACGGGTTCCATCTATCTGCTCGAGTTGTATGTCACCGGCGGGCTGTTCGCCGTCTACTTCGGCTCCGCGCTCTTTGGATTCACCTGCCGCAGCTTTCTGGCGTGGTGCGGCAAGCGCTCGCTCTTCGCCGGCATATGGGCCGAATGTCTTACCCGTGCGCTCCTCGCGCCGCGAGGCAATCTCGGATACGTGTATGAGCGGATTCCTTCTTTGGTTTTGGCCACGTGGCTCGTGGTTCTCGTTGTATGGAGCATGAAACTGCTCCAGAGAGAATACGCGGCGGGTTACCCGGCAACAGCGGCTTTCACGCCGCCATTCAGCCCGAACTTATAGAGGTGAAATAATGCCGCTTGTCTCCATCATCACGCCGGTTTATAACGCAGCCCCATGGCTCAGAGAGACGCTCGCCTCAGTGCGCGCGCAAACTCTTACTGACTGGGAGCAGATTCTGGTCGACGACGGATCCTCTGACGACTCCGTTGCGATCGCCGAGGCCGCCGCTCTCGAAGACTCGCGCTTCCAGCTCATTCGCACGCCGCGAAACATGGGCCCGTCCGCGGCGCGCAACCTGGCCATCGAAGCCGCGCGGGGGCGGTTCATCGCGTTTCTCGATGCCGACGATCTTTGGCTTCCAGAGAAACTTGCTCGCTCCGTCGCCTGGATTACTTCCGGAGGCTACAGTTTCATCTACCACGACTACCGGCATATGTCCCATGACGGCTTGCGAGTCGGCGCCCTCATCAAGGCGCCCGAGAAACTCGATTGGCGCACGCTCCATACCCGTCGCGGCACTGGAGGATGCGTGTCTGTCGTCATCGACCGAACGCGGATTCCGGTGCTCAGTTTCCCCCCCAACGCGCCGTATCGCGCCGAGGATTTCTGTCTCTGGGCGCAAATCATCCGCGATGGCCACATCGGTCACCGGCTGCCCGTGGACCTGGCCTGCTATCGCCTTTCGCGAAAGAGCCGGTCAGCCAACAAGCTTGTTGGCGCAATCAACGCGTGGCATCTCTATCGAGAGGTTTCCATGCTCTCGATTCCCTTGGCCGCGTTTTGGTGGCTGCAATACGCATGGAGTGCACTTACGCTCTATCACCGCGCACGACCGCGCGAACGGCGGGCCTGAGCGACCATGCGTTGTTGATGAGCAGGAGTTCCAAGCAGAAATTGTGGGCCAGAATCTCAGATGCAAGTGGCCCACCCTATCTTCAGACGACGTGCATTCTCCCGGAAATGGGGTGCTGGATTGAGAGCCCAAAAACTTTAGGGCAGGCCACCCGCCCCGAATATGACCCCTATTCGAGAGATGTGTTTCGACGATTCGCGCCGGGCAAGCAAATCGAAGTTTATAACCCCTCCAGCGAGCATCTCGCAAAGTTCCGCGATCAGCTCGGAGCACACGTACAGTTGTTTCAGCAGAAGTTTGAAGAATCTCCGTACGCTCAAGGCTCCTGAAGAGTCCCATTGGACCAACGACTGAGACTCCCCTCAACACCATGGGTGCTTCGTTGTGACCACAACGAGTTGCAAGCAGTGTGCGAAGCCTGCCAAGTCATTGATTTGGTGGGCGCTGTAGGATTCGAACCTACGACTTCCACCGTGTGAAGGTGACACTCTACCGCTGAGTTAAGCGCCCAGAAAAGGCATTGGAAGGATTTGGTTGGACGATTCGCCGCCGGCCAGCGGTCAAAAGCCGAAAAGTCGCAATCGGGAGGCCGATTTCGCGCCAATTTCCATCCGCAGCCGCCGAATTCCAGACTCTCAACGAGTCCGATCCTACGTCCGCTGGACAGGCGTCACAAACGCCATCCCGTAGGGTAGAGTAACACCAGCACGGCTTTACGGCCAAACCAATGCATCACTGGGGCGGAGCACGCGAGGGCCAGAAGTCAGGCAAACCATGCTGATGAGAGCGCGTTCAATTCGCCTTTCAACTTATCCCGGCAGCGAGTTCCCATTCAACTGGGAAGCCGTTCTGCGGACCGTTTTCGGTCCCCTTTCCGGCCCCTTTTCCGACCCGTTTCCTGGCCCGTTTCCTGGCCCGTTTCCCAGCCTCGTCACACCCCGACTACCCTCCCGACTGACTCGCGCCGACGCCACCGCCGTTGCTTTGTCCCAGGCCGCCCAGCCGGAGCCCGACGAAGAAGGCTCTGAAGACAGTTCCGAGGACCCAAATCCAGGCCAAGAAACCGTTTACGGAGCGGAACTTTCCGGCCCGGATGGGGTTCCAGAAGATATGGCAACGATGGTCCTTGACGGTCCCCCGTTGGGTACGGGTTCGGCGCTTCAGCCGGGCGCAGGTTCGGCGCTTCAGCCGGGGGCGGGTTCGGCACTTCGGCCGGGCTCTACTCCCGATCCGCGAATAGGCGATCAGCGCGCCGGCCTGAGAGAAGAACTGGATCCGAAAAGCGACGCAGCCATTATGCTGCGCGTGGCCGAGGGCGATGAGGCCGGTTTCAATTACCTCGCAACAAAGTACCACCGGCCGATGATTCACTTCCTCTACCGGATGGTCGGGAACCAGGCAGTTGCCGAAGAGTTAGCGCAGGAGGTTTTTCTGCGCGTCTATCGTGCCAGGAGCAGCTATCGGGCCGAGGCCAGATTTACGACGTGGCTCTACCGGATCGCGACCAACCTGGCGGTAAATCATGCGCGCGATACCCGGCACGAACGGACCGCGCAAACGGTGTACCTGGATCAGCCGGACCCGGAGACGGGGACGACTCCCGATGTGGCCGACGATGAGCCTACAGCGGAGCAGCAGTTAATGCACGATGAGCGCATGGCGGCCATTCGGCTTCATGTGATGGCGCTGCCAGAGCGGCAGCGGATGGCAGTGTTGATGCACAAGTATCAGGGGATGGATTACCGGCAGATCGGAGATGTGCTGAAACTGAGCGAATCGGCGACCAAATCGCTGCTCTTTCGCGCTTACCAGACGCTGCGGGACAAGCTGAAGGATTTTGTTTGAAGGCATGAGTGAAAAGAAGCCGGAGCAATAAGAAAGAAAAATCGCCCGGCGGAAACATGGGGTGGAAATTATGAGTCGAATGAAAACAAATTGCACGGGAATGGATGCCGAGCTGGCTGAATTGCTGCTCGATCCGAACCGGTCTTCTGCCTTGGTTGGAACAAAAGCCCAGGCGCATGTTGCCGAGTGCGAGGATTGCAAGGCCAAACTCGATGAGCTGAAGGCGACCATGCAGTTGATGGATGCCTGGAAGGCGCCTGCGCCAAGCCCCTACTTCATGACGCGGCTCAGCGCCAGAATGCGCGAAGAGCGCCAGGCCGCGCCAGCCGGTTGGTTTGCCGGTGCCATCGCGCGTTTGCGCGCGACCGTGGCGTATGGCCCGGGATTGCACGCCCGTCCGCTGGCGGCCGTAGCGCTTACTGTGATGCTGCTTGTGGGCGGTGGCACCTATCTGGGTGTAACGGACTGGATGCAGCCGGCGCAACAGCCTGCACAGAATGCTGCCGTGGTGCATGACCTGCAAACGCTGGATAGCAATGCGCAGGTGCTGGATCAGATGGAAGCGCTGACCGGCAGCCAGAACGGAGAATGAAGTTTTACATTCCGGCCGCTTGCCGGAAGCCTAGCGCCAAGAGGCGCCGGCTCGGAGCCAACAGGGAGCTAATTCGGGGATCGTTTTGTGAACAGGAATTCCAACGCGGAAAGAGTGCGTCCGGCGGCAATCGCCGCTGCGGTCCTGTTTTTCTGCTCGTTTCTTTTTCTGACCGCGGTTCCGGTTTCCGGCCAGCGCGGACCCAATCGTCGCGCGGCAATGGGGCAGTTCCGCTATGCCCAGCTCCAGACCAGGCAGAACAGTCCGCAGAATCAGCGGCAATACCGGAATCAGCAGAGGCCGTATCAAAACCAGCAGCGGCCGAATCAGAATCAGCAGAGACGGGACCAGCCGCAACAGCGGCCCTACCAGAGTCAGCAGCGACCGTACCAGCAGAACCCGCAATATAACCCCGCGCAGCGGCCGTATACCTCCGCCCCGAGGTCGGTTCCCTCGTACCCGGCATATGGAGGCCGCCCCGGCACTCCAACGCCGAACTACGACCGCCCCGCTTATCCTGGCGCGAATTATCCCAACGCAAATCGGCCCGGCGGCTATTACCCCGGCGCTGCGCCTCCCGGGCATTTAGGCGATTGGCTCAATCAGCATCAGGGCCTTCCCGTCACGGATCAGGAGCGCTTGTTGCGCAACGATCCCAGCTTCAATCGGCTGCCTGCCCCGACGCAGCAGCGCCTGGTGCAGCAGTTGCATCAGCTGAATCAGCTGCCGGAAGAGCAGCGCGAGCGTCGGCTGGCGCGTAGCGAAATGCTGGAGCACATGTCGCCGCAGGATCAGATGCAGGTTCGGCAGGCCGGGCGCAGTTTCCTGGCGCTTCCGCCTGATCGTCAGGCGACCGTCAAGCGCGCCTTTCAAGATCTGCGTTCAGTGCCGCTCGATCAACGAGCGACTGTGCTGAATTCAGCGCGCTATCAGAATCAATTCAGTCCGGACGAGCGCGGCATCCTCACCAATCTTCTGCGCGCCGAACCCTACGAGCCGCCTCAATAACGAATGCGCAAACCTGCTGCCTACGCGGCCCGGCTGCGAAAGAACTCCAGCGACTTCTTCAATCCATCTTTCAGTCCAATGCGCGGCTCCCATCCGAGCAGCGTGCGCGCCCTCGTGATGTCGGGCCGGCGGCGCGTTGGATCATCCACCGGCAACTCCACGTAGCTCATCTCGCTCTTCGAGCCCGTGACTTCCAGCACCGCCTTCGCGCATTCCAGGATCGTGCACTCCTCGGGATTGCCGAGATTGACCGGGAGATGCTCATCGCTTCGCGACAGGCGCACGATCCCTTCAATCAGATCGTCAACATAGCAAAAGCTCCGCGTCTGCAGGCCATTGCCATAGATGGTGAACGGCTCGCCGCGCAGCGCCTGCATCAGAAAATTTGAGATGACGCGTCCGTCGCCGGGATGCAGCCGCGGACCATAAGTATTGAAGATGCGCGCCATGTGCGTATTCACGCCGCGCGAGCGATGGTAAGCCATCACCATTGCTTCACCAAAGCGTTTGGCTTCGTCGTACACCGATCGCGGACCAACCGGATTTACGTTGCCCCAGTAAGTCTCTTTCTGCGGATGCTCAAGCGGGTCGCCATAGCACTCCGACGTGGAGGCGTGAAAAAAGCCCGCGCCATATTTCTCGGCAATTTGCAGAATGTTCTCGACGCCCATCGAACCTACGCGCAGCGTCTCAATTCCCAGGCGAAGATACTCAGGCGGGCTCGCCGGCGACGCCAGATTGAAGACATAATCGACGCGCCCCGGATCGAAGGCCGTGCAAATATCTCGCTCCTCAAAACAGAAGTGCGAATCGTTAGCGAGATGCGCGAGATTCTCAGGGTCGCCCGTAGACAAATTGTCGACGCCCAGAACAATGTAGCCATCGCCGAGCAGGCGATCGGTGAGATGAGAGCCGAGAAATCCGGCGGCGCCGGTTACGAGTGCGGACTTTGACAAATTTCAATACTCCAGAACTCAAAACTTGTGCCGGATAATTCGGTTCGACCTCGAGCACGGGCCAGCGCCCGCATCCTAAACTCGAACACCGCGAAAAAGCCCGCTTACACCGGTAGTTTGCGCGGCTTGCCTTCTTGCGCCTGGTAGCTCGCCTGCCTGCCAACGCTCACATAGGTAAAGCCGTGGCTCTGCATCTCCTGCGGCTTATAAAGATTGCGGCCGTCAATAATGATGGGGAAACGCAGCGCACGGTTCAGGCGCGCCAAATCGATGGTGGCAAATTCCTTCCAGTCCGTGAGGATCAGCAACGCATCGGCATCCTTCGCCGCATGATAAGCGTCGTCAGCATATTTCATGTTTGCGGCCGGCGGCAGAACTTCCTTCGCGCGTTCCATGGCCGCCGGATCGTAAGCCGTCACCGTTGCGCCCGCTTGCAGCAGCTGTTTAATGATTGCAATTGCCGGTGAATCGCGGATGTCGTCCGTGTCGCCCTTGAATGCCAGTCCCAGCGCGGCCAGCCTCTTGCCGCGCAAAGTCCAAAGCGCCGACCGCACTTTGTTAAAGAACACTTCCCTTTGCGTGTCATTGATCTTGCGAACTTCTTCGAGCAATTGCAGGTTGACGCCGCGCTCCTGCGCTACCCAATGGAATGCGGCCACGTCTTTGGGAAAGCACGAACCTCCATACCCTAGCCCCGCGCGCAGGAATTTCGGCCCGATGCGGCTGTCGAGACCAATGCCGGCGGCAATGTCCTCAATGTCCGCGTCGACAGCTTCGGCCAGATTCGCGACCGCATTGATGAAAGAGATCTTCATCGCCAGAAACGCATTCGACGCATGCTTGATGATCTCCGCGCTCTGCGTAGAAGTAACCAGCAGCGTTGCCGGCTTTGCTTGGCCGCACGTTCCGGGAATCGCTCCCTGCCGCCCGTAATAGTCGCCGCCGGTGAGCGGTTCATAAATTCGCCGCAAAATCTCCGCCGATCTCTCGTTGCTTGCCCCCACAACGATGCGGTCAGGATGCAGAAAATCCACCACCGCAGTGCCTTCGCGCAGGAATTCTGGATTGGAAACTACATCAAAGTGTTCTGCCGCGACTCCATGGCGATGCAGTACGCGCCGTATCCAGTCGTTGGTGTAAACCGGAACCGTGCTCTTCTCCACAATCACTTTGTAGCTCTTGATCGCGCGCGCAATTTCGGCCACTACAGCCTCAACATATGACAGGTCCGCGGCGCCGGTATCGCCTTGCGGAGTTCCCACGGCGATGAATACTGCCTCGCTCTGGTCCACGGCCTCGGCCAGCTGCGTGGTGAATACCACTCTGCTGCCGCGGTGCTTTTTGAGCAGCTCCGGCAAGTGCTCCTCAAAAATCGGCACGCCCCCTTCGCAGAGCTGCTTCACCCGGGCCTCGTCATTATCGACGCAGACGACCTTGTGGCCTATTTCCGCAAAACAGGCCGCCGCAACCAGCCCAACATATCCTGACCCGATTACGCAGATTGAAACCTGAGTCGACATATGTTCGCCCGTTCTCCCCTGTCGCATCGCGACAGCACCTTATATAGAGCTCTGCAACTTAGTTTCGCCGCTGTAAAACCGGCGTTTCAAAGACGATTCCAGCCACCGACCGGCTCACCGACATTCTATATTGCTGCTTATCCAGCAGTTGTAACGCTTTGGTCAGAGCCGCATCTTCGCAATCACCGCCGTGCACGTCCAGCCATTCTCATCGCCCCCACGAAACCAGCTTGAATAGGCCCATTGGCCCGCTCCGAACCCGCCTGTCAGCTACAATCAATGCAGGCCAAACGGCATATTCTTTGCGCATTGCGCGCAATTCCAGCAAGGAGCTGTAACCTCTATGGCGATTCCCGCCACACAAATGCGCCCGGGCATGCTCATCAAGCACAATGATCAGCTTCACGTTGTCTTCAAGGTCGAGCACCGCACTCCGGGCAATCTTCGCGCCTTCATTCAGGCCAAGCTGCGCAATCTCAAAACGGGCGCTATGTTCGAACATCGTTTCCGCTCCGCCGACGCCATCGAAAAGGTAATCGTAGATGAGGTTGCCATGGACTTCCTTTACGCCGATGGCGATGACTACTATTTCATGAATCCCGTTGACTATGAGCAGACGGTTCTGAAAAGCGCCACTCTCGGCGACACGGTGGAATACCTTACCGCCAACCAGCAAATCAAGGTGAGCTACGTTGATGGCCAGCCGGTGGGTATTGAGTTGCCTCAAACCGTCGACTTGGAAGTCATCGAAACGGAACCTGGACTGAAGTCAGCAACGGCTTCCAGCGTCACCAAACCGGCTAAGCTTGAGACCGGGCTCGTGGTCCAGGTCCCGGCCTTCATCAACGCAGGCGAAAAAATCCGCGTCGATACCAGCGAAGGCGCGTATATGAGCCGAGCGTAGAATTCCCGCGCAAAGCCAACATCAGGAGGGGTCCCATGCCGGTTCCCGCAGTCATCGCCGCCGCTGCTGAAAACTATCGCTTCAACTCCGATTTGCTGACGAGAGCGGTTCAGGACCTCTCGCCCGACGAATGGCTGAGCCGCCCCAATGGCAACACGAACCACATCGCCTGGATCGTGGGCCACGTAATCTGGGCGCGGAAGGCGGTCCTTTCCCGGCTCGGTACGGAATGGTCGCAACCCTGGCTCTCCTCGTTTGCGCGTGGAGTCAAATGCAACGATGTGGCCACTTTCCCGTCGCCAGAGACGCTGATGGAAGGCTGGCGCGATGTCTCGGGAATTTTGGCTACCGCGCTCGACAACGCGTCAGAGGATATGGTCTCGAAGGTCTCGACGAATGGCCCTCCGAGCGCCGACGGCAAAATAAGCGGAGCCATCAACTTCCTCGCCATCCACGAGACCTATCACCTCGGTCAAGTCTCGTATTTGCGTAGCTGGCTGGGGCACAAGGGCGTGATGGGTTAGCTGCGCACCAGCGCCCGATTAGTTGCGATTTTGATCGCTCACGATTTTCAGTGCAAGAAACGCCTTGGGCTGCGTTCAGCAGTTAGCTGGCAAGTGCAGCACGCCAATCGCTGCACTCCAGCGTGGGAGGCTCGCATGAAGTCACTGCTCTGCGCAATTCTCGCCGTTTTAAGCAGCTACGGGGCCCTTGCCGCGCCACCGCTCGCCGCCTCCGCGCCGCCCTCATCTACTTCCGACCAGGCCGAAATCGTTAAAGGCAGCAACGCCTTCGCCGTCGACCTCTACGCCCAACTTTCAAAGCAGCCAGGCAATCTATTCTTCTCACCGGAAAGCATCTCTACAGCATTTGGAATGGCCTACGCCGGCGCGCGCGGCCAAACGGCCATCGAGATGAAGCACGTCTTCCATTTCACGCTGCCGCCAGAAAAGCTGCACCCCGCAATGGGCGCGCTGCTCGCGGAGATGAACGCGCAGCACAAAGGCTACGAACTGCGCGTCGCCGACGCGCTTTGGGCGCAACAGGACGCGAGCTTCGAGCCGACTTACCTCAAGCTCGTACAATCCGACTACGCCGCCGGATTCCACCGAGTCAACTTCAAGCTTTCGCCGGAAACCGTGCGCACAACCATCAACGCATGGGTTGAGAAGCAGACCAACAACAAGATCACGGACCTCATCGGCCCCGGTGCGCTTAACCCAACTACCCGCCTCGTGCTCACCAACGCCATCTACTTCAAAGGCAATTGGCAAGATCAGTTCGACAAAGAAGCCACGCAAAAAGAGGAGTTTCATCTCTCCGCCGCTCAGTGGGTGATGACGTCGATGATGCACCGCACCGGCGGCTACCAGTATTACGACGGTGGAACATTCCAGGCGATCGAGCTGCCCTATGCGGGCAATGAGATTTCCATGGTGGTCCTGCTCCCGAAGAAGACGGAAGGCCTCGCGGCGCTCGAGAAGTCGTTCACTTCCAGGTCCGCAAGCGACTGGATCCAGAAACTTGAGCCCGTGGACAAAGTGATTCTCACCCTGCCGCGATTCACCATGACGCAGCAGTTCGAGCTGAACAGCGCATTGACCGCAATGGGAATGCCTCAACCCTTCTCGGGCGCCGCAGATTTTTCGGGCATGACGGGCAAGCCCGATTTCGCCATCTCCGCAGCTATCCACAAGGCGTTCATTGATGTGGACGAGCAAGGTACTGAAGCCGCGGCGGCTACGGCAATCGTGATGTACGCAACGGCGATGCAACAACGATTCCCCGCGCCGCCGCCCATTGTCTTTCGTGCCGATCACCCATTCCTGTTCATTCTGCTCGACACAAAGTCCGGCAGCATGCTCTTTCTTGGCCGCGTCGCCGACCCTACAAAATAATGAGCCACCACCCGCAGGTGATGGCTCCGCTTTGACGCGACTCGACGCGACCTGCCGCGACCCGCCGCGACCCGACACAAAACAATCTGAAAATTATTTTCCGGCGGCCAGCTTCACCAGGCGAGCTTCGAGCAGCGCCTCAATTACCTTCAGCGCTTCAAGCGCCGACTCCGCAACCGGCTCGTCGACCTGCACGACGGCGAGCGCCTTGACGAGATTCCCCGGAATGGCCGCTCCCCGCTCCCGGCCGAGAGCGAAGTTGGCGATGTTCACGCCCTCTTGGCCGAGAATGGTTCCGATGCGCCCGATCACGCCGGGCACGTCAAGGTTGCGACAAACAACCAGGGTCCCCTCGAGCGGCGCCTCGATGTCGATGCCGTCGAAAGCAAGCAGCCGCGGCTGCTCCCCATGAATCACGGTAGCGCTTGCTCGGCTGTCGCCCTGCGCTGTGTGCAATACCAGCGTAAGCACCGTGGCCGCGCCGCCGCGATGGCTTTCTTCCTTCTGCTCGTGCACGCGAATGCCGCGCTCCGCCGCCACCGCTGCCGCGTTGATGCGATTCACGTTCTCCGATCCTTGCAGCAGCCCTGCAATCGCGGCGTTGCGCACCAAATCGGTCTTGGCCTCCGTCAGCGCGCCGCCGTAAACGATATGAATCGAGTCAATGCCAGACCCGCCGCCCCCCTTGCCTGCCTGCGCAAGAAACGATCCCAGTCGCCCGGCTAAGTCGATAAATGGAGCGAGCTGTACATACTCCTCACGGCTCAGCGACGGAACATTCACGGCATTCTGCACCACGCCCAGCTTGAGATACTCGCAAACCTGATGCGCGATCTGAATGCCAACAGCTTCTTGCGCTTCGGCCGTGGAGCCGGCCACGTGCGGCGAAAGCAATACGTTGTCGAGCTCAATGTAGGGCGAGTCTTTGGGCGGCTCGACCGTGAACACGTCGAGTGCCGCGCCCGCTACCTGGCCATTCTTAAGCGCACTAGCCAGATCCGCATCGCAAATCAGCTCGCCGCGAGCGCAGTTGACGATGCGAACACCCTTCTTCATTGTGGCAATAGTTTTTGCGTTGATGATTCCATGCGTCTGCGGCGTAAGGCCCACGTGAAGCGTGAGGTAATCGGATTTTGCGAACAGTTCCTCAATGGGGACCAGCGCGATTCCATTCTCGCGAGCAAACGCCGCGGAGACAAACGGGTCGGTGCCCACGATCTCCATGCCGAACGCCCGCGCCCGTTTCGCCACTTCAAGGCCAACGCGGCCAAGGCCTAGAATGCCCAGCGTCTTGGCGCGCAACTCGGAGCCTTGCAGATTTTTCTTTTCCCATTTGCCGGCGTGCATCGTGGCATTGGCCGATGGAACTTTGCGAGCCAGCGCGATCATCAGCCCGATCGTCAACTCGGCGACGGCAACTGCATTTGCGCCAGGCGTATTCATCACCACAATGCCGCGGCGCGTGGCGGCCTCGGCGTCAATGTTGTCCACGCCCACGCCGGCGCGGCCAATCACGCGCAGTTTAGGCGCGTGCTCGAGCAGTGCATCGTCTACCTGCACCGCGCTGCGCACCACAAGCGCGTCGGCATCGGCCAGCGCTGCTGCCAATCCTTCAGGCAGCTGATCGTGCGTCTTGACATCCCATCCCGGCTCGCCCGCAAACACCGCCAGAGTGGCCGGAGAAACTTTTTCCGCCAGTACGATCTTCATCGCTGCTCCCTTATCCGCCGCGGCGGACCCGCTCATGTACTCGTCAAAACGAATGCCCTGCTGCTCGCACAGCAAGTCGAACATGCGCACCACTGCCGCGTGCGGCTTGCCCTCGCCGCGCTCGTACTTGGTAAGCGAGTTGGCATGCACTCCCAACCGCTCCGCCATTTCGTATTGATAAAGATCGAGCTGCTTGCGCGCGATCAGCAGCTTTTCTCCGAATGAAAGTTCTGCCATCAATGCTCCAGTGAAGGTTCAAGAGTTCGTAGGTCCCTTTCTAAACACGCAGAAGAGACATAAGCGCGAAGGATCAACTTTGAATTGCGAACTGTGAACTACGAACTGCTCGCCTTCGCATACACTTCCTGCGCCGCAGCCACAGCCTGGCCGAACTTCACCGGCAGCCCAAGGTTGTCCTTGGCAATGTGCTCCATTGCGCCGAGCATCGCGATCGTATCGAGATAGTCGAAGAAGCCGAGGTGCGCGACGCGGAAGATCTTGCCTTGCATCTCGCCTTGCCCGTTTGCCGCGATCAGCGCAAATTTCGACTTGAGCGCCTTGACCACCACGCCCGAATCCATGCCTTCAGGCACCGCAACAGCCGTGGCCGCAGCCGCCGGAGCGTTAGGCGCGAACAGCGTGAAGCCCAGCGCCACCAGGCCCGCGCGCGTGGCCGCCGCATTCACCTGCGCGTTGTCGATCAGCGCGATGCGGCCCTTTTCAAGATCGCCGCCAGCCTGCCCAGCGATGTAGTCGAGCGCAGCGCCGAGAGCGGCCACCAGCGCCACAGCCGGCGTGTAAGCACTCTCGCCCTTCACTGCATTCTTGCGCTCCTTGCGCAAATCGAAATAGTAGCGCGGATTTTTTGTCGTCTCCATCGCCGCCCACGCGCGATCGCTCACGCTCAAATAAGCCAGACCCGGCGAAATCATGACGGCCTTCTGCGATCCGCCAATGATCACGTCGATTCCCCAGCCGTCGACGTCGAAGTGCGTGGTGCCGAGACCAGTGATTCCGTCCACGACCAGCAGCGCGTTGGGCGCAACTTCATCGCGCAGCTTTGCAATGGCCTCTACATCGTGGCGAGCTGCTGTCGAGGTCTCCGTGGCCTGCGTGTAAATCACTTTGTGTTCCGGCTTCATCGCGGCGCGCACCGCTGCCAGATCGAACGTCTGGCCGTAGGGTGCTGTGTGCACGTCGGGCACGCAGCCGAACGCCTTCGCCAAACCCGTCCAACGCTCGCCAAATTTACCGGCCGTGAGCACCAGAACTTTGTCGCCCGGAGAAGTCAGGTTCGAAACCGAAGCCTCCATGGCGCCAGTGCCCGAGCAGGAAAGCAGCAACACATCGTTCTTCGTGCCGACAAAAACCTTGAGCTGCGCAAGCACTTTCTGAAACAGTGCGCGAAACTCCGCAGTGCGGTGGTGCATGTCGGCAGCAGCCATGGCAAACTGAGCCGCGGGAAGCAAGGGCGTTGGGCCGGGAGTAAAAAGGCGAGTCTTGCGAATCATAGCGTCTCCATGGCATGGAACCCTTCCAAAAGGCTGCCCATGCAATGATCACATAATACACAATTTTGTGGTTTTTGTGATCGACTGCTGTTGAAAACCTGCCGCGAGTGCAAAATTCGGGCAAAAGCCCCATTCTGGCCTCCACGCCTCCAAAGTCGGTACAATTCTTGTTTGGCCGGCTCTTCCGTGGGCCCGCCAAAGTCGTAGCGGCGACACTGAAGCCTTGAAACGCAAAATCAGGAGCAGGAAATGACAGACGCAGGTGAACTGGAAGCCCTTGTAAGTCAACAGATTGTGATCGCAATGAAAGCGCACGACGCAGAGCGCACCCAAACGCTGCGCCTGATCAAGAACGCGCTGAAGAATAAAGCAATCGACAAGCGCGAGCCTTTGACCCCGGCCGAGAGCGAGCAAGCACTGGCGACGATGATCAAGCAGCGCCGCGACTCGATCGACCAATTTTCCAAGGGCAACCGTCCCGACCTCGTCGCTAAGGAGCAGTCCGAAATCGTTGTCATCGAGGAGTTCCTGCCCAAAGCGCTGGACGAAGCAGGGTTGGCGAAGCTGGTGGCGGAAGCGATCGGCGAGCTGACCGCGTCGTTCGGTCACAAACCGAGCCCCAAGGAAATGGGCGCGGCGATGAAGGCGGTTCAGGCCAAGCTGCAAGCGGCCGGTCTACGCGCTGACGGGCGCTTAGTGAGCGAGTTGGTAAAGAAAGAGTTAGCCAGCTAGCTGGCCCGGCCCAGTCAGCCCAGTTTTGCAGCGCCGAATTTTTTCGCGCCTCGCTGCTTAACCTCTCGCTCAATTCCTCCTGACGGCGAAACTAATTGTCACAGACCGGGTCTTTGAATTAAGCCCTCCCCCCGGGCTGCCCAATCTCCGTTTGCTTCGGCACCTTCAGATGGTCCGGTAGACGGCAGTTTCACGGGCTCGGAATGGACTGAGAGGGAGCATGAACCCCGGAACGAACCTGCAGGTTTCGTCCTTTGCGCGGCTTTTCCCCCAGCAAAATCAAACGCCTCGCCTAACAATCTCCCACAAACCTTCCTCGCGACACAGAATCGGCGCAACACGATCGATTCCCGGCGCAGCGCTTGCCCTGCTCGCGTTCGCCTTCGCGGTGAATGCGAGAGCGCAACAGCCGTACCCCGGCACGGCATCCAGCCCAATTGCCAAACCGTCCCCGTACCACTATGCGCCTCCCGATTTGCCCCAGGCCGATGTGCCCGCCGGCGCGCCCCCAAATGTACAAGCGCCGCCTCAAAATAGTTATGCGCAGCCCCAACCCCAAACCCAGGTAGACCAGCAGCCGCAGTATCAACCGCAATATGCGCAGCCGCAGGCGCCGCCCCAGATTCAATCCCAGCCTCAACCCCAGCTTCAACAAAATCAGCAGCCCCAATATGCGCAGCCCTACGCGCCTCAATACTCCGCTCCGCAGCAGCAATATTCGCAGCAACCGCAATACGCGCCGCAGCCCTATCCCGATCAGCAGCCGAATACCGCGCAAACGCCGCAGTACGCGCAGCCAGATGAGACCCAATCAGCATCTCCGGCTCAACCGCTCAGCGCCGAAGATCTCGAGCAGCTTCTGGCGCCGATCGCGCTCTATCCGGATTCCCTTCTCGCGCAGGTTCTTGCTGCCTCAACTTATCCGGCGCAGGTAGCAGTCGCCGACCAGTGGCTGCAACAAATGCACGCTGGCGGTTACACCTCGCCGGATCAGATCGCCGCGGGCGCCAACGCGCAAACTAACTGGGACCCAAGCATCAAGGCGCTCACAGCTTTTCCTGACGTGCTCGACTTGATGAACCACGACCTCGAGTGGACTTCAAACCTCGGCAATGCCTATTACAACCAGCCGCAAGATGTGATGCAGACCGTGCAGGTGCTGCGCGACCGCGCCGAGCAGGCCGGGAATTTGCAATCCACTCCGCAGGAGGACGTGCAAAACGACCAGGGCTACGTTGAGCTGGCTCCGACCAACCCGCAAGTGGTTTACGTGCCCACCTACAATCCGTGGGATGTATATGGCCAGCCAATCGCGCCCTATCCGGGCTTCTCTTTCTGCGACGCGCTGGGCAACTTCTTCGGCGATGTTCCCATTCAATACGGCCTCAGCTTCGCACTCGGAGCTTTCGATCGAATGCCCTTCGGCTGGCTCGCCTGGGGCTTCGATTGGCTGGGGCATTCCCTGCTCTTCGACCACGCCGGCTACTACACGCACAGCCGCCAGGTGGCCGATTGGGGCCTTCCGCGCGGTGGACCTCGCGCCTTCTATGGCCGCGGCGGAAACGGCGGAATGCGTGCCGACCAGTACCGGGCGAACGATCAGTACCGAGCAAACGGACAGTACCGATCTGACCAGCGACCCAACCAGCGGTCGTATGACCAGCGGCAAGGCTACAACCAGGGCGGCAATTACCAGCGCGGCGGATTTTCGAACAACCGCGGCCCAGCTCAATCGCCGGCGCAGTCTTACGTCCGCCCCGCGCAGGGATTCCCCGAGCCGGGCCGGCTGAACTATTACAATCGCTCGCCGCAGCAGAACTACGGCTATCGTCCCCAGACCTACGCAAATCGGCCCTACGCAAATCCGAGCTATTCCGCCAGGCCGCAAAACTATGGGAACCAGACCTATAGCAATCCCGGCGCCAACTACGGCTACACTGGCCGGTCAAATTACGGATACCCTGGCTACGGATACAAAACACCGCAGAACTATTCAGCCCGCCCCAGTCCCGCATATTCAAACTCGTATCGCGCTCCGCAGCAGGACTACTCGCGCGGATATTCGAATCGCTCGTATCAGAACTACGGCAACACTGTGGCCAGGAACGAGCGCTCGGGCGGATTCCACCTCTTCGGCGGCGGCCAGTCAAAGTCCTACAGCAGCGGCCGTGCACCGTCATATTCCTACAAGGCTCCGAAGAACTTTGGCGGCGGGCACCAGAACTTCGGCGGCGGGCACATGAGCGCGCCCAAAATGAGCCACTCCAGCGGTGGAGGCGGTGGCCGCCGTCGCTGAGCCTTTCGACTGCAACGCAGACAAACGCTCTTGAAGCGCTTGTCTGCACTCGCCGCAAAAATCAATCAAGACTAATCATCCAAGACAAATCATTCAATTTGACTCAAGTCGGTGTCGGGCGCGGGATGCCCAAGCACGCGGCACATCGCGACGATCTGGCCTTTGTGATGGAAGGCATGCGTCAGAACATGATGAATCACGAACGCTGGACTGCGAACGGCAACTCTCCGTCGGGATAGCGCAACTCTGTATTGCTGCTGATTTGTTGATCCGTGAGGCCAGCCAAATATGCAAGGGTCCGTTCACCGATCTCGCGCTGTAGCTGTCTCGCGTCGGCGACGGAGGCACAGCCGGCTGGATTCCGATCGCTATAGGGCAGTCCCTGGAGCGCCTGTCCCTTCAGCGCGTGGATCCAGAATCCTTCGCAGTTGAATATGTGAATCACCTGCTCGCGAAGCGTGGGAAACCCAAAGCCCGGCACTTCCCTCGCGTAGTCGCTCGCCGGGATCGTGGACAAGTGATCAAGCACGAGCGTGAGGCAGGAGTGCGTCCAGGAATGAAATTTTCGAATGCCGTCAACTGTAAACACCAGAGTCTCCATCGGAACCCGGCAGCGGGTTGAGAAATTTTCCAAAAAAATCGAACGACGGAAATCCAGAATACATCCGGACGCAGAGCTTCGCTAAAGAACAGGTGCTTGCACTAGTGGGACAGTTTGAAGGGAACCGGCATCAGTTGAAGGGTATTGGCTTCAGTGTGAAGGGCACCGGCTTTAGTGTGAAGGGTACGGGCTTTAGTGTGAAGGGTACGGGCTTTAGTGTGAAGGGTACGGGCTTTAGTGTGAAGGGTACGGGCTTTAGTGTGAAGGGTACGGGCTTTAGTGTGAAGGGTACGGGCTTCAGCCCGTACATAATCAGAAGGAAATGATTCGGGGCTTTAGCCCCCGAGGATAAATATCTTTCAAACTGACCTACACACAAAAAAACGCCGAGGCCAGCACGTAGCCAGCCCCGGCGTTTTCGTTGATGGTACGTCTAGCTTACTGCCACGCTGCGGTCGTCATATCGGTGAATTGCAAGCCATCGATGTGGCGAGCCAGCAGAACAAGGTTGCCGTTGGTGGAGTTCTTCAGCAGCAATCCCACCACGCGAACCTTTGTGCCGTTGGCCAGGTCATTGAATGCCCCGAACCCGAAACGGAAGTCGCAGGCTGGCCCAAGGTACACGGTCACCGTCGACGGTACGACCTGCCCCGCAAACCCGTTGATCTGCATCTGGAATGTCCCTTGACCCGAGTTCTGGCTGCCAGTCACAATCGTTCCCTCATAGCCCCAGTTCTCCAGGTGGATGCGGTTGACGGTGATTGCAGTGCCGGTTGCTGGAGTTGCCTCAGCCTGCGTGCCGCCGACGATGATCTCCTGACCCGGCGTCAACGCAGACGAGTTAAACAACAGCTGCGTGAATGCATTGTGCATCCACAAGATGCCGTAGTTCTCGTTCCCGGTGATGTTCACCTGGGCAAGTCCGCCCAGCGGAACATCGGCCAGTGAAGACGGCTCTACCGCGCGCACGTAGAAGTCAAGATTAGTGGCCGCGCCCGAAGTTGGAGTCACGTAGGTCACCAAACCGCGCGCGTAGAACTTGCTGTTGGTAACCAGCGCCACTTCATCGGCATCCAGAGTTTGATCGGCTGGATCCAGAGTGCCGGCAACCTCCACAACGCTGTTGGTATTCAAGGTGCCCAGGGTTGCGCCGCCATCCCACTCAGTCGTTGAGCTGGTGTTGATGGTGAACTGCTCGCCATGCGGTCCCTGAATCGTGAATGAGCTGGGTTCCGTCGTGCTCGTCGGCGCAGTCACAACCGATCCGTAGAGCAAGTCGATGTGCGCGAACGTGTCGGTGCGCGTCACGGTGGAGACGTCAATCGTCGGAGTCACCGTAACGTCGCCGCTGGAGTTGGTTTCAATCTGGCCGTTCGAATCAACCGGAATAGACTGGGCGAGATCGAAATCCATGCGCAGACCAACCGGCGGAGTATTCGTGCCAATGACCAGTGATTTCTTTAGACTGAAAGTCACAGTCGACGTTGAGAAGGCTGCCGGGGCCGTCGCAATCGTCGGCGCGCCGCCGCCTGAGGTATTCAGGTATGCCACGGTTCCGGTTCCCAGAACAAACGTGACGCCGGTGTAGGTCCCTGCGGGAACCTGGTTCATGTCGACCAGGGTCTGCAAGCCGTTGAAGCGGGCAAAATCCACCGTCGGCGTTCCGTTAACCAGGGTCGACGTCGTAGTTGTGCCATTGGTCAATTCAACAGCCATAAGCTGCACTTGAAATGAAACAACACTAGCTAACGGCGCGTCAGTGCCGACCAGAAAGGCCGATCCTGTCTGTCCGTTTGATTGAGTTCCGGTGCCGATCAGCGAACTGCCGCATCCTGCAATTGCAATCGCCGCAGCAGCGAGTGGTAAGAGCGCAAACCTCAATAGCTTTTTATGTGTTCGGGGGGTCATATTGGGTACATCGCTTTCTGCGGATGACCGTATCTAAAGTTGAACGCACGCAGAGCGAGTGCCTGTCACCGGCCTCACTCCGAGGAACGCCGCCTGGCCGCAAGCCTTTGCCTGGTCGCATCAAAACTGGATGGATCAAAAGATGCCAACCTGCAATTGCTCTAAACCTTTAGGCGGGAGAAAAATAGATCGTTCCAAGGCGCGCTCATTTACTCAGCCATCGCCAAAATTTAATTACAGCGGCAGAGGCAGTATTTTGGGCCACTCTCTCCCGTCGAACAGGTAGACACCAAACGATTCACCTAAGTTGTGTCTGGATGCAAAAAAAGTTTCCACAACCTTCATATGTGGAAATCTTGCTGGGTTACCACGGTAACAGTGACCGTTCCCGCCCGACCTGGTTTCGGCGTGGCTCAATCGATCTTTCTCAGCCACAGATCACGGAAAGAAACCTTGCAGGGCGTTCCTTCAATCTTGCGTCCTAACACAAGCCTGAAAAATTGCTCAGGGAGACAGAAGCGCCATCAACCTGCACAGGCTCCAGCCTGCCGGTCAAGATGTGAAGAAGCGAGCATGCGCACCCACATAAAGGTTGCAGGCCCCAGCATCGTTCCCTTCAGAACACTTCCGAGCGAACGCCATCAGGAATCGGCACGTGCTTCAGCAGGCCCAACTCGCCGGCCAAACGCTCCAGTTTGGCGCGCGTAGCTGGCGTGGGAGGCACCATTGGCAATCTCAGTTGGTCGCCGCATTTCCCCATAAAGCTAAGCACCGTTTTCACCGGCGCAGGATTCGACTCCCAGAAGTTGGCCTCAAAGAGCCGTGAAAAACGCCGCTCCAACTCGCGCGCCTCATCCCAATTATTGTTGAGCGCTGCGCGAATCATGCGCGCCACCTCCGCCGGAGCTTCATTTGAAGCGACACTGATAAGCCCGTGCGCGCCGACGGCAATCGAAGCCAGCCCCAGCCCGTCATCGCCCGAGAAAATCTTGAATCCCCGCGGCACAATATGCGCCAGCTCGCTAAACTGCTCCAGCTTGCCGCTCGCTTCCTTGATGGCCTCGATATTTTTCGCCGCTGCGGCCAGCCGCGCCACAGTCTCAGGCTCCAGGTTCGCTGCCGTGCGGCCCGGCACGTTGTACACGCACACTGGAAGCGGATCCACTTCGCGCGCCAGCGCAAGAAAGTGCTGGAACTGCCCTTCCTGCCCCGGCTTGTTGTAATAAGGATTGGCCGAAAGCACCGCTGCCACGCCGGGAACGCGCTTCAGGTGCGCAGCTAGCCGCACCAGCGCGCGAGTCGAGTTGTGCGTGCAGCCGGCCCACACCGGAACCCGCCCCGCCGCCGCATCAATCGCCAGACGAACCACGCGCAGCCACTCGTCCTCGTCCAGAGTCGCCGCCTCGCCCGTCGAACCGCACGCCACAATAAAGTCGATACCGGATTCGATCTGCCAGTTCACCAGCGACCAGAACGCCGGCTCGTCGATCGATCCATCCGCCTTGAACGGCGTCACAATTGCTGTACCGCAGCCAATCGTTTCCATGACAGGTCAAGTTTATAACGGCATGGCGCATTGAGCGCGTTCGGGAAATGAGGGAGTTAAAAAGGTACGGGCTTCAGTTGAAGCATTCGGGATTCAGTGGAAAGGTACGGGCTTCAGTTGAAGCATTCGGGATTCAGTGGAAGGGTACGGGCTTCAGTTGAAGCATTCGGGATTCAGTGGAAAGGTACGGGCTTCAGTTGAAGCATTCGGGATTCAGTGGAAAGGTACGGGCTTCAGTTGAAGCATTCGGGATTCAGTGGAAGGGTACGGGCTTCAGCCCGTACATAAACCGAGGAAATTGCCTTCGGGCTTTAGCCCCCGAGGGAAACATCTTTCAAATTGACGCACTACCCGAGGCCGCTCGATGGACTCTCAGAGTTGGCCGAAAATCTCGCGGAACTCCCAAGCGCCCTGTTTGCCGCAGAGCCATTCAGCGCCTCGCACCGCACCCACCGCAAACCCGCGCCGCGAATGCGCATCATGCCTTAATTCCAGCGTGTCGCAGTCGCTCTCGGCGCGCACAATATGCTCGCCCTTCGCATCGCCCACCCGGTGCGACTCGACGGAAATGTCGATCCCGGGTCGCGCCGCAAGAATAATTTCCTTCAGCGTGAGCGCAGTGCCGGAGGGCGCATCAAGCTTTGTAACGTGGTGCGTCTCATCGATGGAAAACTTGTAGCCGTCGAGTTTCGCCAGCTCCGCCGTCATTTGAAAGAGCTTCTGAACGCCGATGGAGAAATTCGTCCCGTACAGCAGCCCGCCGCCGCGCTGCGCGGCGAGTGCCTTCATCTCATCCAATTTCGCGTACCAACCCGTAGTGCCCACAACGATGCGGCCGCCAATCGCCAGCACCGCGCGCATGTTTTCAATTGCCGCTTCGGGAGACGTAAAGTCCACAACGACATCAACCCCGGCCAGGTTCGGCGCAGTCAGTGCCGACGCATGCGTATTCTCGTCGATATCGAGCGCGCGCACGCCGTGGCCGCGCTCTCGCGCCACTTCAGCGACGAGCGAGCCGGTCTTTCCCTTGCCCAGCACAAGAATCAACATGAAATACAGCTCCCAGCTACTAGCTTCTGGCTACTGACTCAAGAAACTCCCGACGTGCAGCCAGCGAATCTCGTGCATCCCTTAGGTGAGCAACTACGTTGGTTATCGCAATACAAAGCTGGAAGCTAGGAGCTAGAAGCTAGAAGCTGCTTTCTCGCTTCCACGTCAAAAATCTCAGGGTCAGGCTCTTTGAAGAACGCCGCATGCAGCGACCGCACCGCCTCATCCGCGTCGTCTTCATCGATCATAAAACTCATGTTGATCTCGCTCGCGCCTTGCGAGATCATGCGCACGTTAATGTGACGGATAGCGGCGAACACCTGCGCGGCAATTCCGTTCTGCCCGCGAATATCCTCGCCCACCATGCACACCAACGCCTTCCTGCCCTCGTATTTCACGTCTGCCATCTTGCTCAGATCGGCGGCAATCGCCGGCAGGCTCGCATTCGAATCGACAGTCAGCGAAATGCTCACCTCGCTTGTCGAAACCATGTCCACCGGACATTTGTGCTTATCAAAAACCGCAAACATCCTGCTCAGGTATCCGTGCGTCATCAACATGCGGCTGGCCACAATGTCGATGATGCTCAGCTTCCTCTTCACCGCAATCGACTTGAAGGGGCTATTGCAATGCGGCGCAACTGAAATGATCCGGGTCCCCTCGCAGCCTGGATTGCGGCTGTTCATCACCAACACCGGAATGCTCTTTTTGACTGCCGGCAAAATCGTCGCCGGATGCAAAACCTTGGCGCCGAAGTAGGCAAGCTCGGCAGCCTCTTCAAAGCTGATCACCTTCACGCGAAGCGCATCGGGACACACGCGCGGATCGGCCGTCATAATTCCGTCCACGTCGGTCCATATCTCAATCGTCTCGGAGTTGAGCGCGCCGCCCACTAGCGCGCCGGTATAGTCGGAGCCGCCCCGGCCCAGCGTGGTCGTCAATCCCGCCTCATTCGACGCAATGAATCCGCCCATCACCGGCACTTTGCCTTGCGCAATCAGCGGCAAAAGTTTCTCCGGCGCTAACTTCTCCACGATTTCGTCGATCGGCGCAGCCTTCTGAAACTCGGAGTCGGTGATGATGAACTCGCGCGCGTCCACATACTCCGCATTCACGCCATGTTCGCGGAAGGCCGCGGTCACAATGCGGCTCGAAAGGCGCTCGCCGTGGCTCACAATCAGATCGGAGATACGTGGAGTTAATTCGAGAATCGCCGACACTCCGCGCAGCACCTCATCCAGCGCGTCGAACTTTTCGTCGATGACCTGCACCGAGCGCGGCGATTGCGGCTTGATCTTTTATCAGCGCGCATGCAGTATCGCGATGACGCGCCCTCAGCCGCGAACTGATGGCCAGCGCGCCGGTGCGGTCGCCTTGCAGCAGCGGCAGCTGCCGCGCGCAGCAACTGGTCGGTCACCTTGGCCATCGCGCTCACCACCACCACGGGGCTTTTCCCGTTGGCGATGCGCCCGGCAACAATGGCAGCAGTGCGCCCAATGGCGGCCCCATCTTCGACCGACGTGCCGCCAAACTTCATCACGACCAAATTCATTTCATGCTTCCATCTGTTTGCCGGCTCTTTCGGCCGGAAGTGATTCTAAGCGCGCGCCGCCGCTACCGCAGCCGGCTCCAACTTCCCCAGGCTTGCCAGCATCTCGGCATTCAAAATCGTCGCTCCAGCCGCGCCGCGCACGGTGTTGTGCGAGAGCAGCACAAACTTCCAATCCAGCACGTTGCACGGGCGCAGCCTTCCCACGGTCACCGTCATGCCCTTGCCGCTGTTGCGGTCCAGGCGCGGTTGCGGTCTGTCGTTCTGTTCCGTCCACTCGATCGGCTGTTCCGGCGCGGTCGGCAAGCCCAGCCCGGCTAGCGGCCGGAAATCCTGCCACGCGGCGAGAATGTCTTCTCGCCTTGCTTCGCGTCCCAATTTCTTGCCCAACTTTATCGACACGCACTCGGTATGCCCATCCACCACCGGCAACGCGGTTGCAGTGCGCCGTCATCTTCGCGTTCAGGGGCGTCACAGCATTGCCTTCGAGCTTGCCCAGCAGCTTCAGCGTCTCCGTCTCCATCTTTTCTTCTTCGGTCGCGATAAACGGAATCACGTTGTCCAGAATATCCATCGAGGCAACGCCGGGATAGCCCGCGCCGGATACCGCCTGCATCGTGGTCACGAAAATCTGCTCGATGCCGAATCGCTCCTCGATCGGCTTCAGCGCCAGCACCAGCCCCATCGCCGAGCAATTGGAATTAGTGACAATGTAGCCGCCGGATTCCTTCCGCCACGGCTGCTCTTCAATCAACTTCAGGTGGCCGCCATTCACCTCAGGCAGCACCAGCGGAACGTTGGGAGCCATGCGGAACGCGCTCGAATTCGAGATGACCGCGCAACCGGCCGCGGCAAACTTCGGCTCCATCTCACGCGCAATCGCAGTATCCACGCTGGCGAAGATAATTTTCGGCGCGCCTTCGGGCTCCGCCACCGAAACGATCATCTTCGCGATGCGCTCCGGCAGAGGCGTATCCAGCCGCCACTTGGCGGCCTCGCCATAACTCTTCCCACTCGAGCGGTCGCTGGCAGCAAGCCACGCGATCTCGAACCACGGGTGGTCCGCGAGCAGTTGAATATAGCGCTGGCCGACCATGCCGGTCGCGCCCAAAATGCCGATTGGGTACTTGTTTTTCATGGCCTTGACTCTATCCAGTGTACAAGAGGGCGAGCCCAAAGGATGAGTCTGCTCGCAGCGCCCGCAAGCTACGCCATCGCCGCCAGTATTGCGTCGGTAAACTGCGTCGTGCCGGCCGTCCCGCCCACGTCGCGCGTCAGCGTCTTGCCCGCCGAATACACCGTCTCGAGCGCCTTCTGCGCCTTATCCGCCGCTGCCGTCTCGTCAAGGTACCGCAACATCAAGATCGCTGACTGCAACAGCGCCGTCGGATTAGCCACATCCTTGCCCGCAATGTCGGGCGCCGACCCGTGCACCGCCTCGAAGATCGCGCAGTCCACTCCCAGATTCGCGCCCGGAGCAAGCCCCAGCCCGCCCACAAGCCCCGCGCAAAGGTCGCTCACAATGTCGCCGTAGAGATTCTCGAGCAGCAGCGTGTCGTATTGAAACGGATTCATCACCAGCTGCATGCAGGTGTTATCGATCAGTTGCTCGCCATAGCTGATGTCAGGGAATCCTTCAGCCACCTGTCGCGCGCAGCGAAGAAAAAGCCCGTCCGAAAGCTTCATGATGTTCGCTTTGTGGATCGAGTGGATCTTCTTGCGCCCATGTTTGCGCGCATACTCGAAAGCAAAAAGCGCAATCCGCGTCGACCCCTTCTCGGTAATCACCTTGATGCTCTCGACCACGCCCGGAACCACTTCGTGCTCCAGGCCCACGTACTCGCCCTCGGTGTTTTCGCGCACAATCACCAGATCCACACCGGGATACTTCGTCTCGAGTCCAGGCAAATTGCGAATGGGCCGCAGATTGGCGAACAGATCGAACTTCTTGCGCAGCGTTACGTTGATGCTCTTGAAGCCGCCGCCTATAGGCGTTGTCACCGGCCCCTTCAGCGCCAAGCGATTTCGCTCGATCGATGCGTAGAGCGCCGCGGGAATGTACTCGCCGTGAATCTCGAAGGCCTCAGCGCCCGCGGCAAACCGCTCCCACTCGAACTTCACGCCGGTGGCCTCAAGAATGCGCACCACCGCCTGCGTAACTTCAGGCCCGATGCCGTCACCGGGAATCAATGTAACTTTGTGCGCTTGTTGCTCAGCCATGATTTGTTAGCTCCTAGCTGCTAGCCTCTAGCTCCCAGCTCTTCCATGCGTGTGTCGACAATCCTAGTCTTCAAAAGAAAAAAGCTAGAGGCTAGAAGCTAGAGGCTAAGGGCTGGTTTTCTTCTTCCCGTGGCTCGCCAGCAACCCCTCCAGCTCTTCCTTGAACTCGCGCACATCCTTGAAGTCGCGATAGACCGATGCGAAGCGAATGTAAGCGACAGTATCGAGTCCTTTGAGGTGCTGCATAATCAGTTCCCCAACCTCGGCCGTGGTGCGTTCGCGTTCCGGCGCGTCGATAAGAAAGCTCTCCGCAGCGTCCACAACTTTTTCCAGTTGGCTTGATGAGATTGGCCGCTTCTCGCACGCATGCAGCAGGCCGCTCAGCAGCTTTTGCCGATCAAAGCGCTCGCGGCGGCCGTCTTTTTTCACCACCATGTAGGGAATTTCGTCGATGCGCTCATAGGTGGTGAAGCGCCGGTTGCAGCTCTCGCACTCCCGCCGCCGCCGGATCGAGTCGGCTTCCTTGCTCTCGCGCGAATCCACCACGCGATCCTGCCCGAAACCGCAATAAGGACATTTCATCTATATGTAGATTTTACGGCATGAGTACGCGTCTTATGCGCCCGCGCTGTGCCCTGTGCACTGCATCACACCTAGGAATCGCGCCCAAGGTCCCACCGCCTCGCGATATTGGTATGCCATTATCCGCGAAATCTGGTGCAGGTGCGTCAGGTCATGCGCCGCCCACGTCGCCAACAGCTCTGACAATGTCACCGGGCCGAACGCCGGATGCCGTCCGCGCCGTTTAAGATCCTCGGCCGTCAGTTTCATCTCGGCCAGCTCGCCGAGCCCCTTTGCCCTCGCCTGCGCAAAATCGTCCAGAAGTTCCGCCAGCGTTTTGCCCCGACCATAGCGCGCGTGCCCCTCGCGATCAAGCGGAGCAAAGGACTTCTCCTCGCCAGATTCCAGAATCACTTGCGCCCGCGGAATCCAGTCTTCGTCCTCACAATGAATCAAGTGCGCCATCACCGTGCGCACGCTCCACGTATTCCCGCCTTCGTTGCTGTCCGTCCACACCTCCGGCAATCCGCGCAGCAACGCGCTTAAAGTCCCAGGTGTCCGCTCAAGCAGCGCAATCGTGTCTTCAAGGTTCTGCTCCATCGCACTTCCCTTTCAAAACCTCAGTGTATCCGTCCGTCGCTCCACCGCTCCCTTGCTCCCTCGCTCCCGCTCCCTCGGTCCCTTGTTCCCTTGGTCCCTGCCTTTAGACAACAACGGCCTGAGAACTTTCGCTCCCAGGCCGCTGCCGGTGGACTGTTGATATTGGACTAAGGCCATCGCGCTGCCGCGAGTGCGGGTGCCCCATCCTAAACGCGTTCTTGTTTCTTGCGTTTAGGGTGGGATGCGCTGATTGTTCAGCCTTAACGGCTTCTCAGCTTCGGGCGCGATGCCCTAGGCCTCAGTCACCTCACGTAAAAACCAACTCGAAGAATCTTTGCTCATAGGCTGGATCAACCTCCTTTCCCGTGTAAGCACAAACTACGGCTTTCGCCGCCGTCGCGTCAAGCGCGGCGTCCAAACCTTTCCGGCAGGGGTATACTCGCGACTCAGAGGAACAACTGCAATGTCATCGCAGAAGGTGCTAGCTCGATGTTTGCTGCTATTGCTTGTTTCAACCGCAGCCAGCCAGCAAAAACATCCCGTCGTTCCCCCTCAACAACATTCCGTTGTTCTACCTCAGAGCGCCGGAAAAGTCGGTGACCCCAAGCCGTCCACCGACGATACGAATCTCGGCACCTGGGCTCCGTCTGAGGCGGAAATCGATGGCCTCGAAGCAAATCTCTTGCAGATTTCAGGGATGAAACTAAAAGGTTGGCCTCCTTCGATGCAAATTCAGCATCCAGATTTTTACTATCGCCAATACATTGGCGCAACGGCCAACCGGAAGAAGCTAATATTCGTCAACGCATTCTGCCAGGATCCCCCGCCCCAAACCTGGAAGAGCCAGATCTATGTGGTGAAGGATGGTGGGACTTGCTTCTGGCAGGCCTTGTACGATCCCACCACGAAGCAATTCTCGAATCTAACGATCAACGGGCGTGGTTGAGCTTTGCAAAATTCTTGCTTGCCTCGCGAACCGTCAGCCCCGAAAGCCGCCCGTCCGCGGACTTCAGAAATTTCTCAATCGCGCGCCAGTCGTGCCATGCATAATCTCTCAGCGCCCAACCAATCGCTTTGCGAATAAAGAATTCTTTCTCTGCCGCCAGCAATTCCGCATAGCGAAAAAGCCGATCCGTGTCGACCTCGTCGCGCAGGCCTAGCTGGTGCAGCATGGCGACTCGCCGCACCCAGAAGTTGTCGTGCTTCACGGCCGCATCCATTGCGCGGCTTCCCTTCGCACCCGCCCGCCGCACGACCTGGCCAATCACCTTCACCAGCGAGTCAACCGTATCCCACCACGATTTCTGCTGCACAAGGTCCAGCAGCCATGGCAGGTCATCGAGGATAAGAACCTTGTCATGCCGCCCCAGCAACCCGATTGCGACATATTGATATTCCCGCTCACGCATCTGCCACAATCCCTCCGAGGCCATGCGCAATTCTTCCCGGTCTGCCGGAGAAAAGCCCTTGATCAGCGGCGCCACTGCTGCGCGATGGTCCGGAGTCGAGACACCCAGGTACTCAAACTGATCTCGCATATAGGCCCGCATGCCTGCCGCTCGCTCTGCATTTTTCAGCGGCCGCAGCGCCGCGCGCACCGCCCGATGAAACTCCGCAATTTTCTGTTTCGAGCTCTTCTCGCGCACAACATGCCCCGCTGTCAGCATTGTTGATTTTGGCATAGCCGAGTTGCCCATTCACGAATCGCCGCCGGCGTAACCCAATCGCCCCCAGCATCGCTCGCCGCCAGTTGCACCGCCAAGTTGCCCACAGTCGAACTCTCCGTCTCGCCAATCTCGACCTTCAGCCCCGTCCGCTGCTCGGTCAGCTCAACCAGCAATTTATTGCGCGTCGCCCCGCCGATCATGTGAATTCGTTCCAGCTTTCGTCCCAGCATTTTTTCCAGATTCGCCGTCGCCGACGCATACCGCAGCGCCAGGCTTTCAAAGATCGTCCGCGCGAACAGCGGCTCGTTGCCCGCCACGTCGGGAATCGGATCAAACCCCAACCGCGCCAGCTCGCTGTTGACGCGCTGCGCCATATCCGTATCGAGCATCAACGCATCCGCATCCATATCCAGAATTCCAGGCGCGACACTGCACGCCGCAGCCTTCTCGATAAGATCCTCGATCTTCCAGCCGCGCCCCTGCTCCGCCCACGAGTCCATGCATTGCTTCAGCACCCACATGCTGTTGATGAGCGAGTGAAACAAGTGCCCGCCGGCCGCCGCGCCAATATTGGTGTAGCCCGCGTCAAAAGCGTGCTTGGTCGTAACCGCGACCTGCGTAATCGTGCCCACCAGCGACCAAGTGCCCGTGCTGATGTATGCAGCTGAGCTCAGGTCTGTTGGAATCCCAGCAATGGCGCTTGCCGTGTCGTGCGTCGCGGGCGCTATGATTCTTGTCGCGCGAAATGCATCGAGCTGCGCCAGCGGTCCTGTCATCGGACCCAACACGGTTCCCGTCGCAACGATTGGCGGTGCAGCTTCGATCGCCAGCCCCAGCATCTCGAAAAGTTCCCTGTCCCAATCGCCGGTTCTGAGGTTCACAAGCCCGGTGTGGGTGGCATTCGTGCACTCGGCCACACGCCGCCCGCTCAACCAATAAAGAACAAACTCCGGCAGCATCACCCACGGCGCGCGCTTGTCGATCCGCTGATTCTCGCTCCCTGGAACCGCCGCTGCGTCCGCGATCAGTTGGTACACCGAATTGATTTTCAGCGGATAGGTTCCCGTCCGCTCGTACAAATCAAAAGGAGCGATGATCCGATCCGCCGCTTCCTTCGCCGCCGCCGTCCGCTCGTCGCGATAACAGAACGGTTCGCTGAGCATCGAGCCGTCGGGTGCCAGGCGCACGTAATCCACCGACCAGCTGTCTACGCCAATGGATGCAATGCCCTCAGGCGCGGCCGCCGCAGCTTTGCGCAGCCCTTCTTCAAGCCCGGCAAGAATTTGATTGAGCGGCCAGCAGAGTGAATCTCCGCGACGTACAGGCCCATTCGGAATGCGATGAACGACTTCGACGGTTGGCCGGCCGTCGATCCAGCGAAGCAGCGAAACCCGGCAGCTTTCTGCGCCCAAATCGATCGCAACCCGCGCAGGTTCTTGCATGGCGAATGTGAAACTCCGGCTTCTCTAAGGTCAGCTCAACTAGCGCACGAAGGCTTCCGTCAGGCCGCCATCCACGGGAATCACATGGCCCGTAGTGCAGCGCGCGTGGGGACTGGCCAGGAAGAGGATCGCCTCAGCGCAGTCAGCCGCGTCGATCGCTTTCTGCGTCAGCGTCCGCTCGGCATAGAACGCGGCCAAACGGCTGCGCAGCTCTTCATCGCTGAACGATTCCTGGAAAGGAATTTTGTATTTGTTCAGCGACGCGCGCACCCGGTCGCGGGGAAACATGGCTGAACCCCTCACCACCGTCGCCGGGCTGATGCCGTTCACGCGGACGTTCGGCGCAAGGCTCACCGCCAGCTCGCGGATGAGGTGCGAGAGCGCGGCCTTGCTCACGTCATACGCTTCGCTGCCGCGCTTGGCCGCCACTGCGTTGGCTGAGCTGGTAAATACGATGTTGCCGTGCAGTCCCTGCTCCTCGAATAAGCTCGCGGCTTCGTCGGCAAGCAGGTAGTTCGCCGTCACGTTCAACTCCAGCGTGCTGGCCCACATACTGTCGGGAATGACTCCATCAGGCGTTGAAGGGAAAATTGCCGCGGTGTTGATGAGAATGTCGATGCCGCCAAATGCAAGTGCCGCCTCGCCCACTACTTTGCGAATCGATTCGCGGTCGCGAATATCTACTGCGGCGGAACCGGTCAACTCGGCCGATGTGATCGACGCCAGATCCTTGGCCACGCTCGCTGCGCCTTCTTCGTTGCGGTCGGCCACAAACACATGCGCGCCTCGCGCCGCCGCCAGCCGAGCCACTTCGCGCCCAATGCCGCTGGCCCCGCCCACAACCAGCGCCACGCGCCGGCTGAGTTCCTTTTCCGGTGGCCGCCGGCGAATCTTTGCCTCTTCAAGCGCCCAATACTCGATGCGAAACGCTTCCGCCGCCGGCAACGCAACATAATTGTCAAAGACTTTGAAGCTCGCCGGATCCATCCCCGGCGGACATTGTGGCACAGTTCCAGTCACCGCACCGTTACCCAGCAAACTTGCGCCTTCCATCACGTGAATCGCGTTGGTATAAAACTCGCCCGTGATGCGCGCTTCTGTCTTGTCTTTGCCAAAGCTGAACATCCCCATCCCGGGAATCAGCACCACGGCGGGGCTGGCATCGCGGCGCGCCGGCGAATCGGGCTTGGCAAACGTTCGATAGTAAGCACGATATTGATCGCGATACTCGGCCAAAGCGCAATCGATCTGCTTCTTCAGCGCCTCTATATCTTCATTTGCAGCCCAGGGCACAAACATCGGCCTGATCTTAGTGCGGATAAAGTGATCGGGACAACTGGTGCCCAGGAAAGCCAACTCCTTGCCATGCTTTGAGTCAACGAATGTCAGCACGTCAGGCGCGTCAGAAAAACTCGAGATATAACGCTGCTTGGCGCTAACCCGCCCGCGAAGAAACGGAGCGATCTGGATCGCGAGATCCCGCCGATCCTCTCGCGCCGGTACCGCCTCGCCACCAAAGCGCGTCGTGCCCTTGCTGCGTCCGTGCCGCTCAATAAATTGCCCAATGCTGTCGACCATTTGCAGCGTGTTCAGGTAGCACTCTCGCTGCGTCTGGCCCCATGTAAAGAGGCCGTGTCCACCGAGCACAATGCCGTCGCAACCTGGATTCTCCTTGACGATCCGCTTCATCATCATCGCCAGTTCAAAGCCGGGCCGCTGCCACGGCAGCCATACCAGCGAGTGGCCAAACTCGCGGTTGAACTCCTCCATCCGCGATTTTCCGTTGGCGCTTGCCGCCAGCGCGATTCCCCAATCAGGGTGCAGATGATCCACGTGCGGAAAAGGCAGGAATCCGTGCAGAGGCGTATCAATCGATGCGGCCACCGGATTGTTGCGGAAGGCGCACAGCGGATACATCTCCGCCATTTCGTCTTCAAATTCCGCGCCTTTGTAACTGCGCTCCAGCGCCAGCAGCTTTTCCTGGTAGAGCGTCGCAAAACCAGCCCGTTTGATGCTGCCCAGGTCCCCGCCCGAGCCTTTCACCCACAGCACTTCCACCGGATTGCCGGTCAGCGGATCAAGCTCAATCACTTTCGAGCTGGTATTGCCGCCCGCAAAATTGGTAATGCGCAGGTCCGAGCCCAGCAGATTCGAGCGGTAACGCAGAAGTTCAGGCTCGTCCAGGCCAGCCGCCACAGTCGGGTCCCAGCGGTCCTCGAGGAAATGCAATGCAGGGGAAGCAGTCGTTGCTGATTTCATAAGAAGCACTCAAACAGAAGATGAATCAAAGCCAAATCCATGATACAGCCAGCACCATCGAGAAAACGTTTTACCCCAGGAATCCGGGCCGTCAAAACCATCTTCCTAATTCGCAAAATCAGGCTCGCAAACCAACCTCAAACAAGTCCGTCTCAAGCAGCATTCATGCCGTCTCGCCTAACCGCATGACGCGCACTTAACTCTTCGCCTTCTCAACCTCGCCAAGCGTATCCGGTGTTACCGCCCGATGGTGCACGTAGTTATAAGGAGGCACGGTATAACCGCGCAAAATCGAAATGCCAAGCTGAATCAGCCTCGGTCCGTAAGTCTCCGCCTCGTGCGAAATAGATCCGACAATCGCGCTCGATCCAGTGCGCATCTCCGCCAGCACCTCCGGAATGCAATCCTGGCCCACGATAGCGAAGTTCGCCTCGTCTCCCGTTTCGCGCACCGCGTCCAGAACTCCGAGCGCACTGGAGTCAGTCGCGGCTGCTACCAGCGTGAATTCACCTCCGCGCTGTCCTCGCAGATACTCGCTCATCGCCTTGCGGCTCGCGTCGCGCATGCCTCTGCCTTCAATCTGCACGAACTGATCCGGTGTCAGCTCCTTGAAGCGTTCCCTGATTCCGTCGAAGGCCCCAGCAATGCGGTTCTGCACGAAACTGCCTGCCTCCCTGAATCCAACGCCCACCACCCTGTCCACTTTGCTCTTCCATTTCCTCTGCGCGTATTGCGCCAGAATCGCCGCCGCTTCGTCTCCAACCTCGAAGTTGTCCACGCCGAAATACGTAGCGTTCGGATGGGGCACGTCGATCGCCACCATGGGAATCTCAGCCTTCTTGAAGATGTGCGCCACGCGCGGCGCAGCCGCTTCTTCCACCTGGAATTCCAGCACCAGGTCCACGCGCTTGGCCACAAACTCCTCCGCGTTGCGCACCGCCACGTCGGGATCGTACTTGTTGTCCAGAATGATCAACTCCACGCCCGATGCAGACGCCGCGCCGCTCACGCTCTGCGCCACCGCTTCGCTGAACGGCATCTCCGCGCTCTGCACTGCAAATCCGAACCGCAACCGCCGCGGGCGAGACACCAGCCGGTATTGGCCGCTCGGCGTTTGCGCCAGATAGCCGCGATGCGCCAGCGTCTTCAAAATCCGATACACGCTGGTCTTTGAAATATTGGTCCGCTGGTAAACATCCTCAAGCGTCAGGGGCGTATTGTCCTGCTCCAGCAGCTCAATCACGTCGAGCGCCTTGGAGAGAATCGGAATCAGGTACAGCCGCTTGATCTTCGCCTTCGCCAACCGCCCCTCCTCGCAAATACCCCTATTGAAATAACCGCCATCCAAGATAGTAAATCAATGTTTGATCGGCCGACTTACTATTCACATTCTCCTGGGGCTACATCGAATTCAAAGCCGCCTCTGCACTCGCCGACTTGCTAACTTGCTGACTCGCTGACTCGCTGTGCCTCTCACGCATAGCTACTCGCGGCCGAGCTGCGGCTTCCCCGCTCGCGCGCCGCGCGCTCCACATAACCGCTTGCGCGCAACGCTTCCAGCGGATCGGTGGGCAGACCATGAGCCTCTCGCCAAGCCCCCGTCAATGGACGCACATCACTCCAGAACGCGCCGCGATAAATCTCTTCGGCGGCTACAAGCTCGCAGCTCTGCTGCAGCTTCGCCAGCTTCTCACGATCGATCAGCGCGGCCTTCAGGTAGAGCTCCTGCGCGGTCACCACGGTCTGCACCATCGCTTCTATCGTGCCTTTCAAGTTGTGGCTCTGGTCGATCATGTAAGCGATGTCGATCGCTAACCCATCGTCCACGGCTGCATGGATCTCGTGAAAGATTCGAAAGATCTGGTAAGGATCGATCGAGCCAAGCGTCAGATCGTCGTCCGCGTAGCGCCGGTCATTGAAATGAAATCCTCCCAGCAAACCTGTGTGCAGCAGCCACGCAACAATCTGCTCTATATTCTGCGCGTTGTAATGGTGGCCGGTGTCCACGAGCACGCAGGCTTGCGGCCCCGCCTGGCGCGCAAAATGGCTCGACATGCCCCAGTCGGCGATGTCTGTGTGATAAAAGGCCGGCTCAAATGGCTTGTACTCCACCAGCAATCGCTGATCAGGCCCAAGGTGGCTGTGCGCAACGCGCAACGCCTCTTCAAGCCAGCCAATGCGTTTGCGCATGCTTTGCGTGCCCGGATAATTCGATCCATCGGCCATCCACAGCGAGATGTCGCGCGAGCCGAGCGCCTTCGCAATCTCGATCGAGTCCAGCAAATGCTCCATCGCCCGCCCCCGAATGGCGGCCGAAGGATTGCACAGCGAACCAAATTTGTATTCCTGATCCTGGAACAGGTTTGGATTGATCGATCCCGAGCGCACGCCGAAGCGCTCCTCCAGCAGCTTCACCGCGTGCACATCTTTAATACCGTCCGGCAGGTCCCACAAAACGTGCAGCGCCAGTTTGGGCGTTACCCCGGTCAGCCGGTTCACTTCGGCTGCATCCGCAAATTTCTCCTCGATGGTGCTCGCCGCCGCCGCCTGCGTAAACTTGCCGAACCGCGTGCCGGTGTTGGCAAATCCCCACGAAGGAACCTCGATCCGAAAAGAATCCAGCGCCTTGAAAGCACGATCCCGTGTCGCAGAATCCTGAATTGCAGAACCCATTTCATTCATCTCCGTGCTACTCCCCAAGCGCGCCCGGTTCCCGGAAACAGCGTGAAGCTGCATCCGGGTAGCAAAGGGCCAATCCCGAATAAATCCGCCCTTGGAAATGTGTAGTTTGCAGCCAAAAAACCGAACGATATGCCCTTAGAAATCAATTGTCTATTGCAATTCTACCCGTTTCGCGCCCGTTTCCTGCCACTTTACCACCTGTCCAACGCCCGAATTCGACGCGCAAATCCGTTCAAGCCCAACTGCCTAAGCCCAGCTACTCAAGACTGCTCAGGCGATCCAGACCCTCCGGCGGAAGATTACACCCCGCGCCGTCTTTTCGCTCCGGGCCAGGCTCGTTACGTCCCCGCATCCATCCAATGCGCTCACGGCCCCGTCCGTTGCGCTTCCCGATCCATTCCGCTCACCGGTCCACTCCGTATCTTGTCCACCGGCTTATCGTCCTGCCCATCCGTTGAATCCAGCCCGCTGGTTCTCCGCCTTTCCCATGCTTTGTTGCTCAACCTTCCCAGTTCCGCCCCGTCTAACTCTGCGAGTTCGCCAGATTTATGCTCTGCTCCTGTCTTTCTCCTTTCCGTTATTGGTCTTTTTCTTTTTCGTCATTCTTCTTCTTTTTTCCTTTACTCGGCTTCATTCGCGCTTATTCGGCTTCATTCACGCATGACGCATTAAACGCCAACTGGCGGGATTGGCAGTCAACGGCGGCGCTTGTAACTTCGTCCCGCGCATCCATGCTCCCCGGCAGGGCACGCGCAGCAAGATTCACTTGCAATCCTCGGGGGCCGAGATCTTATTTATGATGAATTCGGCGATCATTTCGGTCGATCTCGACATTTCGACCGATATAGCCCAAAGCACCCGGCCTTTCCTCTGTTTCTGGTTTCGCCCTGCCACTCTTTTTCCAGCCGCTGCGGCAACTCTTCAGGATTTCGAGGGTCTCTCTCAAGAAAGGTCCAGGACCATCCTCCCCCTATGATCATGACAAATTCACGCTCGCTCTCCCTATCCGTGCTGGCCAGTGTCTTCCTTTGCGCCGTTGCCTCAGTGGCACAGCGCGTCGCGCCCGCCGTCCGCATCGTCAGCGCCATCGACGAAAGCCAGCGGGTCACGCTCACGCATACCGTCAGTCCGCTTGCCAACGCCGCAAATGACCGTGGCGCCGCGCCTGACGGCATGCTGCTTGACCGCATGCAGATCGTCCTGCAACGCAGCCCCGACCAGGAGTCCGCTCTTCGCCTGCTCATCTCGCAAATGAACGCGCCCGGCTCGCCGAGCTATCACCAGTGGCTCACCCCAGACCAGTTCGGCGCGCAATTCGGCCCGTCCGATCAGGACGTCGCCACCATCACCTCCTGGCTCGGCAGCCACGGCTTCGCCGTCTCCAGGGTGAATCCCGGCAAGGGGACCCTCGAGTTCTCAGGCAGCGTGGCTCAACTGCGCGAGGCATTCCACACCCAGATTCACAAGTACGCGATCAACGGCGAAACTCACTATGCCAACTCGAACGATCCTCAGATTCCCGCCGCGCTCGCCCCCGTCATCGGCGGATTCTCCTCGCTCAACAACTTCCGTCCCAAGAGCTACGTCAAGAAGCTCGGCAAAGCCAGCTTTGACCCAACCACGCATCAGGTATCGCAGTGGACATGGGGCAACAGCTCCGGCGTCAACTTTGTGCTCGCGCCGGCTGATTACGCGGTCCAGTACGATCTCAACCCGCTTTATAACGCAAGCGTCAACGGCGCCGGCCAGACTATCGCCATCATTAACGACTCCAACGTCAACATCGATCTCGTCAATCAATTCCGAACCCTGTTCAATCTTCCCGCCAACCCGCCCCAGGTCATCATTGACGGTAACGATCCCGGCGTCGACGGCATCAATAATCCCGATGGGCCCAACGGCGACTCCATTGAAGCGTATCTTGACGTTGAGTGGTCGGGCGCAGTGGCTCCTGGCGCCACCATCGATCTGGTCATCGCCGCCGACACTGCGCTCGAGGCTGGCGTGTACCTCGCCATCGAGCACGCCGTCTACGGCAACGTCGCTCCCGTAATCAGCCTCAGCTTTGGCGGTTGCGAAGCCGCGCTCGGATCCTCAAACTCGTTCCTCAATGGCCTGTGGGAGCAGGCCGCCGCACAGGGCCAAACCGTCATGGTCTCCACCGGCGACAGCGGCTCCGCCGGATGCGACAACGACAACACTCAGGCATACGCCGACAACGGTCAGGCCGTCAGCGGCTTCGCCTCCACTCCCTACAACGTCGCCGTTGGCGGAACCGACTTCTACTACTCTGACTACGCCACCGGCGGCGCCAGCATCTCCAACTACTGGACCACGAGCCCCACGCAACTGCCCGCCGTTTCCATCAAGAAGTACATCCCCGAGCAGCCCTGGAATGACAGCCAGTTCGGCCTGAATCTCTTCAATGGCAACTCGACAGCCGGCACTTCCATCGCCGGCGGCTCCGGCGGCGCCAGCAACGCTGCAATCTGCAGCAACAATAGCTACAGCTCCGCTACTGGCGAGTGCACCGGCGCAACGAGCGGCTATCCCAAACCTTCCTGGCAATCGGGAGCCGGCGTCCCTGCCGATGGCGTGCGCGACATTCCCGACGTTTCTCTCTACGCCGCCAACGGTGACAACTACAGCTTCTATCCCATCTGCGCCAACGACGGCGACTGCCAGACTGCCGGCCTCGGCGTAGGCGGAGTCGTGCAGATCTACGGCGTCGGCGGAACATCCGCTTCCTCGCCGTCCTTCGCCGGCATCATGGCATTGGTCAATCAGAAATGGGGCCGCCAAGGCCAGGCTGACAACATCCTCTACGCGCTGAAAGCCCAATATCCCTCCGCCTTTCATGACGTCGTGAACGGAACCAACGCAGTTCCCTGCTCATACGTGCCGTTATCTCTGGATTGCATCTCGGCAGGTGCAGGCGCAATCACCTTTAGCGGAGTCGTCGAAGGCGAGATCGGCGCCGGCACAACACCGGAGTACAACGCCACCGCCGGCTATAACCTTGCCACCGGCCTCGGCACTATCGACGCCAACAATCTGGTCAATGACTGGAACAAGGTCACCCTGCTCTCCACTGCAACTACGTTGACCGCGTCGCAGACCAGCTTCACCCACGGAACCGCGATCACCATCAGTGGCGCCGTCACCGGAACCGGCACGCCCACCGGCAACGTGGCGCTCGAGACCGATAGCACAGAGCCGGCCAATCAGGGCGCGGCTGTTTTCCCGCTCACCAGCGGCGCTTATTCCAATGCCGCAGTCAATTACCTGCCCGGCGGAACTTACCATATATGGGGCCAATACGGCGGCGACTCAAAAAATGGCATGAGCACTTCCACGCCGCCGATCCAGATCACTGTCGCCCCCGAAGCCCCGGGTATCGCCCTTCACCTTTTCAACGCAGCGCTCGGTGAATACTTCCCGTCAAGCAGCGCTTCCAACCCCGGAACCCAGGTGGATTACGGAACCCAGCTCATGCTCAGCGCTCTGGTGGCTCCCGCCTCGCAGATCAACTTCCTCTCGAGCTGCGAAATCCTGGGCACGAACTGCAGCAGCGTGGGCACGTTCACCAAGCCAACCGGCAACGTCACGTTTACTGACAACGGAAATACGATCAACACCGCCCTGATGAACGTCGAAGGCGACGCCGAATATAACGCTCCCTTTGGCGTCGGCGCCCACTCCGTGAGCGCGACCTACAACGGCGACCCGAGCTACAACAAGGTCACCGCCTCAGCGCCCATCGCCTTCACCGTCGTCAAAGATACCCCGGCGTTCTTCTTCAATGCCTCCAATGTCACCAGCTCCGGAGACATCATCAGCGGCCAGCCGACTATCTTCACGGTCATCGCTGAAAATGGCGCGCAGTGCAATGCCAACGTTCAAGCGCAGTGCACCATTGAGGCTCCCGTCCCTGTTTCGCCTCCCACCGGCACCATCACTCTCGCCAGTTCGCCTTCTGGGATCTCCGGATCATTCTCCCTTAGCGCAGGCGTTGATCCCTCTGACGAGGCCCAGGCCGGCATCGGCACTCTCACTCTCTCTCCAACCCTCGCCGCGGGCAACTACAACGTCACCTTCGCCTATAGCGGAGACGCGAATTACAACGGTGGCACTGCGGGAACGGTCACCATCCCTGTCATCGCAGCCACCGGCCTCGCCTCCACCACCGCGGCAACCATCGTCGGAACCATCTCGCCCAACTCCACCATCACCGTTACCGGAACCGTCACTGGCCAATCCGGGCACCCAGCGCCCACCAACGGCGTCCTCTTCTTCTCCTCCGGCGAGGGCCTCGGCGGTGTCAATCTCGTAGCGGGCTCAGGTGACGTCTCCACCTTCACGGCCACGCTTAGCAGCCAGGATCTACTTCAGGGCGCCAATATCATCACCCTCCAGTACACGGGCGACGCAGTCTACGCGCCTTCAGAATTCACGTTGAGCGGCGGCAGCTCGATTCCGAATCCCCAGTCCGACTTCACGCTCGTGCCCAACGCCACCACCGTGCCTATAAGCATTAACGCCGGAGCCGGCAGCGGCACTGACACTATCGCCATCGCCTCGGTCAACACTTTCAGTGGAAACGTTAATCTCACTTGCAAAGCCGCTGCGCCCGTCACCTGCTCGATCGTGTCGCCCGTGTCCCTCACCGCAGGCAGCAACGGTACTTCCACGCTCACCGTCAACGCGCCTGCCAACACGCCGATCGGCAACTACTCCGTCGCGGTCGTCGGCACGGATGCTGCCACCGGCGAATTTGTTCACACTCTCAATATCACCGCAAGCGTCAATGCCTTCGCGCTGACCAATGGCGGCAACATCACCATCGCTCAGGGCGCGACCACCGGCAACACCTCCACCATCGCGGTCGCCCCTTCCGGCGGATTTACTGGAACCGTCAATCTCTCCTGCGCCGTCACATCCGCGCCAGCGGCAGCGGCCAATCCCATCACCTGCGGCGCAGCAAACCTCAATCCAACGTCAGTCGCTATAACCGGAGCAGCCGGCCTTACATCCACGCTCACCATCAACTCTTCCGCATCCACCACGACCGGCACATACCAGGTCACCGTCACTGGAACTTCGGGCAGCATCACCTCGTCGACGATCGTCTACGTAACGGTCAACCTGCCCCAGGACTTCGCAATCAACCTGCCGTCTCCTCCTCCGTTGACCATCAATCAAGGCGCAACCACCGGAAACACTTCCTCGATCACCGTCACACCCTCGGGCGGCTTCACTGGAGTTGTGACTCTCAGCTGCTCCGTCACCACGCAGCCGTCCGGTGGCAACCTCACTTGCGGCAGCTCCAACTTGAATCCGACCTCAGTCGACCTCACCAGCGCGGCGTCGCAATCCTCCGCCCTGTCCGTCACCACAACTTCTTCAACGACGACCGGCGCCTACACCATCACGATCACCGGAACCTCAGGCGCGATCACGCACACCACAACCGTCAACGTATTCGTGAACCTTGCCGCGTCGAAAAACTACACCATGAGCTCCACGAATCCCAGTGCGATCTCGCCCGGCAGCAGTGCCGCTTCAACCATCACCGTAACTGGCAACGGTGGTTATACAGGCAGTGTCACGCTCACTTGTTCGCTAACCAGCTCGCCCAACGGCGCATCCGATCTGCCCGGCTGCTCCATTACGAGCGGCTCGCCCGTCGCACTCTCCTCGGCCACCACCAGCGGCACGGCGACTGCAACCGTCACAACCACTGCGGTAACTTCCGCCGATCTGATCTATCCCAAATTCGGCAACGGAAGAGGTTCGCCCGGTTCGAAATTTGCCGCCGCTTCCGGCGCTCTTCTATCGGTGCTCATCTTCTTCTGGATCCCCGCCCGTCGTCGTAGCTGGCGCTCAATGCTCGGCATCCTGGTCGCCATGGCCGTAATTGGCACGCTCTCCAGTTGCGGCGGAGGCAGCAGCGGCGGTGGTGGTGGCGGAGGCGGCGGTGGCGGCGGGAACCCTGGAACCACGGCCGGAACCTACACATTCACCATAACCAGCGCGGGAAGCCCGGCAATCACGCCTTCGCCCAGCACCACGTTCACCGTTTCAGTGAACTAGGCCTACGTGAACTAGGCCTGCGTGAACTAAGCCTGCGTGAACTAGGCCTGTGTGAACTAAGCCAGGCCCACGCCGGCCGAAGCAGTCCAGCCGAAATCCTCCGTCCCGGGCCACCGGGACGGAGTACCGCAGTCACTAATTTCGGCAACTGGATCAGCTCGGACGTGCTTTGAAAGAGCACGACTCGGATGCGCTTTGAAGGAGCACAGCGCGAATGTGCTTTGAAAGGGCACGACTTCAGTCGTGCCGTACATTGCCTCAAATGATTGAAGGCGTTAGCCCCTGAGGGAAGGCTCCTTCAAACCTGCCAACTACCCCGTTTTCCACAACCTGCTATACTAGGTCTACGCTCAGTGATTTGGACGCGAGTGACGATCTGGCCCCCAACAGGGCCGGTCAATCTGGCAATAATTTCCCCCAAGCCCCTACAGCGTGTACCCATCAGTCTCCTTCCCGGCGACTACTGCGCTGTGCCCCTCAGAATCTGAGTGAACAGGCGCAACACACCGGGCAATTCAGGAGTGGGTAGCTTGCTCGGCACTGTGCCGGCAGGCGTAAAACAGCAGCGTGGGTCAGCTCCGGGCCGGCAAGCACCAAACGTGCATGTCAGCCAGTCCCAGGGACGAAATTGGTTCTCTCTTACGCATAATTTAGTGCAGGCGTGTGCGTGTGTATGTGCGCGTGCCTCCAGTCAGGTTCCGTTTGCAGGCCCTCGGGAAAAAAGGGCTCCGGGACCCAGGAAAAGACAAATATTTTGACGACTCAATTCTCACAGTTTTCACTTTCGCCGGCGCTCATGTCGCGGCTCAATGCCAACAAGTTTCAAACTCCCACGCCGGTGCAGGCCGCTGCAATTCCGCCTGCTCTTGAAGGCCGCGACGTGCTCGCCACCGCGCAAACCGGAACCGGCAAAACCCTCAGCTTCCTCATCCCCATCATGGAGATGCTGGAAAAAACCCAGCTCGACAAAACCCAACTCGACAAGACCCAGCCCGCGGCGCGCACGCGCTAATTCTCCTGCCCACGCGCGAGCTGGCCATGCAGGTTGAAGCCGCATATCGCACGCTGCGCTCAAACAATGGTCCCGCAGCGGCCGTTGTCGTAGGCGGCTTGTCCGAGCACTCGCAGCTCGATGCCATCCGTCGCGGAGCACGCCTGATCGTTGCCACTCCCGGCCGTCTCGAAGACTTTATTAAGCGCAGGCTAGTGCGCCTCGACCAGGTAAAGATCCTCGTGCTCGACGAAGTCGATCGCATGCTCGATATGGGCTTTCAGCCGGCCATCGCGCGCATTGCCGCCACGTTGCCTAAGGAGCGGCAAACGCTCTGCTACTCTGCCACGCTTGAGGGCGCGGTCAGGGATGTGGCGCGCAACTACCTCAAGAACCCCGCGCGCATCGAGATCGGCTCCGTGCTCAAGCCCGCTGAAAACGTCGAGCTGCGCACCTTTGAAGTCGATCCCGACAAAAAGCAGGAGCTCCTCGAGCACCTGCTCGACGCCGAGCAGGGCAGCTTCCTTGTCTTCGTGCGCACCAAGCACGGCGCAGATCGCGTCGCGCGCCGCCTTAGCCGTTCCGGCTGGTCGGCAACGCAGATTCACGGCGACCGTTCGCAGGCCCAGCGCAACCAGGCGCTCAAAAGCTTTTCCGAAGGCCGTCATCGTGTGCTTGGTCGCGACCGACGTCGCAGCGCGCGGCATCGACGTTGCCAACGTGGCCCATGTCATCAACTTTGACATGCCCAAGCTGGCCGAAGATTTCGTGCACCGCGTCGGTCGCACGGGTCGAGCTTCAGCGAGAGGCGTTGCATCCACGTTCGCCATTCCAGCCGAACGCGGCGACCTCCGCAAGATCGAGCGCACGCTGGCAATCTCAATGAAGCGCTTCAAAGTAAGCGCCGTCGATCTGCGAGCCGCCTAATCCGGCAATATCGTCCGGGCGCTTTGAAGGGGCACGACCTCATCTGAGGGCTGCCTTGATCTGATTGCATGATAAATCCGGTTGAAACAATCGCGATTTGAAAGGGCACGACTTCAGTCGTGCCCTAATCGGCCTCGAATGATTGAGGGCTTTAGCCCCTGAGGGATGATTCCTCACTGATCAAGCCGGGTTGCCCCATCCTTGGCTGTCATCCTGAGCGGAGCCTGTCGCGAGCTTGCGACAGGCGGAGTCGAAAGCTTGCCCTGAGCGAAGATCGCGAGTGCGATCGGAGTCGAATGGGGACCTGCTTCTTGGAATTCTGGCCGGGACCGGGGAAAGCACGAACCCGCACCGACCGACCCTGTTCCCTGTTCCTTGTTCCCTGTTCCTTGTTCCCCGTTCCCTATTCTCTATTTCCTATCCCCTATTCCCTGTTCCCCGCGCTTAGAGCTCCCGGAGGGAGCGACAGATAATAGCCCAGGATGGAGCGCGCCGCCGCGCGCGAAATCCTGGGAAAGGCCCCCCACCCCCCAAAAACAAAGCACGTCCCAGCGAGCCAACCTCGCTGGGACGATGAAAGTTCAAAAAACGCCGCCGCAAAACACGCCCGCAACACCCCGCGCCCCAAACCCGACTCCGCCTCCAACATCCGCGCCCAAGATTCCACCCAACAAGCCGACATGTCACGAGTAATATTTTCCGGAACGGGGCACCGTGCTCTCCCGGGTCTTAAAATCGAGAGCTGGGGGTCCCCGTCTCAAATTGTTCTTGAAATTCGGGGCACACATGGCTCAAGCACCAGCATTCTTTCTTCCGCCGATAGCACACTATGACGCGAGCGAACAAGATGCCGCGTATATTGAGATCGCAGAGAAATGCGGGCGCTCCGTCCCTGCGCAGCGCGTATATTCAATCACCTTTCGGCATGACTCAGATTACTGGTGCGCCACAGTTGGCGAGAAACTAACGGGCAGCAAAACGCCACCGATTGAACCGAGAGATAAAAGCACTGAGCAATCAACCCAGCTCAATGACGCAGCCACAGTCGTCGCAATTTTTCCAGGTACTCCTTACCTGGTCGTAACTGACAGCGGGATTATCTCTGGCGGTCGAACGAGTTGGGAGAATCCCTTTTATGCTGGCGTGCCTGCGTCCGTGACTTACTTCACTTCGTGACGGACGAGGGACCGGGGCTTCAGCCGAAGAGCGCGGGCCGGCAGGGTTGGGCTTCAGCCCCTGTGCCAGACGGCCCATACGCTGAGACGAAGGAGCAATTGGGTGGAATTCTGGTGCTGGAAGCCCGCGATCTGAATCACGCAATTCAGCTCATCTCTCAACACCCTGGAGTGAAGATGGGACCGTTCGAGATGCGCCCAGCGGCGGATTTGAACGCCATGATTAAAGCGAGCGAGCAGCGACGGAGCAAGAACACTCCGCGATAAGGCGGCAACTAATTTGAATTTCGAAAGCGAGGAGCATACATGTCAAAGGTTCGCGTCGCGGGATTTGGTCTTTCGTTGGACGGCTTCGGAGCAGGGATAGAGCAGAGTCTGGACGATCCGCTTGGCAAGCGCGGTCCAGAGCTCTTTCAGTGGTTCTTTCATACCAGGACATTCCGCGCCATGATCGGGAAGGAAGACGGATCGACCGGTGTGGACAACGCGTTCGGCCAGCGGGCGATGGAAAACTTTGGCGCCTTCATCCTTGGCCGCAACATGTTTGGTCCGGTCCGTGGCCCATGGCCGGACGACTCGTGGAAGGGATGGTGGGGGCCCAATCCGCCATACCATGCGCCGACTTTCGTTCTCACGCACTACGAGCGTGAACCCCTCGTGATGGAAGGCGGCACGACCTTCTATTTTGTCACCGGCGGAATCGAAGAGGCGCTGAGGCTCGCGAAACAAGCAGCAGGTGACAAGGACGTCAAGATTGCAGGCGGTGTCTCCACCGTGCGGCAGTATCTGCAGGCCGGGTTGATCGACTCCCTCCATTTTGCGCTTTCACCGGTTGCCCTCGGTCAAGGTGAGGCACTTCTTAGCGGCATTGACCTGCCCGCGTTGGGATTTTCTGTGATGGAGCACGTAGCCACGGAGCACGCGACGCATGTTGTGCTCACAAAATAGAAGACGAATTCTGGCTTGCCCTACTGCCCGGCACCAACCGAACTTTGCCGATAATTTCCCCCATTGAGCGCATACTCGTTCCATGAGTGGCAGACGGACAACGGCCCTCAATATTCCACCCGACATGCCGACTTTCCGTTACTGACCAATGTCGGGAACGTCCCGTCTGTCCCCGGGTTTCCCCCGGTTTCATCTCATCCTGACCCGCTAGGGGGCAATTCACTGCGTCCCGGCTCCACTGCTCAGACCCAAAGGCTCCAAGGCCATTTCGTTGTCACTTGAAGATGCGGCTACCAGCTCGATATCATCACCGGATGATGAGTAACGCCAATATTTCAGCCCGGCGCATTCCCAGGCAGCACCGCTCACGCCAAACTGTGGAGGCTGTTCTCGCTGCTGTCCCCCTAGTTGTGAAGAGGCACGGGACCGCTTCAATTACGACGAACCGCATTGCCGAGGTTGCAGGGGTCAGTATCGGCTCCCTTTATCAATATTTCCCGAACAAGAGGTCGGTTTTCGGTGCCTTGCATGAGCGCCATGTCGGGGATGTTCGAAACACGTTGGAGCGCAATATTGCAGCCCATACGTCATCGTCTTTCAGCGAATTTGTGGTCGATCTCGTTGAAGAGCTTGTCGATCTGCATTCCGTCGAGACAGAATTGCACCAGCTGATTTCCACGTCGGTCAATGAGGGCCCTGAGCACTTTCGCCGCGCGCTGCGAGCGGCATTTGAGCAGCCCATCGCCCAGTGCGGCTCTGAAAACATGAACCGCATCTTGTTCGTCTTGCCAAGTCTGGTCGAAGGCGTCGTCCACGGGGTAACTTTGTCGCCATTCACATCCCTCGATGCCAAGGGCGAAGCGGTGAAGGCGACCCTCGCCTACATGTCCGCCCACCCCGAACTGGGCCGGTAAGTCGCCTTTGGACTGAACAATGTTGAAGCAGGGCACAAGGTCATCGGAAGCGGCCCCCTCTTTTGGCAAAATAGCCGACGTTTTCGCCGATCCAGTCGCCAAAGCTCCTGGGCGTGCGCCCGAGCAGTTGCTGCACGCTATCACTGACGGTGGCCAGCCGGCCTTCGCGAACACTTCGCCAGATATCGACCAGCGCTTCGGCATAGGCGTGATCGGTCCAGATCAACGCGCCCACCATTGCATCGGCATCAGACAGGGTTTCATAGCGCACCGATTTGCCTATTGCTTCACCGATAGCCGTCGCCATCTCTCTATAGCTCAGAGCTTTGGGGCCTGTAATGACCAGCGAGTCATTCCGGGTTTCCCTATGAGGCAAAACCGACACAACGACCTCGGCGATATCGTCAGGGTGTATAAAGGCAATCTTCCCGTGGCCAGTCGATGAGGAAAGCACTCCATTGGTGCGGATCGAATCCGCCCAACTCAACGCGTTTGACATAAACGCTGATGTCTGGATGAACGTGTGGCGCACGCCACTCTCTCGAATGGCTTCCTCTCCGCGCGCGTGCCAGGGACCGGTCCCCACGCCGGTTTTGACGTCAAGCGTTGAGAGTTTGACGAGATGCTTGACACCTGCATCGCGTGCCGCCAGCGCGCAGGCGCGGTCTCGCTCTCCCAAGTCGGGGCCGGTGTTGACCAAGAAAAGAGCGTCACACCCTTGGAACGCGTCCGTCAAATCGATGCGGGAGCCTGCGAGGTCGCCCACCCGGATTTCTACACGGTCGCCAAATAGCTTCCGCGCATTCTTGGCATCGCGGACAAGCACGCTAGGCATCTCGCCTGCGTCGAGAAGGCGCTTTGTGACCAGAGAGCCGATATTCCCAGTCGCCCCAGTGACAAGGTATTTCATCACAACTCACACCAAAACCGAACTATCTCGAACGCTATTCTCTGCTGCCCCGCTCGCGTGAAGTGAAGCCCGTCCTCCATCAACAGTTCATTCAGCGATGATGGATCGAGCCGCTGAAACAAATCGACGACCGGATCACCTAGACCGTGCATGGCCGTTGCAACCTGCGCAACGTCCTCGTTGCGAAAGCGCACACCGAAGCGAGACAGCGCCCAATGTTTGGACACTTGGTTTTCATTCACCGCAACTGGCGTGATCCACAAGCATCGCGCTCCCGTCTCGCTTGTGACACGGGACCGGAGTTCGGCAAGATTTCGGGCAGTCTCTTCGTGATGAACATTCGTCTTGGTGGGTTCAGGGCCCAGTGTCCTTGCGTCGGTCAGTCCGATGAAGAACAAGACCCAGTCTGGACCACCGGCCAGCACTTCACTGATCCGGACCAGCCCGTGGGTGGTCGTGTCGCCGCTGACGGCGCTTACCACAACCGAGATGTTGTCGTCAGGCCGCCGCGCTGAAATCAACTCTTGCAAGATGACTGCCCAGGACTGTGGATCTGACGTCCGGCTGTCACCAAAAGCGAAGATTCGAGCATCTTTGCTTAGGGGGAGCCGATCAATCATCGCCCCAACATCGGGATCCGCCAGGAGCATTCGTGCCGACGCTTTCGCGCCTGCAGTAAGCCTGGCAAGCTCGGTTGAATAGTAGTCCGGCTCAAGTCCCAGCAAAGCGGCACTGGCTTGCTCGGTGAGCGATGCCGCTCCCGGAAGCGACGCCACCGTCCTCCCAGGTTGAAAAACCTTCACCATCCAGTGCATTTGCTCTTCTAACATTTTCATCAAGGCGAGTTCCCTCCGGTTTCGATGAGCTGCAATCAGATTATCGATCAGTCGTCTGATTGTCAGCTCGCGTTTGGACACCGTAAAACCATTGAAACAAATGCATTTGGGACGCATTGCTCAGATTTTTGAGCCGAGCATCGCGACCACCATCTTCATGTTGTCGAAGATGCCACGTGCGCACGCGCTGCCCAAGATGGCAAATGCCCTTGTCGCGCACGTCTAACACCATCTTCCGCGCCTCGCGCAGGTTATGCCAAGGTGCTCCCGGATTCCCAATCACACGGCCGAGAAAGAGGTGATTGAGAATCGGCTGCAAACGAGAGTCACGATTACTCCCCTTAAACGCGCTTCCCGCCATCAACCCTCGCCTTATCCCGGAACATCGCAGAAAATGCACCGGGCATTGAGCAGTCCCGCGTCAAGCGACAAAATCTCTAACCGCCTGATTCTCCGCATCTTCCATTTGCCGATAATTAACCCCACTCGGCGCATACTCGTTCCATGATCCGTCTCCGCTCAAAAACCGCGCACATCCGGGTCGTTGCTCTTGGCTATTGGCTATTGGCTACTGGCTCTTGGCTCTTGGCTCTTTGCTTTATTGGCTGTTGACTATTGGCTGCTGGCTACTGGCTATTCTCTTGGTCCCTTGGTCCCTTGTTCCCTGCCGGGGTCCCCAGCGAGCGGTCCGTGCTCGTTGGGGTGGCTTGTTCCCTGCTTCTAAACCCCCCGCAGCCACAACACCGGCTGCCGAATCGGAAAGTTGCGAATGATCTCAGGAGTCTTCGGCTCGGCCGGCAGCGTGCGCCACAGCGCAATAAATTTCGGCTCGCGATACGCCAGGCCAGCGAACAGCAGGCTCGGCTGCCGGTTGGGCAGGTCGTCAAAATATTCAACGTCGTGCGGATACGGCCACTTGCTCTTGTCCTCGATAAACGGAAACATGAAGTCGACAGCCTTCTTGTAAATGTTGCCGTTCGGCAGCGTGAACTGCCACAGATTATTCGTCGCGCCGCTCGGCGACATGCCGGATGCCGACGCCATAACGCACACCATCGCCAGCATGTCCAGGTCAAACAAGGAATAGTTGTAAGGCCTGCTGCGCTTCAGCTCCAGCGGAAAACTACCGTCCGCCGCCATCTGATCAGGCAGCAGATGGTCGCGGAATCGCGAACGGCACAGCGACATCGCGTTCTCGTTGCCGATATACGCCGCGAACGCCGCCACCTGCACCGTCCAACATGTTCCGTGATTATTCTGGGCAGCTTCCTCAGCTTGTCCATTTGTCGAAGCGCGCATCCACAACAGATACTCCGTAAACCATTCGCGCACGCCGGCAAATTCGGCCGTCGTCATAGCCTGCGCCGCTTCAAGATGCCGCGCGGCGCGCGTCACTTCCACCAGGTGCAGCGTGTCGATAATGCCGTAACTCCGGCCGGGCGAATGTCCCCACACCGCCTGCGCGTAGTCGAGCGACGGATTCATGCGCGTCTCAGGCGTGAGAAACCACGCGCGCAAATGCGCTGCCGCGTGTTCTGAATAGCGCTTGTCCTGAGTGATGAGCCATGCCGCCGAAAGCGCCGGCACAATCAGGCTCAACCGGATCAGCGCCAGACGATGATCGTTGAAGTTCGTCGGATCGGAGTATCCATCGCGCTCGATATACGGGCCGCCAGGGTTCTTCGGATCAGGCCACCAGTAATCCGCCTCGGAAAAATAGTCGTGCTTGCCGCCTTTGCTCCGCGGCGAAGACGACGCTGTAATTGTGATCGGCGGCGCAGTTAAATATTCATCGGCCGCGCGCAGAATCCGCTCGCGATCAATCGCCTCAATCTCGCCCAACGTAATCAGCGGTCCAATATGCGGAACCGCAGGCGTAGTCGAAACCCCAGGCGCAGTCGGAACCGCCTGCGCGGGTGCGGCGAGCGCAGCGACTGAGTTTGCCCGGCTCGCGGCTACAGCGGCAGCAGCGGAAATGCAAAAAGTCCGGCGATCCATCCTATTCACCTTCACCAATTTGCCTCAATTTGTCCAGCATCCACGCTCCCCGCAGGCCGCCTCGCCCACACGTCACAAAATAATCGTATACTCTCGAAAATAAAGAGAGGTCCGTCCCCATGCCCACCGAAGCCCGCGACCCGGACTTCGTTCCACCCTCATTCGCTGACCCGGGCGCCGGCCGCATCGTAATCCTCGCCGACGATCTCACCGGCGCCTGCGATGCCGCGGCGGCATTTCTCCACGCCGGGCGCTCCGTTCGCGTCTGGTTCGGCACGAGCGTTCAATTTTCCACTCCGGAGTCAGTGCAGGCATTCAACACCAACTCACGCGCGCTTTCAAATCGCAACGCGGCTCGCGCCGTCACCCAGGCCTGCGAAGCTCTCGCCGGCGATCCCAATTCGCTCTTCTTTAAGAAAGTCGACTCCGCGGGTCGCGGCCCGATCGCCGCTGAGTTACTCGCCGCGCACCGAGTCCTCGGAACTCGTGCCATCCTTTTCGCCCCCGCATTTCCCGCAGCCGGCCGCACCGTGAGCGACGGCGTATTGGAGATCGAAGACGCATCTGGCAAGCACTCGCGCGTTCAACTCAACAGCCTCTTTCCAATCATGGCTCGTAGCCACATCTTCCCGGTCTCTCACGCGCGCGAACTCGCGCCCGCGGTGGATTCCGATTCCAGCAAGACCATTTTCATCTGCGACAGCGCCACTCAAGCCGACCTGAATGCCCTGGCCAAAGCCGCAAAGGATCTGCCCGGCCTGCTCTATGCCGGTTCAGCCGGACTAGCGCAGGCACTCGCCGGACTCATTCCTGCGCGCCCAATGGAAGCACTCGTGCCGCAGGCAGAGCGCACGCTGCTCGTCGCTGGATCGTCGCATCCTGTCACCAAGCTTCAACTCGAGGAGCTCGATTCCGATCACGCCGACAGCGTCCGTATTCTCCGCCTCAAATTCCAATTCGGCGCCGCCGGGCGCATTCGTTCGGCATTCCGCTCCTACGCTCCTCAAGCCCTCATCCTCACCGGCGGCGAAACCGCGCAGCTTGCCGTTCAGGCTCTCGATGCGCACTCTTTTATTCTCCAGGGCCAGTTCGCGCCGGGCATTCCATGGGGCGTCGTGCAGGGCGGCGACGCGCACGGATGCACGGTTGTCACCAAATCCGGCGGCTTCGGCTCGCCCACGATATTCAATGAGATTCTCGCCGCGTTGCGAGGCCGAGCATGAGCAGGCTCGCACGCATCGCCATCAGCATCGGAGACCCGGCCGGTGTCGGCGCCGAAATCGCCCTCAAAGCTCTCCAAGATCAAAGCGTCGCCTCGCTCGCGCGCTGGGTTCTCATCGGCGATATGGCAGCGCTCAATGCCGCCGGTCGCGTCAGCGGCATCGACCCCGGCTCGTTGCCCTGCACTCTCGTCGGAACCGGCGCCCTCTCCGCCGATCACGATATCGCCTTCGGCCAGCTTCGTGCCGAGTACGGCGCCGCCGCCATCGCCTACGTTCGCCGCGCCGTCGAGCTTTGCATGAGCGGCGAAGCCGACGCCATGGTCACCGCGCCGCTCAACAAAGAAGCTGTCACGCTTTCCGGCCAGGCCTTCAGCGGACACACCGAATACATTGCCGAGCTGACCGGCGCGCCGGAGCCGCGCATGTTGCTCTACTCCGAGAAGCTGGCAACGGTCCACGTCAGCACTCACATCTCT